>JAFNAS010000013.1 GCA_017860295.1 Bacteroidota bacterium | reverse complement strand
ACTTGATATTGCTGAAAGCCAGATTTGAAAACATTGGACAAAAAAAGGCTGTTTTGAAGGATTTGCTATGGACACGGGTCAGGAGACCCGCGCCAGCAGTGTTATCCATATTTTGAAAGTGTAAATAAACCAGTCAAAATCAGATTGCAAATAATTAAAATAAAGATAATGTTAGTTGAAGAATCAGAAATCAGAGAAGTTCACGGTATTACCGAAGAACAAAGACAGAGAATTTTAGACTTCTTACAAGGAGCCGTTTATTGTTGGTGCAAAAACAGAAAAGACGAATGGTTTGCCGCACGAGACTTGTTAGGTGGAGATAATTTCTGTTGGGAAGGCACACCAATGTATGCCTTATATGAAAAGTCGGAAGATATTGACCAAGCAGGGAAAGATGCTGGTTGGTTGCTAAAAAGAATGCTAAATGACGACAAAAGAACTTATGAGACTTTAGCAGGTGGAAGAGCGAAACAATATCGTTGGAATGGACAAGAAAACAACGATTAACTCCTCCGCTAGCGCGGGTCTCCTGACCCGTGCTATTAATGGCAGTAAAGAATAACTGTAAACGGACTTGATATTGCTGGAAGCCAAATTTGAAAACATTGGACAAAAAAAGGCTGTTTTGAAGGATTTGCTATGGACACGGGTCATGAGACCCGCGCCAGCGGAGGCCAGCAGAGGATACGTGGTATCACAGGACACCTCAATTTAATCAGCTTCAGGTGGGGCGTAAATAGTGGTTTATGTGGCTTTATGGGAATGGGCTACAAAGGTGCTTTAGGTCTCGGCTATTTTGTTAGATTATAGGCTCCGCGATTGCGGGTCTCATGACCCATGCTATGAATAAACGTAAACGGAGTATTACTGAAATTCTCCGTTCTAAAAAACAAGATGATGGTAAAAAATTATTTTTATTTGATAGTCGGACTTCTATTTATATTATTTGCTGTTACCCATACACTGAACGGCACAACAACCGTTCTGCCGGTTCTGGATACTATTGGAATGGAGAGCAGTGTAAAGACAATCTTTACTTATGTGTGGCATATAATAGGGGTGGAAAATTTCATTCTGGGGATGGCTCTACTGGGGATGGCATTCTACCACGATTTATCAAAAGTAAAGTTTACCGCGTGGTTGATAATCGGGATCTTAACCTTGCGTTGGATTACTATTGCAACCTTCACTATTATAAACGACAGTAACTGGGCAAAACTATTAATCACAGATACCGTTGCAATCTTCGTGATAATCATTTTACTTTGGTTCGGTACGAAAGTGAAAAATAAGGGTTCAAAGGGAGAGCCTATAAAGAAGAGTTAGTAATCCGACGACAGTGTAACATTAAATAAATTGAGAATAAAACATGACAAAACGAATAGGAATAATTGGTGACTTTCATCATTCACTACCACAATCGACTATCGCAGATTCGATTGAACATTCAAACAAACTATTAGGAGTTGATACTGCTTTTGAATGGATTGAGACCGAAAAATTGGATTCAGACAAATATGAAACTATCTTGCAGGAATTCGATGGAATTTGGAGCGCACCGGGAAGCCCTTTTAAAAGCCTTGATGGGGCAATTAATGGAATTAAATACGCCCGAGAAAAAAAGATACCTCACTTAGGAACATGCGCTGGTTATCAACATACGATTATTGAGTATGCACGTAATGTGTCGGGATATAAAAATGCTCAACATGCAGAATATTCCGCTGATATGGAAAACCAATTCATTGGTAAATTATCTTGTTCTTTACGTGGAACGAAAGATAAAGTGACACTATTAGAAGACACAATGTCAAGGAGAATTTATGAGACTAACGAAATTGAAGGAAACTATTTTTGTAGCTATGGACTAAACGATTCATATAAATCTGTTTTTGAACAAAGTGATTTTAGTATCAGTGGGATTGATAAAAACAATTCGATTCGGATTTTAGAATTGAAAAATCATCCGTTTTTTATTGCAACTGTTTTTGTGCCTCAGGTTGATTCAAGTTTTGATAAACCGAATAAATTAATAACAGAATTTGTAAGAGTAGTCAACAGCTGATAAAAAACCAGTGCACAACTATGTATATATCCGTCTCGGCGGATCTGCGATCTGTCGGAACAAAAATTTGTTTGAACGCCAGTGACACGAATAACACAAATTGCCGCAAATAATCGGTTACAATCGCTCCTTTAAATAGTCGGAGGGTGTATTACCAAATCTACCCCTATATCCCCTTAAGGGGACTTTGGGGCAGTGAAAACAGAAAAACTTGCAATTATTGCCTGAGCAAAACAAAACCATAATATATAAAACGAGGGAAAATCACATCAAGCAGATTTAAGCCCCTGCAGGCTAACAGCACTGACATCATAGATCGTCAGTGGGTTTGGGGTAAACGCTTATGAACAGGTCTTAATACTAAAATTTACAATAAGAAAAAAAATTTATTTGATGTCTTTATTGCTTTTACAAGGCTTATTAATATTCGGATATTTATTTTCTGCCTCAGTTGATAACGACTCGCCTCAGGAACCACCACTACTCCGCTAGCGCGGGTCTCCCGACCCGTGCTATTAATGGCTGTAATGAATAACTGTAAACGGACTTAATATTGTTGAAAGCCGGATTTGAAAAAATTTGAACGCAAATGACACGAATCACACAAATTGCCACAAATAATCTGTTACAATGGCTACCGTTGTGAATAGTCAGAGGTTATATTGATTTGCGTTTATTTGCGGCAATTCGCGTTCTACCCCCCACTCCCGGGATTGACGGAAGTAAACTGCCACTACTCCTATGCGAACCGTTGCGTTTAATTATAAAAATGATGCCTATAGAATACATTTTCTTTTAAAATCCTCCCAATAGCGTAGTATTTCATCAAAACTTCCACATCTTTGTAGCTAAATTAAGCACTATGGATTTTAAAGATAAAGAACTTATTATATTCGACTTTGATGGCACACTCATCAATAGTATTCCCGACTTAGCAACGGCTGTCAATAAAATGTTGACCCATTTTAATTTACCTGGCATAGATATAGACCTCATTGCTTCATTTGTTGGAAACGGAGCTTCTATGTTGGTAAAAAGAGCGTTGAAACTTGCCATGCAGGAGAAGGAGCCAACGAGTGATTTTTTCGCAGAAGCATTTGCGTTTTATCTTTCGGCCTATAAAGAAGTATCGTGTCAGAAAACATTCACTTATCCGGGAGTACCAGAAACGCTACGTTACCTTGATAAAAAAGGCTATAAGATGGTGATCTGCTCGAATAAGCCGTTCGACTATATTGAACCGATTCTCGATTTTCTTTCCATTAAACCGTACTTTAAACGTTGGATTGGCGAAGATTCAATGCCAGTGAAAAAACCTCATGCCGCCCCTTTGCTCTATTTAGCGAAAGAGATGAATACGACAGCAGAAAAAAGCATCGTGGTGGGTGACTCAAAAAATGATATTCTTGCGGCGCAAAATGCGGGTATGAATAGCGTGGGTGTGACCTATGGCTACAATTACAACGAGAATATTGCAGATTATAAACCAAGTGTAGTGTTAGATAATTTTTCTGACCTGCAAAAAATATTTTGAGATGAGTAAGATATACAATGTGGGCATTATCGGTGGCGGAATATCAGGTTCTGTTACTGCTTTGCAACTCGCCCAATACGGAATAGACAATATTTTATTTGAACAAAGTGAAAGCCTGGTGAATGGACCTCCATTCTGCCACTTACACGCAGGAGGAAATCTTTACCCCGATATATCTATCGAGCAATGTAAACAGCTCATGCGTCAATCAATCGAAATGGCAAGACTATTTCCCCAATCGATTGATGAAAGACCGACCTTTATCAGCATTCCAAAATCAGAAAATTTGGATGTAACTGAGATTGAGGATAAGCTCAAACTCCTGTCAAACTACTATCAGGAGTTAGTGGACGAAGATGCATCTAATGAAGTACTGGGCAATCCGGCCAACTATTACAAAGCCTATACGCACGAAGATTTGGTTGCATTAGCCAAACAAGCCACTGTAAAGCGACCCAAATCGCATGATGAATGGATGGCTAACGCCATTAAATACATCGATTACGAAAAATTAAAAATGCCGGTATTCTTAGTCCAGGAATATGGCTGGAATCTGTTTCGGGTAGCCGCTCAAGCGCAGTTAGCGCTGACTAAGGCCAAAGAATGCACGCTACAAACGAATACGAAAGTCACAAACATCAAGGATGTACGCGGTCAGCATGTAGATTATAATTGGGAAATAAGCACAAAGAATGCCGTTTACAAAGTGAAGTATTTAGTCAATTCATCCGGCTATAAAACTGCGAATGTAGATGAATATCTACAGCTAAACGCTAACCGGCTGATTGAATACAAAGCAGCCTATATATCCAAGTGGCATAGTATTCCGGGCTTAATTCCTGAGATGATTTTTCACGGAGAGCGTGGCAGTACGCACGGCATGGCACAGCTAACACCCTACAATAATGACTATTATCAAATTCACGGCATGACCAAGGATATCACCTTGTTTGACAATGGATTGATACAATCAAAAGAACATGTATCACCAGCCGAATTTGACGCTGCCATCCAACAGAAAATTGCCCGGGAATGGGACCAAAAGGAAATCGACGAGAGAACCCAATCTGCCATTCGGTATGCCGCCCAATATGTACCGTCATTCAAATCGGCTACCGTAGGTGGACCTCCTCTGCACGGAGCACAGCAAATACCCGGAGATGATCCCAACCGAAGAGTAGGTGAAGTGTGTTTTCCATCTGATTCGTATGCACGTTCTGAGATTGTAAAAGCCTCTTCTGCCTTAACGGTAGCCATGCAAATCATTCAGAAAATGCAGGAAGAAAACATTATCCCGGCATTTCAATCGAATGCAAAACAAAATGCACTGCTTGACAGCATCTCAAAAACCGAGATTGATAATCTGGCAAGTGAACTAGCCAGCCAACGCGGATATCCTAGCTCGCTTTCTCGACTACTTATCGAAAGGGAATAAATACAATACGGTGTCTGTTAAATGATTTATATTAGCACCTTATCGGACGCCACCCGGTTCATCGTAGTGTGTAAAGCAGATTCGGGTTCGGCGGATGGCTCTGCCTACGTCGGAGATAAAAGCAAAAAATGTGTTTGAACGCAAATGACACGAATCACACAAATTACCGCAAATAATCTGTTGCAATCGTTCCTTTCAATAGTCGGAGGTTGTATTGATTTGCGGGCACTTGCGTGATTTGCGTTCTATCCCTCGCCAGCAAAGGCAAACCAGGAACAAAAGGTAACTTTAGCGGCATAATGAGTAAGCCAATAACAAAGCTGTAATGCGAGTCGGAGCTTTTTATTTTAAGAGAACGTAGTTGCAGACTATACCCAACAAACCGGGGTGAAGAACAACCTATGGGAAACTGGGAGCTTCGACCCAGATCCGAAATCCGTTAGACCACCTGGAGGACATATAGACGGAGTTGTTGATGCCAGAAAGAAGAATATGAATTTGCGCGATTAGATAACCAGAAGGATATAGAAACAAAGGTTAAAAGTTTTGTAAGAGAAACTATCATTATACATCTGAGTTGATTACTTTGTTTATAAAACTACAAAGGACTCATTTCTGTAAGGAAAAAGTTAGGAACAACAGCAAAAAACAAATAATACACAAAAATTACCAAAACAAAATGGCATTTGAATTAAAAAATACGGTTCCGTGGGGAAGAAATTTGGACGAATATAGGAGGATGTTTAAACTTACAGATTCTGATTTAAATAAGCGGATTATTAGCTTTGGAGACGGACCGGCAAGTTTCAATTATGAGATGACTATGTTAAGTAAAAGTGTCGTCTCGATTGATCCAATTTATCAGTTCTCAAAGAATGATTTGAAAATAAGAATCAAAGAAACAAAAGACATTGTGATTGAACAGACAAAGAACAACCTTCAAAACTTTGTCTGGACAAAGATTAAAAACATAAACGAATTAGAGCAAATTCGTTTATCTGCTATGGAAAATTTCTTGCAGGACTTTGAAAATGGGAAAAAGGAAAGTCGTTATATAAACCACGAAATGCCTAACAAGACAGACTTTGACAATTTGACTTTTGACTTGGCACTAAGTTCTCATTTTTTAATTCTGTATTCCCAACTAGGACTTGAGTTTCATATTTCTTCATTGACTGAAATGTTGAGAGTTGCTAAAGAAATTAGAATATTTCCGATTTTAAATTTAGACGCTAAAAAGTCTGAATTGCCAGACAATTTGATACGGCATTTTGAAAAAGATTTCATTGTGACTATTGAAAAAGTGGATTATGAATTTCAAAAAGATGGGAATGAGATGTTGACAATTAAAAGAAATTAAATGTAAAGCTCTCTTTTGATAACTTTTCACGAAACAACAGAAAGAGAACATAGACTTTTACAAAGCGACAAGTATTTTGGCATTTAGACACGATTGAAAAGACAAACAACACACAACCAAGCTACTAGCCCCTAACACAGGCTATGTTCATTGGCTGGCTGACGTGCATTTAGCCGGTTTTGCTCCCGCATTAGCTTCGCTGATTTACAATTCACTTTGTCGTTTCACGACAGCGAAGACTCCATCAAACCGCCAATGCCCATAGATTCGGTAGTTAGTGGTCAAGCTAAAAAAAGACAAGACTATGAATGAACTGATTGACATAGAATATTTGATTAGACTGGTTAAACAACAAGAAGCAGAAAGACAAGATATAGTTTCTGCATTACAAAATTGCAAAGGAGGACATTGGTCAGAAAATGGATACTATAATGTTGTTGACTCTAAGAATCCGAATCCACCTAATTCAGACTGGCAACATGAGGAATGCATTGTTTTAGAACAACATGAAAAAGGGGTATTGTAATTGACCTGCGTAAAGATGGTCGAATTGGTGATATTGAATTTATTGACCTAATTGACAAATGAAATTGAGACGAAAAATAAAAATACTTGATATTGACGACGACGAAACTCAAAAATTCTAACAACATGAATAAATATCCTGATACCAATTTCGATTTAAAAACCATTAGTCGGGGGAACTTTGAAATAATTGAATTGAAAAAAGGATGGATGGAAAATAGAAACATTCTCAATGTTATGCATCGTCATACTTTCCATGAAATTGTTTGGATCACATCGGGTTCTGATTTTCATTCAGTTGATTTCGAAGATTATTCTGTTTCTGAACAACAAATTTTATGTATTCCCAAAGGGAGCATTCATGATTTTAAACCATCAGAGAATTCCAGAGGATGGAAACTGATTTTTGATGATAGTTATTTTAGCTCCGATCAATTAGCATTATTCATTGATTATCAATTATTCATACCTTTTTCCGGTAATAAATTAATTGATTTAACCAAGGATGAAATAAGTATTGCAGAACACTCTATCAAGCTAATTCATGCAATAAAAAGCAGAAGGCAACAACAAATCGTATTAATTAACTTTATCTCTTTTTTAAATGATTGTTTTGAATCAAATATTCCCCACTTGAATAGCGTTTTTTTCGACTTCCTTAAATTATTAAATGAAAAGATATACGAAAGAAAAGATGTTTCATATTATGCAAATGCATTAAATATATCGACAAAATCACTTAATGTTGTTGTAAAAAATGTGACCGGGAAAACGACTTTAGACTATATTCATACTCGATTAATAAATGAAGCTAAAAGTAAATTGCTTTATACTCAAGGTAGCATTAAAGAAATAGCTTTTTCACTTGGATTTGATGATGCTTTATATTTTTCTCGCTTCTTCAAGAAACGAACAAAAAACAGTCCAGAGGAATTTCGAAAAAGAGCTTCTCAAATATCCATAATTTAGTCCACTATGTCCATTTTATGTTCTTTCTAACTTTATTTCCTTTGTCCCAAAAAAAGAATATGAATATAGCTAACATTGATTTAGAACTAAAAGATGCATCTACCGATGATGCTACAGGGATAAAATTGGTTAGAATCACGGGAGATTCTGTAATTTCAATTTATGCCGCTGAAATTGCTCCCCAAAAAGTACTTAAACCTCATTTTCATAAAAATGGAATTGAAATTTATCAGATACTCCTCGGAAGTGGAACGATGAAAGTCGGAAATTATGATAACAATTCAATAATTTGGAAAGATAGTTTTGAAGTAACTACTGGCGATTGTTTTTCAATTTCAGCAAATACTGTTCACCAGATTGTAAACAATTCCGATAAAGCATTACGAACAATTTTTACTTGTCATTCTAGCCATCTTGGACAAGACAGATATTTTGTATAGAATAAAAAAAATGAAAGAATACAATTTTAAGAAAATCGACGCTTTTGCCACTAAAAAATCAAACGGAAATCCAGCAGGTTACATTTTGTTGGATAAATTGAACGATATTTCGGAAAACGAGATGCTTCAAATTGCAAAAGAGTTGAAAGGGTTTGTAAATGAAGTTGGATATGTCGCAAAACAAGGAGAATGTAAGTTTGACTTGCGCTACTATTCATCGGAACGAGAAGTTGATTTTTGCGGTCACGCTACAATAGCGATTTTATACGATTTAATAAAGACTGACAGGCATATAAGAAATATTCCGACGTTAACAATCAACACAAACAAAGGAACTCTAAAAGTTGAAAATAGGTTCAATGAGTCTGATTCGGTTTTCATTATGTCCCCTATACCCGAAACTAAAAAACTCTTAATAAATATTGGCGAATTGGCGAATAAATTGAGAATAAGTAAAAAGGATATAAATTCCAGCCTTCCAATTTCTGTTATAAATGCAGGATTATCAACGTTGATAGTTCCGATAACGAATTTAGAATCAATTTTGGCTATTTCGCCCAACCTCGAAGAGTTGAAAGATTACTGTTTCAGTAATGGAATTGATATAATAGAGGTGTTTACATCCGATATTAGAGAAAAAACGAATGATTACAGAACCCGAGTTTTTGCACCGACGTTCGGATACATTGAAGATTCGGCAACAGGTTCTGGAAATTCAGCATTCGGATATTATTTGATTAATAATAACTTGTGGACAACAGAAGCATTGACGATTGAGCAAAATGGTTTAATTGACGATTTTAACATCGTAAGACTTCAAAAACAGACCGATGAGAATAATAATATCCGTGTATCTTTTGGAGGTGGAGCTATAACAAGAATAGAAGGCAAATATATAATATACGATTAATTACGTGTACAAATATTTTGTGTCAGTAATAGCAGGCGATGTGACCCTTGATGGCGTAAGTATGGCAAATGAAATAGTTTACTACATTACTCCGGTTCCTCGTAGTGTGTAAAGCAGATTGGCGTTCGGCGTATGGCTCTGCCTACGTCGAAGATAAAAGCAAGAAATTTATTTGAACGCTAATGACACAAATGACCGCAAACAATCTGTCACAAACCAAAACAGATCAAATGGTTATTATAATGTTTTAATTCGCGTAATTTGCGTTCTATCGCGCTCAGCAGCGCTTAATCATTTATTTTATGGAAAACGAAGGAGCAACGGTTGTAATTACACATCATGTTCTTGATGGCAAACACCAAGAGTATGAAGATTGGTTAAATGAGATAGGTCCGATTTGCAGAAATGCAATCGGACATATTGATTGGCAAATAATTCGGCCAATTCCATCTTTAACATATTCGTATACGGTTATCATTCGATTTGATACGATTGAAAATCTTAAAAACTGGATGGAATCATCTGACAGAAAGCGCTTAATCGAAAAAATACGCCCACTGCTGTTCAAAGATGATAACTATTTCATAAAAAGCGGCTTGGATTTTTTGTTTACACCCGAAAATGACAAGACCAAAATACCTCTTCGATGGAAACAATATCTGGTAACCTGGTCTGCCATCTACCCTTTATCGATCATTATTCCATCGATCCTTTTACCAATATTGAGAATTCTCAACATTCCACAAATTCGATTAATAGACTCCCTTTTTACCTCCGGCATTATCGTTTTAATGATGGTTTATGTAGTAATGCCAAATTACACAAGATGGATAAAAAAATGGCTTTATAAATAATTTCTACAATTAAAAGAACGCCTGCAACGCACGTCTGTGTGTTCCGGCAGGCGAAGTGTTTTTTGCTCCCGCATTAGCTTTGCTGATTTACAATTCACTTTGTCGTTTCACGACAGCAAATGCTCCAACAAACAATCAAATATCAATATACTAAGTGGTTACATGCCATTTTAGGAGAAGACCTCACCATCTTAAAAAAAGACATTATACAGTTTGAATGAAAATAAATTTGCATATTATATGTTTACTTATTATATTTGCACAGATAATACATTAATTCAAGAAACAAACGTATGTGGACTAAATCTCATTCAATCGTAACGAAAGAAGTTACAAAAGAACAAATGTGGAAACTTTTTGCTGATGTAAACAATTGGCATACTTGGGATAAGGGAATTGAATTTGCAAAAATAGATGGTAAATTCGAAAAAGGAAATCATTTTTTATTGCGACCTAAAGGAGGTACAAATGTAAAAGTTGAATTGCTTGAAACTATTGAAAATAATAGATTTCTTGACGTTACAAAGTTTCCATTAGCACAAATGTATGACAATCATTTATTTGAAGAAACTTCTAATGGTCTGAAAATAACGAATACAATCACTATGAAAGGCTTGCTAGGCTTTCTTTGGGTAAAGATTGTTGCTCAAAAAATCGCTGACGCCTTACCAACTGATATGCAAGAACAAATAGAAGCAGCTTCAAAATTATGAAATCGATTGATAATACATTTAGCGTAGAAAAAGCTGAAGAAAGTTCAGGCTTCTTATTATGGCAAGTTACAAATCTTTGGCAACGAGAGATTAAAAAGGCATTGGAAGATTACGGATTAACACACTCTCAATATGTATTATTAGCAAGCATTCATTGGCTGACAATTCATAAACAAGAAGTAACTCAAATTGTGTTGTCGGCTCATACGAAAATTGACCCAATGACAACTTCAACGGTTCTGAGAACGCTTCAACAAAAGGGTTTAATCCAAAGACAAGAGCATTTGACCGACACCAGAGCCAAAATTGTCGGACTTACCGAAGATGGGAAAACCATGATTAAGAAAGCCGTTGTAACGGTTGAGAAATTTGATGCCGACTTTTTTTCGACACTCGGAATCAAGAGAACTGAATTTAACAACAATTTATTAATTTTACTCGAAACGAAATAAAAACGGCAGCTAACATGCGCCTAGTATGTTCATTGGCTGGCTGATCCCGTTTTGAAGGGGTAAACTGTGTCTTTCGGCTTTCGATGGTGCAAGTATAGCAGATTTGTTACTTCTGAACGCACACTAAAATTAGTCCCGTCGATACGGGATAAAACATTTATAACTGATTAGCTTTGCTGACTTTTAATTGTGGTTACAAGCCATTTAGATTTTGGGCACAAGTTACGCTGATGCTAAACTCTTTGGTTTATCTGATATTGACCGAAATCAAAGAGTTCTGCACCAGCGAACTACTTTGCGTCGCGTCGGGAACCGCTTTAACCGTTCCCTCTTCGTTGCCAAGAATCGCATTTATCTGCATCGTGAGCTGGCTCATAAATTCGGAGTACGAGGAAGGAAAACGGCGATTCAAATACAGCAGCAACATTCCAATCACCGTGTAACGCAGTTGCGCTTTGATTCGTTCCACCTCCTCCACTTTTACCAAACCGTGACTGGCACAGTAGTTCCACTCTTTTTCGCACACCGCATCCAACGATCCGTTTATCAAATCGATAGTTGCCGCCTTGTGTCCGAAATCACCCACTTTTGCCAGATAAAAGAGATCGAAAATACCCGGATACTCTAGAAAATAGTTCACATAACTCACCACCGTTGCTTTTAGTCTGTCAATACCCTGCGGTTTTTCTTTCGTCTGTTCTGCAACAAACGATTCGCACTCTTTCTGGAAATCGGAAATGCAGACAAAAACCAAATCGTTTACATCTTTAAAATAGTTGTAAATAGTGGAATACGAATAACCTGCCTGCTGAGCGATATTGCGTACACTAACTCCTTTGAGACCCTCTCCCTTTAAAATATCTTTTGTTGCCTGAATGAAATATCCTTTCATCCGTTGCTCCTGAATACTCTTGTTCGACACCATTATTTCCAATATTAAATTAACGGTGCAAATATAATGAACATTGTTCATATTATAAACAATAGTTAGTTTTTATTATAAACAACTAATTACAAAAGATCTACATCCGAATAAATCCCATAAAAAGAAAATCGGGCAATCCAATCAACGATCGAATCACCCGATTTACGTCATGTAACGTTCCAAATTACTTGTAAAGCGCTCCGTAAGTCTGGCAGGCTCGGTAATCGGAACCTTCGGTATCCATTCCATAAGCAGCCCAGGCACTCGGACGGAAAATAGCCGCATCGTCCACATTATGCATACAAACAGGAATGCGAAGCATCGATGCCAACGTAATCAGATCGGCACCGATATGTCCATAACTGAATGCCCCGTGATTGGCACCCCAGTTGTTCATCACCGAGTAGACATCGCTAAAGGCTCCTTTACCCGTCAAACGGGGAGCAAACCAGGTAGTCGGCCAGGTATGATCGGTGCGATCATCCAACACCTTATGCACATCGTCGGGAAGATCCACCGTCCAGCCTTCGGCCAGCTGCAACACCGGTCCCAATCCCTTCACAATATTAACACGAGCCATCGTTACCGGCATACCACCCTTCGAAAGAAATTTGGAAGAGTATCCGCCTCCCCGAAAATAGTCTCGGTTGGCAGGATACCAGGTGGTAGCTTCGAGACACTTATCGGCTTCGACATCGGTAATTTTCCAGAAAGGTTTCATCACCGGCTGACCCTCTTGGGTCTGCTGACCCGACCCATCGAGCGCGGCCGAACCGGAATTGATCAAGTGAATAAATCCATTGGCGGCATGCCCCGTCGGTTTCTTACCGGCAACACGCTCTACCGCTTCGGGACTCCAGTAAGAGCGTACATCGGCAAAGACCTGTGCCGTTCCCGTCAGCAGATGACCGAACAACATGGCAACACCATTCAGCGAATCGTTTTCGGTTGCGAATACAAAAGCTTCGCGAATTCCGTTCCAGTCGAACGATGAGTTGAGAAGTGCTTCGGAGAAATCGCCGTTCGGCATAAAGTCCGTCCACTGGCGCTGTCCCTGAAATCCACCCAAAATAGCGTTATGCCCGAGCGCTTCTTCGAGAAATCCGGCTTCCTTCAATTTTGGATTACCCACCATCAAATCGCGGATAATAAGGGTCATCTTCACCACAAACTCCCAGTCGGCATCTTTTGCAGCACGATCTTTAATCTTTGCGGCCGTATTGGGATCTTCACCTTCGTTCGGCTTGCAATACTTCTCGGTCCATGCCATAGCTTTGGCAAACTCAGCCTTATCATAAATACATTCGTTGACACGACGAATAATTTCGGACATATCGACTGATTCATTTCGTATACCCAGATAAGTCTGGAAGAAATCGGGATCGACAATAGACCCGGCAATCCCCATTGCCGTAGATCCGACAGAGAGATACGAGCGCCCATGCATGGAAGCTACCGCCAGTCCGGCACGCGTAAAGCGCAACAATTTCTCTTTTACATCTTCGGGGATGGTTGTGTCCGTAGCATCCTGCACATTGTGCCCGTAGATACCGAAAGCAGGCAATCCCTTCTGATTGTGTCCAGCCAGAGCAGCTGCCAGATAGACGGCTCCCGGACGTTCGGTTCCATTAAATCCCCAGATAGCTTTGGGCATATACGGATCATAATCGATGGTTTCGCTGCCGTAACACCAGCAGGGAGTAACCGAAATGGAAACACCAACCCCTTCGCGACGAAATTTTTCGGCACAAGCCGCAGCTTCGGGCACACGACCGATGGTAGAGTCGGCAATAACACATTGAACAGGGGTTCCATCTGTATATTTCAACGTTGAAGAGATAAGCTCCACAACACTTTTTGCCATATTCATGGTTTGCTCTTCGAGCGATTCGCGGATTCCGCCCTGACGAGCGTCGATAATGGGACGAATACCCACTTTCGGATGGTTTGATAATGGTTTCATAAAGTAATTAGAAGTTATGAATTATAAGTTATAAATCAGACATTATATAGATTAAGTGTACATAAATTTCAAACCCAGCCTTTCAATCCCCCCAAGGGGAAGAAAAGCAAGACAGTAAGACCGTTAAAATTCAATTCGCTTTGCAAACCGCCCCTCTCTCCCGGGAGATATTGTAGAATGCAAAATAATATAAATCAATACCTTAATAAGTCAACTTATATAATCTCTATTATTTAACACAATGACCTTTCAATGCGTAATAGGCTATAAATATAAAACAAGGTATCGGAGCTAAAAAGCCGACAGACATTCCGTAGTTATCGGCAATCAAACCCATCACCGAAGGGAACAGAGCTCCTCCAACAATAGACATCACGATAAAAGAGGATGCCTGCTTGGTTTTTGCGCCCAGATCCTTGATGCCCAAGGCAAATATAGTAGGAAACATAATCGACATAAAGAAAAAAATCAAGTAAAGAGAAATCAACGAGATCCATCCGGCATTGATACTTACCACCGGAAGCAACGCAATGGTAAGAATGGAATAGACGGACAACAGTCGCGACGGTGAGATTTTAGTCATCAGAAAACTACCCGACATACGACCTATCATAAACAAGGCAAACCCGATTGACAAAAAGTAAGGACCGTATTGCACATCGAAATGAGGGTTTTGCGTGGTATCTGTCACAAAGTTGATAAGATAACTGAAGACTCCGGTTTGAGCAGCTACGTAGCAAAACTGAGCAATTACCCCCAGCACAAAATGTGACTGTTTAATCAATGGCTTGTCCTGCGTCGCCGAACAGCTACCGGAACCAGTATCTTCCTCCTCTTCCTCTATTTCGGGCAACGTTATTTTACTAAAGAGAACAGCCACCGACAATACTACCAATCCGATAACCATATAGGGCCAAAACATCGAACTTAATTTTTCCCCTTCACCGGTAGCAGCGTTTCCATAAATAAAAACACCGATCATCGGGCCGATAACCCAAGCCAGTCCGTTGAACGATTGCGAAAAATTAATACGCCGTGCTGCGGATGATTTCGGTCCGAGTTTTGTCGTGTAGGGATTAGCCGCAGTTTCGAGTGTTGCCAGTCCGCAACCCATTACGAACAGACAAATAAGAAAAATCCAGAACGATTCGAATGAAGTGGTAAGGGCTATTAAAATAGCTCCTGCTGCAAAAAGCAACAAGCCCAGAATAATACCTCGTTTGTAACCGAATTTACGCATGAAATAACCGGCAGGAAGTGCCATTCCGAAATAGGCACTATATACCGAAAACTGAATGAGTCCCGATTTAAATTTCGAAATCTGGAGTATCTCCTGAAAATGTTTATTCAGGGTATCGAGCATCCCATGCGCCAGCCCCCATAAAAAGAACAACGAAGTTATCAGAATAAATGGCAGCAAAAATGATTTGGTAGTTAGCTTATTTTCAGTCATAAGTAATAATTTACACTGTTATTCTCTCATTTACACGTTGTCAGTGCATAGATTCGCTCCATCAATTGCCACTTTTCGTCGGAAGTAGCGCCAGGCTTGGAGCATTGAAACTTAGCCACAAAGGCCTCCCATTCCTCCTGACGCTCGAGGGTAGCCAACTTTGCAAAAGCTGCATCCCAATCAAAACCGGCAGGCACCTCCACAATCATAAAAGCATGATTTTTGTGCAAATAGATCTCCATTTCGAGGATGCCCACACTACGAATACCGGCTGCAATCTCCGGCCAGTTGTTTGCCGGATGGTGCCAATATTTATACTGTTCTATCAACGCTGCATCCTCCACCAAATCGAGTTGCTGACAATAACGTTTAGTCGGTTGCTGAAATTGCTTCACAGGATAACCCTGTTTCAAATCGTGTCCTTTCATTGTGTATATTTGTTATAGTTATAAAGATTTTCGTTCAATAAAGCAAGTCGGCATTTCCAATTGTATCTTTTCTCCTTTCGCCACAAATGATGCAGCCAATTCACCCAACCGTGTAAAATCGATGGAAAAAGCAGAAATACCTTCCTGAATAATTTCAAGTAACGGCATGTCGTTATAAACCGCCACGCCCACCTGACTGCCGAATTTGTATCCGACCCGGTTGGTAGCGGCTACAATAGAGACCAAATCATCCGTCATGATACAGATATAAGCCGTATCTAAACACAAATCACTCTCTTCAAAATGTTTGCGCAGCACATCGTGCGCTAAATTACGATCAACGCAAAAACGCAAAAACGCATCAATTGCACCCAACGGATGCACCGAATCTTCGGGGAAAACAAAAACCAGCCGTTTGTATTGCCCGAAACGTTCCGCCGCCGCATCCAGCGCCCGGTAAAAGCCTGCGTCGAAATTTTGCCCGATAAAAGACAAACCACCCGTGGGAAAAGAACAAAAATCGATCAACAACAGCTTGGATGAAGGTAATTTCAGAAGCCCAGCAACCATTTCATCGTATTTGAAATTCATCACCACATAAGCATTGTATTTGCCAATGCTATCGCCGACAATCATTTCGAACAATTTTTCGTTGTATTGATGAAACAGCAGATCGACCTTGACGTGAGCCGGAAGATTTGCCACAAATGCGTTGTACAATCGCTCTTTGAAAGGAGAATAGACATCGAGCAACAACAAAACACGTTTCACATCATCTACCACAAAGTAACCTTTCATCGGAGCTGAATCAATGACTCCACGCAACTTCAACTCTTTGTAGGCCTTGAAGACCGTATCGCGCGAAATCCGAAGCTGTCGGCTTAATTCATTGACCGAAGGCAAGCTGTCGTCCGGAGCATACACCCCCTCGACAATCTCCTGCATCATGCGATCGATCACCTGATTTATCTTGCTTACTTTATTGGAAAACTTCATTACTTTCTATGCTGATCTATGCTGAAAATAGCATGACAAAAGTAGCGGAAATTTGAAAAACAGTACCTGCATAGGTGTTAAAGATAGTAAAAGAAAAAACTGTTATACAACATGTTTATTGGCCGGGGTTTCTTTTATACACAGCATGCACAGACAGAGAATCTGTATAAAAAAAGCTGTTTCACAAAGATTTAATATTCTCTCTATACTGCTTCAAGTCGGTTTCGCTCGTATTCTCAATAATCATCTGTATTTCCCTGATAAGTTTTTCTCTGTCATTGGGAATAAACCCGATAAGTGGCACAGGATTGGAAACCGTATTTGCCAGCAGTGTAAACGGAGTATCCAACATCAGACTACCAATGAGTGCTTTCATCTCTTCAAGCCGTTCATGTTCGGAGGATTCCAAATAAGTTCCATCCAATACTTCCTGATACAAATTCGATTCGGGAAATACCGTCAACGAAACAATTGAAATAGCAAAAGGACGCAAATGGCTAAAGATTTTAGCCGATTCCAACGCATTGCGCAACCCGTTTCCCTTACCGGCAAGTCCGTTCAGATAAGTGAAATTGTATTCAATTCCCGCATCCTGAAGTTTCAAACATTGTTCAATAATATCATGAGCCATGTACCCTTTTTTCATATATGCAAGCGTCACATCGTCACCCGATTCCACGCCGATGGAAATACGGTCGTAGCCCAATCTACGCAAATCTTTCCACTCGGCAAGTGTCTTTGTCTTAATATCGGTGATACGGGCAAAGCCTCCTATATTCTTCATCTCAGGCAAATTATCATGTATCAACAAAGCAATCTTAACCAGCTTATTATAGCTAAGCACAAAAGGATTTGCGCCTGTTAGAAACACCCTCCGCGCACGTGGTTGATACTTACGAACTATTTTCAAATCCTCCTCTAGTTCTGAAAAAAGCGCTGTCTTAAACGTTGTTCCGTCGTATAAACTGCAAAATTTACACTTGTTGTGCGAGCACCCCACAGTTGCCTGCAACAATACTGAATTTGCTTCAAAAGGAGGTCGCCAAATCTGGCCTGTGAAGTGCATTTTCTCTGTTATCATAACCTTCTAAATTAAATTGGATATAAAAGTGTATTTAGTTACTTTTGTATCCGCAAAGGTAGATGGTTACTTAGTATAAAAAAAGAACTAACCAGATAGTGTGATAGTTACCTACGAGTAATTCTTTATGAGTATCAACCCGATAAAAAATAAAAAAAGATAAAGATGGACGAAAATAATTTCAGAGAAGCTATTTGTCCCGCCTGCGGCATCATAGACCGCTTCGGCGACAAATGGTCGTTGCGTATACTTGTATTGCTCAATGAGAACGGCACTATGCGTTTTAATGAATTGCTGAAGGCGACTTCCGGGATCTCGCAGAAGATGCTTACTACAACTTTACGAACATTGGAATTCCACAAGTTGGTCAATCGCAAGATGTATGCAGAGATTCCTCCCCGTGTAGAATACAATCTTGCGCCACTTGGAAAAAGCCTAATGAAACCGCTCTACAACCTTATTGATTGGACATTGGAACACGTAGATGAAATATCGAACTAACATTGTATGGACTGGGCCGTATAATAAAAATGTAGTGTATAAATTTCTATACACTACATGTTTAGCTCAAGTTTAAGCGAAGTGGTAATTTGCACTGGAGACAAGAGTGGTTTTTAACCACAATCAATGACCAGCGAAGCTAAT
The DNA here is from genome assembly GCA_017860295.1 of Bacteroidota bacterium. Taxonomy (GTDB): domain Bacteria; phylum Bacteroidota; class Bacteroidia; order Bacteroidales; family Paludibacteraceae; genus Microbacter. Next base: position 68,790 of record JAFNAS010000013.1, on the reverse strand, counting down.
CAGTTCTAAACTGATTCTATTATGCGTCCAGGCTACACGTTGTTAAGCTTGAACGAAAATCTGCCAATGCTGCATTCTTGCGCAAAAAGGGGGCCCCCTTAAAAACAATCAGGATGGTTTGATGATATTCCGAATCAAACCCTTAAAAATAAAACTATGGAACGGAAGGACAGAATACCAATACAACCGGCCGCTCAAACCTTTGGGTCGGAATGTGGCGGTCTGTACCACCTTGTTCCCCTCCATTCTGAATTCGAGCCACGCTTCACCGGGCAATTTCATTTCGGCAAATAAGAGCAAACGGCCTTCTGCCTGATCGGCATACAGCACCCGCCAAAAGTCCAACGCATCACCCACATTGAGCGAAGTGACCGAGGTACGGCCCCGCCGCAACCCAACGCCTCCTACCATTTTATCCAATGCTCCCCTCACACGCCACAACCAATTGGCATAATACCATCCGTTTGCGCCTCCGATACCCCATATTTTAGCAATACAGCCATTCCGATCGGCAAAAAACGCGGTACGAATATCCTGAAAGCACCCAAAAGCGGGCACCTGAATAAATTCGGATATATTCCGGTCGAAACTACTGCTTATAAAAGCATCCTTCCAACTCGAAACAACTTCATTGCTCTCGATTCTGGCAAATGCCCTTTCCACTGATTCGCGGTAGCCAATGGGTGTCAATCCCACTATCCGATTGATTTCGTCGTTGCGGCATACGACTTCAATTTTCATGCTATCCACCAGCGCCACGGCCAGTTTGTAAGAGGTCGACGTTACAAAATAGAGCCAGTACGACGATAACTTCGGAGTCATTACCGGGACAATAAAAATATGCCGTTTCAATTTTCTGACGGCGGCAAACTGCAACAACATCTCTCTGTAAGTCAGAATATCAGGTCCTCCGATATCGAAATTAGCATTGAACGTTTGCGGATTCAGCATGGTCTTCGACAGGATTTGAATGACATCGGATATCGCAATTGGCTGGCAGCGGGTATTGAGCCACCGGGGAGCAACCATAACGGGAAGCTTTTCTACCAAATCGCGCATGATTTCAAAAGAGGCACTTCCCGATCCGATAATAATTCCGGCTCGCAAGGTGGTAAAATTGTAACTGCCCTTCCCCAGCTCCATCTCCACATTTTTCCGTGACGATAAATGCTTCGACAATGTCGATTCGTTTACAATCCCGCTCAAATAAACAACATGGCGCACGTTGGTACGGCTCATGGCCTTCCTGAAATTTTCGGCCGACCGCTGCTCCTGAATATAAAAATCGGCGGACGACGACATGGAATGCACCAAATAAAATGCACCGTCGATGTCGTTGGGGATATTCGCCAGCGAATCGACATCCAGCAAATCTACCTGAACAATCGTGACTTTCGATTTTATGGATTCCGGAACGGCAAATCGTTTGCTATCTCGGACACAACAAATCACATCGTGTCCATTCTCGACTAAAACAGGCAACAGCCGTTTCCCGATATATCCGGATGATCCGGTTAGCACTATTTTCATCGTCGTTTGATTTAGGTCAATTATTCATACCGTTACTGACAAGAATGAGCGACGCAGCGCTCTTAAGCGCCATCAACTCCCGCCCGAAAACAGATCGCCCTATTCCATTGCCCCGTCGGATGAAAATTCGGTTCATTCACCGTTGATTTCTACGGGACGGGATAATTTGCTTGTTTTAGTTCATTGGCAGTTCAATTTTGAAGCAAAGACAAACGAAGGTATCGTTGTGTTTGCCATCCGAAGCCTTTATAGCGTCGAAATAATCGTTAAACACCAGATTGTATTTTAGTTCCAGTGCGATGGCCCGGTTGCGCCCCCAATTGAAGCGGGAACCGATGCCGGCCACCATGCCGGGGTAAAAGCTGCTTCCTTGCGTATGCGATTCATCTCCTCCGGTATATGTTCCCTGAGCAGAGTTGATAAAAATGGATTTTGTGTAGTTGTAAGTGCCTCCCAGAATCGTGTAGAGCCGTGCTTCGTCTTCGTTTCGGATAAGATTCACGTTGAATCCCACACCGGCTTGTGCATTCCAGGCGCCATACGAATAGTTGCTGAATTGTTCCGTCTTGGCACCAGGCAACATGAGCAGGGCATCCTCGTATACCGACAGCAGGTCATTACACTTCTGGGCAAACGTTATGTTTACGCCGGTACCTACCTGCGACGTGTGCAGTGTCGTTAGACCATAATTGATTAACGGCCCGATTTGGACACACGAATTCTGTGAATTCGACGTCACGCATGCGGACACACCGCATACCAACATCAAAAACCACTTTTTCATATTTAGATTATTGATTCGGGTTATCGTAACCCGTCTTTTACTGTATCATTGCCCGGCGTTCTCCTTCACCGGATCGCAACTACTTATACTCTCTGCTAGCATTGGATGGCAATTAGCTTCACTGATCTTCGATTTCCACGGGACGCATCTGCCTACTAAACGAGATAACAGTACGGATTATTCCCATAGAGACGCGGCATGCCACGTCTCTACAATAGTACATTTTTCCATTCCAATTCCGTGCCATACCATTGCACACACATAAAAACCAACGCTTTACTACACCAAAATTTAATTTTTCTCTTCTCTCTGTTTTTATCGCTCGATACTACCGCCCTCAGGCATCAAACAGTCTTAATCATTTGCCCTTCGTAGCTTTTGGTCCGAATGTCCATCGGTTGAAGAGGCATTCTCCCATATCATCTCTTTGGATGTCAGTTTACGTATAGTATACTGCTCGGTATATTTACCCTCCTTATTGAAGAGCGTTACTACTGTATTTTCAGAACCAACGACATAAGTCCTGCTAATGATCGTATCGTGACCCGACAAAAAATCAGTACTATGGATAATACAGGTTTTGTCAGCATTAAACAGATAGGTTACCGAACCATCAACCGACAAATTTGGGTCGTCGTTATAGATATACCATTTGCCAACCAATTGATTTATGGCTATTCCCTCATTCTTTTTACATGACATGAATGTTACACTCAAAATAAGGCTAAATAGAAAGAGTGTTGCCAACTGTTTTATTTTCATCTGTCTTCCATTTTATTTGTTGATTTTTTCCCTGCAATTTACAGGGTTGATTTTGATTCTGCCTGCTCGGCCACCACACGATACGCTACGCTAATCGTGCGGCAACGGGGGCACAGGTCAGGAGACCTGCGCCAGCGGAGGGGCCAGCAAAGGTATTAGCAGCCATCCTTTATTTTATCAGTAACTTTTTTAATCAATAAATCATCTTCAATTTTCAATAAAACTAAAGTTAACAATTTTAGATAAGTGTAATATGCAGACTCATGCTGTGCTATTTCTTCTGGATTTGCCTGTGTCCCATGTAAGTAACTATTTCTCAAATCTATTCCATTTGTAAACTCACTTTTATTCAAATAAAAATTGAAATAGCTTTGTTCTGGACGAGAGAACAGTGAACTTTCAAAAAAAATCATGTTTTGGTTTCCCATTTCAATAGCTTCTTTCTGAGCATCTGACTGATAATAATAAAAGGAAGCCACTTCATTTTCATATAAATCTTTCAGAATCAATACTCTTAGTATGTTTGTAAACTGGATATAATTATGTTTGTCTAGGTGCAGAAATCCTTTATCAATTAGGTAATTTATTTGGGGCTTTTGATGATCCTCATATTTATTATAGTTTACTTCTTCATTTGCAAGCAAATCAAAAAAGTTGTGATATTGCTTTTCTTTAAATGGTTCAACGTAAGCAAGCAAAGTTTGGTCAGAAAAAAACAAATTAGAACAACCAATTAATTCCTTATTTTCCTGATTTAAATAAATATATTTGTTCTGATTCAAACTTGGAATATTCTTAATTGCGCATGGAGTTGAAGTCATTTGCAATAATTCAAAATCAATCATACCATCTTCAACAAATAGTTTATATTGTTTTAGAACAGATTCAAATTCGGGAGCTAAAATCCGAACTTTTTCAAAGCTAGAAACATTTGCAGAAGGCATTAAAAGTCTTGCATTATTCGCAAATCCATATTCATTATGAAATATTGACGTATATACTTCTTGCAAAATATTCTCTAAGGATAATTCTATGCCATTAATTATTGAGCTATAAGCAACAATCTGAGCATGAGAAGTCATTTCTCTTATATTAAAAGCAATACTTTGTTTATATTCATTTTCTGAGCGAATTCCCATAACTCTTTCCATAACCCCCATCTGATTTTCTTTATGCACTAAATCAATCCGAAACTGATGGTCTAGATATTCAAAAAGAAATATAAAATTCAAAAATAATGTATGACTGTCATTATTTTTTTTAATATAATCTAGGCTGTATGAATAATTTGCAACTAATCCATCTCTATGACCCGTTTTGATTTTTTCTTGGTTCTTAGGAAAACTTACTGACACACCATGTGTCTGGATAGTTATATTCTTTTTCTCTTGAAATATTTTATCTGTTTCTTTTCTTTCTTTTCTTTTTGCTTTTAATCGAGTTTTATCAGATATTTTAAAGTTATCTTTATTTCTTGCGTGTTTTATTAAACGTAAATAATTTAAGTTGCTGTCTTCTTTGTCAATATATTTTGAAACAATCTCTTCCTTATCTTTTATCGTTAAACTCTGAGGTAAATAGCTTTCTTTGTTTCTATTTAAGTCATCTTTCACTTCATAAATTGAAAGAAGTATTTCTGCACTATATTCATATGTAAGCAATAATTCTCTTAGTTCAGTATTATAATGATTAACCAACTCTTTATAATTTAATATATTTATTATTTCATGTGGACTATCTTTTAATATTAATTTGAAGTTCTCTGCGGATATGTGCTTAAATATTTTTTGATTATCCAATAGCTCCCAGAATGAATTGAGATATCCATGTAAAAGTTGTTCATAATAAAAGATTATATTACTATCATTTATCTTTGCCATGAATTGACCTACGATCTTGCCATACTCGATTGCTTTTTGTTTGAAACCATTAATGTCTTCTTGAGACCAATTTTTTAAATACAATTCATTATCAAGGTATTTTCTAATGTTGTAAAGTTCTAATACGTCATTAATATCTTCATAATTTGACTTGGTCTCATTTCTCAAAATATGTTCACCCTTTGACAAATGATATCCACCTGCCATATCTTCTTTTGAGTAGTATTCGACTCTATTTAAATCATATTTATGCATACAATCTGCGATCTTACTGGGTTGCGGCTAACGTCTTTTTTATGAAATAAACATTTGTATATGCTATAGAAAATAGTAACATATCCGAATATTTGAATGATGTGCCTTGCTATCTTCTGGCTATTTGAATAACGGAATATCTTGCTTTAGCTCTTTAGCGATTCCAGTATTTTTTCTTCACCGCATGGGTTCCCCTGCTACCACACAATTAGTGCAGCGCAGCGTGTGACTATAGAACCCCGCGAGCAAACAATCACCGTCACCATGCTCCAACCTCTGCTGCCGCACGATTAGCGTAGCGTATCGTGTGGCCATGCCATACATTGCTGATTTTGGAAACCCGAAAGCAAAACTAATGGTAACCATCAGACTTTTATTACTTGGTTACTATTACATCATCCAGTATACCTTTGCCTCCGGCATAATCGACAGCACTACTATATAAATAATCTTCGGGTCTGAAAACATACCCTTCTTCTACCGGATTATTGTGGATATAGTTGATTTTTTCAGCAATAACCTTATTGCTCCATAATTCTATCGGTTTATTGTCATGCCTCCAAAATTGATACTTCATGACATTGGAAGATGCTTGTGCGGCCTTTTCAAATTCATTCAGTAAAAACTCTTTCCTACTCTCTTGTTGATTATCTGTTATGGTCTTGACAATAGCTTTACTTGTAAATCGCTTGAAATCGCCCACAATGCCTTCAGGAGCCCGCTCTCCAATACTTCTAAAAATAAGATGCACATGATTTGTCATAATGCACCATGCAAATATTTCCAATCCTTTGTTCTTTTGGCAATAGGCAAGACTATCTATAACAATATTTTTGTACTCGTTGCGCGTAAAAACATCTAACCATCCCACCACAGCAAAACTGATGAAATAGACTCCTTTGGGATTGTAAAATTTGTAATTACGACTCATTGGTATGCTTTTTACTTTTAAGGTTGCTCTACCGTATGGTTTGGCCACACGATACGCTGCGCTAATCGTGCGGCAACCGAGGTATTCTATCGTGTTTCGTGTTTTCGGGATAACATATCCCTATACTCCATTCCGTCGTCGGATTGCAATTAACAATCAGCGATAGCTAAATCCGACGGGACGGGAGCTACCCCTATATTATTTATACTTTTCCGGATTATCAAAACCCCACGGATTCCAAATTGCTCTGACAATTTCTTTCTTATTGACATCTAACCACAGATCCGATTGTCCATCATACATGCCCAATATATTTTCGTTGATTTTCCAAATATTTGACATAAAGCCGGGTGTTGGATATTGCCAAAAAATTCCTTTATCATTAGCGAAAAAAATATTTCCCCCAGATAAATCAACTCCATATTCAGGGTCATTTTTTTTAGATTCTACTAATATCACAACAAATTCATTATAAATTACAAATTGTCTTATCCTCTTGGGAAATGTGATTTTATGAGAATTTATTTTTAATTTATTATAATCATCAATAATTACTTGTATCATAGCTTATAAATCTTCTAAAGATTGGAACCAATCTCTGTTTCCTTCAATTTTCGTAAAATTATCCACTTGTATCTGAGTTCCTCCTCCAATACCCCATTTGTTGTCAGCAGTTTGTCCTCTCCATATTGTTGTTCCTTCCCCGTCCCGTCGGATTTGCAATCCGACGACGGAACCGGGTATAAGGATTTGCAATCCGATAAATTCATACCACTACTACCGGGATAAGTCCTTTGCCTCCGGCATAGTCAATAGCCGAACTGTAGCGGTACTCATGAGGCAATGTTACGATTTCCGCTTTTACCGGGTTGTTGTGTATATACTCCATTTTTTGTTCGAAATAATCATTTAGAAATACTTCTTGTATGTCTGTTCCCTCTTGCCAGAATCTACAATTCTTTATTTTTTTATCATTGCGACCGCTAAATTCAAATTTATCAAGCATCCATTCCCGGCGGCTTTCGGTTGGCTCATGCTGTATCGTGTGTATTAATTTCTTGCTGGTATACTTCTTGAGATCCCGCATGATGTCGGATACTGAGTGTTATCCGGTAACACCAATGAGACAATGCAAATGATTGGTCATTAGTACCCACGCGTATATCTCCATTCCTTTGTTCTCGATGCAGTAGATCTATGATTCCAGTATGACATGCTTATACACAGGTCTTGTAAAAATATCCATCCAGTCAACAACGGTTGTTGTGACAAAATAAACCTTTCCGTTAATTCTATGTTGAATGTTCATTGTATTCTATCGTGTTTCGTGTTTTCGGGATAACATATCCCTATACTCCATTCCGTCGTCGGATTGCAAATCCGACGGGACGGGAAAGTCTTGCTTTTTATCATAGAATGCGGGAGTTATTTTCTCCACACCGATAACGCCTTATCTATATATAAACTATCCCATTCTCTCTGAGTTGATGGAGTTATAAATTTGTCATTCTTATAATATCCCCAACTGGTTTTAAAATGATCATCAAACCATTTATCATTAATCTCATAAGAATAATTATACTCCGGGGCAAAGATGTTTTTCCACCACCCCATATCTTTTTTTATTTTCTTTTCTATCAGATACCCGCTGAATACCTCCTTCATGGCAATTTCATGCAGTTTGGCAAAAGGCAAGGGCGTGTGGATGTCTTTCGTATAATTTTTACGGGGAAGAACAATATGCGCTCCTTCGAAGAAAAACCATTTTTCTCTGATCTTAACTCCATAAAGAAATGTCAATCCATCAATAACATTGTCTTTATTACGTTCTAAAGTACTTGTAACTAACTTATCACCTATCTTATTAAAACACAACAATGAATCAATTTTTGAATTGGTATTGATTTCAAAATTATGCCAACTATATAATCCATTCTTTTTCCAACTTGAAATACTATCAACTATTGAATGATAAATTTTAAAATAAGTTTCTTTGCTATTTACTTGCATACTTATTTGGTATTCCTTCAATTGAAATAATTTTTTATACTGATTTTCATTAGAGTCATGACATGAACCTAATAAAATTATAAGAATCAACATTAATACTTTACCTCGATTTAACATATCCTTCTGGTTTTTGATCTGTTGGTTTAATATCAAATATCCATTTATAATTTCCGATCGAATGCGAACTATAAAAACCTCTTTTTACTGTGCCATTCTGAGGAATGTAGGCACGGCCACCTTTATTCGTAGGTAAATTAGGAATACCCGGACAAGGCACCTGTGGTGCAATTCCATCTTGTTTGCTAATAGGATCTTTGTTTTCATCGCTTCCGTATTGCCAAACTTCGGAGAACTGTGTCCAATCCGTACCACCTACACCTGCATTTTCGGGGGCAATGATATAAAGCCGTCCAAAGGTAACCTTCCCTTTTAAATAATCAATCATTCCCAGCGCGTAAGCATACCCCATGCTGTGACAAACAATGTCGAGGGTGTCGGTAATAAAGCCATCACTGTTTTTGGCAATGTTAGGATTTGCCATCAATTTCTTCAAAAATGCAGTTCCCGCACTATTGGCACCAGCCTGTCGCCGAGTATTAAAGCCATCAATGTTGGATTCCGTGTTTAGATGTGGCGAATTATTACAAACCACATCGGTTAGCACCAGTGGAATTTCAATAGAAGCTCCCACTATGGGCATCAATTCTATTATATTTGATCCGTACTTAAGACCGGCCTCTTGCCAAGAGGAAGGAACAAGATCAATTACTCCTTTAGCGCTACAATAAAATTTCGCCATCGATTTTTCAACATTATTATCCCAATTATGGTTGGACGTTGTAATACTCATTTGTCCATCTGCATAATATACGTTAGCGCATTTTAGCCTTGTTTTGAAAAGATCATCAATTCCTTTCCAATAAGATTCTCCCTCATCTACAATATCACTCGTGTAAATATTATCCTTGTGAGTCTTTTCAGGATACCTCGGCTGCCGCACGATTAGCGCAGCGTATCGTGTGGCCATGCCATGCATTGCTGATTTTGGGGAACCCTGAAAGCAAACAGTCACCGTCGCCATGCTCCCAACCCCGGCCAGCGGCTTTTCTCCTATTTTTTCTTTTTACATTCGCTCCCTCGTCCGGTTATCCTGCTCTTTCGTGTAGCACGTAATCGTCTTATGCTCCATTTATTAAACAATGAGGTTGTTTGCTTTCACGCCCCAAATCTACAACTATTTTCTCATAATACATTAAATAGCATTAATTCATGTATTATTTTTTAGCAGTTGCATTACGTAAAAAAACAATGAATAACACAGAGGATTGGTTGACCTCCCCGAAACATTCGGGGTTTTCCCCGAAGCAACCGGGGCTTTCCCCGAAACTTCCGGGGCAATCCTCAAAAGAACCGGAACATTCCCCGAAACTTCCGGGGCAATCCCCGAAAGAGCCGGGGCAATCCCCGAGAGAGCCGGGGCATCCCCCGAAACATCCGGAACATTCCACGAAAGAACCGGGGTTCTCCCCGAAAGAGCCGGAACATTCCCCGAAACATTCGGGGCACCCCCCGGTAGAGTCGGGGCAACTTTTCAAAAAGCTGCAGACTGCAACGAATGATCCACAACGGAGTAAGGCAGCGTCTCTGCTATCTCCTTCCGGCAGCCTCTCCCTATTCAATAAAAAAGAGTATCTTTGCGCCGTAATTTTCGGCCGTTCCAAATGGGCTCGGAAGTCCGGTTTTATCCGGTATTTTGTTGACACAGAACGAACCTGTAGCGCGCGGCTTTTGATAAGCATACTCTATTCGTGCATAACAATCCGTATATCGGACCCCTTTCCGACCGGACGGAGCAATGTTGCGGAGAATGAAATAACACCGAATGGCATGCTTATTTATAGTTAAAATCAAAATTATTTTCACATGAAAAAAGCGTATGTATTTCCCGGCCAGGGTGCCCAGTTTGTAGGAATGGGCAAAGATTTGTATGATAGCAATCCGCTTGCAAAAGAGTTGTTTGAAAAAGCAAACGAAATTCTGGGATTCCGCATCACCGATCTGATGTTTGCCGGTACCGACGAAGATCTTCGCCAGACCAAAGTAACACAACCCGCCGTTTTTCTTCACTCGGTCATTATGGCTAAAACATTGGGTGCCGACTTTACACCCGATATGACCGCCGGCCACTCGCTGGGCGAATTCTCTGCCCTGGTTGCTGCCGGAGCTCTCTCGTTCGAAGATGGTTTGAAGCTGGTTTCGGCCCGTGCTCAGGCTATGCAGAAAGCGTGCGAAAAACAACCGTCGACCATGGCTGCCGTGCTGGGTCTCGACGATACCAAAGTGGAAGAGATTTGTGCTGCGGTAGATGGCATCGTGGTTCCGGCCAACTACAACTGTCCGGGTCAGTTGGTTATCTCCGGCGAAATTGAAGCAATTCAGAAAGCATGTGATTTGGCAAAAGAGGCCGGTGCCCGCCGCGCTTTGGTACTTTCGGTAGGTGGCGCGTTCCACTCTCCGTTGATGGAACCTGCCCGCGTGGAGCTGGAACAGGCTATTGCCAATACGAAGTTCGCAACTCCGATCTGTCCCGTATATCAGAATGTAAACGCACAGCCGCAAACCGATCCGGAAGTGATCAAACAAAACCTGATCGCACAGCTGACCTCTCCGGTACGCTGGACACAGACCGTACAGAATATGATTGCCGACGGCGCTACCAGTTTCCGCGAACTGGGACCGGGTGCCGTGCTGCAGGGTCTGGTTAAAAAGATCAACAAAGAGGTAGAGGCTTGCTAAACGCCACTTTTTACCCTATCGGAGGGGGAATGCTGTAATATGCATTCTCCCTCTTTTTATATATAAACAACACTGAAATTCAATAAAATAAATATCACAATCAGATCTGACGAATAAGCGTACTATTTATTTTCCGTTCACAACAGTATTTTAGCAAATGCAATGATCCGAATCAGATATTATTTTGTACTTTTGCATTCCAAAATTCAACGACCGGACTCATTTATTAAAATCCGGGAGAGTTACATCAACAAATATTATTCGATGCAAGTGAGTTGGATTTTCAAAAAATAAGCAATTACAATTCGGATTCTTTTAATTTATTTGTCTTTTTAATGAATTGATATTCGATGAAAAATAAATACGTCGATTTAATTGAACAAACATTTGAGTTTCCAAATGAAGAGTTTACCGTAGAAGATAACGAACTCTACTGGTATGGAGTGCCATTGATGGATTTGATAAAACAATACGGTACACCATTAAGAATAAGCTATTTACCTAGCATATCAAAAAAAATTCAGCGTGCGCGCCGCATGTTTAATGTGGCAATGGCCAAGGTCGACTACAACGCCGACTACCATTATTGCTACTGCACCAAGAGTTCCCACTTCTCTTTTGTGATGGAAGAAGTATTAAAACATGACGTACATATCGAAACATCTTCGGCATTCGATATCAATATTTTGGAATCTTTGTTTGAATCGGGACAACTTAAACCCGACACATTTGTAATATGTAACGGATTCAAACGACCTCATTATGTCGAAAACATACAGAATCTCATTAACCTTGGTTTCGAGAATGTAGTTCCGGTTCTTGACAATAAATTCGAATTGGATCTGTTACTCAATGACTTCGAACCTAAATTCAAAGTGGGTATCCGAATCGCTTCGGAAGAAGAACCTAAATTCGATTTCTATACTTCGCGTCTCGGCATCCGTTACAGCGATATTATTCCATATTATACCGACAAGATTCACAACAACCCGCAGGTAGAGCTGAAAATGCTTCATTTCTTTATCAATACGGGCATAAAAGATACGGCTTACTACTGGAACGAACTAAATAAGGCGGTCAACCTCTATTGCGAGATGAAGAAGGTGTGTCCGTCGCTCGACAGTCTGAACATCGGGGGAGGCTTTCCCATTCAGGCACACCTCGACTTTACGTACGACTATGATTACATGGCCGAAGAGATTGTGGCACAAATCAAAGCCATCTGTACCCAAAATGAGGTACCCGAACCGCACATCTTTACCGAATTCGGATCGTATACCGTGGGTGAAAGCGGCGCCACCCTCTACTCCATTGTCAACCAGAAGCAACAAAACGACCGTGAGTTGTGGAACATGATCGACAGTTCGTTTATGACCACCCTACCCGACACCTGGGCCATCAACCAGCGCTATGTCTTTCTGGCTATCAACAACTGGGATTCGGAATACCAGCGGGTACATCTGGGCGGCCTTACCTGTGACAGCGAAGATTTTTACAATGCCGAAGCGCATTCGAATGCCGTGTTCTTGCCCACCATCACCGAAGATTGCGAACAGTACATCGGATTCTTCCACATGGGAGCCTATCAGGAAGCGCTCAGCGGTTTTGGTGGCATCCAGCACTGTCTGATTCCCGCACCAAAAGTGGTGGTGATCGATCTGGACGAGAACGGAGAATATGTTACCAAGCTATTTGCGAAAGAACAAAGTTACAAATCGATGCTTAAAATTTTAGGCTATTAAAATCATATTGCTAATCTGATAAGAAATTTGCAATTTTGTATTCTATAAAAAAGTATCTTACTTTAAATTCTATTGATGATGAAGAAAATATTTTATTGTGCGCTCATCGTGCCTGCCATTATGGTAGTTTCCTGTAAAACAACCCGTCCTGCAGGAATTTATGAAAAAGCTCAAGCGAAGACCGAACAACCGGCCTCATCCGTAATATCGGCTCCGGCAACCCAGACTCAGGTACCTTCCCCTCAGGTAACAACCAAAGAAAATGTTCGTAAAGAGGCTTTCAAACCGATCGACACCGAAACCAATCAGGATGTGGTGAATAAGAAATACCATGTGGTGGTAGGCAGCTTCGGTAGCCAGTTGAACGCACAAAATCTTGCCGGAACACTAAAAAAGGAAGGCAAAAATCCGGCCGTAGTTGTAAATGAAAACAACATGTACCGGGTAATTATCGCTTCGTATGACGATTACGCTCAGGCAACCGCAGCAAAGGTAGAATTGCAATCGCGCTTTGCCGATGCATGGTTACTGGTACAAAATAAATAATCGCTTCTGACTTTGGCGTAACATTTGCAGAAGTGTTTCGCCGGGCAAAAGAGCTGACAGGCTACAAAGTTTGTCAGCTCTTTTATTATCTTGTAGCAGTGAAGATATTACACTGCACCATTAACGCTGTTTCAGCCAGAGAGAACACTGGCTTGTGCTTCATATCGACTAAAAGGCACTATTTTCATAACCGTAAGCTGATGGTATAGATTGCAATAATTCATTCTTCCATGCCCGAAAGGCTTCACTTTGAGTTTTATCCAACCTTTCAGGTCGGATCAGACCAACAGTTATATTCGCACAGTCTACAGGATCTGTGGTTATGCAAACAGGGCTTTTCAAATCATCAATCCAAATATCAGACACTCATTTTTAATACGCATCCCCAAATTCTCAAATCAACTACATGTATAGCATAAAACACATCTGGCACCTTACCTACCCTATTATTCTGACACTACTGGCTCAGAATCTGGTAAACCTCACCGACTCCGCTTTTTTGGGGCGAGTAGGCGAAGTGGAACTCGGAGCATCGGCGCTGGCCGGGGTGTTTTATCTGGCTATTTTCGTTGTCGGGATGGGATTCAGCTCGGGCTCGCAAATACTTATCGGACGCCGTAATGGCGAGCAGAACTATCGTCAGATCGGAGAGCTCTTCAACCAGGGAATGCTTTTTACACTACTACTGGCATTGGCCGTTTTCCTGCTCAGTTTCTTTTTTGCCGCTCCATTGCTTCGCTCATTTATACATTCGCATGCCGTATGCAACGCCACCATCGAATACCTCAATTTCCGGATATTCGGATTTTTCTTTGCGTTTATCAACCTGATGTTCCGCGCTTTTTATGTAGGTGTGATGCGAACCAAAGTACTAACACTAAGCGCTTTTATAACAACTGGAGTAAATGTCGCATTAAACTACCCGTTGATTTTCGGACACTGGGGTTTGCCTGCTCTAGGCATCGGCGGTGCGGCACTGGCATCGGTCATAGCAGAAGCAGTAACCACCCTCTTTTACTTTGTTTATACCTGCAAAGCGGTAGATACAAAGCGATTCGGTTTGTTTGAGATGCATCGCTTCTGCTGGCAAACAGTTCGCCAGATTCTGGACATCTCGCTCTTTATTATGATGCAGATTTTTCTTTCCGTGTCGACATGGTTTCTCTTCTTTATGTTTATCGAACAAACGGGTGAACGTCCGCTGGCCGTCTCCAACATTATCCGCAGCCTCTATTCGTTGCTAGGGTTACCTGTGATGGCATTCGGACAGACCATCAGTACCATCGTGAGCAACCTGATTGGCGAAGGACGCACCGAAGAGGTACTGCCCACCATCCGCAGACAGTTTCGCATTGCACTCGGAGCCGTGATTCCGGTAGTCCTGTTTGCCGCGTTATTTCCACGAATACTGGCCTCTATTTACACCAACAACAGCGATCTGATAACGGCAGCAGTACCTTCGATGTACGTTTTCTGTGTAGTATTATTTGTTTTTTCTTTCGGATGTATTTGGTTCAACGCCCTTTCGGGAACAGGGAATACCCGAATGGCATTACTCTTCGACATGACGACGCTGGTACTGTATATGGTCTATAATTATGTGGTGAATTTTATCTTTCACTGGCCGGTAGCCATAGCATGGATGTCGGAAATTGTTTACTGGTTGGGAATCGGCACCATGTGCTATCTCTATTTTCGTTTCGGAAACTGGCGGGCTCGAAAAATATAACCAATTGATTATATAAATGTTATTTTCCAAAAGACTCAAGCAATTTCAGCACCAATCATTTTACGAAAACAAACCGCGCCTAAGAATGTGTTTCCCGGCGCGGTTCTCTCTCTAGAATTATTGAATTTACGTTGAACCAAAACCATCTCGGCGGCTCAATGCTCCTTAAGGTCTATATAGGATATTGAAGATGTTATTGTTTTATTAAAACCCTGTCAATCGGGTATTTTTTTATTAACAATGCGACTAGACCGAATCCGGACAACAGTCGCTTTCGATCTGCTTTTTCGCATCTTGTTTGCTCTTCGTTGCTTCTGATATTGGGAAGGAGAGCACCCGTAGAAATGCCGAAAATCTTTGCTAAAATGCGATGCCGTGCAATATCCGAGTTGACTCCACAACTCTTTTATTGCAATAGAGTCGTCGTTTTCGAGGCAAATGCCCGCCTTTTCCATTCGCAATCGCTTGATATACTGACGCAATGTTTCTCCAGTTGCCTCTTTGAAAATTCGGTGGAAATGAAATTCGGAAAACATTGCAATAGTTGCAATTTTCTTTAAGGAGATGTCTGTGCTAGGATTGCTTTTAAGGTAATCGATGACTTTTTTAACACGTTCTAAATAATACAGGTTTTCCATTTAAATAAAAAATCACTACGCAAAAATAGAGTTAATAAACAAAGCAAAGTGTTCAAATCTTGCTTTTTGTATACATTAACTAAAAATAGGAGTGCAATCAATTCTACATTCAAGATAAAAAAACACTGTCTTGTAAATATTTATCCATTTATATTGAGTTACTTCAAAATACCAATAAAAAAAACAATGAGATTTATATCACAAAATAAACTCATAAATATTAATATACAGTAATTTTTAATGAAACTACAGGACACAATATTGATTTTTGAGCTTTAAATAGCAAAAAAACAAATAGAAATCAATCAAATTTTTCTTGCTTATTCCATTTTTGCAAATTAAAGAATCGATCTCCTGCATTTATAAAGTTCATATAACAGACACTCTACATTACCCGCGCAAGAAAAAAATACAGCCATCAGGTTTATTAAATTGTAAAAAGAAAACTGTATGTTTGCGGAGTTTAATTTGTGCATATAATCCCAAACAAAACCGCTTTTTATGAATCGGAAATTTTTATTGGCAATCATAATTTCAGCAATCGCATGCCAGATCGGACAAGCCCAGAAGTCGGAACAATGGAATGGAAAACAGTGTGCCGTAGTATTAACCTATGACGATGCTATCGATATCGATCTTGACAATGTGATTCCGGCGCTCGACTCCGTCGGACTGAAAGGAACTTTCTATATTATCGGACAATCGCCGGTGGTAGCCAAGCGAATGGCCGAATGGCGAGCCGCAGCTCAACGGGGACACGAACTGGGCAACCATACACTGACTCATCCGTGCGACGCAAGCCTCCCGGGGCGGAATTGGCTTACCGCCGAAGACGATCTCAGCCGGTTTTCGGTTAAGCGCGCTCAAAACGAAATCAGGATCACCAATACCCTTTTGCAGGCTATTGACGGAAAAACAAACCGTACATTTGCCTACCCGTGTGGCGACCGCACTATTAAAGGAGACGATTTTTACAAACCGTTGGAGAAAGAGTTTGCAGGTGCACGCGGAGTCCAGGCCGGGTTGCAACATTTGAACGAAGTAGACCTAAACGACATCCGTTGTTACATGATTAACGGAGAGTCGGGAGATTACCTAACCGGATTGGTAAAGAAGGCTGTAGAATCACACACGCTACTCGTATTTTTGTTTCATGGTGTAGGCGGTGGGCATAACATCAATGTATCGCTCGCAGCGCACAGTCAGCTGCTCCATTTTCTGAAACAACACGAGAAGGAGATCTGGATCGCGCCGATGGTAGATGTTGCCCAATATATCAAAAATCATCAGGCTAAATAAAAACGAAGAGCTAAAAAATCAGAAAAGAGAGCCTTTCCTTACGGCCATTGCGCTATCCCTACTAACATATTCAAAAATTACTGTTAATTTCGCATCCTTAAGACAAAAGAGGAGCAATGAAAGATACAGTAATTTTTGATATTGATGGCACCCTGATCGACACGGAACAGGCGGTGCTGCGTGGATTGCAGAGCTTGTTGAAAACCGACTACGGCAAAGAATTTTCGCTACAAGAACTGGAATTTGCATTCGGATTGCCTGGTTCCGATTCTTTGCCTCAATTTGGCATTCAGGATGTACCGAAAGCCAACTTACGGTGGAATTTTTTCTTCCAACAATACTTTCATACAGCTTCGGTCTTCAGCGGCATTCGCGAAATGTTGATGGCGTTGAAAGAGAATCGGGTGACAACTGGTATTGTCACTTCCAAAACGCAAACCGAATTCAAGCATGAGTTTGCACCCTTCGGACTCACAGAATTCTTCGACTTCGTAGTCTGCTCCGACCAAACCGAAATGCACAAGCCTCATCCGGAACCGATGCTGAAACTTTTAGAAATAGCCGGAGCAAAGCCCGAAAATTCGACCTACATCGGCGACACAATCTACGACTGCAAGTGTGCACAAAGCGCAGGCGTCAGTTTCGGATTAGCCGGATGGGGATGCAAACATCCCGAAACGATTCCTGCTGACTATATATTTCAAATCCCTTCCGACATAAACCGATATATACAAGACACTCATGGATTTTGAAAGCTGTTTTAGCCAAGCGCGCTATTTGCTTACCGAAGGAGCTTTGGTAGAGCGTCTGAAAAGCGAATACAACCTAACAATGGATCGGTATGTCAATCATGCCGGTTTGATCTACGATTCGGAGCACCGTTTGTCCGATCTCTACTGTGAATACATTGAAACTGCGCGCAAATATCGGTTACCGATTTTATTGATGACACCAACGCGACGTGTCAACTTTGAATCGCATCGACAATCAGCTTTCCGGGACAAAGATTTACTCTCCGATTCCTGCACTTACCTGGAACAAGTAAGAGATCGCTTCCCCGATTATGCCGATAAAATTTTTATAGGAGGATTATTGGGATGCAAAGGAGATGCCTACAATGCGGCAGAGGCTTTAGATAAAGAAACTGCATTTCGTTTCCATTCGATTCAGGTTCGTCAATTTGAGCAAACGAATGTCGATTTTCTCTTTGCAGGCATCATGCCCGCCCTGAGTGAAGCATTGGGAATGGCTCAGGCAATGGCAACGGCGGAGCTTCCCTACATAATAAGTTTTATGGTGCGCAAAGATGGCATGCTGCTTGACAAAACCCCCATTGCAGAAGCGATTCGTATCATCGACAGTCAAACTCACCGACAACCGTTGTGTTACATGGCCAATTGCATTCATCCCGCCAATTTGCGCCTTGCCCTTGAAACGACTCCAAACGCCGGATCTCTTCACATAAATCGTTTCTGTGGAATACAGGCAAACGCCTCCCCTTTAAGTCCAGAAGAGCTGAACAATTGTTGTAAATTGCATCAAAGCAATTTTGACGAGATGGTCGATAACATGGAATATCTGGCACAGAAGCATCGTCTAAAAATTCTGGGAGGATGCTGTGGTACGGATAACTCATTCATAGAGAAACTATCCGAACGGTTGATCTCTCTAGAAAAAATCGAAAAAGAGATACGGTCAAGTATTGTATAAAACAACAATTTACTGGCTTAACAGGAATCAATAATACCTACCAGTCTATAATTATGGAACTATCCGAAACGTTAAAACTTATCCCCGCTGCCATCATCGGTCTGACGGTACACGAATTTGCTCATGCCTACACAGCCTATCGACTGGGCGACAATACGGCAAAGATGGAGGGACGCATCTCTCTGAATCCGCTCCGTCACATCGACTGGATGGGATTTTTTCTGATTATTTTTGCCGGATTCGGATGGGCCAAGCCAGTCAGTTTCAACCCGGAAAATCTGAAGCACAAGCACCGCGACGAAATTCTGATCTCGATTGCCGGACCACTATCCAACTTTATTATCGCGTTGTTACTGCTTGTCGTCGCGCGGATTCTTTTTATCTACCCCTATTTCAACAGCACGGAGACCGGCCTTTTAATCATCAACTGGATCGTGATTTCCGGAATTATCAATTTCGGACTATTCATCTTCAACCTGATTCCGATCCCTCCACTCGACGGATCGCATCTCTACCTCACCTTCCTGAAAGAGACCAATCCAACCCTGATGATCAATCTGTACAAATGGGGCACCGCCGGATTGCTGGCTATTATTCTTGCTGAGAACTTTCTGCATGTAAACATCCTGCACTTGTCTCAGCTTATCAACCACATCACGGTATTTTTCATACGACTGCTGGCATTTTAGCTATCAGCCCACTCTCAAAAAAAAGGAAGCAGAACTTCACATGATGTTCTGCTTCCTCCTTTTTTATAGTTCAAAAAGTGTTTCTTTGAATATTTCCGACACCGTCGGATGCGGAAAAACAATTTTTTTCAGCTCTTCGAGAGTCATTCGTTGTTCGATAGCCATGCCCGCGCCGTAGATAATTTCACTAGCCGGATTACCCAACATGTGTACTCCGAGAACCGTCTCATCCCGTTCACTGATTAAAATTTTGCAGAGTCCGTTGACACCTTCGTTTTCGGCAACAAAACGTCCGGCATAGGTCATGGGGAGTTTAGCCACCCGATAAGCAATATTTTGCGCATTGGCCATCTCTTCGGTCAGCCCCACACCGGCAATCTCCGGATTGGTATACACCACACCGGGAATAACTCGGTAACTCATCGTGTCGGCTTGCCCAGTCAGGTTATTGACAACCACTTCACCCTCTCGGCTTGCCGTGTGTGCAAGAAGTGAGAATCCGGTAACATCACCGGCAGCATATACATTGGGGACGTTGGTGCGCATCGTTTCATCCACCTTAATTCCGCCCTTGAAGAGCTCTATCCCGAGGTTCTCAAGTCCGAAACCCTGCGTCACGGCACGACGACCGACACTCAACAGTATTTTTTCACCCGTTACGGTTTCGGTTTGTCCATCCTTTTCAAATATTACCGAATTTCCATCGATTGCCGTTACTTTGGCTGACAAATGAAACACAATCCCTTTCTTAGCGTACATTTCGCGAAGCTGGGCACTCATTTCAGTATCCATTCCGGTCAATATTTCGCGCATCATCTCAACAACCGTTACCTTGGTACCGATGCTATTGAAGAAACTGGCAAATTCCATCCCGATTACGCCTCCGCCAATCACAATCAGAGATTCCGGTTGCTCTTTAAGTGCCAGTATTTCTCGGTTGGTAAGAATACAATCTCCCGCCTCAGCAAGTCCGGGGATAGGAGGGATAAACGTTTCGGAACCGGTGCAAACAAGAAGATTTTTTGCCTGATAACAATTCTCTCCACAGCGAATGGAGATGCCATCCTGCGAACGATTCTCGATGTAAACCTCCCCTTTTACCACGTCGACCCCGTGAGCTTTCATTTTGGCATTTACACCGGCAACCAGTTTACGTATCACCTTGTTTTTGCGGAGCATCATTTTATTGAAATCAAAACTGACGTTTTCGGCAAAGACTCCGTATTTATCGCTATGAAGGGCATTGTCATACGTTTTTGCACTATACAGCAACGTTTTTGTAGGAATACATCCTTCGTTGAGACAAACGCCCCCCATCTCTTTTTTTTCGAACAACACCACCGTGAGTCCTTTGGCTCCTGCACGTTCTGCAGCCACGTATCCGGCCGGACCTCCACCGATAATTGCTAAATCAATCATAATGCATTGTGAGTTTCTGTCGGACAAAGATATTTATAAAAACAGGCATATACAAACCTCTCCGGAGCATCGGAATACAGTTGTGCAGTTCGATAACGCAGAGAGGTTGCCTCGTTTGGAGGCAACCTCTCTGCTATTTGCTTGTTTCAAATGACAATTATTTGGGCAAGTGAAAAGCGACCGTCATTTCCTGCATCTGCTCGGCAGTCATTCCGGCCGGTTCGAATCCCATGTTTTTAGCCGTCATGTAGATTTGAGCCGATTTACTTAACACATCCACTTGATCGAAGGCGTCCATAATGTCGATACCGACGGCGCAGACGCCATGCTTTTCCCACATCACTACGTCATAGTCCTCAAGTTCCTTGATAGTTGCCTGTGCCAAATCTACCGAGCTTGGCAATTTATACGGAATAATGCCCAATCCACGCGGGCAAAACGCCTTGGTTTCGGGAATCATGCTCCACAAGAGATTGGTAAGCACATCTTTCTCCAGAAAAGGCTTATGATGAGTCATCGCAATCAGATCAATCGGGTGGGTGTGAAGCGACGCTTTGTAGTCAGATCCTTTGCCGATCAGAAAATTGTGCATGCTCAGGTGAGACGGCAATTCGGATGTAGGCTTGACGGGTTGATCCGCAATGATAACATAGCTTGCACAGTCATCCAGAATACGAATCACCGATCCGTTTTCCATCGGCCAGCGAGCCAAATCACGCATGCGCATGTTGGTACCCTTGCAGTAGAAATAGCAACCTTTCAGATTGGGAAGCGTAGTACCAATCGGCGTTACGTCGCTGATAGCAGGCAGCGACCTGATTTCATCATCGACAAATTCGGTGATATTGATGGTTATATTACCTCCGTTGCGTTCGGCCCATCCTTTTTGCCAAAGATAGCCAGCCACTTCTGCTACTTTATACACCTCTTTCGCCAACGCGGGGCGATTGTCCAATATTGATTTCATTGTATAAATTAAAAAAGATCTGTTTCGCTCATTTCACACAACAAAGTTATCTTCATTTACACATATATACAAGCAAAAGATTTTTTGGAATTAATATACTGATTGTAAATAGATTGATATTTATAAAAGACCAGTTTTTATCCAACATGTACGCAGATGTTTCATGAAAAAAGTTTTGGATATTCACCTGCATTCCCTACCTTTGAAATACGAATACAAACTCTTTGATAAAATGGCAGATCTTCCGGAACATAAAAAATTGTACGAAGCTCTTCGCATGTTGATTCACGACGGTGTGTATGCCGAAGGCGACTTATTGCCATCCGAGCATGAGTTGAGCATAGTGCACAGAATAGCACGGCATACGGTGCGCAAAGCGCTGGATCGCTTGGTGGCGGATGGCTATATAATTAAACATCAAGGAAAAGGAAGTATTGTAAAAGGGCTACCCAAAGGCATTGGCATCTTGTCGTTGATGAGTACAACCTCTGCCGTTGGCGACAGCATTTTAACCACAAAAATTATTAGACACCCGGAAGTGCGTGCATGGAAAGAGGCATTTTCGTTTGAACTGAGCGACATGGAGAAAGAGGTGGGTTGCATCTATTTCGAACGCCTGCGTTATCTGAATGGAAAGCCTGTTTTTTATGACATTACAATGCTCCCCAACCTTAATTTTCCCCGATTTACCTCTCTGAATCTGGAAAATAAATCTTTGTTCGATGTGCTGCGCGCCAGATATCAGATTGAGATAACCGGTGGCGTACAGCAAATCTTTGCCATTAAGGCCGATACAAAGTTGCAAGGACATTTCAGAGTTAAACCCGGGTATCCGGTTCTGCAATTAAACCGGAAACTGGATACAAACAAAATGGGAATTTATATCTATAGCCAGGTATTTTGCCTTACCGACACGCTCGGCCTTTCCGGTACCTTTTGATTTGCAGTGGCAATGCAAAGAATCTTTGCCTGCAAATAAAAATCATTTTTCTTTGAGAAGGCTCTTTAATATGTGAAATTTTATATGTAACTTCGTGCTCGCACACGGTCGCAACGCGATTAATTATAAATGCCTGATAATGAATATTCAACTATAATACCAAACAAATACAAACGGAATATGAAAGATTTCATGGACAAAGATTTCATGCTCGACAACGAAACAGCGAAGCAACTGTATCACGAGCATGCGGCTAAAATGCCAATTATTGATTATCACTGTCACCTTAACCCTGAATTCATTGCCAAAGATCGCCAGTTCGACAACCTTGGCCAAATTTGGCTCGAAGGCGACCACTATAAATGGCGTGCTATGCGCACAAACGGCATTGACGAACGCTTCTGCACCGGAAAAGAGACCTCCGACTGGGAAAAATTTGAAAAATGGGCTGCCACTGTTCCTTATACCATGCGCAATCCACTCTATCACTGGACCCACCTTGAGCTCCGCTCCATTTTCGGAGTAAACACCCTTTTGAAACCCGAGACAGCAAAAGAAATTTTTGACGCATGTACCGCCAAATTGCGCACTCCCGAATTTTCGGCACGCGGATTGATGAAACGTTGCAACGTGAAGGTAGTTTGTACAACGGATGATCCGATCGACTCGCTCGAATATCATATTGCACTGAAAAACGAAGGATTCGAAGTGAAAGTACTTCCAACCTGGCGTCCGGATAAAGCCATGGCTGTTGAAAATGCAGCTAATTTCCGCACTTATATCGAAAAGTTGGCTACGGTTTCCGGAGTAACAATTTCCAAGTTTGCCGATGTGATCGAAGCATTGCGTGTACGCCACGAGTTTTTCGCCTCGGTAGGTTGCAAATTGAGTGATCATGGTATCGAAGAATTCTATGCAGAAGATTATACTCAAGCCGAAATCGATGCTATCTTCAACAAAGTATATGGCGGCAAAGAGTTGACCAAAGAAGAAATCGTGAAGTTTAAATCGGCCATGCTGGTCGAATTTGCCGTAATGGACTGGGAAACAGGATGGACACAGCAATTCCACTTCGGAGCTATCCGCGACAACAACAGCCGTTTGTTCAAGAGCTTAGGACCTGACACCGGTTTCGATTCAATCGGCGACTTTACAGTGGCCAAAGCAATGTCGAAATTCCTCAACCGTCTTGATACAGACAACAAACTGGCTAAAACAATTCTTTACAACCTCAATCCTCGCGACAATGATCTGATTACTACTATGATTGGTAATTTTCAGGATGGTAGCGTTGCAGGCAAAATTCAGTTCGGTTCGGGCTGGTGGTTCCTCGATCAGGAAATTGGCATGACAGCTCAGATGAATTCGTTGTCCGTTTTAGGTCTATTGAGCCGCTTTGTTGGCATGTTGACCGATTCCCGCAGCTTCCTTTCGTATCCTCGTCACGAATATTTCCGTCGTATCCTGTGTAACCTCATCGGAACCGACGTTGAAAAAGGAAAGTTACCGGCAAGCGAACTGGCATTCCTAAGTCAAATGGTAGAAGATATCAGCTACAACAACGCTAAAAACTTCTTCCAGTTTTAATTTCGGAATTGAATGCGATGTTTAGAAGTTGTTCGTGAGTGTAAACAATTTCAATAAAATGACGGCATCCCGTTATAAATTGTCATTGTTTAATTGAAGAAAAAACAGTTTCTTTGCATTTGCGAAAATTGGCAAACCAATTTAATCAAAATCACATCAATACAATGAGCAAGAAAATTGTAACTTTTGGAGAAATTATGCTTCGTTTAGCCACTCCGGGCTACGAACGTTTTTGTCAGGCAACAAACCTCAACTCTACTTTTGGTGGTGGAGAAGCTAACGTTGCAGTATCTTTGGCCAACTATGGGATGGACGCTCAGTTCGTTACCCGTTTGCCTAAAAACGACATTGCAGAGTGGTGTTTAAGCGAATTGCACAAGTATGGCGTTAAAACAGACAATGTAGTACGCGGTGGCGATCGTGTAGGAATCTATTTCCTCGAAACGGGTGCCGTGGCACGTGCAAGTAAAGTGGTTTACGACCGTGCTCACTCTTCAATTGCCGAAATTACCCCAGGTATGGTTAACTGGGAAGAAGTGTTGAAAGGCGCCGACTGGTTCCACTGGACCGGCATTACTCCGGCTCTTTCTCAAGGAGCAGCCGATGCATGTCTCGAAGCAATTAAGGCAGCAAACAAATTGGGCGTACCCGTTTCGTGCGACCTAAACTACCGCAAAAACCTCTGGAAATATGGCAAAACAGCAGCAGAAATCATGCCTGCATTGGTTGAAGGTTGCGACGTAATTCTGGGTAACGAAGAAGATGCAGAAAAAGTATTCGGTATCAAACCTGAAGGGTTCGACGTATCACACACCGGAGGCGAAGTGAATGCTGCCGAATTCGAATCGGTATGTACACAGCTGATAACCAAGTTCCCGCGTGCAAAGAAAGTGATTATCACTTTGCGTGGTTCGATCAATGCCAACCACAACACATGGAGAGGTTGTTTGTATTCGGAAGGTTCGCTGAAAATCTCCAAAGATTATGATATTACCCATATCGTCGACCGTGTTGGTGGCGGCGACTCATTCATGGGCGGTTTGATTTACGGTTTGCTCACTTATACAAACGACGATCAGAAAGCACTGGAATTTGCAGTTGCAGCCTCTTGCCTGAAACATACGATCTATGGCGACTTCAATCTGGTTACCGTTCCTGAAGTAGAAAACCTGATGAAAGGCGACGGCTCGGGAAGAGTATCAAGATAGAAGCTCCTCCAAATCTCCCCACAAGGGGAGACTTATTGAGTAAAATAATACAATCAACAACTTAAATAAAACTGCCAACCTCAGTTTCCCCTCCTTGTTGGAGGGGAAGGGGGAGGCTTCTTACTATGGCAAGATTTTCAAAAATTCAAGTTCTGACGGCTATGAAAGAGACCGGTATGGTGCCGGTGTTTTACAATAGCGATATTGAAGTGGCCAAAAACGTGCTGAGAGCATGTTATGAAGGCGGTGTTCGCGCTTTCGAGTTTACCAACCGTGGTGACTTCGCTCACGAAGTTTTTCGTGATTTGGTGAAATTTGCAGCAAAAGAATGTCCTGAAATGGTTCTGGGAATCGGCTCTATCGTGGATGCTCCTGCGGCAACATTGTACATCCAGATGGGGGCTAATTTTATTGTTGGCCCATTGTTCAACCCCGATGTTGCTAAAGTGGCAAACCGTCGTTTGGTACCATACACTCCGGGGTGCGGCTCTGTTTCCGAAGTGGGCTTTGCTCAGGAATTGGGATGCGATCTGTGCAAAGTTTTCCCAGGCGATGTATTGGGAACTAATTTTGTGAAAGGGTTGAAAGCTCCGATGCCCTGGTCTCAATTGATGGTGACCGGCGGGGTGAAACCGGAAGAAGGAAACCTTAAAGGCTGGTTCGATGCAGGAGTGACCTGTGTGGGTATGGGATCGAATCTCTTCCCTGCCGATCTGATCAAGACTCAGAACTGGGCTGGTATTACCAAGCTTTGTAGCGATGCGCTAGCTATCATTAAAAAAGTTCGGAAATAATTCTCACTAAAGCGGATTTCTGAAAAGGAATCCGCTTATACTTTACATACTGAAAACTATAAGTTAAACATGAAACGAATCCTATTTGAGGGAACGTTCTTTATGACCTTTACAAAACAAACTATTATCAGATGAATACAGTTACTGAAAAAGTTGGAAAATACAGATGGACGATTGCAGCTCTGCTCCTTTTTGCCACCACTGTCAATTACATGGACAGAAATGTGATCGGCTTTCTGAAAGATTATTTCTGTTCCCCTGAAGGGTTCGGTTGGAGTTCAACTGACTTTTCTACACTTACCTCGGTTTTTACCCTATTTTATGCCGGCTTTACGTTGGTAGCCGGTTGGCTTATCGATAAAATCGGAACGAAAATTGGTTTGGCCGTTTCACTTATCGTATGGTCAGTGGCAGGTATTGCCAGTTCATTTATGGGAAAATCGCTTGTAGCTCACAGTATTGCACGAAGCATTTTCGGAGCTGGTGAGGCAGGCAACTTTCCGGCTTCCATTAAAACAGTAGCGGAATGGTTTCCTAAAAGAGAGCGAGCACTTGCTACCGGAATCTTTAACTCGGGTTCCAATATCGGAGCCATGATTTGTGCTATTTTCGTTCCATGGTGCTTACTTACTTGGGCAAGCGGTTCCGAATTTCTTGGAAGTTTCCACGGTTGGCAGATGGCATTTATCATTACAGGTGTGCTCGGTTTTCTCTGGCTTATTTTCTGGAGTATCTTCTATTCGTCTCCTAAAAAAATGCTTGAAAAAGGAAAAATCGGTCAGGCCGAATACAATTATATTCACAGCGATGTAGACGAAGCCAAAGTGGATGCAGATCCTGATAAAAAGACAAAGGTGTCGTGGGGAAAAATGTTGACCTATCGTCAGACCTGGTCATTTGTGGTAGGTAAATTTCTGACCGATGGTATCTGGTGGTTCTTGCTGTTCTGGTTACCAACATACGTAAAACAACAATTCTGCGTTGGACTATCTCCGGAAGAAACTGCTCAACGGGTGATGATTTCCAACTTTGTGGTATTCGGTATAGCCATCATCGGTTCCGTTTACGGCGGCTCGATTCCGATGTCGTTTATGAACAAAGGCTGGGCTGCTTACAAAGCCCGTATGACTTCGATGTTATTAATTGCAATTGCACCGTTGTCGTTGCTGTTTACTCAAACAATGGCTGGTTTTGGTATTGTATACGGAATCGGCATTATTTGTATTGCCGGTGCGGCTCACCAAGCTTGGTCGGCTAATCTGTTTACAACTGTTTCGGATATGTTCCCTAAAAAAGCTGTTGGCACGGTAACCGGTATCGGCGCTGCATTCGGTGGCTTGGGCGGTGTTGCGGTACAGCAGATTGCAGGACGTTTGGAAGATTATTATCGCACAATCGGAGTAGGGCTGGCAAAAGCGCAAGGTCTGATTCAGGAAACAGCGCAGATTCCGCTCGATAAAATCAAAATCGACAACCTGAAAGAGGTGATTACAAGTCCGCAGGCATTAGATCATGCTAAAGAACTGATATCGTCAAACGTATCTACCGCTTACGGCATCATGTTTGGTGTATGTGCATTCGCGTACCTGCTTGCTTTTCTATGCATGAAGCTTCTGGTTCCGAAACACAAACCCATTACCGATTTGTAATTTCTATCCATTAGAATATCTTTAAGCTGCCGGTATCGTCAAATACCGGCAGCTTTTTTTATGATTTGTATTTTGATACGACATAAATACCTTAATTTTGCAGAGGAACCATAGAATAGAACTTTTGCTACGAAAACTGGACCTATTTTAATTAATTTTTGCCGGATGAAATCTTTGTTTTCTTTTTGCTGGTTGGTGCTTGCCTTTTGTGTTTCGGCACAGGAACACTATCGCACCATGCCTTTGGTTGAAAACATCAAGACGTTACAAGTAGGTGTCGACGGTCAGAAAATGTCTTTGCCAGTTATTCGATTGAATAATACGGAAGCCATCTGTATTCAATTCGATGAAATGTCTCACGACCGGAAAAACTACTATTATTCGGTTCGCCATTGCAATGCCGACTGGAGTTTATCCAACATTACCGAAATGGAGGCCATTGACGGATTATCTACCGGCATGATTACCAATTATACCTCATCGTTCAATACTACTTTTCTCTACACACATTATTCGGTACGCTTTCCCAACGATCAGCTCAGATTCAAAGTCTCGGGTAATTATCTGGTAACGATTTACGAAGACAACAATCCCGATAAAGCCGTAGCCGTAGCCTGCTTTTCGGTAGTAGAGCCCAAAGTGGCCATCGAAGGTACGATCCGGGGGAATACCGATCTGGAGATCAACCGGCGCTACCAACAACTCGATTTTACTATCGACAATAGCCAGTTTACAATCAAAGACGTATTTTCGGAGCTAAAAGTGCTGGTGCGTCAAAATAACCGGTACGATACGCAGGTATTTGGATTGCAACCCTCTTATACAACCCTTACCAAACAGAGCTATGTAAACAACCGGGCCTTGATTTTTGAAGGCGGCAATGAATACCGGAGCTTTGATTGTTCGTCGATTTACACCTTCGGTGCCGGAATTGAGAATATCAAATATTTTGCGCCCTATTATCACGCAACGCTGGTTGCCGACAATTCGCGGTCGGGACGCCCTTACGAGCGACAGGAAGATGCCAATGGACGATATGTGGTTAATTTACAGAATGATGAAAATGATTCGGTGAATGCCGATTATATGTTCGTCCATTTCAGCATACCGATTGAAAAACCGTTCTTTGAAGGATCACTCTATATATTAGGCGATTTAAATTATAACCGTTTCGATCATAATGTGCGAATGGAATACAATGCCCAACACAATGCCTATGAACAAACGTTGTTGTTGAAACAGGGCGGATACAATTACCTGTATGCTTTTGTAAAAAGAGATGAGGCAATAGGGTCGCTACAGCCCATGGAGGGCAGTCTTTGGCAGACAAGAAACGAGTATGTAATTTACGCCTATTACAGAGGCTGGGGCGAACGGTACGACCGTTTGATAGGAGTGCAAACCGTAGAATAAGAGATAACAAGACAAAATGAGTGAGGAGATCGAAGAGCAGGAAATGTCCTTTTGGGATCATCTGGAGGCGTTACGTTGGACGCTTTTCAGGTCGGTGGTGGCCATAGTGGCGATGATGGTGGTGGTATTTTGTGCCAAAGAATGGGTTTTCGACCTTATTTTGGCGCCTAAAAATTCCACCTTCTACATGTACAAATGGTTGGACTATATCGGGCAGGCGTTGCACATATCGTCTCTTCGTTTTGAAGACTTTAATCTGAAACTGGTGAACTATGAACTAACAGGCCAGTTTATGGTACATCTCAATATTGCTTTCTGGTTGGGGCTGATTCTTGCCCTTCCCTATATTTGCTATGAATTGTGGCGTTTTATCAGTCCCGCACTCTATCCAGGCGAACGCCATCCCATTGTATGGACTTTTGTGGCAGGAGGGTTGCTTTTTTTTCTTGGAGTGCTGATCTCTTACAGCCTCATTTTTCCGATTGCCATTCGGTTCTTCTTTACATATCAAATCAACCCCGACATCACCAATATGGTATCGCTTGGGTCGTATATTAGTCTTTTTACCACAACGTTGATATGCATTGGTGCCGTGTTCGAACTACCTATTCTGGTATATCTTCTTTCGCGGTTTGGCATTCTGAAACGTGAGTTCATGCGCAAATACCGTCGTCATGCGGTGGTTGTCATTGCCATTTTGGCCGGAATCATCACCCCGGCCGATCCTTTTTCGATGATAGCCGTCTGCATTCCGCTTATTTTGCTCTACGAGGCGAGTATCTACGTTTGTAAAAAATAGAACCGACCGTTTATGTGTAAACTGGATGCTGCCCACAAAGCTTTCATAGCGCAACATGCCGATGAAAATACTCATCGGCTATTACTTAGCGCATCCCGTTTTCCCGATATTGATATGGAATTTGTGGTACGGCAGCTTGAAGGATGGCGTAAAGCAAAAGAAAAATTCCCGTCGTTGTGTTCCATCGAAGACTTTATCTATCCTGTAAAACTGTCGATGGAGCAATGTTCGTCAGAACTGACAGCAACATATAAGGCTAAGCTGATAAGCGGTTTGTCGGTAGTCGACCTGACGGGCGGACTGGGAATCGATGCTATTTTTATGTCGCGAGAAAGTAAGGAACATTGTTATGTGGAACGAAACGAAGAACTGACCCAGATTGCAGTCCATAATTTTAAAGCAACCAATGCAGTGATAAAAGCTGTGTGTGATGACGGGCTGGAGTTTCTTCGGAAGTCCGACCGCAAGTTCGATTGTCTTTATCTCGATCCGGCGCGTCGGGATGAGAATAAAAACAAAGTGGTACGATTGAGTGCCTGCGAGCCCGATGTGCCGGCCAATCTGAAATTCTGGTGGCAATATGCGGATAAAATTCTGGTGAAAGCCTCGCCAATGCTTGATATTTCGCAAGCCATAAAAGAACTAGGTTGCGTAGAATGTGTGCATGTGGTAGCCGTCAGGAACGAATGCAAGGAATTGCTGTTTGAATGTTGCCCCAATGCATCAGCTTATACGGTGATTAGCATCAATCTGGAGTCGGGAAATGAGACTCCGTTTATCTTTACTCCGCAAGAGGAGTCGGATGCCGTATCGGATTATGCCTCGCGGTTGTTCACGTATCTTTACGAACCGAACGTCGCCATCATGAAGGCCGGCGCTTTCCGACTGACAGGACAACGCTTCGGACTGAAGAAATTGCATCCTGATTCTCACTTGTATACGTCAGACATCTTGCATCTCGATTTTCCGGGCAAGAGGTTTCAAATCCTCTCAACAGGGGCTTTGAATAAGCAGACCGTCAAATCACTTTTACCGGGACGTAAAGCCAATATTGTCGTTCGAAACTTTCCATCAAAACCGGAGGAGCTAAAGAAAAAGCTCGGACTGATCGATGGCGGTGATGACTATTTGTTTGCCACCACGTTACACGATGGACAGAAAACCGGAATCTTCTGCCGCCGAATATAAAACGCCCGGCAATCTTCTTTTTTTATTCACAAAAATGCTATTTTTTTTAAGCAAAAAATATCGTATCATTGTACAACTATTCAGAAGGGAGAAGTCCCTCTTTTGCAGGACAGGCAATTTGCTAACAATGAAAGCTTATCCAGCTGTTTATTAGATATATAAATTTAAGTTTTGAGGCGATGAAGATAATTGATGTTCCCTATACCAGTCGTTTGGACAGTGCATCCATAGAAGTGGCAAGCGATATTCTCGAAGAGGAGGGTAGTGCCGGGAGTATTGAGAGTGTGAACTGGCCCCTTCGCTATCCTTACAAGCCGCTTACATCCTTTTATATAGCTCGTTCCGAAGACGCCATCTTTATTAAGTATGCCGTCAACGGCAATGTGTTGTGTGCCGTATACAGCAAGGATCAAGATCCGGTATGGAAAGACAGTTGTGTGGAGTTTTTCTGTAAACGTGCCGATCAGGAAGGATATATGAATTTTGAGTTCAATTGTATCGGTGCCTGTTATTCGGCAAAGCACGTTACCCGTCAGGAATCGACGAAACGGACGCCCGAAGAATTGAACCAGATATTGCGCTTTCCCTCTATCGGCACAAAGGCTTTTCAGGAGATGGAAGGCAACTTCGAGTGGGAGCTAACGGTAGCCATTCCGTTTGCACTATTGGGTATCGATTCACATCATTTGCCCGAAAAGATACTTGGAAATTTCTACAAATGTGCCGACGATACCGCTTTTCAGCACTACCTGAGCTGGAATCCCATCCTTACGCCCAACCCCGATTTCCATCGTCCCGAATTCTTCGGCGAGTTACGATTTGTGTAAAAGCGCATCCATAGTAAACCTTTTGGTTTGCACACAGACAAACAAAGATTACATCTTTTAGTGAAAGCCATAATGCTATTTACAGAGAAGTAGCATCAGCGTAAAAAACGATACACATCAGAGGGTCTTGCGCCAGTAGTACATGGGGGGATCGGCCTCCTGAAAATCGAGATTTACGTAAAGCGCTTGTGCTTTCACATTATCGTGACGCACTTCGAGGGTGATGCGACTGCAACCCTTCTCGCGAGCGCGAACTTCGATGGCCTCCATCAGTTTGCGACCGATGCCCAGCTCTCTGAAATCGGGATTGACGATCAGGTCGTGGATATTGACCATCGGCTTTACGGTAAATGTAGAAAAATTTTCGAACGCCACCAGCATTCCTGCCGGCCGTTCGTCGGCCAATGCCAGCAAAACGATGGCTGTAGGATGATTGTTGAGTCCGTCGACAAGACGCAGTTGTTGCAGTTTATTAAGCGGCTCTCCACCACCCATCGGGTCGGCAATATAGCTATTGAGCAGATCACCAATAGCAGAAAGATGGTCGGGATTACAAAAATCGCAATCGGTTATTTCAATTTCAGTTGTTGTCATCGTCCGAAAGATGTTTATAGTTTTGAACATCGATTTGATACTTCTGAATGCGCAACCCCATAATGCGCTCGGTAATTCCAAGCGTTTGAGCAGCTTTTGCGCTATTGCCGCGTGTAGCAATCAGGGTATCCAGAATCATCTGTTTCTCCACCTTTTCGAGAACGTTGTTGAGCGTTCCCTTGCTGGAAGTACCCGAAGAGGTAGCTGTTTGCAGCGTAGGAGGCAGGTTATAGGAACGTATCACGTTGTCGGAACTGAGCACCATAGCCCGTTCGATTACATTCTCCAGTTCACGGATATTGCCCGGCCAGTGATACATCATCAGCAGATCGAGGGCTCCACTGGTAATCCGCTTGACGGCAGTTCCGTTGATCCGGTTGAGTTTCTCGATAAAATGATCGACCAGAATGGGAAGATCGGCACGCCGTTCGCGCAAAGCAGGAACATAGATGGGGAAAACATTGATACGATAATAAAAATCCTCTCTGAACGTATTATTCTTAATCATCTCTTCCAGATTCCGGTTGGTAGCCGTAATCACCCGTACATTCACATCCAGCGTCTTGGTTCCCCCTACCCGCTCGAACTGACGTTGTTGCAATACACGCAACAATTTCACCTGAATAGACTGAGGCACATCGCCGATTTCGTCCAGAAAGATGGTTCCTCCGTCGGCCATTTCGAAACGACCGGCATGTTGTGTATTAGCTCCCGTAAACGAACCTTTTTCGTGACCAAACAATTCGCTTTCTATCAATGTTTCGGGCAAAGCCGAACAGTTTACCTTAATAAACGGTCCGTTTTTACGGGCACTAGCCTTGTGTATGGCCTCCGCAATCAACTCTTTACCTACACCGCTTTCGCCACGAATCATCACGGTAGTATTGATCGGCGCCACTTTTTCAATCAGACCGTAAAGATCATTCATCAGCGAAGAGTTGCCCACAATATTGTCGGGACGTTGCGATAGCGGAGATTCTTTCAACCGACGATTTTCGGCTCTCAATTGCTCCATCTCCTCAATCTGAGTCTGACGAATAGCCACCGTGCGCCCAATCAGCACTCCGACCAGGTTCATAAACTTCAGCTCTGGCGAAAAATCGGTTACCCGGGAATAGTGTTTATGAATACTTAAAGTACCTGTAACCTGATCTTCCGAAATAATGGGGATACATAAAAATGCTGTATTGTGCACCAAATCGGGAGCAATACCTATTTTATTCAAAAAATGAGGATCTTTGGAAACATCGGGTATGATTTTCGCCTTTTTCGTACGTACCACCTCTCCAATAATCCCCTCTCCAATTTTATACACACCGCGATGTTTTTCTTCATCGGTCAGCCCGAATGCGGCGCTGGTTTCTATGGTAGAAACATTACGGTTGATAATTGTAATCATGCTGTATTGTGCATTGAGAAATGTACAAAGATTCGCAAGTACCAGCTCCAGGTCTTTGTTGATGTTCTGGCTTTTGTTAATGATATCGCTGATTGTAAACAGGAAAGTCAGGTCGGACTCTGCATAACAGTTCCGCTTGGTGCGTTCGCAAAACATAATCTGATCGTTTTATCGTTGAATGGACAAAAATCCATTGCAAATATAGCAATAATTATCATATTGCCATAATAAAGTCGCATTTTTCTTTCTTTTTATCACACAAATACCATGTTTTACAGCAATATGAACCAAACAAGGCATTTTTTGAAGATAAATTTATTTGCAATGAACTTCATCATAAACGGCCAACATTTCAGCTACCGAAAGGTTTCGTTTAAGAAAAATCGAAAGCTGATGAATTTTACCGACAATCGAATCGAGATCAGCAGCGTCGAGAAGGAGATTGCGCTGAGAAAAAAAGTGAAGAACGGCCGTTTTGCCCGAATGCTTACCAAAAACATTCTGTGCACTTTCACGACCTACCAGTTTCCCATCGAAAAGTTGAAACGCCTTTGCATCACGCAATGTACCCTGCGCATGAATCCCCGATTCATGAGTAAAGACCATGCTGCCGGTAATCGCCTTTCCGACTGGAATAGGACGTCCAGAACATGCGGAAACAAAATTGCAGAGAGACATTAGTTTTTCGGGATGAAATTCTGTTCTTTCAAAAGCCGTTACTAGAGTCGTCACCACCTCCTCCAACGAAGAATTACCGGCCCGTTCGCCCAATCCATTTACTGTCACGCTAAGGTTTTCGGCACCGGCCTGCCAAGCTGTGATGGCGTTAGCAGTAGCCATTCCAAGATCGTTATGACCATGAAAATCAATCTCAAGCAACGGAAAAGCAGTCTTTATATCACGAACAAGCGAATAGAGAGAAAGCGGAGTAAACAAACCAACGGTATCGGCAATGCGGACCCGTTTTACCCCGGCATTTTGTATTAGTTTCAAATAAGCAAAGAGACGGGTACGATCGGTACGACTGGCATCCTGTGCCCCGACACTGACATAGGAAAAATAGCGATGCGCATATTCCACTAAAGCAGGCAGCGCATCACTAATCCAAACCCAATCCTTGCCAATGACTTTCAGTTGAATATCGGATAACGGAAAGGCCATGTGAATACCTTCGGCACCAGTACGGGCAGCCATCTCAATATCCTGACGAAGTGCTCTGCTCCAAACAGAGATACGACATTTCGACTTAGCCCGGACAATAGACCGAATGGTTTCAACCTCCTCCTCTCCCATTGCCGGAGTGCCGGCTTCGATCTCATCCACACCCACTGCGTCAAGCAGACGCACTACCTTGAGTTTTTCTGCTCTGGAAAAGGCAACCCCGGGAGCCTGCTCTCCATCGCGCAACGTGGAGTCGATCAGGCGGGGAACAAAGGTGGGTGACAGAGAATCCATGTTATTTACTATTATGACATTTACTATTTACCACTGAAATCTGAACTTCAATGATACATACTGCCCAAATATTATCTGTAAATACGCTACACTATGTCAATTTAAGAATAACTCCGTCCTTCTGGGCGGAGCAAATTCAATGATGACAACAGATTGGCTTTAGTCCTGATAACGAGCAAGCCAAAAATCAAATTAGCAAAGCTAAAGCCAACTGCATTCCATATTTGTTTTTATCCCCGACTTAAAGATCAGGGTTATAATTCACAGAATTCAATAGACAATTGTTTTCCGAATAACAATCGAAATTACGCTATCAAATATTCCTCAACAGCTTTACCCTCTTCCAATGCATCCAATACCTCATCGATTTTATCTTCGT
Source organism: Bacteroidota bacterium (assembly GCA_017860295.1). GTDB lineage: Bacteria > Bacteroidota > Bacteroidia > Bacteroidales > Paludibacteraceae > Microbacter. Next base: position 32,871 of record JAFNAS010000013.1, on the reverse strand, counting down.
TCATACCCCCATACCAGTAGTTATTCGGCTGAATAACCACAATAGGACCCTGACTGCAAACGCTAAGGCAGGCTGTTGTAGTCACTACCGCATCGAGTCCGCGGTCGGAGCATCCTTCACTAATCATTTGTACAAAAGAGGTGGCTCCCTGTTTGTTGCAATACCCTTGGGCATCGCCGGCAACCCGATACGAGTTGCACACCATAATCATGTAATCAGGCTTTTTCATAAATAAAGAATTTGAAGTCCCACCCGACCTCCCTTTGGGGAAGGAGAAAAATCTGCTATAAGGTTCTTTTCTCAGGTAAGGGGTTATTGATGTAAATAATAGTTGTAATTAATTTCAGTGAAAAATTCCTTTCTTTTGGGGAGGTTAGGCAGGGCTTCCTTATCCACAGCCCTGCGCATTGCCCCGGCAACCTTCGCCACACCCTTTGAATTCAGATTTGCAAAGCGTCTTCAGCGGAATATTTTGATAAACGGCATCCAGACCAGCATCGATCAATCCGTTCATTTGAATCACTTTCACTCCGTTTTCCTGCATGATACGCATCGGAGTTTCGCCTACGCCACCCACCAGCACCGCCTGACAGTCGATCAGGGTTTTATTAGCCAACATCTGCCAACGTTCGACACCACCACCCTGTGGCGGAGCATTGCGGGTCTCCACAAAGTGATAACCGTTGCGGGTCTGCTCAAAAATGTAAAATTTGGAAGCTTCTCCCATGTGCAGATTAACCAACAGACCCTCTTGTGTTGCCACTCCCACACGGATACGACCTTCACCACGATTGACCACCATGGTGGAGAACTGTCCGATCATATCCATCGCCTCAGCGCAATCTTGGCCTAACAATCCGGCGGCATCGGCTCGACAGCGGGCACAGTGAGCCATCGGATGAATATATTTTGCAACATTTGCCCGAAGCTCTTTCATAGCCACTTTCGAAGGCTCTTCGATGTATTCGAATATGGTGTTTTCGGTTGGAAATACCGGAATACAATTCATAGTATCAGCTCCCAGTTCGGCTACTTTTTGCGCCAAAGTCACCACTTCGTGATCGTTAATCCCCGGACAAACCACCGTATTGATTTTTACAGTGATTCCTTTGGCTTTCAGCAAAGGAATACATTTCAACTGTTGTTCGAGCAAAATTTCAGCTCCCTCTTTTCCTCGATAAACACGACGCTGATAACGCACCCAAGTATAAATTTTAGCCAACGTATCGACATTCAAAGAGTTAATAGTCAGCGTCACGTGCGTCACTCCCAATTCTGCTATTTTATCTATATGTGGAGCTAACTCAAGTCCATTGGTCGAGAGGCAAAAGATAATATCGGGAAACTCATTTTTAAGAATTTCGAGCGTTGTGAGAGTTTCAGCCGGATTGGCAAACGGGTCGCCTGGACCGGCAATTCCTACCACACTGATATTTTCAAGTTTTCCGGACAACGCCTTCAAATAATGAACGGCTTGCAGCGGAGAGAGCACCGTACTGGTCACGCCCGGACGACTTTCGTTCACACAATCGTACTTACGATTGCAGTAAGCACACTGAATGTTGCATTTAGGAGCAACCGGAAGGTGAACCCGAGCATGCGTATGCCGCGCTTTTTCGTTAAAACAGGGGTGCAGGGTTATATCTTTTGTTTCCATAGCCATTCTATTTACAATTTTGTTATTTATTTCAAATCTGAGCATCGACCCAATGCCGATCTTCACATCCTCAAATTTTCACATCATTCTCGTCCGTTTTGACATCTGACGCATCGCCGTCTTTGTTCTCTTTCGAACTGGTACTCCGTTTGGTAAGCTTGGAAAACGCCCGCTGGCGTCTCAGTTTCCGTGCTATTTGTCTGGCGATATGTATGTTCATAATTATAATTTTACATGTATTTGTAACCGATCGGCGATTTGCGTTGTTTGTCTTCAAGAAGTGTATTTACAACCTGTTCGAAAAGGATCATCGTCCCTTCGTAGCCTAGCACCCGGTTGTGTTGAGCTCCGATTCGATCGTGAATAGGAAAGCCGGTGCGAACAATGGGAATATCCATTTTGCGGGCGATGTAGTATCCTTTGCTGTTACCGATCATCAGGTCGGGTTTAAGGTCTCGCATGGCATCTTCCATCCGTTCGAAGCTCATTCCCTGACCCACCACCATATCTTCGTAATAGTTTTTGCCCAACACTTCACGAAGCGTCTCTGCCAGTTTACCACTTTCTCCACCGGTAGCACACAGAACAGGTTTTATACCTATTTCGGCAGCAAAGGATGCTAAAGCTACAACCAAATCTTCTTCTCCATAAATCACTGCCCGCTTGTCGGAAACATACTTGTGTCCGTCGATGTAAAGATCGACCAAACGACCGCGTTGACGTTGATATTTCATCGGGATCTCTTTGCCGGAAATTGAAGCAAGAGAGTTAAAGAATTTATCGGATTCAAGAATCCCGATCGGAAGACCAGTACGCACCAGCGGCACATCGAACTTACCTTTCAGGTATTCACCGGCCGACTGCTTCGTACCATTATCTTTTATTCGACCGTTCATCCCTCCAGAATTGAGGACATATCCCAACTCAACGGAAGCATAGGCCATTGCACTATTTTTCAACTGTTCAACAGGAGTTCCGCCATCAGGAATACGACGATAACTATCCCACGACGTGTTATCAAGTGTATCCGAGTAATCAGGGAACAACATGGCCGGTATCGAGAAATCTTCCACAATTTCCTTCAAGTGGCGGATATCTTCCGGCGAAATCATACTACTAAAGATGTTGATATGATCTCCAACCGGGCCGGAAGCCTCGGCCAGTGTCTTCACAGCTGCAAAAACAGCTTCGTGAAATCCCTCCGAATGCGTTCCCTGATAACTGGGAGTAGATGCAAAGATCATCACCGGAAGATCCGGCATCGTGTTGTGTGTCTCCTGGTATTCGTATATCAATCGTTGAACATCCTCACCGATGGTCTCACTCAGACAGGTACTGGCGATGGTAATCACCTTAGGATGGTATTGTGAGATAATGTTGTCAATGCCGGTGTTAAAATTCCTGTTTCCGCCGAAGATGGTAGTCTCTTCACTGAAATTGGAAGAGGCTATATCGACCGGTTCGCGGTAATGGCTTATCAGATAGCGACGAATGTAGGTAGCACATCCCTGCGAACCGTGCAACATCGGCAACACGCCTTCTATTCCTTTGAAAGCGATACATGCGCCCAGCGGCGTACATTGCTTGCATGCATTGCACGAGGAGGCAAACGCATCGCCCGAAGGCATCACTTTCTGCTTTATGGATTCTGCCTTTTGCATACAATACTTTGTTTTGGAAAAACCTCTCCCCCGCAGAAGAAAAGCCTTTGTTCTTTAATCTTTACTCTTTGTTCTGACTCACAAATTGCCACACCGGACTGGTTACCGTTTCGTACACCTCTTTAGCAAAATTGAGCATTCCGTCGTAACCGGCCAGCGCCAGTTTGCGTTCGTGATTGTGATCACAGAATCCGATTCCGAGTTTGTAGGCGATGGGACGTTCTTTCACGCCTCCGATAAACAGGTCTGCTCCCGTCTGTTTTACAAACTCCGAAAGTTCTACCGGATTGGAATCATCTACCATAATACAACCGTCGTCGCAAATGGTTTTCAACAAGCGGTAATCCTCCGTATTGCCGGTCTGCGTTCCGGCAATCACCGTTTTCATACCAATCAGCCGCAGTGCTTTTACCAACGATATTGCCTTGAAAGCGCCGCCCACATAAATGGCCGCTTTTTTGCCCTGCAACGCTCTTTTGTAAGGTTCGAGTGCCGGAATCAACGTAGTGAGCTGATTTTTGACCAAATCACGGGCTCTGTCCATTACGCTGTCATCTTTGAAGAATTTGGCTACCTCGTAAAGTGCATCCGACATATCTTCGATGCCGAAGTAGGAGACCTTGATAAACGGGATTCCGTACTTTTCCTTCATCTGTTTGGCTAAGTGAATCATCGAACCGGAGCATTGCACCACGTTAAGTGCTGCACGATGAGCATTCTGAATTTTCTTCACCCGACCATCGCCGGTGATAGGAGCCAGAATTTGAATACCCATTTTCTTGTAATACTCTTCGAGCATCCAGAGTTCGCCAGCCAGATTAAAATCACCGAGAATATTAATACTCAAGGGAGACACCTCTAGGCTTTCGTCTGTGCCCACCAATGAGAAAAGAGCATCGCAGGCTATCTTGTAACCATCTTTTTTCGAGCCCTGAAAGCCTTCGGCCATCACTGCTATAACCGGAATATTTTTCTCTTTTTGTACCCGTCTGCAAACCGATTGCACATCGTCGCCGATCACACCCACAATGCAGGTGGAATAGACAAAAGCCGCCTTGGGATGATGTTTGTCAATCAGTTCATGGAGTGCCTGATAAAGCTTATCCTGTCCGCCAAAAACGATGTTTTTTTCCCGGAGATCGGTAGAAAAACTGCTTCGATGCAGTTCGGGACCGGATGAAAGAGCTCCGCGAATATCCCAGGTATAAGAGGCACAACCGATAGGGCCGTGCACCAGATGAAGCGCATCGGCAATAGGATAAAGCACCACACGCGAGCCGCAAAAAACGCAGGCTCTCTGGCTGACAGACCCGGCCACACTGGGCTTTCCGCCCACCAGTTCGTGCGAATCGATTCCTTTGGTCACGATCTGGTTTTCTCTGCCTTGTAAATATTCAGCCATAATTTTCACCGATTAAAAATGAACAATGAATAATTAACAAGTAAGCTTGTTGCCTCATTGTTAACTATTCATTTTTAATTCTACATTACCAGTTCTACTTTTTCTTCTGGACAAGTGCGGTCTTTGTGATCAAGGAAAGCATCCAAAATCTTGATTAAAAGATTGGTCGCTCCTGTATAACCCACACAAGGGAAGAAATTATTGCCCGGACGATCCATCACTGGAAATCCAAGACGAACAAATGGAATATTTTCATCGCGAGCAATGTATTTGCCATAACTGTTACCGATAAGCATATCCACTCCTTCTTGTTTGATCCACTGATGTAATTGGAACATATCGGCACGTTCTCCGCTCTTGAATTTGGCTTCGGGAACCTTTTCTTTCAACATCGCTGTCATCGCGTCATCAAAATGTTTTCCGGGAGTACCGGTAACAATGTACACTGGTTTCATATCCAATGTCAACAAAAATTCTACCAAAGGAATCAATGTATCGGGATCACCATAAAGAGCAACCCGCTTGTCATAAAAATTCTTGTTGTTGTCGGCAATCAGATCAATCAGACGACCACGTTCCTCGGTCAACGAATCGGGCACCGGCAAATTAGCATGGCGGCTGAGAGACATGATAAAACGGTCGGTTGCCTTCAATCCGATAGGAATTTCGACAGTTTCAAATTTTACCTTACATTTATTTTCGAGCTTAATGCATGCATCTTCGGTAGTATACGGACCGATACCAATCGAAAATTTACTATCGCCCGTGGCAATCATATCAGCCTGAGTAGTGCCTCCCTTGGGATACATATCATAATGACCCGTCAACGGAGTGTCGAGTACACCCGACATATCGGGGAACATTATCGTACGAGCTTCCATCTCATTGGCAATACGTTTAATTTCACGCATATCGGACGGCTCCATCCAACCAGCCACAAGATTTACCACGTTTCTTTTCTTTGGCGTAGCAGTAGAAAAAAACTTCACAAACGCCGAAACCTGGTTGGCATAACCGGTAACATGAGTTCCGACATAACTCGGTGTATTGCAATAAATAACCTTTTTACCAGCAGGAACTTTGCCATCTTCATTGGCTTTGGAGATAATCTGAGTCAGGTCATCACCAATCGTTTCCGACAGACAGGTTGTGTGCACTGCAATCACGTCAGGTTCATACACACTGAATATTGTTTCGATAGCACTTACTAAGTTGGAAGAACCGCCGAACACGGACGAACCTTCGGAGAACGAGCTGGTAGAAGCCATCACCGGTTCTTTGAAGTGACGGGTGAGCGCACTACGGTGGTAAGAGCAACATCCTTGCGAACCGTGACTGTGGGGCAAGCATCCGTGCAAACCCAATGCCGCATACATGGCTCCTATCGGTTGACAGGTTTTGGCCGGATTGATCGTCAAGGCCTTTCTGTCTATTTCTTTTGCTGTTGTATGTCGTAATAGCATAATTTTATGAATTTAAAGATTCTAAATTCCCCTCAGGGGAACTTTCAGAGCTTGAATTTAGAACGTTTCTATGCGTTAAATATATTATAATTTAACTTTCAGTTTCAGATTGCCAAGTCTCCCTGAGGGAAATTTAGAAATCTGGTTGTGGTTTCAATAAGCGTATTGGGCTTCCACGTAAGTTTCACTTTCCCATGGAGCTTTCAACTCTTTCCAGATGGTGGTGCAGGCAATCATTTCGATATCTTCGTAAAAATTGATTGCTCCTTTGAATCCGGCATAGGGTCCGCCATAATCGTAGCTATGCAACTGTTTGAGAGGCACACCCATTTTCTGAACACAGAATTTTTCTTTGATACCGGCACAGAATACATCGGGTTTGTATAGTTCAATCAGTTTCTCCATTTCGTAATGGCTCAGGTCGTCGATCACCAGCGATCCTTTTGCCATCTGAGGCATCAACCCTTCGTACCCGTTAAACTCCATTCCTTCCGCTTCGAGCGCTTTCAACTCTTCTTCCGTCTTGCGCGGATTGTAACGGGTTTCGTCCTTGGTTACAGTGATCTCCTCAATATTACGGCTATCGGCATCGATCTGAATAGTAGGAATAACTACACGCCCTTCGTAGTCGTCGCGATGACCGAATTCATAACCGGCAGAGAGGGTAGTCATTCCCAGCTCTTCAAACAAATTCTGATAGTGGTGTGCTCGCGATCCACCTACAAACAGCATTGCTTTTTTACCATTGGTTTTCTTCAATGCTTTTTCACGGGCAGCAATCACAGCCACCATTTCGTCGGCAATCACCTCTTCTATTTTATCGATCAACTCCTGATCACCGAAGTACTGTCCGATTTTGCGAAGCATCTTAGCCGTAGAATCGGCACCGATCGGTTGAACCTTGATCCATGGAATCCCGAAAGAGGTTTCCATCATTTCGGCCACATAGTTGATCGAACGGTGGCACATCACCATGTTAAGGTCGGCCGTATGAGCATTTTCAAATTTCTGAATCGTGGAGTTGCCGCTGAAAGTGGCTATCAGGTTGATACCGCATTTTTCGAAAATACGTTCCAACTCAAATGCATCGCCACCGATGTTGTACTCTCCCAACAGGTTAACACGGTATTTCAAATCACCTCTTTTCTCGTCGTCGCGACCGATAAGATTCTTGAACAAACCGTTGTTGGCAATATGGTGACCGGCAGACTGCGATACACCACGATAACCTTCGCATGAAAATCCGAAAATATTGATTCCTTCACCAATCTCTTCCTTCATGTGACGGGCTACACGGTGCACGTCGTCACCTATAAGACCCACCGGACAGGTAGAAAAAATAGCAATAGCTTTCGGATGAAACAGTTCGTAGGCTTCACGGATGGCTTGTTTTAGTTTTTCTTCACCGCCAAAGACGATGTTGGAGTCCTGCATATCGGTCGAAAAGCAGTACATCATGAAGTTTTCATCTGCTTCCGTTTCGGGCTTGGTCTGGTTACGACGGGTCAACCACGAATAGAAACCACAACCGATAGGACCATGAGTAATATTGATAATATCACGGGTAGGTCCGAGCACCACACCTTTACAACCGGCGTAAGTACAGCCACGTTGTGTAATGATACCGGGAACCGTACGCACATTGGCCTGAATCTGGGGCGGCGTTTCGGGATCGTTCAACAGAATGGCCTTATCCCGCTTTTTGGCAACCTTTTTGGGGTATTTGTGTAACACCTCATCTTTGAATTTCTTCAGGTCATCAACCGAAACGCTGTTATTTACTTCTTTTATCATTGTTGTATCTCCTTATTTCGTTAGTCCAAAGTGCTGTCGCCCGCTTCGCCCGTGCGAACACGTACCGAGTCCACTGCATTCAGAACAATTATTTTACCGTCTCCGCTCTTTCCTGTCTGATTCGCTTTAATAATGGTTTCGACAGCGAGGTCTTTCTTATCATCAGTCACCACCAAGGTAATCATGCGCTTGGATTTCAATCGCGGCATTTTCTCAATTAACTCAGCATATTCGGGAGCAGTTTCGTCGGCTTTTTCGTAATCGCCGTGACCTTTTCCGCGTCCGAGCACAGGCATTGCCGTAAACGAAGGCAATCCGGCTTCAGAAAGCGCCGACTTGGTATCGCCCATTTTGGCAATTCGTATGATAGCGAGAATTAGTTTCATAATCAATAAATTATTCGTTAAAGAATTCTATTTTCAGCATCTATTCGATGGTTATACTTCCATTTTACCACTGGAAATGGTATAGGTTTCCACAACCGGAGTAACGAATATTTTACCATCACCGAACTGTCCTTTTTCACCCGAACGGGCAGCTTCGATAATTGTTTCAATAACAAACTCTTTATCTTTTTCGTTGATTACGATCATGAGCAGATCTTTCGGCAATTCATCATAGGTGACATTTCCTACTTTGATACCGCGCTGTTTTCCACGACCGAATACAGACAGCTTGGTGACTGCCGGAAACCCTGCATTGAGGAGGGCTCTCATGACTACCGGCGATTTTTCCGGACGAACGATGGCTCTTAGTAAATACATAACGTTTTTCTTTAAGTTATTTTATTTTGTTACAAATCTTCTCTTTTTTTGCACTATAAGGGCTTGCCGAACGATTAACCTTTGGTCGAGACCGGAGAAAATGCGCAGAAAACAACTTCCCCGGTCTTCTCCAAAACAAAGGTATTAATTCATAATTCCAAAGCCAACCAGCAAGTCTTCAAGCTCTTGCATAGCCAACGGAGTCGGAATTACCTGCATCGTATTATCGTTGATTTTTTTTGCCAACGCACGGTATTCGTCAGCTTGTGGATGTTCCGGAGCATGGTCAATCACCGTTTTCCGGTTGATTTCGGCATGTTGAACCATGTTATCGCGAGGTACGAAGTGGATCATCTGAGTTCCGAGTTTCTTGGCAAACTCCTGAATCATATTAGCCTCATTGTCCACTTTACGGGAGTTACAGATAAGACCGCCAAGACGAACGTCGCCGACTTTTCCGAATTTAGAGATAGATTTGCAAATGTTGTTGGCGGCATACATTGCCATCATCTCTCCTGAACATACGATGTACACTTCCTGTGCTTTGCCATCTCGGATAGGCATTGCAAAACCACCGCAAACAACGTCACCCAATACATCGTAGAACACGTAATCGAGGTGTTTGTCGTCATCATAAGCTCCGAGCTGTTCGAGAAGATTGATAGAGGTGATGATACCACGACCGGCACAACCGACACCTGGTTCCGGGCCTCCCGATTCAACACAGTGTGTTCCTTTAAAACCGTCTTTCATCACATCATCCAGCTCCACATCTTCACCTTCTTCGCGAAGGGTATCCAATACGGTTTTCTGAGCCAAACCGTGCAAGAGCAACCGGGTAGAGTCTGCTTTAGGGTCGCAGCCCACTACCATCACATTTTTTCCCATTTCGGCCAAACCGGCCACTGTGTTTTGGGTAGTGGTAGATTTACCAATGCCCCCTTTTCCGTAGATAGCAATTTTTCTCATAACCTTAATTTTTTGCCTAAATGAATGAATTGTTATTGTACTACTTTCAAAGCACGTGCCAGAAAACAATATTTAACAATCAAGAGCAAAGCAAAAACGATTAAAGCATTGATTCACAGAGAAAATATTTTTAAATAAAAATCAAATAGCGTTATCTTCTAAAACAAAATCGCTCCAAATAGGTAGGAGAAGATTTATCAAACCTACAAATTTGTAGGTTTCTCGAATGCGGTAATCTTTTCTTTACCGATCCGTAATACGTTGGTGGCCAAACGGCGAATTTCTTCTTTGTCGTGACTCACCATAACGGTTGTAGACTGAAACAATTCATGCGTTTTAAGTATCTCATTTTGGAGAGATTGACGTAATTCAATATCAACCGAAGAGAGTGGCTCGTCCAACAGCATTACTTCGGGCTTACGGGCAAAAGCTCGTGCAAGTGCCACGCGTTGTTTCTGCCCCCCCGAAAGCCGGTTCACACTCTGACGACGGAGTTGCTCCAACTGAAACGTATGAAGCAACTTTTCTATTTCTTCTACATTCCTCACATCCTGCGCAAACCGTATATTTTCTTCCACATTCATATTCGGAAACAGAGCATAATCCTGAAACATATAGCCTACATTCCGTTTTTGCGGCGGTATATTTATTTTCTTCGAGGAATCGAAAACCGTCCGGTCTCCTATCCGTATCACGCCTTTGTCCGGAGTAAAAAGACCACACAACATTCGTAACAACGTAGTTTTGCCGGCACCCGATTTCCCGAAAAGGCATACCAGCTCGTGAGCTGGAATTTCCACACAGACTTCCAATGTTCGCGGCCCGTCGGTGGTGAGCATTTTTCGTTCCACATCAATATAGATCATATTCGTTTACATTTAGCATTCAGATTTCCCTGCATTCTCACCTTCTCATTATACTCGAAAGCGTTTGTTCACACTATAAATAACAACGAGCAACAAAAAAGAAACCAGAAAAAGGATCAATGAATACTGGTTTGCCGTGGTATAGTTCAACGATTGTACCTCATCGTAAATAGCAATAGAAGCCACCCTCGTTTCGCCGGGCATATTACCGCCCACCATCAATACAATTCCAAATTCACCGATGCTGTGGGCAAAAGTCATGGCAATGCCGGTCACAATAGAAGGTTTGATATTGGGCACCAACACCCGAAAAAATGTTTCGATTTTAGATTTTCCCAAGGTGTAAGCCGCTTCACGGTAACTTTTGGGTAATGCCACAAATCCGTTTTGCAACGGCTGTACCATAAACGGAAGACTGAAAATGACACTGGCAATAAGAATTCCTTGAAAACTGAATGCCAGACGAAGATCGAACCAACGCTCGAGAAAACCACCGAAAGCATGTTGCGGACTGAATGCCACCAACAGGTAATAACCTATTACCGTGGGAGGAAGTACCATGGGCATATTGATAAGAGCTTCAAAAATCACCTTCAGCCGAAAACGGGTAAAGGCCAACAAAGCCGCTACCGGCAATCCGATTACAAACAAAATCAGCGTAGTGGACAGAGCCAGTTTTGCCGTCAGAAGCAGAGTTTGGATAAATTCGGGAGACATACGTATTAAAGTGCTAATTTGAAAATATGACAATATGCCAATGAAAATCCATTAAAGACATAGCCAATCTTGATCGTCAATTTCCAATGTAAATTGAAAAAGAGAGATGCCGCACACTTCGCGGCATCTCCAACGATCAGATTTGTAAAAATACTCATAAGAACCATCACGGTCAGCGTTTTACCAAGCCATAGCCGTAGCTTTTCCAAATGGCATCACATTTGGGACTCAGCACATATTTCATAAATCGGGAGGCTTCTCCGTTGCGTTCCCACCCTTTTACCAACACACAACCCTGAGCTATCGGGGGACAAACATCGGCCGGCAGTTCATAACAATACCCTTTCCCCTTCATATCGGGAGCCAACGCCAACGAAAGAGCAATAAAGCCAATCTCGGCATTACCGGTAAATGCAAACTGTGCTGCCTGCGAAATATTCTCGCCCACCACAATCTTTCCTGCAATTTTATCGTACAGTCCATACTTTTTAAGGGTATTGACCGCATTCTCTCCATAGGGAGCCGTTGCAGGATTGGCGATCGCCACCTTTCTCACGTCCGGGAGAAGTACCGAATTCAATCCCTTGACCAGATTTATCTCTTTACTCCACATCGCCACCTTACCAAATATGTAGGTAACGACAGGCCCCACAGTTGCTCCTTTTGCTTTCAAAGCCTTGGGAAAATCCATATCGGCAGCCATAAAAAAGTCGAAAGTAGCACCGTTCAGAATCTGTTGAGTCAATGTTCCCGAGGCTCCGAATGTAATGTCCACCTTGGTTTTCGGATGTTCCCTTTCGTATTGTTTTTTTATAACCTCAAGTACATAGCGCAAGTTGGCTGCCGCAGCAACTCTCACTTTCTGTGCATTCACCACACATGCAAACGACACGAATAGTGCCAGTATAATAATGGTAGTCCTTTTCATATTATATTATTTTGATATTCTATAAATTACATTCTATTTGCTATTTCACTGACAAAAATGTAGGCTTTATGGTAATCATAATAAATGCCCACTGCGGAAATTTCTGATCGACTTTGGCTTTCAATTTCTTGACCGATGTCACCAATGCATTGGCAAAATATCCACTCCAGCCTCCCTGCAAATTCATCACGGACGAGACCGGGTAGGTAAATGTCAAGTCGAGTTCCGATCCGAGACCTTTATGATCGAAGATCTTGACCTGTTGTTGCGCCAGACTGAAGGCATGGTACGAAGCCTCGGCTTTCAGTTTCGGACCGATAGCCACCTCCGGACCGAAATAGAGATCGATCAGACCTCCTGTTGGCATTGATTTCCAATATTCCATCGAACCATTGAAAGAGTGATTTGCCCCGAACAATTTATTGAATGTATGATCCTCTGTGGTTGCCAAATCGTATTTCGAACCCGAAAAACAATCGGCTCCAAGATTGAAAGCTACCGTTTTGGATGCTTTGGCTTGAATTTTGGAAGCCAGCAAATAAGCATCCAGTTGTTTCCCTGTGGTTCCGTGACCAAACTGATAATAACCTGTTCCGTAAAAAGTCACAGGAAAATTTTCTGCCGAATAACTCAGATTGCCACCGATAGTATTCCGGTACCATCGCTTATTATCATTCACATTCGATTGATTATTGGTTCGTTGATAACCTTCGTTTACCCAGAGAGCCGTCAGGTTGAACTTACCCAATGGCTTGGATGCCCAAAGATAGGTCATCGATTTGTAAGTTGTAGTGTAGGCAGTTTCCTGATACACATCGCTGGCATTGTTCCAAGCAGCTCCCAAATGCAAAATAAAGTCTGTCGACGTATATTTCATTAACAGCAAATCATGGGCATTACCCGTATTACTCCAGTTGCTGGCCGAAAACAATCGTTTATCGTCATACTCTATTGCCTGACGACCCATGGCAACCGAAATTCCAGGAGCCAACAAATATTCACCCCATGCCTCATAAATGCCAAATGTACCCGTGCTTAACGCCGTCGGTGAGGTCTGTCCAAACACATGCGTATCCTGCAATACCAATTTGGCCTTCATCACATTCGACGTATAAGCCATATTGAGTCTCGATCGCATCACCGTAACCAGTGCAGTTCCTAACGAATCGTACAAGGGAGCCACCGCTCCGCTACGAACTTCTGTCCGCGTACGAAGTTCTCCGCCAATGGTAATTGCCTGTGCAGCCACCTTCTCTATCGCAGCAGAAGCTACCATCACAAACAACAAACTAATAAAAAATCGCTTACTCATACCAAAACTATTTGAAATTAATAATTAGCTGCCATCAAACCATCGATATACACAATAAAGAATAACGTTTTTCTAAAAAAAAGCCCTAAGGCTTACAGAAAACAAAAAAGCATAGCCTCTCCTGTTTTCTGTATATATTCGTCATGCATGGTCTGCAATTTTTCATAACGTTCAATCAGGTTGGAACCAAACGAAGTCAGCTCTGCACCACCTCCATTAGTACCACCACGCTTGCGGGTTACTACCGGTAGTGGCGAAAGACGATTCATCTGCTCCACAAACGACCAGGCTTGTTGATACGACATTCTTATCTCCTTAGAAGCTGCCAAAATAGAGCCTGTCGATTTGATTTTCCGTAAAAGATCGACTCTTCTCGGTGTCAAAAAACATTCTCCGTTTTTTTGAATTTCCAACTCTGCCCTAATACTAAAAGGATGCCTCATATCATTTCGTGTCTTGTTATTCACCGAAACAAATAACGTGCCACGAATAATTTACAATTACAAATCAACAAGTTACATACTAATATAAAAATCAGCACCTACCTCTGTGTACTAAAATCAATCACCATTCTACAAAAATGTAACCTAACATAGTATTGAAACAACCCCAAAAATCGGTCTTGCGCAGAGATCAAAAAAGTGTATCTTTGTCGGAAAGACCAACTCATCAAAGAATGACTAAAATCGGCTTTTTATCGGACACGCACGGGTACCTCGACCCTCGTGTTTTCGAGCATTTCGAGTCATGTGACGAAATATGGCATGGCGGCGATATCGGAATTGTTGAGATCGTAGACCGACTCAAGGAATTCAAACCGCTGAAGGCGGTTCACGGCAATATCGACGGCTACGACATCCGCCTCTGCTGCCCCACCGTTTTACGTTTCACCTGCGAAAAAGTGAATGTCTTACTTACCCACATCGGAGGCTATCCCAACCACTTCAGCTTGGAAGCAAAAGCTCTGTTGAAAGAAGAGGTGCCTGATTTGTTTGCCTGCGGACACTCTCATATTCTGAAAGTACAATACGATCAACACCTGAAAATGCTTTGCGTCAATCCCGGGGCAGCAGGACGTTACGGATTTCATAATGTACAAACGTTACTTCGTTTTTCAATAGATGGAAACGACATCAATGATATGGAAGTCATAGAGCTTGCACCGCCCACACTACAAAAAAATTAAATCGCAATAAATCGCACCTCTTTTTTGACAATCAATCATTTTCAACTACCTTTGCAGTATCAATTTAAAACTCAGACAAGAGGCATTGATTATCTCAAAATGTTGCATCATAACACAACCAAATACCGCTATTTATGAATCAATCTGATATTTCTTTGCACAAAAGATTAACCATCGCACTGGTAGCGCATGACCGCCGTAAAGTAGACATGGTGGAATGGGCCAACTATAATGCCGAGATGTTATCCAAGCACAAGATTATTTGTACCGGCACCACCGGAGGCCTCATTAAAGAAGCATTCGACAAAAAAGGAATTCAAGCCGACATTACTTGTGTCAACTCTGGCCCGATGGGAGGAGATGCCGAAATTGCAGCTTTAGTCGCTCAAAAGAAAATCAATCTGGCTGTTTTCCTTATCGACGACCTCAACGCGCAACCGCACGAAGCCGACATTCAAATGTTGCTCCGCCAGTGCCGCATACACAATGTGCCTATAGCCTGCAATCGCTATAGCGCCGACCTAATGATTACAAGCTCTTTATGGGATAACGAAGAATATCAACCCAAAGAGCCGAAGTATGTCTACTTCCACCGTGAAGAAAAAGAATAACGAACCAATTTTAATCAACTAACATTAATAATTTCCGTTTCTATACCCGTATATAAAAACGGAACCAATAGGATTATGCAACTTAATTTAGCTATTCTCCCGGGCGATGGAATCGGTCCCGAAATTGTAAACATAGCACTTGACGTCACAAAAGCGGTAGCAGAAAAATTTGGCCACGCACTGACGTATGAATATGCTCTGGTGGGTGCCTGTGCCATCGACAAGACAGGCAGTCCTTATCCCGAAGAAACTCATGCCCTCTGTATGAAATCGGATGCCGTCCTCTTCGGAGCTATCGGAGACCCGAAATACGACAACAATCCTTCGGCAAAAGTGCGACCCGAACAGGGATTATTAAAGATGCGTAAAGATTTAGGCCTTTTTGCCAATATTCGTCCCGTCTCAACATTTGCATCGTTGCTCCACAAATCGCCTTTACGTACCGAATTGGTAGATGGTGCTGACTTTATGTGTATCCGCGAGTTGACAGGAGGAATGTACTTCGGTCGCCCTCAGGGCAGAAGCGAAGATGGCAATACGGCTTACGATACCTGCGTTTATACCCGCGAAGAGGTAGAACGCATCCTGCATCTAGCCTATAAATTTGCCGGTCAACGCCGCAAGAAAGTGACTGTGGTCGACAAAGCCAATGTTATTGCTACTTCTCGCTTATGGCGTCAGATTGCGCAGGAGATTGCGCCGCAGTATCCCGACATCGAAACCGAATACCTGTTTGTTGATAACGCGGCCATGCGTATCATCCAGTGGCCGAAAAGCTTCGACGTGCTTGTAACAGAAAACCTTTTCGGCGACATTCTGACCGATGAAGCTTCCGTCATCACCGGCTCGTTGGGTATGTTACCTTCAGCATCCATCGGCATCCACACGTCGGTATTCGAGCCAATTCACGGATCGTATCCGCAGGCAACCGGCAAAAATATTGCCAATCCTTTGGCCACTGTACTTTCTGCCGCTTTGATGTTCGAATACGCATTCGACCTGAAAAAAGAAGGCGATCTGATTCGCGAAGCCGTCAATGCATCGCTCGAAGCAGATTTTGTAACGGAAGACATCTGTGCGGGGGGGAGCGCGCACAGTACTACTGAAGTAGGCGAATGGTTGCTTCAGTACATCCGCAATAAATAATTGTATTTCCAGACAAAGAACGTACAGCTCGGTTTGAATGACAAACATCTGCATCGAATCGAGCTCGTTCGTTATCAAATAGCATTGTGCAGCTTTTTGATAATGAGCTGCATGATGCTCGATGCTCAAATCGTTGGGGATACCGTAAAAACGGTTCGCATCAATCCGAAATTACAAAATGCTATTCATTTTCACGGCTATATACAACCCCGAAGCAGTAGTCTAAGCATGACCGACAGCCTCACCTTCAAAGGATTCCACACTGTCAAACGACTATCAATTAAGGAATTCTTACGATTAACACAAGCCGATGCGGAAAAATATGCAAAAGTAATGAAAGAGATTTATGACCCTCTGATTGCCGAGCAACAGCGTATTATTGACGAAGGTATCGGCCAGAGTCGTATTAATCCAAAACTCGGATATTTCGATCCGCAAAAAATGCCGACCGAATACATCAACGAAAACAAACATGATGAAAAACGACCTATTCACATCAATTCGCATGAAGAAGAGGAGGTCCTAAAAAAATATTCGAATAAGAAGTGAGGAAAACATTTGAACAGAAAACACATTTCACAAATTGCACCCGATAATCGTCATGATTATAAACGCTTTAATTTCTAAAGTAGCAACTCAATATAAGAAATATTTTTCCATACATTAAAAGCAATCGGCACATTTGTCATATTCTGATTGCAGGAATATGCTTTTGTTTCGGTAATAGCATGGAGGTTTATGCTCAAAATGTAAGTGTTATCGACACCATCAAGCCTCTACATATCAGTACCGACCTCAAGAAGATGATTCGTTTTTCCGGATATATGCAACCCCGAAATTCGAAATTGTCGATCAGCGACAGTATCAAATTCGACGGAATACATACGGTGCAGCTAATCACTATCGACCGATTCATGAAGATGACTCAAGTCGAAGAAGACAGATACAACAAATTGATGGAAGCCATTTACAAACCGCTACGCGAAGAACTGCGGCAAATTATCGAAAGCGGCGTTGGAAAAGGCATTTTTCATTATAATGCAAAACTAGGCTATCAGAATCCGATGAAGATGCCGACCGAATTACTGAACGAAAACACGCACAAAGAAGATAAGTTTCAGTCGTGGAAAGACAAGGAGACTGAAATACTCAAAAAATACGAGATTCCGAATAAAATAACGTCTAAATAGTTATCACATACAACCCAAAAACCGGATACCATAAAAACCGACACCTCTCTCATTACAATCACATTTGTAATGTCACCAACATGATTGAAAAATTTCTAACCAAAACCAAATTCGAATCACTTGATGATTTCAGGCAAAACTTTCAGGTAGTCGTACCCGAGAACTTCAACTTTGCCTACGATGTTGTTGATGAATGGGCGCGTATTGCGCCCGACAAAAGAGCGCTTTGCTGGACAAACGATCATGGCCGACACATCGACTTTACATTTTCCGAAATAAAACAATACAGCGATGCCACAGCATCCTACTTTCAGCAACTTGGAATCGGCAAAGGAGATATGGTGATGTTGATTCTGAAACGCCGCTACGAATTCTGGTTTTCTATTCTGGCACTTCACAAACTGGGTGCCGTTTGTATTCCGGCCACCCACCTACTCACATCCAAAGATATCGTATATCGTTGTAATGCTGCCAGCATCAAAATGATTGTGGCTGTAGGCGACGAGGAAGTTGCCAAACATGTGAACGGCGCTTTGAAGGATTCTCCGACCGTAAAGCAGGTGGTCTCGGTAGGCCCCGATTACCCCGAAGGATGGAACGATTTTCACGAAGGCATCCGCCATGCAGCACCGTTTGCAAAACCTGCCGAAAAGAACAACAACGACGATATTTCGCTGCTCTACTTTACGTCGGGTACCACGGGCAATCCCAAAATGGTGATCCACGATTTCACCTATCCACTGGGACATATCGTGACTGCCTCTTACTGGCACAACATTCATGAAAACAGCCTGCATCTGACGGTTGCCGACACCGGCTGGGGAAAAGCCGTTTGGGGAAAACTCTACGGACAATGGATAGCCGGAGCTGCCATTTTCGTATACGATCATGAAAAGTTCACTCCGTCCGATGTGTTGCACATGATCGAAAAATACAAAGTCACCTCCTTTTGCGCGCCTCCCACGGTGTTCCGCTTCCTTATCCGCGAAGATTTGAAAAGTTACGACCTCTCTGCTCTGAAATATTGCACCATAGCAGGCGAACCGCTCAATCCTGCCGTTTACGAAGCATTCTACAAAATAACGGGGATCAAACTGATGGAAGGTTTCGGACAAACTGAAACCACCCTGACCATCGCCACCTTCCCTTGGATGGAGCCGAAACCCGGTTCGATGGGAGTGCCCAACCCTGCCTACGATATGGATCTGATTACAGCCGACGGTCGCTCGGCCGAAGACGGCGAACAGGGCGAAATCATCCTGCGCACCGACCGGTTCAAACCCGTTGGTCTCTTTATGGGTTACTACCGCGACGAAGCGTTGACCAAAAGTGTTTACGACAACAACATTTACCACACCGGCGATGTGGCCTGGCGCGACGAGGATGGCTATTACTGGTTTGTTGGCCGTACCGACGACGTTATCAAAAGTTCGGGCTACCGCATCGGACCGTTCGAAGTAGAGAGTGCCCTGATGACCCACCCCGCCGTAGTGGAATGTGCCATCACCGGAGTACCCGACGAAGTACGCGGACAGGTGGTAAAAGCCACCATCGTGTTGTCGAAGGAATATAAGGACAAAGCCGGTGAAGATCTTATCAAAGAGATTCAAAACCACGTTAAACGGGTGACGGCTCCTTATAAATATCCGCGTGTTGTGGAATTTGTAGATGAATTGCCCAAAACCATCAGCGGAAAAATCCGCCGAGTGGAAATTCGGGGAAAAGATACCAGCGGAGAATAAATTTGCATTGCCGGCATAAAAAAAGCACCTCAAAAGGGTGCTTTTTTTATTCAGACCTCTTTTCTCCATTTGCGAAAACGCCAACCGAACACCGGAGAACGATTCGCGAACCGCGAAAACGCCTCCCCGATAAAAAAGAGCCTTTCGCCATTCGCGAAAGCTTCTCACGAAGACAAAACATCGATTCGCAAACGGCGAAAGGCTCTTTTGCATGCAAACGTAGGTTTCGCAAATGGCGAACGCTTCCCGAGAGCTGAGAAGAGAGTTTCGCGAATGGCGAAAAGGCGAAATGCCATACAAATGAATTATCTTTGCAGAAACCAAACAAGCCGATCATCATGAACGAAGTTATCGCCCATTGGAATATTTGGAGCCGGAAAAGGATACCGAAGAAGAATGGCATACCGTACAAGAGGTATTCGGTGATGTTGAATACAAAATGAATACGCATTACGGATCAAACGAGAAATTGAAGTACTAATGTCTGTATACCGCGTACTCTTATCCGATAACGCAAAAGCTGACATTGATAATCTGACAAACGTTATCCTATTCTAATATCAAGCACCGTTGACAGCTTTTCGCTATGTTCAGGGATTATTGGATACGATACTTTCTCTCGAAAAATCGGCCGAATCTTTTCCTCTTCAACCCCACCCCTCTCTGCTGAAATACGGGCATTACGCCCGACGCGTCAATTACAAGCGAATGGCTATTTTCTACACTGTTCACGGTTCAACCGTCTACATCCACTGGGTTTTGGCGGCATCGCTTATCAACGAATTATAATTCGCCCCTCGCTCACTGTTTCTCCGTCAAATATTTCCAATAACGTTTTGGCAGCAATTGCCGGTGCAGTTTCGGATTAATCCGCTCTTTGATAGTCATCGATTTGAAGTAGGTTTTCCACAACTGCTGAAACAGTTTTTCATCTTCCGCCATCAAAGTTTCATCGAGTTTGCCTTCGGGAAACAGTGCCGATGTTTCGAGCGTCATCTCTGTGACTGTCTTAAGGTCGTAATAAAATCCGTAATCACGTTTTGTGTCGTAGAGTATCCATTTCTGATCGGCAAAACGGTCTTTGAAATGGTCGATCACCAACGGCAGACAGTTGTGATCGGGAGCGATGGGCGCGAAGAAAATATCATCGGCCGCTTTCTGAAACCGTACGAACTGAATCATCCGGAGTCGTTCCTTGCTCACCTTCATGGCTAGCTTGTGTACCTTCAGCACCACCTCGTCGGCAAAATTCGTTTCGATCGATCGTTTGCTGTCCACTGTTTTGCGGATGTATTGAAACAACAATTCGTCACTCCCCTCCTCTTCCGACAGCCACACGTAGGTGAGCATATTGCAGGCACCGGGCGACAACTTTTTCTCCAACGATTTCCACACCCGCGCGGCTTTATCCGGTTGCGTGATAACGGCAAAGTTTTCGTCGGCAAACATCGGTTCGATGTCGTCCGCTCCCAGCAGTCTCTCCGGAAAAGTTTTACGGAAATAGGCATCGAAAACTGCCGTAAGTAAGCCTTCAAACGTTTTATCGTAACGAAAAACAATCATTCTTTCCGGGTCTGTTAATATCCGATAATTAATTCCCCTCCCTTGGGGGGAGGGGTTAGGGTCAGACGATAAATGTCTGACTCCGACACGAAGTCGTCGTGAGGAGAGGTTTTAGTCGAAAATCAACGACAACTGCTGCTGGTCGATCAGTTTGGATTTGGAAAGTTTCTTTTCGGTCAACACCTTTCGCACATATTCGGGCGAAGCCTCGTGAACGGTATGCACCAGCAATTCGTTGCAGGTGATAAAATATTGCGCTTTCTTCATCACCACTCCCATCTTTTTCAAGGCCGATCCGGTAATTTTTCCGTATCGCCGCGACATCACAATCAGCTTGGCCGACTTCACGCCAATACCCGGAATCCGAAGAATCAGCGAATAATCGGCTTTGTTGATATCCACCGGAAACACTTCGGGATGGCGCAATGCCCACGAAAGTTTCGGATCGATCTCCAGATCAAGATCGGGGTAACGGTCATCCACGATCTCATCCACCTTAAATTCATAAAAGCGCATCAGCCAGTCGGCCTGATAGAGGCGGTTCTCGCGTACCAAAGGAGGTTGCTTCAATGCCGGCAAGCGGTTATCATAACTGTTGACCGGAATAAATCCCGAATAGTAAACCCGCTTCATGCTCGGCCGCTGATAGAGCGCTGCCGAAGTGTACAAAATCTGTTTGTCGCTCTCGTCAGTAGCGCCCACAATCATCTGCGTGCTCTGACCGGCCGGTGCAAAACGGGGTGCAGAACGAAACTTTCGCCGTTCTTCCTTACTTTCCAACACACCTTGCTGTATAAACGACATCGGTTTGTAAACGCTCGCGTGATCTTTCTCAGGAGCCAGCAGTTTCAAATTTTGTTCGGTCGGAATTTCAACATTGACGCTGAGACGATCGGCATAGAGTCCTGCTTCGTGCACCAACTGTTCGCTGGCGCCGGGAATGCTCTTCATGTGAATATAGCCATTGAAACGATGCACCGTCCGCAGGTCTTTAATTGCCCTCACCAGCCGCTCCATGGTGTAGTCGGGATTGCGCACCACCCCCGAACTGAGAAACAACCCTTCGATATAATTGCGGCGGTAAAACTCGATCGTCAGCTCCACCAACTCCGACACACTGAAGGTAGCCCGTGGCAGGTCGTTACTACGCCGGTTGATGCAGTAAGCACAGTCGTAGATGCAATAGTTGGTGAGCATAATCTTGAGCAACGACACGCATCGACCGTCTTCTGTGAACGAATGACAAATACCCCACCCCTCCGCATTTCCTATTCCGCCGGGAATATTCTTACGCGTAGTACCGCTGGATGCACACGACACATCGTACTTTGCCGATTCTGCCAGCACTTTCAGTTTTTCGAGTATTGCTTCGTTCATCGCATACAAAGTAAACCATTTTACAGAAAATCCACACCACTGGTTTTCTTAAAAAATTAGGATTGTTGAAAAGTCGTCGACCGTGTTTTCAATTCCTACAAAAACAAAAAAATGAGGACACCGACGCTGCGACACCCTCATTTCAATATTGTTCGGGAAACACCGATCAAAAACCGAAACTTTCCACTTTCTCTTCTTTAGCCTTGCCTTTGGGAATCGGCTTGGCTTTTTTCTGATCGACATTGGCATGAACTACAATTGCCTTTGTAGGAGCCGGACAAATGTATTCACACCCTCCGCAGCCGATGCATATTTCAGGCTCCACATGCGGAATGCGTAAGCCGTTTTTGTACTCAACCATGCTCACAGCCTGTGTCGGACAATGCTCGGAACATGCGCCGCAGTCAGTATTTTCAAGATAAACCACACAACGGGTCTGTGTAAAATGAGCAATACCAACCTGAGTCACATGCTTCTGCTCGCGGGTTAGCGGAGTAAGCGCTCCCGACGGACAAACATTGGAACAATGGGTGCAATTGGGTTGGCAAAAACCTTTATCAAAATCCATTTTCGGTTGCATCATACCCATAATACCATAATCGAACGCCGTAGGATGCAGCACTTGCGTGGGACATTCCGATACACACAAATGGCAAGCCGTACATTTGGTATTGAAGTTATCTCGCGTTCCGGCACCCGGAGGCATTATGGGTTCTGCCTTCTTCACGCCCAGTTTGTTTTGTGCAATGGCAACAGGAGCCGTTGCAATGGCAGTTGCTCCGGCAATCAGAAAATTACGGCGGGAACTGTTCTTTACATTTTCAATCGCAGCCTCGGCTTTCTTCTCAGACAATTGAAACCGGTAACTAAGCGCATTCTGTGAGCAGGTGGAAAGACAGTTGAAGCAATCGACACAACGCGAATGATCGATGACACTATTTTTTGAGTCGATACATTGCGACTTGCACGAACGGGCGCAAACCCCGCAATGGTTGCAAACCGAATGATCCACCACAATTTTAAATGGAGCAAAACGAGAAATCAGTCCGAGGAAGGTTCCCACTGGACAAATCGTATTGCAATAGAGTCGCCCACGGGTAAGCGACATTACCGCTACTACCACCAGAAACAAAGTGGCAATTGCAGTCGGCACCAGCACAAATCCCAGTGAATTGATATGATGAAGAAAGCTATCGCCGACTGCCGATTCATTGACAAATAAGTTATTCAAAGGAATCAGCGCCGGACGTATCAGATCGTTCATCAAACGACCTACATTGCTGTAAGGATCGAGCAGAATCAAAAGCAAAGAGCTACCAGCCACAAAGGCGATGACCGTCAGAGCCAGTACCGAATAGCGCAACCAATTGTTCGGTTTGGTGTATTTGAAATAACGCCTTGCACGATTTTTTTTCACACCCCTTGCTGTCAACCGATTAAAAACATCCTGCAATACTCCGGCCGGACAGATCACAGAACAATATAGTCGTCCGAAGATCAACGTGAGTAATAAAACAAATATTGCAGCACCCCAGAATCCGCCAAGAAGAGCCGGCAAAAGCTGAAAATGAACCAGCTTTGCGGTATTATGCGGCAACAGGTGAAAAAAATCGACAAACAACAAAAAAACCGGCATCGTCAAACCGATAGCCAAAATAATACGAATCCACTTCAACCACTTCATACGATATTAATTTAAATAGCAGAACAAACAGTGCAAAGTTAAGAAATAAGATGAACACGAAAATGCCTTCTTTTGCTCAAAAGAACTCACAAACAAAAAAAGAGGTCATTTCGACCCAAATTGGATTGAAACGACCTCTTATGGTTTAAACATGAAAGTGACGAACTTATTTTTTCTTGTTTTCCAAGTGCTTTTGGTAACGGTTCATAAACTTGTCTACACGGCCTGCGGTGTCTACCAGCTTTTGTTTGCCTGTATAGAACGGGTGTGAAGAACTAGAGATTTCGAGCTTTACCAAAGGATAAGTTACCCCGTCAATTTCAACGGTTTCTTTCGTAGCAATAGTCGAACGAGTGATAAATGTCTCGCCATTCGACATATCTCTGAACGCTACGGGTCGATAGCTTTCCGGATGAATTCCTGCTTTCATTGTTGTTTTATAAAATTAATTTAGTTGACTTTTCAGCTTTGAGCCTGCAAAGGTAGTTATTCATTTTGGAATTGAAAAATAATTAACCGATTTAGTTTGACAATTCGCTTTGAAGCAAGAGCCTATAACAAACGGGATTTCATACGCACAGCACTAAACAGCCGAATAATCAATTTTGAAAATCCGAAAAACAAAACCATAGAAAATTCTTCGACATATCAAAAAACGAAATGAAAAGGTGCAACTACAATCTCATAATAAACTACATATATTTATTTTATACAAATCGAATCATTAATACCCCGTCAGTGCATGCACTACCAATCAACATTAAAAACTTGTATACTACTACCTCTGAATGAATCGGTAAGAAATACATCGGTCTAGCACATTTATTTCATCAGACCACTTGCCGCTCCAAAATTAAAACCGGATAACTAATTTTAGGATCCACCTCCCATTCATCTCAAATCATCTTAAATGAGTACCCTAATATTCTATCTCATATTCAATGCAGCGAATTTACGTTAGCGTCAAAACAGATACTATCATCGATAGTATAAGTCAATAATGCTCAGATAATTCATTATCTTTTATCATTTTTCATTCTAACCGAATGTTAATATGCTGAAATTATACTAACGTATCTAAATTTTGTGGTTCTAAATAACTTTTATTCATACCTTTGCAATTACGTGAGTTTTTGTATCTGAAAGTAATTTTCTTCAATTAAATTTCAGGCTTAAATCACAAATATTCTTTAATTCTAAATGAGAAAAATAGACGCCTCCAATGAAGAAAATAGCTACACTTTCCATCATATTATTTTGGAAGATACACACTAAAATACCCTCTCTCACTTTAACATACGGTATTTTTATCCAAAATAACGAGCATAAATATGATATCTTTCATTCAATCCAAAAGCAACCATATACTTCCATCTAACTGCGATTGATTATGCGAACCAAAATCAAAATAATATTCCTTGTTGCTGTATCTTTTCTATCTTTATTCCAATTTACATACAGCCAAACCATAGCAATTTCCTCAGCCAACCCTGCTATTGCAGCTGCATATTTACCTCAAGGATATACAAACCAGCCCATTTACAAAGCCTCCTTTATTTTATCTGGTGGATATGGTGCTAATTTCACAAAGTTTACATTTGTCGCAAACGGAACCTTCTCCTCTTCGGATATTAGCTATGCATCTGGTGTTTCCGGATATAAGCTATGGACAAATACGACAGATGATTTATCTTCTGCACAGCTACAAAGTAATCCTATTCCTGCCTTATCATCAGGCAGTACCGTAACAATTAATGTAAATTGGCCTTGGTTTTCTACTGGGCAAACTTACTACTTATGGATTACAGCAGACATAAACTCCACGGCTAGTGTAGGACATACGCTTACCGTAGCTGCACCTTCCAGCTCCAATTTCACGTTTACCAATAGCTATTCTTTTTCAGGAACTCTTTATGACGGCGGCACACAGACGATATCCTCACCAAAACAGTTCCGTTCGATAACATCAGGCAACTGGAACTCCATCACCACGTGGCAACAATCAGTGGATAATGGAGCAACATGGATGGCAGCAACGACAACTCCATCAAGTAGCGATGGAACTATTACGATACAGAGTGGAAATACCGTAGCTGTAACCAATAGTGTAACCATCGACCAAACCACAGTCGACAGTGGAGGACAGCTAACGATCAGCGATGGAACCTCGCTAACCATTGCTGATGGAACCGACACTGATTTGACCGTAAACGGCTCTCTGTTGAACCAAGGTTCCATATCACAATCAGGCACAATCGCATTCAACAATGGAAGCTCCTATCAGCATGATATTGACGGAGGAACGATTCCTACCGCTACATGGGAGACAAGTTCAACCTGTCTCGTTACTGGAAGCTCCTACTCCGCCCCCTCCGGACTAACACAATCATTCGGAAATTTCACATGGAATTGCACGGGACAAAGCTCTGACATTTCATTGGCAGGAGGCCTAACAACAGTTAATGGAGGCTTCTCTCTCAATAGCACTAATAACAAAACTCTGCGACTCGTAAACTCAAGCAACGGAGTCAATACGCTCAATATTGCCGGTAATTTCATTCAAACCGGAGGTACCCTTTACGCTTATGGTACAACAAGCACCTACACAGGAGGCTCCGAAACAGTAAACATAGGAGGATCATTTAACTTATCAGGAGGCACTCTCTACCTGAATGGCAATTCAGACAATTGGTCTTCAGCCATTATCAACCTCAACGGTAATTTCAATCAATCCGGAGGTATTATCGGTGAAACCGGAAGCGGAACTGCCAATATCAACTTTACAGGCACTACCATCCAGACTTTTACCAAAAGTGCTGGAACAATAAATAATACGATTAATTTTACAATAGCAAGTGGTACCACTGTTGACTTTGGCACATCTGTATTAGATGGTAGTGGTGCTACATTTACACTAAATGCAGGAGGTACTATCACAACTGCTAATACAGCTGGTATCTCCAAGAGCGGAACTAATACTGGATCAATTCAGGTCAGAGGCTCTCGTTCATATAGTTCCAGTGCCAATTATGTCTACAATGGCAGCACGGCACAAGCCATCGGAAACGGGTGGACCACCGCCAACAACCTGACAATTATAGGAAGTAGTACTAAAACACTAGCAGCTAACACAACAATTAATGGCACCTTCACCATTGACAACGGGAATACACTCTCAAATAATACCCTTACGTTAAACGGAGATGTAATCGTTACCGCTTCCAATAATAGCTCAAATGGGGCTATTATTGACTGCAATATTTTATTAGGCAGTACTATTGCCATTAATGTAGTTGACGGTTCCCCTACTTACGATTTGACAATCAGTGGAAATATTTCCGGCGGTAACGGCATAACAAAAACAGGCAACGGGACAATGCTATTAACCGGAGACAATTCATATTCGGGCACGACTACAATTTCTGCTGGCACTGTGACCCTTGGAAGTACCAATGTTATAGCAAATAGCGCCCCTATTACCATGAATGGAGGCACTCTTGCCGCCGGATATTCAGAAATCGTTGGAACACTCACATTAACAGACAATTCCACCATAGCTTTAGGGACGAATACTCTTAATCTAAAATTCAGCCGTAGCGACTCAAAAGCGTGGACTACAGGAAAAATACTTACGGTTACCGGATGGCAAGGTGGCTGGGATGGCAGTGCCGGAACTATTGAAAGATTGTACATTGGAACGAACACTTCTGGATTAACCTCTGCACAATTAAGTCAAATAACATTTTTCAATAGCGCAGATAATACATATCATGATGCTCAGATACTCTCAACGGGAGAAATCGTTCCCAAAAGCAGCATAAAAACGCCTTCAATCACAACATCACCATCAAGTATCAGCTTTGCCGAAGCTGTCGGGTCGAATTCTGCCTCACAAACTATCTCGGTTACAGGTAAATATTTATCGAACTCCATTACTATCATAGCACCTGCCGCCTACCAATTAAGCAGCGACAATACTACATGGAGCAGTTCGGGAGGTTCCGTAACACTTGGAAAGACAGGAGGCACTTTATACATCCGATACACTCCTACAACCATCGAATCAAACATAAGTGCTACGTTCAATCTGGCATCAGGCTCTACAAATCAAACATTTACAGCAACAGGAAACGCGTATCAGACAGCCGTATACGTACGTCAAAATGGACGTGGAAACAAGGATGGGACTTCTTGGACAAATGCCATGGCAACCGTACAAAATGCCGTTGAAACGTCATTAGCCTTATCCACTCAATTACCTGTTTATGTAGCCGCTGGGAGTTATACTAAGGATCCCAACTATACTTCAGGCGATTATGCTCAATACAGCAGTGGATATTGGACTGGATGGGCCAACAATTTCGTTATTCGTTCAGGGGTAAATGTTTACGGGTCATTTCCCGAATATGGCACGACCAACAATAACAATGCAGATATGTCTTCGCGAGTCGTACTTAGTAATGCAACTCAGTATGCCACTACGCTGAATGGAGGAAACGACATTCGAGTATTAGGACCACCTTATACATCGACTCTTTTAGGCGGCGGTACCGGTCTCGCTACCTCTACGGTTTGGGACGGTTTTATACTTACCGGTGCAAACATGCAAACATGTTCCAGCGGCAAAGATGACGCTTGTGGTGCGGGAGCATATACACTGCCTAATTTCACATTAAGCAATTGTATTGTTGAGTCAAATACTACTTCGCAAAGTACCACCAACGACGGAGCCGGAGCAGAAATGGACGGCGGAACATTGTACAATTGTATTATACGCAACAATACTACAGGTTCTGGCTCTGGAGGCAACAGCAATGCCGGTGGCATCAATATTCGAGCTGGAGGATCGAATATAATCAACTGCCTGATATATGGAAATTATGCTTATTATGCAGGCGGAGCATTGTCGATAAGCCTATATAATAACTACTCGACAGCCTGTTATTTTATTAATAATACTATTGCCAACAATACATCATCGAATCGCTCTTCAGGCATCCACATATTTGGAAATAATGACATGCTTTATTTCTATAACAATGTAATTTGGAATAATACCGTTTCAGGAGTAACAACAAATAATGAAAAAAACAATGCTTGGCCAAGTGGATACGGGAGTTCTTTAGGGTCTGGAAGTATTTTATTGGATGCGTCAAACACACCTCCCGCTATGTCCGGAGGCTCTTACTTTGCCCGTTTTGCTAATCCTACAACGACTACTTCAGCTGATTATCGCCTACGAACTTCGTCATCGCTTATCAATGCTGGGAGCACTAGCGCTTCTGGAGCCCCCACCTTCCCGAGTGCCGACATCAGAGGTATATTCCGCGATGCCGTATATGATATCGGATGCTACGAAAGAACCGCTCTGTATTATTTTGTGAACAATGCTTCAACGAACAGCACCCCCAATGGATTGAGCTGGACAACTCCATTCAAGACAATTCAAGATGCACTCGACCAGTATAATATAAACGATTCTACCCAGATTTGGGTAGCAGCTGGAAATGGCAGTTATCTGCCGTCGAAAAACAGTTCGGGATCTTCTTCGACAAGTAGTGACGCCACGTTCCTGCTGAAAAAAGATTTAGGACTTTATGGAGGTTTTGTCGGCACCCCAGGCACTGAACCCACAAGCACCGCTGATGCCATCAATAAAATCAACGCCAGATTATTGAAGCAATATCCGACAGTTATTACCTCAAACGCGACAGCTAGTGCCAATCTGATCAGTTATACTTCCTCTGCCGGAAGCAAAGGAGCTGTTCTGGATGGCTTCACCATTACAGGAGCAGCATCGGGCAATTATGCCATCACAGTCGACAGTGCAAAAATACAGAATTGTAATATAATCAACAACCTTGGAGGCGGATTGAGTTTAAACAGTTCTGGCAGTGCTTATAATGTATTAATCGCCAATAATGGAGGCAACGGAGTGCTTTTTGCCGGAAGTCCCAACAATGCCAATTTAGTAAATGCAACCATTGTCAACAATACCGGGGCCGCAATTTTGTCAAGCACTACCACTCCAACTGTCAAAAACTCCATCTTATGGAAAAACGGAGGCGGAAATATCTCCGGCACTACACCAACGATAACCAATAGTGCCGGAACCTCTTCCTATGGAACCTTAACATGGTCATCAGGAACTGGCAATATCGATCTGGGAGAACGAACACCCAACTTCAAAAGTCCG
Organism: Bacteroidota bacterium; assembly: GCA_017860295.1. Taxonomy (GTDB): domain Bacteria; phylum Bacteroidota; class Bacteroidia; order Bacteroidales; family Paludibacteraceae; genus Microbacter. The sequence goes on along the minus strand of JAFNAS010000013.1, from coordinate 2,643 downwards.
GCTACTAAAAACTACGAACTGCTTTTAATTTCACCTTGCCTGAATGGCGGCGATGCTACTGCCAATTCTTTACCGACCGATCTGAACGGGAAAGTGCGTAAATATAATGGCAAAATAGATATGGGAGCATTCCAAAAATGGGATGGAATTACTATAAGTGGTAATTACTCCGCCTATTCTATCAAAAATTTACGAAAAGGATACGTGATTCCTATTTCCATGCTAACCGTATCGAACGACACTGCCGAAGTATTAATAACATCCGGTACTAAGTTCGACATGGAAGGAAACACAACTTTAAAAGCGAAGTGGCTGGAAATTAAAGACAGTACAATTGTTGCTTCTTCACTAAATCCGCCAATGATTACCAACGGATCGATCACGGCCGACAGCGTTCTGTACGTTCGAGCGTTCCCGCTGTACGTCACAGGAAGCACAAGCGTTCATGCCTGGAATTTCTTTGGAGTTCCGTATCCTGTATCTGTGAGCAAATTAGAAGGAGCAACTCCCGAATCGAGTGTACGTATCCAGCAATACAGCGAAAGCACCCGAGCCGCAAACGGAGTGGATAAAAGTGCATGGAGCAACCTAACGACCTCTTCCCTTCTGAATGTTGGAACTGGTTATTCTCTAAACTTAAATTCGATCAAACTACCCTATCTTCAGACTGTTATTTTCCCATCAAACGGGCAAGTAACTCTCTCAAATTTAAGCTCTGGAGATGTATCTGGTTTATCATATACAACATCGGGTTCTCTTTCATGGACCGAAAGAGGATGGAATTTTATTAGCAATCCGTACCCTCAATCAGCTTATATAAAATATCTGTCACTTACGGACACATATTGGCCCGGATCACTGACGTCAAGTAACAGCATCGGCGGATACGCAGGCGGTGTCTTTATATACAACTCGAATGGCGATTATTATGACATCTGGACTCTCAGCGATTTTCAAAGTGTCGGATTATCTCCATTCGGAGCTTGTTTTATCAAGAATGGGAATGCATCTCCTACGTTGACGAAAGTACAATTTGTACCAGAGCCTGCAAGTGCATTGACGACAACACCATTACGTACACGAAGCTTAACAGAAGCCGCTTCATCAGATGCACCGACACAGTTCCGTCTGGATATAGAAGGAAACAATACATCGAGTCGCACCTATGTTTTGTTTCATCCCAATGCCAACTCCGATGTGGTAGAACTCGAAGATTTACCCAACTGGTCAACTACCTCCAATGGCAATAATATTGTAATGAGCACCTTTAGTTCAAATAGCACTATCGGATTGGGAATAAACATATTACCGTTCAAAGGCATTGTCATGGAAGTCCCGTTACAGGTAAGCGTTCCGGCTGCTGGCAATTACACGATTGCCCTTCCGCAAAAAAACGACACTGTAGAGGTATATATTAAAGACAATTCCGGCACGGTAACTAACCTGAATTCCACCTCGTATACATTCTCGGTTGCCAATGCCTCTTCTGCCCCGAATTTCACGTTATTGTTTAAAAAGAGCAACGTAACATCTGAAGAAGATACATCTGGACTTACCCTTGTTCAAAACAAAACTAATATCGCCATATTCAATCAGGATGTGATCAACCGAATATTTGTCTACACTCCGTCCGGACAGATGTACAAGCAAAGAGATGTGAATAGCAACCAAATCTCTTTTGATTTACCATCTATATCGGGAGTATATTTAGTAAAAGTTGTAACCAACAAAGGAACGTTCACTAAAAAGGTCATCAACCCGTAAAATGATTTTTGTTGCGTAAAAAGCGACTATAGTGGAGATACTATAGTCGCTTTTTCGTTTATCTTTGTCGACAAATTAGAAATCTGATATTTGTATGCCACTCGAAATAGAAAGAAAATTCTTAATCAAAGGTGATTTTTGTCCCTTTATAACCCATACCATCCATATCACACAAGGGTATCTCTCCTCCGTTCCCGAAAGAACGGTGCGTATCCGTATTTGCGACAACAATGCCTGGATAACTATCAAAGGGAAGAACAACCAATCAGGAATCAGTCGCTACGAGTGGGAAAAAGAGATTTCCGTTGAAGAGGCAAAAGAGTTAATGCTGCTGTGCGAGCCCGGAATAATTGAAAAAAAAAGGCACCTCATTCCGAATTCGTCGCTTATTTTTGAGGTAGATGAATTCCTTGGCGATAATTCAGGACTCATAATTGCCGAAATTGAACTCCCATCAGAAGAGTTTTCGTTTGAGAAACCCTCTTGGCTGGGACAAGAAGTGACAGGTGATCCACGTTTTTACAACTCTTTTCTTACAAAGAATCCATACACCAAATGGGAGAATACAGACTCTATATACCCATTTCACGAAAAATAAGGTTCAAAAAAGCCCCAAAAAACGATCAAAATCCAATTTTGGAAGACCAAAAAGCATCAGTTACGAACTATTTCAAAAAATAACCCTCATAGGAGGTGATTATTTGATAAGCTGTTACACAAAATGTGCACTTTTTCGAGGTTATTTTCTTAATCCGGTTTGGTTTTCCAAAATATTACCCCTTACTTTGCAGCCGCTTTGAGGGAGAAACACGGAGGTGTTTTGTAGCTTGAAGCAGAGGGAAAAAGTTTTGAAAAAAGATGCAAAGATATTTGGTAGTT
>JAFNAS010000006.1 GCA_017860295.1 Bacteroidota bacterium | reverse complement strand
AGAGCAGACGAAAGCCCCTGCAGGCTAACAGTACTGACATCATAGATCGTCAGTGGGTTTGGGGTAAATATCCGTGCTATTAATGGTCGTAAAGAATATACCACAAGCGGACTTGTTATTGCTGAAATATAGATTTGAAGAAATCGGGCAAAGAAGTTTGTTTTGAAACTTTTGCTAAGGGCACGGGTCAGGAGACCCGCGCCAGCGGCGTAGAGAGAGGTATCGGCGGGGCTATTTGTGTTCTTTGCGTCTTTCGCGTTCAAAAGCTTATAAAAATGTTTTACAAGTATGCGAATTTGTTTTCAGGGCTGAAGCCAATCGGTCATTGACCGTTTCTTCCCCGCCCTGAAGGACGGGGTTACAGGAATCGGCTCCTTCCCGTTTGTCGTAACGTGTAAAGCAGATTTGGGTTCGGCGTATGGCTCTGCCTACGTCGGATAGAATAGCAAGGCTCTTTGCCTTGCAAAAGAACCGAAGGGCAATAGCTGCAAGTTATCCTTTTTGTACGAAAGAAATATGAGCATACTTTAAAAGTATTCCGAAAACCGGAATTTTCTTTTTAACGACGACTTAGCCGGAGGATACGCCGAACAAGGGCATAATTATAAAAAGATAATTAGAATATATATGACTTATTGGGATATTCTTGCTGAATTTATTAAATCAAATAATCGAATAATCGATAGAAAAAAAGGGACCATTCACCCTAAATATGTGAATATGACTTATCCAGTTGATTATGGATTTATTGTAAATACTAAATCCATGGATGGAGGAGGTATTGATATATTTGTTGGTGAAGAAAAGGAGAAAAAAATAAATGGAATAATTTGCATTGCTGACAGAATTAAAAATGATTCTGAGATAAAAATTATTTATGGATGCAATGAAAATGAAATCAAAGCTATACTTGACTTCCTAAATAATTCAGACTACATGAAAGCGATTTTCATAAATCATGACAACGATTATTGACAGAATAAATACAAAAACAATACACAACACGGCAATATAAAAAAATGGGGATTGATTAGGTTATTCAAGGGTTGTGGCTCGCGTCAAGTTCTTTGTGACTTGATAATGACTTGTTCCGAGCTTCCCCCTCCTGACCCGTGCTATTACTGGCCTGTCCCCGTTGGATTTGGTTATCGCTGATCTTCGATTCCGACGGGACCGAGAGATGGGACAACAACTATGCCCCCGCTGCGCTAATCGTTTGGTAGCGCAGGGCAAGGATATATATTGATGTGTGTCATGCTAAGAAACACTGCAAAAAGATGAAAGAACCTATACAATTTGATAAAGTTTCAGATATATACGATTTCTATGTCAATGTAGATTTTGATGTCCCTTTTTTTATTAAAGAGACCGATGGATTCAACGGTGAAATTCTGGAATTAATGTGTGGAACTGGGCGTGTTTCAATTCCGCTGCTTGATGCTGGGAGACGAATGATATGTGTAGATTATTCAGAGGGGATGCTAGATTCATTTGAACGGAAAATTGAAAATAAAAATTACTCAGTCAATTTAGTTCAAATGGATGTTGCCAATCTGAATTTGGATAAAAAATTTGGTTTTATAATATTGCCATTTCATTCAATTACCGAGATAATATCGACTGATTTACAGATTCAAGCATTGCAATCAATTTCATCACATCTGGATAAGGACGGTATGTTTATTTTAACGCTTCAAAATCCTAAAACTCGATTAAGATTAGCAGATGGCATGACAAGAGTAATGGGAAAATATCAGATGGATGAAGATAGACAGTTGATTATTTCATATATGAATCGATATAACGAATCGGATAAAATAGTTTCCGGATTTCAATTCTATGAAATATACGATGCGATGAATATCCTGATTGAGAAAAGATGGTTGGAGATCAATTTTAAACCAATAGCTGATTCGGAATTAAGGAGTATGATTAAACCGGCTGGATTGGAGATTGTTGAAATGTATGGAGATTATTCGTATGGATGTTTTGATGAAGAAACAAGTAACTTTATGATTTATAAAATGACAAAAAGATAAAGCAGGAACGTACACCATACCTTCAATGTTGGGCGCACTTTAAAAACAACAGAATACCATGATTATTAATTCTAAAAATAGAAATGATAAGAAAAAAACCTGATTTAGCTGCAAAATCAGACCAGAATAAAAAAGCATACGAGGGATATAAACCGGTTTGCAATGATAATTTGAGCAAATATGAAGGAGATTATTGGGATGGTGATGCTGCTTGTAAAATATATATAAGAAATGATACGTTATGGTATTAATTATAGGAGAGCCGGAAATGAAAGTCCATTACAATGCATTGGTAATAATGAATTTATTATTATGCAAAAGCTGTATGGAAAGTGAAGTTTGATTTTGAGAAAAGCAAGGTTAAATCAATGTTGGTAGAGTCAAGTAAAGTGAAAGATCTCTATGAACCTTCAGAGTTTGTCGGAAAGTATCATAGTCCCGACTTAGAGGCTTATTATAATTTTACAATTGAGAATGATACTTTAGTTGGATTTCATCCAAGACATGGGACTTTGAAAACTGAAGCTACTGTGAAACAAGATTATTTTAAAGGTAAAGGACCATTTCAAACGATAGATTTTATTAGAAACAAGGATAGTAAAGTTATTGGGATGCGAGTTTCCTTTGATAGGATGAAAAATTTATGATTAGAAAAACAAAAATAAACGAGGCATAATACATGGCATTTTATATGCGGGTTTCAGAGGTCTTCGAGCGTTTGTGGTACATAAAGAATGATGGAAATCGTTTCGTGATCTCGTACGACATATACAATAAACCGTTGTGTACAAGTTTGAAAAAAGCACCTTGAAAGATGAAAATTGAAAATTATATTAAAGAAAAAGTTCATCAGTTATATTGGACAGAGAATCATAATTGTGCTGTTACGACATTAAAAGTTCTTTCCGAGATTTTTAATGTGGAACTATCGGCACAGGTTTATTCCGGTGCGTTAGGATTAAATGGAGCTGGGAATTACAGGGCACAATGCGGGATAGTTGAAGGAACGTTGATATTTATTGGAATTATCGGAAAACAAAGGGAATTGAGCATTGACCAAATACAAAAACATTGTTATGACTATGCTAAGGAATTTGAAATGCGAAAAAAAAGTCTTTTGTGTAAGGAACTCCGTCCGCAAGGATTTTCAAAGGACAATCCACCACATTTATGCGAAAAGTTGACTGTTGATTCGCTATTATTATCTATTAGATTTGTTAACCAATTTATAAATAAGGATAATGGATATTCAAACTTTTAATCAGACAAGGCAATCACTAAATGAGTTGATGTCTGAAAATGATGATTTTTTTAAGCACTTTGGCGGATTGGACGATATTGTTTATTCAGATGGAGCAATTCCCAAAAAGTATAAGGAACTGACTGGATTATCAATCTCTGTTTTGACACGATGTGAAGAATGTATTATGTATCATATTCAAGGTTGTATTGCTGAGAATGCAAGTAAACAGGAGATAATTGAAGCGATAAAAATTGGAGTAATTGGGGGTGGTTCAATAACCTACCCATCAGCTAGATTTGCATTTAAGACATTAAAAGACTTAAACGTTTTTGAATAACAAAAAACAGCATCCAATATGTAATATAGTCGAAAAGAGAGTTTTGATGGTACGCGAAGCTCATAACCAGTATCAATTTTATTGTATCTTGATAGCGACGATATCATCCGCAATTTCTTTTAGTCCATATTGCCAACGTTACGCAACATTATAAGAGTGCACGATTGATGTTTAATTGAATACTGAATAGAAGAAATGGAAACTGATTTGCAACTAATTGATAACATTTTTGTTGATGTTTCAAGTAAGGACGACAAGATTCGTTATTCAGCCCTTCAAACACTCCTGACACTAACGGAGAATAAAGTTGATTGGGTTTATGATAAATGGTATGATTTAGTGGATAAACTTGAAAGTGATAACTCATATCAACGTAGCATTGGTTTCATGTTATTGGCTAATTTGAGCAAGAGCGACGCTGACAATCGCATGCATGAAATATTAAAAAAAATGATTCAATTATTTGACGATGAGAAATTTATAACGTCGAGACAGTGCATACAGAATATATGGAAGATTGCGATTGGTAATAGTAATCATAAGGTGCAGATAATGGCAGAGTTACAAAAGACATATTATGAGAATGCACATATCAATAAGCATGGAAATCTGATAAAGCAGGATGTGATATTCAGTATGAATAAGATATATCAATCGGATAATGATAACAATGTATTACTTAAAATTCATGCATTGATTGATGCGGAGACTGATGCCAAATTTGTAAAGGTTTTAAAGAAGATTCTTTTATAATTACCGGAAAAAATAACGTTGCCTAATACATAGACTTTCATGCGGTCTGAAAGATCCAGCATAAAAGGGCGGTTGAACTTAATTCCCGTTTGCAGAGACTCTATTGAACGAGCAAATTAAAAAAAGGATGCTATTGGGCACCGAATCGGATAGATCTCTGTAGAAGATACATATCAATAGGCATTGCCGGACGAAACCACGCTTTTGGGCGAAGCCGAAATATTTCCGTAAGTTTGTGCCGAACATCGGGACGAGAAGCAAAATACGCTCAATGCTTGCGTTCCTCAACCCAAATAGCTGCCGCATGAAGATTCTGCTCGTTACTCCTCCACTTACTCAACTCAATACCCCTTATCCCGCTACCTGTCAGTTGCAGGGCTTTTTGCGTTCGCGCAGTATCGATGCGGAGCAGATGGATCTGAGTATCGAACTGATTGAGAAACTCTTTACGCAGGAGCAACTTCAACGGATTTTTCAACTCGATTTTCCGACAAAAAAGCTCTCGAAGCACTCCCGGAACCTGTTGCAACAGTCGGCATTTTATATTCAAACCATTGAGCCGGTGATGCGGTTCCTTAGCGGACGTGATCACACGCTGGCGCAACGTTTCAGCGATCTCGGTTTCTGGCCGCAAAGCCATCGTTTTCCTTCGGAAGATGATCTGGAATGGGCTTTCGGTACCCTTGGCAACCACGACCGGGCAACGCATCTTTGCACCCTCTTTCTGAAAGATTTGTGCGACTTTATCCGTGAAGCCGTCGATCCGCATTTCGAGCTGATTCGTTATGCCGAGTCGCTTTGCCTGCGGTTGCCGGAGTTTGCCCCTCTGCAAAAAGCGCTTCAGCAGTCACCCTCTTTTATCGACCAATTGATGCTGGAGATTTTTGCCCAAAAGATCAGAGCGTGTAATCCCGCAGTGGTGGGCTTTTCTATCCCTTTCCCGGGAAACCTCTACAGCGGATTGCGTTGTGCACAGTGGTTGAAACAAGCGTTTCCGGAGATAACGATTGTGATGGGCGGTGGCTATGTCAATACCGAACTACGCAGCATCACCAACTCCACGCTGTTTGATTACGTCGATTACCTGACGTTCGACGATGGCGAGCTGCCTCTGTTGCGATTGGTGGAGGGGGGAGAGATGGTGCGGACGCTCTACCGCAACGATGCCGGTGAGATTGTTCGGGTAAATATGGAGAGCAAAGAAAATATTCCGTTTGCCGAAATGGCGGTGCTCGATTACGACGGGTTGTTGCAGAACCGGTATATCAACCTGATAGAACTGACCAATCCGATGCACGCCTTGTGGAGCAACGGACGCTGGAATAAGATGATGCTGGCGCACGGCTGTTACTGGGGAAAGTGTACCTTTTGCGACGGTTCGCTCGATTATATCCGTCGCTACGAACCGGCTCCGGTCGAGACCATTGTCGACCGCATGGAGGCGGTGATGCGGCAAACCGGGCAGTCGGGCTTTCACTTTGTGGATGAGGCGGCGCCTCCCGCCTTGTTGCGGAAGTTGAGCGAGGAGATTCTTCGGCGCAAACTGACGGTGAGCTACTGGACCAACGTACGGTTCGAAAAATCGTATACTCCCGAGTTGTGTTATCTGATGGCGAAGTCGGGTTGTATTGCCATCTCGGGTGGGTTGGAAGTGGCTTCGCCCCGCATTCTGAAAATGATTAACAAGGGTATCACCATCGAAACGGCAAGCGAGAGTATGAAGAATTTTACCGAAGCCGGTATTATGGCGCATGCGTATCTGATGTACGGTTTTCCGACCGAAACGGAGAAAGAGACACTCGATTCGCTGGAGGTGGTGCGCGGTCTGTTTGCCAACGGTTGGCTGCAATCGGCCTTCTGGCACCGCTATGCCATGACGGCACATAGTCCTTCGGGGCTACATCCCGAAAGTGTGGGTGCAAAGCATCTGGAGATGGCTGCCGGTACCTTTGCCAATAATGAAATTCCCTTTACAACTCCTCACGAAATAGATCTCGATTTCTACGGTGAGGGATTGAGTCTGGCAACGTATAATTACATGCAGGGTGCCGGTTTCGATCTGCCGGTGACGAGTTGGTTCGGTCGGAAGGGATAGAGATAGGAAGGCAAACGGTTGTCCCCGGGCAAATAAAAAGCCGGAATGAAGTTTTACCCTCACTTCGGCTTTTCATCCCCTTGGGAGAAACTATCATTTCTTCTTCAGGTCATCAACTGTTTTTGTCTCTGTTTCGAGTTGATACGATGGAACGTGTTTGGCGTGTTTACCACTCTTTACTTTCTTGGGCTGTTTGTTTCCTGATGCTCCCATATTAAAAACCTCCTATTTATAAATAAATAAAACATTAATATGGAGCCGCGTTCGGTTATGATTCATAGCTGGACAGTGCTCCGCCCTTTGATGAAACAAAAAACAGACCATGCCAAAAAAGAGGTAAAATAGGCAGAATCTGCGTCACATTGGCGCGGTAGTGTCAAATGGACAGTGTGTGTCAGGTGAGATGGTAGCGGCAATTACGCAGATAAAAAATGAGATGATGATCCATAAAATGACCACTAAACACAGGAGGTGTTATCCTAATAATAACGTCGGGATAAATCCCGACGGAGATGGATGTCGCATTTTGGATAACGCTGTAAGCGTTTTCCTTGCCAATGGGAAACCGCTACGCGGTTCAGGGGCGTGTTGACCTTTTTGTGTTTACACCCCGATGAATCGGGGCGTTATTGTTGGGTTACGCCTATGGCGTAAAAAGCCACCCTAGATTATTATGCGGATAATCATTAAAATAATATGATGGAAGTTATTGACTTTTCGTTAGGTACTCAATCCTTGTAGAAAGTGTCATACCTACGGCATTCATACGATCTCGAAAACATGCTTTTCTATAAACCTTTCGTCCCAAAGGGACTTAAAATGCCATCGGCATGACCGGCTTATAGATTCTTAATTTCTTAATGATAATTCCTGTTGTATCAGGTTTTACCCTATTGTTGATGGATGTTTTTATCTATTTTTGTGGTCAGAAAAAACTATTCTACTTATGGTTTCTCAAACTGAATTCTCCTTGCGTCCCAAATCCCGTGGTTTTCATCTGGTGACGGATGAAATTGTACGCAATCTGCCGTCGCTGCCCGAAAGCGGATTGCTGCATCTGTTTATCCGGCATACGTCGGCGGCGCTGACCATCAACGAAAATGCCGATCCCGATGTGCAGACGGATATGGGACGCATCTTCGACCGGTTGGTGAAGGAGCGGGAACCCTATTACGATCATACACTCGAAGGCGACGACGATATGCCGGCTCATGCCAAATCGTCGATTTGCGGAGTAGGGCTAACTATTCCCATTACCCGTCACCGGCTCAACATGGGAACCTGGCAAGGAATCTATCTCTGCGAATTCCGCAACCATGGAGGTTCACGACGCATTGTGGCAACGGTGCTGAGCTGATCTATTTCTTATCCAACACGCCGAAGACACTTTGCAATACGCTGCTTACACGGGCAGTGGGATTTTCGCGTATCTTCTTCTCTTCATTACCTACGGTTAAAAACAGTCCGTTTAGCGCTTGCTCGGTAACATAACCGCTCAGGTCGGTGTTTACGGTGGTGAGACCGGCCGTGGTTCCAACAAACGAGTGTGCAACTTTATTGTAGGCTTTGGTGAGTCTGGCCCACGATTCGGTAGTCGACATGTTTCCGACCAGGTCTTTGTTGAGTGAAGCTTCTACCTTCGGTTTATACGCAGTTGTAAGTTGGCTGTAGGTATTTTTCTTGAGGTAGTTGGTGGCGCCGGTCTTGTCGCTTCCCAATAAAATGGAGGAGGCATCGGCAATGCTCATGGAGGTGATAGCGTTGACAAAAATAGGCTTTGCGTCACCGGCAGCATCTTCGGCAGCCCGGTTGAGGCGTATTACTACATCATTGAGCATGTTTTGGCCTCCGGGTACCATTTTAATGTTGTTTACTATCGGAGCCGCTTCTTTTGGAAGCAATATCTTCAAGGCTTCATTGCCAAAGTATCCGTTCTCTTTATTGAGCGAAAGGACTGCATTGGTAACTCCGACCACAAGTGCCTCTTTCAAACCGGAAGCTGCTGCACTGTTCGATACGGTTGGTGTTGTAGTGGTAGTTGTTGCTCTTGTTGCCACTTGTGCTTTTGCGGCAGTTTGTGCAACGGTACTTTTTTTTATGATTTTATTTATTGCTTCCGATAGGCAGAAAGGCATACCGGCGATAAAGAGGCAGAGCGTTGTAAAAGCAATGCGGTTGTGAGCTGTTTTCATTTTTTTGTGAATTAAGGGGTGGGTGTCGATTCTTCTTTAGAAATCTCGTTTTCTGCATACAAAGATAAAAAATATTTTGCCGGAAATGTATGAAGCAGACTTGCTACAATGGTCGGTGAAAGGTAATATTATGCTGATGAGGAGTATGTGGCAACTGTTTTTTTGTGTAATTTTGCACCCCGTTCGGACGGAGATCCGGATCGATTAATAGTAAGAAAAAAGATGGGGATAGAAAAAGGATTGTTTCAGCGTACGGAACTGTTGCTGGGTGACGATGTGATGGCGCGTATGGCCAATGCACGTGTGATTATCTTTGGAATAGGCGGAGTGGGAAGTTGGTGTGCCGAGAGCTTGGTGCGAACCGGCATCCGGCATCTGACTATTGTCGATTCCGACCGCGTATGCGTGACCAATATCAACCGACAATTGCACGCCACCACCCAAACGGTGGGAGAGGTGAAAACCGAAGTGTTGAAAAAACGGTTGCTTGAGATTAATCCCACCGCCGAAATAACGGCGATTCAGCGTATTTACAATGCCGAGACATCCGATTCGTTCGACTTGCCTTCGTATCATTTTGTGATTGATGCGATCGACAGTCTGGAGAGTAAAGCACATCTGATTCGTACGGTAACCCGCACCGATACGGTTCTTTTTTCTTCGATGGGAGCCTCCCTCAAATTAGATCCTACCCGCATCAAGGTGGCCGAATTCTGGAAAGTGCAGGGATGTCCATTGGGTGCCGCTTTGCGCCGGAAGATTCGAAAAGGCGAACTGCCGGCTAAAAAATTCCTGTGTGTGTATAGCGATGAACTGCTTCAAAACCGGGGTAAAAAAGCCTCGTGCGGAACCGAGAAATGCCTTTGCCCGAAAGCCGAAATCGGACCCGGCGATCCCGATTTGGTGAATCACGAATGGTGCAGCCTGAAAGCGCAGATTAACGGTACGACAGCGCATATCACTGCTATTTTCGGCTTTATGCTGGCCGGATTAGTGGTGCAGGCGATTAACAGTTCGCAGTCTACAGTTAACAGTCTACAGAAAACAAACTGATCTTTTCTTGTTTCATGCCGCTATAAAACAATATTTTAAATAGATTGTTGGCTGCTATTTGCCAATAATCTTTCGGCTGTTCATTGTCCGAATAAAAAATAGCACTACCTTTGTCTTCGCATTGGTTCTCTATGCTGTGTTCGCAGCTGGAGATGAAAAGGGAATCAGGTGAAAATCCTGAACAGACCCGCTACTGTAAATCCTATGCAACGTTTTGGCGCTACTTTAGCCACTGTTTCCGGTAAGCAGTAAACAGTACTCAGTGAATACTCACTCACTACTCGCTACTCACTACTTAAAACGGGAAGGCTGTCCGAAACGGGGATAAGTCAGGAGACCTGCCATGCATATCAATTGTTTAGGCTTTCGAGGAAAAAGCTTGCAAACCAACAAGAAAAGAGACTCCCCGGTACACAGAGATGATTGCTAGTGCTGTCATTTCCTACTTTGTCCTTTTTTATCATTTTATTTTTTCGAATGATTGTTGCGTGAGCTTCTTCTTTATTTAACGAAGCAGATGTGACAGATTGTCTCTTGTTTTGATGCGATCTGATAAGATATTTTGTTTAGTGTTGATAGGTTGTTTGTTGTGAAACAAATACTTATCCACCGGAGATAATCTGGTGTAACAGAGGAAGGATGCTTAACCGGCATCCTTCCTTTGTTTTAGAAGGTAATTTCTGTTCCGTTTTGGTTAGTGAGTATCCTCGCTGGTGTATTCCCCGACTCAATAAAAATGTGTAATTTTGGAAAACAAAAGAATTGGTACAAAATAAGCTCTATTATATGCAGTTGACGCATCTTTCCATCCTAAATTATAAGAATGTAGAACAGTCCGATTTGTCGTTCTCATCCAAGATCAATTGTTTTATCGGCAATAATGGAATGGGAAAGACCAATCTGCTCGATGCGATCTATTATCTTTCGTTTTGCAAGAGTTTTACCAATCCCATCGATATGCAAAATGTAAAGCATGATGCCGATTTCTTTGTTTTGCAGGGCACTTATCAGAGAGGAAATAGTGAAGAAGCTGTGTATTGCGGTTTGAAGCGAAAGCAAAAGAAGCAATTTAAACTCAACAAAAAAGAGTATGAACGACTCTCCGATCATATCGGATTTTTACCGTTGGTGATTATTTCTCCGGCCGATAGTGCTCTGATTCGCGAAGGGAGTGACGAGCGTCGTAAGTTTATCGATAGTGTTATTTCTCAGTATAACAAACGATATTTGAATGAACTGATACGTTACAATAAGGCTTTGATGCAACGTAACACATTGTTGAAAGGTGATTCGCATGATGAACTGGTATACGATATTTGGGAAGATCAATTGGCCGAAGCCGGAAGTTTTGTCTATGAAACCCGTCGTTCCTTCATAGAGGAGTTTATTCCTATTTTCCAGTCGCGGTTTCAGTATATTACATCCGGAAACGAAACGGTCAGTATTGCATACCAGTCGCAGTTGGACGACCGAGATTTTCGGGAAGCGTTACAACGCTCGCGCGAGCGTGACCGTATCATCGGCTTTACTACCGTAGGCATCCATAAAGACGATCTGGAGATGTTGCTGAGTGATTATCCCATCAAGCGGGTGGGATCTCAGGGCCAGAATAAATCGTTTCTGGTTTCGCTTAAGTTTGCTCAGTTCGATTTTTTGAAACGAGCCTCCAATTTAACCCCATTGCTTCTGCTCGACGATATTTTCGATAAACTGGATGCCCAAAGGGTTGCCAGAATCATCTCCCTGGTGTCGGGCGATGCTTTCGGACAGATCTTTATTACTGACACGAACCGGGAACATATCGATCATTTGTTGAATGAATCTGGGTGCGAAGTAAACTATTTTTTGGTCGAGAACGGAGACGTGTCTGCATTGTAAAATTCGTTAACGGTTTCGACTTGTACTGTTTTGGTGCGGATAATCTACGAAAGCCGGAATGTGAGAAAACGAAAAATTGACAGTGGAAATAGTTGAAACCGGTCAAAAAATCAAAGACTTGCGATATTGAAGTTTGAACTTCTTCTGACTTCGCCGACTTCTGTACTTTCAAATTTTATTGATCGGTGCGGCTTTAATAACACGTGTGGCACTCGTCGCGTTTATTGAGATGCATGATAAGCATCAGTTCATGCGATCCCGACGAACTGCGGCTAATGCCACTCACATTGAAATCGTAGCTGTACGATAAATAGAGCGATTTGTTGATGTTCAACCCGGCAATAGCTCCCATTTCGTTGGGTGTGCGGTAAAATACGCCAATCTGAAACAAATCCTCCATGTTGGCGCTTTTGAAATAAGCAGTACCGTTTAATCCCATCTGATAAAGCTTCATATTTTTTATTCCGTAGATGCCTCCACCGAGGTCGATCTGGCTATCTTCCGAGAAATTACGGTAGGTGGCGTAAATGAAATCAGAGTTGGCAATATCCTGATTATTGTTTCGGAATATGGAGAAGATATTTTGTCCCGAGATACCGATTCTCAGCGACCGACTCGCGATTTCGGCACCCAAATCGGCGTTGTAGTGATTGCTTCGAACCAACTTTTCGTAGAGTGTAGGATCGGACAAAATGTCTACCTTGATTTTATCCATATCATACCAAAGACTTTGAAACGAAGCAGCAACGCCTAAATGTAAACGCCAGTCTTCAGTGAGATTTACAGCATAAGCATACGAAAGAGAGGCCGATGAAGTGTGTGTATATCCGATCACATCAGTATAAGCCTTTACCCCGAACTGAGTATTCAGTTTATCGAGGACAAGCGTTCCCGTAACCAGATAAGTGGTGGGGGCTCCCGGAAAACCGATCCATTGCCGGCGAGTTGCCATGTCAATCGAACCGAGATACTTATTGTTAATATAAGCCGGATTGATAGAATAAAGGTTGTCCCAGAAATTATTTAACCGGACGTTCGATTGAGAATGTCCCGGTGTGGATATTCCAATGATAATGAGAGAAAAAAGGATATACCTCTTTTTTATTTTATCTAACAAGCGTAACATAGCCTTCTTTTGTTTTTGTGCCCGATTCGGACATATAGTAAACTACATAAAAATAGGTGTCGGGAGATACCAGTTTTCCATGATAAGTGCCATCCCATCCGTCGGTGCTATCTGTAATCAGAACGCCGTTTCTGTTATATATTTTTACATGCCACCCTTTTAAGAAAACATCATTCAATCCATCTCCATTCGGAGTGAATGTGTTTAATTCGGTATCGTTAGTGATCCATATCCGCTTTTGACTTGAAGATTTACAACCGTTAAGGTCAGTAGTAGTCAGTACAACGTCGTAGTATCCTCCTTTTTTTATATTGTAAGTATGGGTTTGATTGATGTTCTCTGCCGTAGTATTATCTCCAAAATTCCATAAATAGTAAAGTGCTGGATGATCATCACTCCATAGGCTAACTGTCGGATATTTAAGAGAAACTTCGTTTTTGTCGCTTAAAATAGGATAGCTGTACATGGGATAGTAGGAGGCAGTAAATGTCAAAGTGTCGTAACATCCTGCCGTTGTAGTTCCTATGACGCTATAATTACCATCTTGTTTCAATAATAGATAATCGGCTGTCGAACCGTTGTTCCATTTATAAGTGTTGGCACCACTTGCAATAACTGTAAGGGAATCTCCTTCGCAGAATATTGCTTCTGTGGGTGATATTGATAGAGTGGGAAGTGCCTCTACGGTTATCGCTTTTGAGTAGGCCGTAGTACAAGATTTTCCGGTAATAGTTAAATTTATTTTGTATGTGCCAGCCTTTGTGTATTTATGTTGAACATTTTTATCCGACGACAGATATCCATCTCCAAAATCCCAGCGGTAGGTATAATTTTCTGTTGCTTCGTCAACCACAACAGTACTGAACTGATATAGACGATCGTTGCAGTTTAGCAGTTGGTAACGGATACCCAGCGTGGGGACATCGCTATTCAAAGTGTAGTTTGCAGAACATCCCCGACTGTCTGTGACCGTGAGGATAACCAAACCGCTTTGGTCTGTCTGCATCACGGAACTATTGCTTTTCCCATTCGACCATGTATACTGATAAGGAGGAATGCCTCCACTAACTTTGGCATTCACTATTTGCTGCAGGTATTGAGTACTGCAAGTATAATCGTAACTTGTAGTAACTTCAACAGAGATGGGTTGTGGACGGAATACCGTGTATGTTGTCGTTTGGATACATCCGTTTTTATCTGTTGTTGTTACCGAATAGGTACCAGCCTGAATATCGGTGAGGTCTTTGCTAGTTGCTCCGTTTGACCATACATACGAATAGGGTTCTGTACCCCCTGTTACCGTCTGTGTAATAGCTCCGCTGTTGACGTTTGAGCAATCAATTGCGTTCGTTACGATGCCGGATACAGAGAGCAGTTCGGGCTCTGTAATGACGAAAGTGCGAACAATGGTACATGGAGTTCCGTCGCTGATAGTAACGGTGTAACTGCCGGGTCCAATATTGTTTCTCTCATTACCAGAAGTTGAGCCGTCGCTCCAGATAACAGAGATTGGATTTCCCAGAATATTGAGTTTGATGGATCCATCATGAGCTCCATAACAGGATACGTTTTTGACCACCGGAACAATGGTGAAGATAGGAGCTTCTGCAATGTGAACGGTATTCGTCTTCTGACAATTGTTGGCATCGGTAATCGTATAGACGTAGTCTCCGGCGGACAGATTCGTGAGTGCAGATCCGGAAGCCAGATTGCTCCAATTTACCTGATAAGGCGCTGTGCCTCCATTGATAGTTAGGGTAATAGAGGCATTGTCTAATCCGTAACAGGTGATTGGGGTTGTGGCTACTCCTACCGTAATATCATCGTTTTGTGTTATGGTTGCAGGTAGGGTAGATATACAGCCGTTTTTATCAGTTACCGTTAGGCTGTAATTCCCGGCTTTCAATCCGGCAATGTTTTGTAGTGAACTGACAAATCCATCGGGACCCGTCCATGCATATTGATAGTCGTATACTCCGGTCGCCATTTCAGAAGGGGTACCTCCAGTGGCTGTAACTATAAGTGCTCCGGTGGCATCACCATAGCAGAGTACATTGGTCTGCCCCGTGATCGAAGAGGTGAGTATTGCTGGTTCGGTAATGGTGTAACTGTTTCTTTTAAAGGCACAGTTATGTGAATCGGTAACGGCAACTTCATATATGCCGGGAGTCAGATGATCGATATTTTGAGTGGTGGAAAATGCAGCTCCGTCTTTTGTCCATGTATAACTGTAGTCTGGCGTACCTCCAGTGACAGAGATATCAATGGTTCCATTACCAATGCCATTACAGGTAACATTCTGAGTGTCGGAAGTAGAGAGAACGATATCGTCTGGTTCTGTTATGGTATAGGTATGGTAGAAAGGAAATCCTCCGGCATCGGTAACGGTTAAAGAATAATCGCCGGGCGCCAGATCGGAAATCGTGGCTGTAGTAGCTGTGAACCCATTAGGGCCACTCCATTGAATGTTTTGAGGTTCTCCTGTAGTGAAAGGAACTCCTCCCGATATGAGTGCTTGTATTGATCCGTTAGTAACACCAAAACAGCTGCAATTGGTAACGGTAGTTGTTACTTTGATTGACGGATTGATGCTTACAACAACAGCAAACGGATTACCCGTACAACTTCCGGCAAGAGGTGTAACAGTATAGGTTACGGTTGCTGGTAATGTTGTTGTATTGGTTAATGTTTGACTAATAGATGTTTGTCCCGTTGTTTGTGCTGATGCTCCGGTAATGGCTCCAGCCGGAGTTACAACCGGAGTACTCCATGTATAAGTCGTACTGGTCGGAACAACTTCACTGCCACCGTTAACAGGAGTGACGCTAAAGGTATCATCACTGACAATCAGGGCTGTTTTGTCAGAAATAAATGGCACAGGATTGATGGTAACGGTAGCTATGTCGGATACACTATTGGAACAACCACCGGACGAAAAGGTCAAAACGCAGTAGTAGTAGGTAGTTCCAATCGCAGTGTGAGGAGGAAGGTATGAATCACTGGAAGCTCCGGTAATGGCAGTTCCTCCAGTAACAGTATTGCTGCTGTTACTAAACCATTGATAAGATGGGACTCCAACTCCATTTTGATATGTTACATGCAATAAAGTAGGTGTTTCTCCTAGACAAACTGTACTGGATGCTGGTTGAGTATCGATACTTGGGGCTGGAGTTACGACAACAGCTGATGGTGTTGATGTGACACCACATCCGACTCCAGTTTGTGTAATTTCGCAATAATAATACATTGTACCTACTGTTGAGGTCGACGGAGTATATGTGGCTTGCGTGGCAGCTGCGATAGAAGTCCCGCCACTATTCGAATTCGTTGTATTGCGGTACCATCTGTACGAAAAATCGCCAAGTCCACCCGAAACATTAACAAAAAGATCGGAGGGCACCGAGTTTTGGCAGATGCTTTGAGATGCACTTGATTGGGAGGTAATCTGGGGATCGGCTATTACATGCACTGAAGCCGGATTGCTGGTGGCATTACCGCAATTGTTTCCTGATAATGTTACTACTGCATAGTAATAGTAATCATTGACAGAGGTGTAGGCTGGAGGCATATAGGTCGAACTGGTTGCTCCTGTAATAGAATTCCCTCCAGCATTTGAATTCGATGTGTTACTGTACCATTGATAACTGGGGCTACCGGTTCCACCAGTGTAGTCAACAGAAAGCGATACGGGTAAAGATCCTCCGGTGCACAAGGATTGGTCGCTGACAGGTTGAGTGGAAATAGAAGGAGGATTGTTTACTTTTACGGTGGCCGTAGCAGATGTAATACTTGAACAACCACCGGATGGAAGATTTATGGTACAATAGTAGTAAGTTGTACCCGTCACTGCAGTCGATGGCGTGTACGAAGCGCTCTCTGCTCCAGTAATAGCGGTTCCACCACTGTTTGAATTGGATGCATTGCTGTACCACTGATAGGTTGGCTCTCCGACTCCATCTTGATAGGCTACGGTTAGTGTATAGGGAGATCCATTACTACAAACATCACTTGATGTTGGTTGTGTGGTGAAAGTAGGAGCCAGTTTTACAATAACTTCGGACGTTGCGCTGGTTGCACTACAACCTGGGCCTGAAGGTTGTGTTACTATACAATAATAGTACAGAGTTCCTGCTGTTGAGGTTGGTGGTTCGTACGAAGCACTCTGAGCGCCGATGATCTTTGTGCCGGAAATATTGCTGTTAATGCTGTTCTGATACCACTGATAAGCAAATGCTGCACTCGGTACTCCTCCACTGGCGGTTACTGTTAATGATGTGGGTGTAACGTTTTGGCATACGGTCTGCGTCGTAATAGGCTGAGAGTCTATGATTGGGTCTTCCACTACTGTTACTTTGGCCGTGTTACTGTTGGTGCTGTTACAACCGTTCCCATCTAATGATAGAGTTGCATAATAGTAGTAATCACTTGCATTGGTATAAGCGGATGGTGAATAAGAAGCGTTGGTGGCTCCGTCTATAACAGTACCTCCGCTATTTGAATTGGTATCGTTGGAATACCATTGGTAGTGAGGGGTTCCGGCTCCATTCAAATAAGTTATAGATAGTGGAGCTTGGATGGATCCTCCGACACATAAAGCTTGTTCTGCTGTCGGATGTGTGGCAATGGAGGGTTGCTCTGCAATGGTTACAGCCGCAATATTCGATGTCAGTAACGAGCAATTAGTCGATGAAAAAGTAATAGTACAAAAGTAGTATGTAGTGCCCACAGTATTGGTCGGAGGAGCATACGAACTGGTAGTTTCTCCATCAATAGACGTAGCTCCGATAGTACTATAATTATTATTCTTATACCATTGGTATGATGGAGTTCCGGTTCCATTGGTATACGCAACGGTCAATGGTGATGTTGATCCGTTTTTGCACAGGGCTGTCGATATGGGGTGTGCGGTAATGGACGGGGCCGGATCTATAAAGAATGTGTAACTGACCGAATTACCCGAGCAACCATCAAGATAAGGGGTAATAGAATAAACTATCTTCTTTTGTGAGTTGGTAGAATTGATGATGTTTTGGCTAGGTAACGAGTTGCCGGTTCCGGAAGATTGATATCCGGAAAGACCAGATTCGGCTGTCGCAATCCATGTAAATGTGGTTCCGCTCAAATCAGAAGTGAGATCAACTGCAGTTGTTGCGATACCCGAACAGGTAATTTGTTGCATCGTTTCCGTTGCATTGGTTACTTTCGGTAATGGTTTGACGATAAATTTTGTAGTGTCGGTTGTTGAACCACATTCGTTGGATACTTTCAGTGCAATTGCGTAGTTACCTGGAATATTATATGATACTGTTCCTGGAGTTGCTGTGGATGCCGATGCTGGATTTCCTCCCGTTAAATTCCAATCGTAAATTATGGAAGCTGAAGAGGGCGCGCATAAATTGATTGTAGCACTTGGAGAAATTGTTGCAGTACCACAATAATTGCTTATACTGTTTATGGTCGCTGTAGGTGCTTGTTTGACAGTTACTGTCTTTGAAAGTGTTTGGGTTCCGCATTCGTTTTGAGTCATCAGAGTGAGAGTGTAACTACCGGCGGTATTGAAAACAAAAGAGGGACTTTGAGATGTGGCATTAGTACCGTTTGTGAATGAATAAGAAGGTGTCGTTCCACAATTGTCTGCCGCGTAGGCTACAGACCAAAAATAGGTTGGATCACTGCAACTATTTGAAATATCAGTCGTGTTAGTTGTTGTAACAGTCTCGTTAATACAAACCGAATTGTTATTTAACGTGAATTCGGGATCCAAAGGTTGGGTTACACAAATACTTTTTGTATAAACGGAAGTATTACATGTACCGGCATTCGTCATAGTGATGGTGTAGGTCCCTGGTTGTGTAAATGTTAACGATATGTCATTGCTTCCTTTTGTCCATTTCGTAGTGTTGTCTGGATATCCATTGTCGCTTCCCAATGTACCAACTACCGTAACTCCTGTGCTGGGTGTTATTTTCCAGAGTACCTTTGAAGTTGCACACCCGACAGGGGATGCCTGCGTGCCATCAACAGAGGTATTATTCAATGTAATACTGGAATTGGTGCAGAATTGTTCGGAAGGTAATGAATATTGTGCTACTGCCGGGGTAGATATGTAAATAGGGATTACAATGGATTCGGATGGGCCACATGGATTCTGAGCCAATACTTTGACATAGAAAGCATTTTCATAGATGGAACTTCCAACACTACTGTATGTTCCGCATGAAGTTTTTAGAAATTTATGGGAAATAGACGATGGTAATGTAGACGTGTCATAATATTCATCGGAAGAACCATCATTGTAAGAAACAACATAAGTCGTTCCTGGAGGATTGTTGCTAATTGAGCTGATTGGAAACTCTAATGTTTCGTCGATGCATCGTTGCGTATTCCCCGGATTGCCTAAAGAAATAGAGGGATTGGAACCAACAAAGACTTTGTATTCTCTGGTTGCATCACAACCAGTATCTCCCGTGATAGAGAATTTGAGAGTGTATAGTCCGACTGAGTAGGTATGTGTGGTTGATGTCCAAGCTGTGTTGGTTGAGAAACTACTTGTGCCATCTCCCCAATCGATAGTGTAGTTTTGGTTATGAGCGGTTGTGGTTGAGCTATTTATAAAATCAATCTCTGTGGATGAACTTTCGCATACGATGAAAGTGGGAACTCCATTGTAAGTTTTTAATGTTGCAATATTAGAAGTTAGATTGGGGTCGAGAGAACATTTAACTGTTATCGTGTGGGCTTGAGATGAATAACAACTGGTAGTAGTGTTGGTAGCTGTTAAGGAAACAATATAATCTTTTGATGCAGATGATTCTCCAGGAGCATAGTATCTGTGGGATGGATTGGCTTCTGTAGAAGTCGATTCATCTCCAAAATTCCATGTATAACTGTAAGAACTTCCGCTATCCCCCGAAATGGAGGAAAGAAAAGCAATCTCATTTCCTGCACAGGAAGAAACAGGATAACTAAAATCAACGTTCGGTATCGGATTTACCGTAATATTTTGTGAAGCAGAGCATCCGTTTTCATCGGTATAGGTGATTGTAGTTGATCCTATAGATACAGACTTAACTGTCCCACTATTGTCGACGGTTGCAATGTCGCTGTTGGACGATATCCATGGTGATATGGATGCCGCAACACTGGTTCCGACTGATAGTTGAATGGTATTACCTCCTACACAAATTCCTGTAGATCCGGTTATAGAAGGCGGATCATTGATTACTACTGTAACAGCTTGTCCACTAATGTCTTGGGTTGAACCTGTAGCATCTGTGACGCTTTTTAATTTGTAGTTGAACGAGGTTATAAATCCAGTCGGGATAGATATATAGGCCGAATCACTGCTGGAAGACGTGATAATGGTCTGATCGCTACTGCCATTGAAGGTGTAGGTAAAACTATATGGTGCTGTCCCATTGAAAGCCTTAAAAATAATGTTGGGAGAAGTCGCATTTTGGCACACTTTGGTAGAGCCTGATAAGGTAGCAGAGAGTGTTTGTGCCTGTAAAAAGCATATATTACACCACAGTAGAACGGTGGAGACAAGGGTAAAAAGAAAGAATCTATTGTTTATAAACCTCATACGTTGTTGCTAGTTTCATACGTTAGCGGATAGCGTAGTGAAAACAACGACTCTTTATATTTCTCTATCTTAGATTTAGGTGTAAAAATACATATTAATTTTCAAAATTTGGTGTTTTAGCCGCATAATATTTACAATATTTGAAATTAAAGAAAAGTCTATTTTGATAATGTTAAATATAATTAATATGTATGTTGTAATGCCATAAAATTAAAAATGATTAAATGGCGATTATATGATATTTTGTCGTTTTTTTGTAATTATTATCGTGTTAGCAAAAATTTCAAAGCAACTCCGAAACTGGTAGTCGACATCGGATAAGATGTAGAGATCAATGGGTTGTTCATGCTGCGGTCATAGAATAATTTGATGTTGAGCATCGAACTGAAAACATAATCGCCAGAAATTTTGATGGTAGTGGTTGTGCCTCCGTCTGTCGGTTGAACATTGTCGCTTTCAATGTTACGCATAAGGCTTTTAGCGTCTCGAACTGAAAAGTCACAGCGCAATGAGAGGTCGTTCTTTACCTTCGATTGTTTGTTTTTGAGTTTTAAAATCAGGTTGAAATCTTTGAGCATATAGCCCACTCCGATCACCCACTCTTTGCTTAGGATCTCCATAATCTGTGCGCTGGTAATATTCAGACTGAGGTTGCGTTGCGTATTATACATCAGTCTGGTAGACAGACTGTTTTTGAGAGTAGCATCTACTCCAACCAGAGGAGCAAAACTTTCCGTTAAGGTTACTGATCCGATATTGTATTGCGATGAGGGAATCGGATTGCCCGTAGTAACATCTTGGATAAATCCCACGGTGCCATTGCTTACCCAATTGGAATAGGACGAGTAAGACGCCATGGTGTAATCACAATTGTACGCATGGTTCAATGTTAACGATTTTAGAAATTTGGTAACAAAAGGAATAGATGACAGTCCGTCGAATGAAATGCGCCAGTTGGGCAATGATTGTAACAGCGACGGGAACAGGCTCAGTTTGTGACCCGAAACCGAGCGGCCTCCGTATGCTGCCAGAAATGCAGGTATCATTACGTCGGCAGAATTCAGGTTGACGCCTCCGTTTTTAGCATTATAAGTGGCTCCGGCCAGTGCATTTCCTTCCATGAATCCGGAATTGGGATAATGTTGTCCGGCATACCTTTGTGCAATTAAACGGGCCACTTCATCCCGGTTTGCCTTGAATTTCCTGTATGTTGGAGAGCTGAAGCTATTCGAAGCATTTCCCCTGCTCTTGAAAAATGTGCCAATGGCAATGTAGCTCATGTGGAAGTTTCCCGTAAATGTAGTGGGCATCCCTTTGTACATGAATTCTATGGATGTTTGTCCTGATTGAAACCACTTTTGGGCAAGGTCAATCTTGAGTCCGGGAATGGGTTCCAGATTCAGACGGGCTTCAAAATCTTTGGTTGTGGCAAATGTTGCCGGATTGACCACCGTGTCGTTGGTAATTAACCAGCCTTTGTCAAGCGCTTTCGATACAAAATCTTTGTCGAAAAATCCGAAGCTGAATCCTGCTCCCGGAGCCGTAGATCCCATCAGAGTCGATTGTCCGAACCATTTGCTAGTGCCGATAAAACCGGGAAGTGTGAGGTTTTGACTGTAGCGATAAGAGATATTTCCTCGACGTACCATCATCAATGTGCGTATGGCATAGTCGATAAACCGACGCGATATTTTGTTTTGGCTTCTCTCTTGTGTGGTAATATTGATGCTGGCGTTTGTTCGCTTGGTCAACGGTGCTATTTCAATGGTGTTGGCATCTATCACCTTGTAACGCAGATTTATCGACCGACCCAGACTGTCGGTAGCCGTTAGTGTAAATTTGGTGGAATTCAACTGGTGAGTTAGTCTGGTTGTCTTCTTTTTTTCTAGTCGGACATTTTGCCGGAAAGATCGCGTTCTGTATTGTGGCGTCCTGTTGTTGGAACTGAATTCTTTGTTGATATTACTAAGAAATTTAATCTTGTTGTACAACATTTCAAAATTGAACTGGGCATCCGTCTGTGTTTGTGCCGTACTGCTGATTGTGTTGCCGACATTCAGCTTGGATGCCGTTGTTACTCCCGTTTGCCAATCGTAATTTGCGGTGTACTGAATATGTGTTGTGGTAAAGTCGAGATACGGTAATTTATTGATAGGTAATGTATAACTGGCTGTAAACATTTGCTGATACAAGAGTGGTCTACCCAGATTAGCAATGCTGTGTTTGATCGAATCTTTCCATACTTTGTATTCGTCAGGGAACAATGTTTTGTCGACAGGAACGTAAGGCTCGTCGATCCGGGAATTGGTGCTTGACGAGAATGTGAATGACAAGCCTCGGGTCAGATCGAGTTTTAGATCCAATCGCCGATCCCAAAGAAAATCGTGGCTGAAAGTCATCAAATCATACTTATCTTGCTTTGTTCCGGCATTGATGGCATCGTAATCACGGGCTTGTGCTTGCGTGTAAGTACGCGTGATATTGGTGTTGTATGCAATTTGGCTCGGGATCAGATTCAGGTTGAAATCCCGTATCAATGCGAATAAGGGCGATTTAAAAGCTTTGATATTCTTAAATGGTTCCCATGGTTTGGGTGTTGTGCTAAATGCATAGCTGAATGCTCCTCGGTAATCGTTCGTGAAACTGTAGATTACATCCGGACTTTTGTCGCTCGAATGGTTATAGGCGTAAGAAAATGAGAAGTTTGCCGGATCATACAGTTGGGGAGTCTTACTCCGTATATCCACGCGGGCATTGGTAATATTAAAGCTTGTAGTCGTGTGTCTTGTTTCGGCAAACGATAGTATGGAATCGCGTTGAGCCTGGGTGATGGCTGCTTTCAGAGCATCCGATAGCAGAATATCTCCATCCAGCGGGTTGTACTTGGGGCGAATGATTTCGTTCGATGTCGAAAGGTAGAATGGAATGCTGACTTTGGCTTTTTCCGGAAAAAACTTGCCTAATTGTAATGCTGTTGATATACTGTACTGGTAGTCATTGTCCATGCTTCGCCCGAGAATGTTTTGCTCGATGCTCCCGAAACCGGCCGTTACAAATTTACCGGAAGCGTTGATCGTTCCCAGATCAGAAAGGGCAATGGAGGTGTTGGCGGTTCCTGCCCAACCCCCTCCTTCTTCAAATTCATTGAGGCTGAGTTCATCTAACCATACTTCTCCGTTTTTAAGCACACGTCCATTATTTCTTACTCCGATCATCATCGACTGCACATTTGCCAGACTTGGATTTCCCAATACAGTTACCTTGTTTTTGGGATATGAAGGATCGTAGTAAGAATAAAGGGTTGTGAGCGAAACACCCGAATTCACTCCTCTTTCGGCATTACGTTTCTTTTTCAAGTCGGTCAAGACTTTCAACGCAATATCGAATTCATTTTCGGAAGGCCATACCGTGGATCGATCTTTGTCGCTATTCTGCTGGTAGTGGCCGGCGTCCGTAAGTTTTAGCGGAACTTCATATTCGTAATAATTATTCGTAAGGTCGGATCCCATGCGTATAAAAGCCGTGAGTTCGTAATCTTTCAGGCCGGTATTGTCGTCTGCAACTTGTTGGGCATGGGCAAACAGATGTATGCGTTTGTACTGGCGCATGTCGTAATTAGTGCTTTTGTAGACAGCACGAGCATCATTTGCCGCTAAGTTAGTTACTTTCAGGGTGATGGATTGTTCGTTTTCCTGACGAATTTGAGGCTGGCTTGGATCTACCTGCCGGGTCACTCCCGGAGGCAACACATAGTTGACTGGACTTCGATTGCCATCTTCTTCTATATTGATAGCTCCCATATCGAGATCACCGGATATAGCAGGAGTACTTGTTGTGGTGTATAATCGTTGAGTATAGGTTCTCCAATCGCCTTTCACAAGGTTTAATGTTGCGAATCGCAGGAAGGTCGAATCTTCAAAATTGGTGAGGAGCATACGCATGAAGCGAATGGATTTGAAATCGTTTATAGATCCCACTTTCTTTTGATAATCCTGAATGGGAATTTTGAAGTGATACCAACTCACTTTGGTTTGTCTTCCGTTTTTTAGTGTTACGGTAGGTGTTATTTTATCGACGAGGTAATTAGTTCCGATTTGCAGGTCGGTACGTCGAAGCGATACTTTATATTGGTAATAATTCTCGTATTGATTCAAGGTGTTGTCCTGATTTAAATCTTCCACATCGGGCAAAGAGGTGGCTGCAGACGAGTAGTTGCTTGTCGTGCCATCATCGGTGGAATTGCCTTCCGTTCCGTTGTAATGCTTGTATCTGTTTACAACAGGCGCTTTCTCTGTGTTATATGTCGGATTGCGATAGCTGAGGTAGTTGTCGCCAGCCGGATCGTTAAGCGGCGAGAATGGGTCGTTTTGCCATTGGCGCAGGGTTGTAGTTGATACTGCATTCTTTAATTGACTCAAATAGTTTTTGTATGTGGAAAATGAAAATTCATTTGTTGTTGTGAGCCCATCAAGTCCTACGTCCTGATACTGACGTGCATTCGCACTGTTGTCGAATGCCAAAACTGTTGATTGAAGTGTGGGTACACGTCCCCATACGGTACTTGTTGTATTTGTTGTGTCGCCAAGTGCTGACAGTCCATTTTCGAAAAATTTCTTACCATCTTTCAGAATGTCTTCCGAAATATCGCCTAGGTTGAAATAGAGATCTCCTCCTTTGTTTTTGTTTAGTGAGTCATTGACAAACGGATCCATCATCCAAAAATCAATGTATTCGATATTTGACGATTCGAAATCGGTGGTCTCCAGTTTGCGCGTGATGCCACCCCAACGAGTTTTGGGTTCTTTCAATTTTCCGTTTGCGTCGATACCCTTACTGTAACTAGTCGGCATCACATCCACGTTGTAGGGGCCACGTTCGGTTGGGTAATAAGAAATATTTAATACAGGCAGGTAAGAAGTTGTTCCGTAGAGCGATTCTCGGTTCGGGAAAATTTCTTGTTCCAAAACTTGCCTTGTTAAGTTATCCGATTGAAGGTCTTTGTTGCTTCTGATATAATCGGGTGTGAGTGATGAGTTCCCTGAAAATACGGTCTGGTCGACTACAAACCAACTCATTAGGGCTCTGTTTTTGCCATAGTTTACATTGTTGTTCAGTGTGGCTTCCGGAAATAATGCCGACGACGATAAATCGTATGGTGTACTGGCAAGAAACCAATTGTAGGGATAAGCTAATTCAATGTCGGTTTTGGTTCCTTCAAAATCATCGATGTACACCTCTCCTTTTTTTGTGACGGAATTTGGATGTCCGGCAATTAACTGTGCAAATTCGGCATTCAGGCTGATATAGGACGGCTTGGTAAGATTGAGCAACGGAATTTTATTCAACAAGTTGGTTAGCCATAACGATTCTGTTCTGTATGAAGTGTTTAATCCCCATATTGTATTCGAAATCGGATCGTTTCCGTACGATACCTTTTGTGTCAGAGGAAGCTCCGATAGATGCATGAGGGTGCCTCCGACAGAAAAGTCTTTGCTGAAAGCATATTCCATGTGTGTGCCAATCAGTGTTTTTCGTTGCAAGTCGAACATCGACTGGTTTTCGAGTTTTACATCCACATTTGTGCCCGATGCCAGAATACTTTGGTTAATGATGTTGACTGTTCCCATCATGTAATCAACTGTATAATCCTGATTTTCTGTTAATGTCTTTCCTCCGGCTGTTACTACAACCGAGCCCCGGGGAATATTCATGGCATTCAGTTGTATTTGAGAACCGGATGTGCCTTTGTATTCGCCTACGAGTCGAAATTTATTTTTGGCACTGTATTGTTGAGCCGTAGTCAATGTCGAATCGTACAACTCCTGATAGGTGTATTTTTTTGCTATGGCCGGATTCCCGATTTTAGTGGCCAGATAGTTTCCGAAAGGTTCCACAACTGGAAATATGATCCGGCCTCCGTCCGAAACAGCCGTATATCCCTCTATGTAATCAAAATTGCCATCTGGATGGGCTTCATTTTTCGAATCAAGATTATCCAGATTGAGCACGCGGGTCAGCTGTTTTCCTTTTATGGCGCCATCGTTGATGTAGGAAACATTGATTCCGGTAGAGTCGCTTTCATACATCACGTTGAGCTTGAATTTTTCTTTTTGCATTTGCGATGCGCCGACATTGTAGACGTTTTTCATCATCAATTTCCAGAGAGGAACAGATGGAGATAAATTGGTATTTTTTAGTAATTTAACTATAATGGCTTTGGGTGTTGTAATCGGGTCGGTTGAAAACTCACCTACCTGATAGGTTTTTCCTCCTGCAGTGAACTCGTATGCCACAGCCAGCACTTCGTCGGAATTAAGCGCATTACGCAACGATATGTATCCAAGGTCTTTACAGATGGTGTATTCGGAAGTTTCCAGTTTGCGTGCGCTTTCTACTTTCTCATAATCGCGGCTACCGATAATGCCCATGGCGCTGTATTGCGCATCAAGGATTGCATTGGTATTTTGAATATCGCGGATACCAGATAGGGCGGTGACTTCGCTATACAATGAGTTTGTTGCATTGGATGGATACTTAGCACCGGCAGTGATGTTCCAGTGCGAGTTGGAAAGATTTGACGATTCTCCGATATCTGAAAAGGCTACAATGTTGCGTGCCTGAGAAAAATCGCTTCTTTTGTTTGTAACCCAAACTTCAACCCGGTTGATGGTAATTCCTGATGTGATGTATGGCAATTGGCTCATCCATCGGTCAAAGTTATTGCGGAAGTATTGAGATAGAAAAAAGTGACGGTTGGCATCGTATTTGTCTCCTGTAATGCTGAATGTTGTTGTTTGTACCCCCCCCTTGGAACTTACGGTTTTTGTTTGCGATTGTTGCTGAGAGGCAACCGCCACAACATTCAATTTGCCGAATTGTAATTCGGTTTTGATACCGAATAAGGCGGAGCTTCCTGTAATTAACGCACTGTTGAGGGGTAGGCTGACGTTACCGGCTTCAATCTTTTTGATAATTTCATCTTCTTTGCCGGTATATCCCAGCTTAATTGTTTTTTGATCGAAATCGAATGATGATTCGGTGTTGTAGTTGAGATTGAGGTTGACTTTGTCGCCTACTTTCCCGCTCATATTCAACTGAATTTTCTCACTGAAGTCGAATGCTGGTGCCGGACGACGCATGCGGTATGGGTAAATCGGATTATCGATGGTGTGCGAAAGGACTCCGAAATCTAGTTCTGCCGATCCTTGCATTTTAACCTGCACTCCACCCGGACCAAACAATTTATCGGCTGGCCCCAGACTAAATTTCATGTCGGTCAGGGCAAACTTGGAATCTTCACTTTTCTGTACCGAATCATTACGTTGTCTCCAGTACGATTGCATGGAGGTGCGTAAGGTATAATCCTGATATTCTTGTCCGGTCATCGACATCGGTGTAGCAATGTCCATATTCCCGACTTTTGTATAGAAAAAATAGAGTCCGCTCACCGGATCGTATACCACGCTGCTCCTGATATTATTGGGGTCTTGCAGATCCATCGGACGGGGAGTATTCATCTCCGAAGCAGTGGTAGCTGAAGTTGGTTTGACTGGAAAAATTACAGCAGAATCTTGCCCATCGTCATTTTTATGATTCTGGGATGCAGTTGACTCTGTTTTGTGCCCTGATTGTTGTTTTCCTACTACAGGTAGAATGGAGATCGCGATAAAACAGAGTGCTATAATGAAAGGAACTATCTTTTTGATCACAGTCAGTTTCCTGTTAGATATCTCATAAAATACACATTACAACATTTTGAGAGCTTGTTTTATTGCTTGTTCTACGGTGGGCGACGGAGTGTCGGTAAATATTTTATCCAGAATTTTATTGATTGGTGTAGGCTGAAATCCTAACATGCCCAACGCGCTTGCTGCTTCTTGTTTTACTGACGAATAAGAAGCGTTTCCTGTTGTTTTAATGCCGCCATCCAAACGATCTATTTTGTCTTTCAGGTCGATAATTAAACGTTGTGCAGTCTTCAAACCAATACCTTTGACATTTTTCAGAACCGATGTATTCTCTTGTGCAATACATTGTTGTAGCTCAGATACAGACAGAGACGATAATATCATTCTGGCTGTGTTGGCTCCTATGCCCGAAACGGAAATCAGCAACAGAAACATTGCGCGTTCTTCTTTGGTGAAAAAACCGAAAAGCAAATGAGCATCTTCCCGTATGGCTTCGTACACATAAATTTGAGCTGTGTCTTTATTTTCGAGTAATGAATAGGTTGATAGAGAGATGTGTGTTATGTATCCTATCCCTCCGGTTTCAATTATGGCTGAAGTCGGAGTCAGCTCAGTTATTTTTCCCTTAATATAATCAATCATGAAGTTGGATCTGAATGCTAAAATGATATTTTACAACTATCTGTTATAAACGAAAAAAAAACCACGTGTAGTACGTTGTCATTACAAAAATAATAGTTTTCTTGTAATGTTTGTCTTCCTAAATTCATTTTGTTAAATTGTCGTTGCAAATATTGGATAGATCGCAATCGGAACAAGTTGCATATTACAAAATAACGTTTTCTTTGTAATGAATTTATTGTTTGACGGATGCTACCCAGTTGGTGAGTTCTACAAAAGAGGCAACATCTAGTTGTTCGGCACGTTTTTCAAGCAATGGATGTGTTGCTTGTGGGTTGTTGTATAGACTTTTAAGTGCATTTCGTAGAGTTTTTCGTCGTTGGTTGAATCCAGTTTTAACCACAGTGACAAATAATTTCTCATCACAATCGAGTTTTTGAGTAGTATTTCTTTTTAACCGGATTACTCCCGATTTTACCTTTGGCGGAGGATCGAATACCTGTTCCGACACGGTAAACAAATACTCGATGTCGTAGTATGCCTGAAGCAAAACACTGAGTATACCGTATTGTTTATTACCGGGAGGCGACGCCAGTCGTTCAGCAACCTCTTTTTGCAACATGCCGGCAATTGCAGGAATCCGGTCTTTGTGCTCCAAGGCTTTGAAAAATATTTGACTAGAAATATTGTATGGAAAATTGCCGATAATACAAAACGGTTTTCCTTCGAATAAAGAATTGATATTGAAATTTAAAAAATCGCCCTCAATTAACGATAATTCCGGATAGTGCTCTTTAAGATAGATAACCGATTCTGTATCTATTTCAATAGCTGTGAGTTGTATCAATTGGTTTTGAAGCAGAAAGCGGGTAAGCACTCCGGTTCCCGGTCCTATTTCCAGTACTGACGTTGATTCTGCCAAAGCTAAGCTATCAGCAATGCGTTGGGCTATTGATAGATCTTTCAGAAAATGTTGACCCAAATGTTTTTTGGCTTTTACGTAATTCATGCGGGGATGTGCTGTGCTGTTTCATCGTAGTCGATGAAAATAATCAAAATCAGCAGAAAAGTGTATATTTGCGTATAGTTTCTTGTGTGCAAATTTACCTATAAATGGTTACATAACCTAAATTTGTACAAAAAAACCAGAATGACAATCAAGTCTCTATATATGAAAAGAATAGCCGGATCTATCCGCCGATTTATTATCCATTTTATTGATTTTTTTTATATCAAACCTATTAGAAGAATTGTACCGGAATCTCTTTTTCGTTACTTTTTTTGTGGCTCAGCTAACATGGTTTTTGATTGGTGTCTTTATTTTGTGTTTTATAATTTTGTTTTTGCTAAAGAAATTCTTCAATTTCGTTTTTTTGCTATCTCGCCTCATATTGCAGCATTTATTTTTTCATTTCCGGTGTCGTTTACAACTGGGTTTTTGTTGGGAAAATACATTAGTTTTCAGGGCTCTTCCTTACAAGGCCGTACCCAACTGATACGCTATGGGATGGTAACGGGTAGTAATATTTTGATAAATTATATGGGCTTAAAGCTTTTTGTTGAGCAGTTTGGCATTTTTCCAACTCCCTCTAAAATGATGGTGTCTATTATTTGCACCGTATTCAGCTATTTTATGCAGCGTTATTTTACATTTTCCAAAAAATTATCCTGATTAACTCTTTTATAACTATGCGCGCCATGAATATTCCTCGTCTGAAAAACAGTGATTCTGGTAATTTTTTCTTGTTGGCCGGTCCTTGTGTGATTGAAGGCGAAGAAATGGCTTTGTATATAGCCGATCATATTGTCAGTCTTTGCGATCGGCTCCAAATACCATACATTTTTAAGGGGTCGTACCGCAAAGCAAATCGCTCACGGATAGATTCTTTTACTGGAATAGGAGACGAGAAAGCACTGAAAATACTTCAAAAAGTGGGACGGGAATTTGATATTCCGGTGGTGACAGATATTCATACCGAACAGGAAGCAATTTTGGCTGCAGAATATGTTGATGTTCTCCAGATTCCCGCATTTCTTTGCCGTCAGACAGAATTGCTGGCAGCGGCTGCTAGAACGCAAAAATGGATTAATATAAAGAAAGGTCAGTTCCTTTCTCCCGATGCCATGCAATTTGCTGTTCAAAAAGTATTTGATTCGGGCAATGATAAAGTGATGTTGACAGAAAGAGGCTCTACCTTTGGTTATCAGGATTTGGTGGTTGATTTTCGTTCTATCCCGGTGATGCAACAGACGGGTTGTCCTGTAATTCTGGATATTACGCACTCATTGCAACAGCCTAATCAATTGTCGGGAGTAACGGGCGGCAAGCCGGAGATGATTGAAACTCTGGCTAAGGCGGGAGTCGCTGTTGGAGTTGACGGATTGTTTATAGAAACGCACCCCGAACCTTCCATGGCGAAGTCGGATGGCGCAAATATGTTGCAACTGAATAAACTGGATGAATTGCTTGAAAAGTTGGTGGCGATACGGCGGCAGGTAATTTGAGTCTTTTATCGGATAAATTCATCGCCGGAAATAGTCATGATGATACCTATTATAGCCAGCAACATGATAATGCATCCGGTGGTAATATTGACCAGGCGCAAACCCCTGACATTGAATTTATTTCTGAATACATTGACGATGCTCGTAAGGAAAAACCACCAGCCGCAGGCTCCTACCAGAATGCTGCTAAAACCGACAACAGCTTCGCCGAGTTGTGTCGCCGATGTTATAAAACTGAAACGGGCGTAAAGCGCCATGAATAAAAAAATAATCAATGGATTGGTAATCGTCAAAGCAAATGAAGTGACAAAATCTTGCATATAACTCTCTTTCGCTTCCGATGTTTTTGATAATTGTCTGACAGGATTGCTCCGGGAAAGGTAAAAACCGAAGGCAAAAACAAGAATACTGCCTGCGATTTGAAAAACAAATTGATGTAGCTGAAGAAAATCGACTACGAAACTCATTCCGTAACCGGTTACGATAGCATAGAGTAAATCGGATGCTGTGGCGCCAAGACCAGTCGCTATACCGTAGTATTTGCCTCGATTTAGTGTGCGCTGAATGCATAAAACACCGATCGGACCCATAGGTGCAGATACGCAAATGCCAATAATTATGCCTTTCCAGATAATGTCAAACATCTTGCAAATATCGGTAATTTTTTTGCAATTTCCAGAATGAAGTGTGAAATTCTACCGTTTTTGTGCTTGCTATTAGTTTAATTAAGTTGTTGTTAAAGCAAAAAATAGAGATATACGTTTATGGCTGAAAGTCTGATAAAATTGACAGATTGTTCAAAAACAGAACAGTATGAATCATTAGTCCGGCAATTGGAAGCGCTTGTCGGCAATGAGTGGGATGTGATCGCCAACATGGCAAACATATCGGCTGCAATTAAAGATGTATTTGGATTTTTATGGGTAGGTTTTTATATAGTCAAGGACGATTGGTTGGTACTTGGTCCATTTCAGGGTTCGATTGCATGTACGCGCATTGCTCGCGGGCGAGGTGTGTGTGGAATTGCCTGGCAGGAGACTCGTACGCTTGTCGTGCCTGATGTGAATCTGTTTTCGGGGCATATTGCCTGTAGTTCATTGTCAAAATCCGAAATTGTTGTCCCTCTTGTGCATCAGGATAAAGTGTGGGCGGTGCTTGATATAGATAGCAGTCAACCAGCTCATTTTGACGATGTCGACGCTGTGTATCTGAATAAGATAGTAGGCTTGATTTCTGTTGTGTGAATATTGATTTGAAGTAGAGCCAATTTTTTGACCATTGAACGGTTGTCTTATGAGAAGCTTAGTGAAAAATAATAAATACAACAAATTGCGTATCACGGCAAAAGATTATATCAAAGCTGTGAAGAAGGCCAATCGTGAAATTGAACTTGTGCAACAAGTCGGTTGGAAATCAACACATAAAATTCACAAGAATAAAAAAGCGTATGATCGGAAATCAATTAAAAGAAATTCAATAGGGAATGATTGAGATGTTAAATAATATCAAATATTTGGCTTGCGAAAAAATGTTTGGAAGTGTATTTTGAACCTTATTTGCTTATAACTAGCTATTTATTATGTTTTGTGGTTTTTTGTCGGCACATTCGTGTTCGTACACGGTATTGCAAAATAAAAGAAAATAATATACATTCGCAAACGCAAAATTAACCTATTGCCATGAGCATTGACAAAAAGATAACTATTAAAGACATAGCTAAAAAAGCAGGTGTCTCGGCAGGAACTGTAGATCGGGTTCTTCATAACCGGGGGGAAGTTTCAGAAAAAAGCAAGGAAAAAATCAAGATTACCCTCAAAGAATTGAATTATGAACCTAATTTGATTGCAAGTTCATTATCTGCTCGAAAGACCTACAAAATCATATCTCTTATCCCGTTTTATCACGACGGAGATTATTGGGAAGCAGTTGACAAAGGCATTGACAGAGCAAGTGCTGAATTTGATAAGTTTAATGTGGTTATAGAAAAACGATATTTTAATCAGTTTGAAGCCCAGTCGTTTTATAATGAAATAGATGCTCTTGAAAATGAGGATTTTCAGGGGTTACTCTTTTCTCCTATTTTACGGGATAAAAGTTTGGCATTGTGTGCCAATATGAAAAAAAAGGGTATCCCCGTAGTTTTTATCGATTCTCAGATTGAAAGTGCCGATTTT
Source organism: Bacteroidota bacterium (assembly GCA_017860295.1). Lineage (GTDB taxonomy): Bacteria > Bacteroidota > Bacteroidia > Bacteroidales > Paludibacteraceae > Microbacter. The sequence goes on along the minus strand of JAFNAS010000006.1, from coordinate 145,003 downwards.
CTAGCTTACTTCGGACAACCTTCTTTTCAAAGTGGTTTTATCGGTGCTAAATTTGTAACGGCTTCTTTGCCTCAGGGAAAAAACATCGTGCTTTTCAGAACTCTGCGTAAAGGTTTTATTGGTGCCAACCAAACCTTGCAACGTCAGGAGGGTTTTTTGTCTTATCTGAGTGAATATCGTCCCGATTGTTCTGTAGTGAATGTTGAGTTGCAGGCGGGCAATGCTGAAATGAATGAATTGCTGATGCGTAGGGCTTTTGATGAACGTAACAATGTTGGAGCTGCGGTCATTTTCAACTCAACGGCATACAAAATAGCCGCTTTTCTGGAACAAGAGAACATAGAGAATGTTACATTGCTGGGGTACGATGCTTTGAGTAAAAATATTGCTTACCTGAAACAGGGAAAAATTGCAATTATTATTGCCCAACGTCCCGAGATGCAGACGTATAATGGTATTAAGGCTCTTTTTAACAGCATTGTTCTTAAAAAGGAAGTCAAGAAGATTAATTATATGCCGATTGATTTGCTGGTAAAGGAAAACGCTGATTATTATACCGAATATAAGCCGTATTAAACCGGTTAACGGTTCTCAAAAAGAAATAGACTTAATTAAAATACTATTGCCGTTTGGCAATAAACATTCAAAGAACTACAAAATGAAAACTTTAAACAGACAAAATGTTCAGGCAAATAAATATCCTGAACGCATTATTCAATTTGGTGAAGGAAATTTCTTGCGCGCTTTCGTCGATTGGATTGTTTTCAATATGAACCAAAAAGCCGGATTCAATAGCAGCGTGGTGGTTGTACAGCCTATCGAAAAAGGAATGGTGGATATGCTGAATGCTCAGGATGGTTTGTATCATGTGAACCTTCAGGGTTTGGCCGATGGTAAAGAGGTTGACTCTATCCAGTTGATCGATGTGATTTCGCGTGGTTTGAATCCCTACACTCAGTTTGACGAATACCTGAAACTGGCCGAAAACCCGGAAATGCGTTTTGTTATTTCGAATACTACAGAAGCCGGTATCGCTTTCGATCCGTCTTGCAAACTGGAAGATAAACCTGCAAAATCGTACCCTGGCAAACTGACACAGTTGTTGTATCACCGCTTCAAAACCTTCAACGGTGCAGCCGACAAAGGTTTCCACATCATGCCTTGCGAGTTGATTTTTCACAACGGCGTTGAACTGAAGAAGTGCATCGAACAATATATCGAACTGTGGCAACTGGGAGCTGAATTTAAAAACTGGTTCGAAACCGCTTGTGGCGTTTATCCTACCTTGGTTGACCGTATTGTTCCGGGTTATCCGAAAGATACTATCGATCAGATTCTGGAAAAAGTACAGGTGGAAGACAAGCTGGTTGTGAAGGGTGAAATTTTCCACTTGTGGGTAATCGAAGCTCCTGCTTCGCTTGCTACCGAATTTCCTGCCGATAAAGCCGGCTTGAACGTATTGTTTGTTCCTAGCGAAAAACCGTACCACGAACGTAAAGTTACTTTGCTGAATGGTCCGCACACGGTTCTCTCTCCGGTAGGTTATCTGTCTGGTTTGGATACCGTTCGCGAAATTGTGGAAGATGAGGTTACCGGTAAGTTCGTTCGCAAAGTGATGTTCGACGAATTGCTTTCTACACTCGATTTGCCGAAGGCTGAACTCGAAGCATTTGCCAATGCCGTTCTCGACCGTTTCCGCAATCCGTTTGTAAAACACTTTGTTACCAGCATCATGCTGAACTCGTTCCCGAAATTCAAAACCCGCGATCTGCCCGGTTTAAAAATTTATCTGGAACGCAAAGGGGCTTTGCCCGAAGGTATTGTCCTCGGTTTGGCCGGTATTATCTCCTATTACAAAGGAGGCAAACGCGGCGATGTGGAAATCGTTCCGAACGATGACGCAGCTATCATTGACTTGTTGAAAAACCTCTGGGCAACCGGTTCGATTCAGAAAGTGGCCGAAGGTGTGCTGGGTGCCGAATTTATCTGGGGTGAAGACCTCAACAAAGTTTCCGGTCTGACATCCAAAGTGGCTCAGTTCCTTGCTTCGATTGAAGAAAAAGGAATGTTGGCTACCGTGAAGACGATTGTAAGATAATAAGTAAGGCACAAGAGCCTGGAATCCAAAAGGTAGCAGATTGTCTTTGCTCTTTTGTCTTTGTTCTATAATCTTGAATTATGACTACTCAATATTTGAAAATAAATCATGCCGATAATGTAGCGGTGGCAATTGCCGAGCTTCCAGAAGGTGAAACCATTCAGGTGGATGGCAAAACCGTTACGGTGAAACAGACAGTGCCTGCCGGTCACAAAGTGGCGTTGACCTCTTTTTCGGTAAACGATCACGTGGTGAAGTACGGTTACTCTATCGGCCATGCCATTGTTGCCATTGAAGCAGGCGAATGGGTGAACGAAAAGAAGATTAAGACAAATCTGGATGGTGTTCTCGATTACGAATATCATCCGAAGCATGTCGAACTGAATATTCCGAACCGTAACCTTACATTCAAAGGTTTCAAACGCAAAAACGGCGAAGTGGGTATCCGTAACGAAATATGGATTATTCCTACTGTGGGTTGTGTGAACGGTATCATCAACCAGTTGGCCGAAGATTTGCGTAGCGAAACAGGAAGTCAAGGTGTGGATGCCATTGTGGCATTTCCACACAACTACGGTTGCTCTCAGTTGGGCGACGACCACGAAAATACCCGCAAGATTCTTCGCGACATGGTGCTCCATCCCAATGCGGGTGGCGTGCTGGTAGTAGGGTTGGGTTGTGAAAACAACCAGCCGGCTGCGTTTCGCGAATTTCTGGGTGACTACGACACAGAGCGTGTCTTGTTTATGGAAACCCAGAAAATTGCTGGCGACGAATTGGAAGAGGGAATGAAACTGTTGCGTCAACTCTATGATAAGGTGAGCGAAGATGTACGCGAAGAGGTGCCTCTGTCGAGCCTGCGTGTGGGGTTGAAATGCGGCGGTTCCGACGGTTTCTCCGGTATTACGGCCAATCCGTTGCTGGGTGTGTTCTCCGACTTTTTGGTGGCTCAGGGCGGTACCACTGTGCTGACCGAGGTGCCCGAAATGTTCGGTGCCGAAACCATTCTGATGAACCGATGTGCCACTACTGATTTGTTCGATAAAACGGTACATCTGATAAACGATTTCAAAGAATATTTTATTCAGAATAACCAACCGGTATATGAAAACCCGTCGCCGGGTAACAAAGCCGGTGGTATCTCCACGTTGGAGGAAAAATCGCTGGGCTGTACCCAAAAATGCGGCGCTGCGGTGGTTCACGATGTGTTGAAATACGGAGACCGTATCAAAACAGACGGCTTGAACCTACTGAGTGCACCGGGCAATGACCTGGTAGCAAGTACGGCTCTGGGTGCTGCCGGATGTCACATGGTGTTGTTTACCACCGGTCGTGGCACACCGTTCGGCAGTTTTGTGCCTACAATGAAAATTTCTACTAACTCAACGCTGGCAGCCAATAAACCTCTCTGGATCGATTTCAATGCAGGGGTATTGCTCGAAGGAGTGTCGATGGACGAACTGAAAGAACGTTTCATCGAGTACATTCTGAAAGTGGCTAATGGCGAGAAGGTAAATACGGAAAAGAAGAACTTCCGCGAGATTTCTATATTCAAAACGGGAGTTACTTTGTAAGTGTTCGTTTGATAAATGATGGGAAGACGCGACGGAATTTATTCTTAGTCGCGTCTTTTTTTGTCGGGGGTCGATGCTATTGCAAAAAGGGAAGTTCCTAATTGTTTCGGGCATCTTCCTTTTTTAAAAAGGAACTTACCCCAAGGCTTCGGGCAAATGCCTTTTCCTTTCGGGAATGTTCCCGAAAGGAAAAGGAACATTCCTTTTTGTCTCGGGAAAGTGCCTGTAAGCAAAAGGAACATTCCTTTTTAAAAAAGAGATCTGCCTGAAGCCAAAAGAATGATAAGAACCGGTTCGGGGCTTATGGTCGGTTTGAAATTTGCGTATCTTTGTGCATCTTTAATGCGAGACTTTTAAACAATCAATTTATAATCCTTTTTATTTATGTTCAAAACAAATCAGTATTTCGATGGAGAGGTGGTTTCCATCGCATTGGAGTCGGCTGAGGGTAAAGCCACCGTCGGGGTAATGGCCGCAGGCGAGTATGAGTTCGGTACGGCAACAATCGAGATTATGACTGTTATTTCGGGTCAGTTGACCATTCAGCTACCGGGTGAAACGGAGTGGAAAACCTACAAAAAGTTCGAAAGTTTTGTGGTTCCGAAGGACGTGAAGTTCAAAGTTATCGCAAAAGAAGATACCCCCTATTTGTGTTTGTATAAATAACCGGCAAATTGCATAAATATTTGAAAACGGGTGATGCAGCAGTGCTTTGCCCGTTTTTCTTATTGTATTTTAGGTGAATATGGAACCCGGCAGATTCTTTCAAATAGTGCTTTTTTGTTGTTAATCAGCAGGGATTATCGTACCTTTGCAATCTATTTTTAGAAATAATAAAATGCGCTTTGATCCTGTTTGCAGGATACTTATCTGCCATTTGTCTTTATTCTTTGTGCTTTACTTTTTGTCCTAACATAATTTATGCCGCAACGTACAGAAATAGCAACTCTTGGAGAGTTCGGGCTGATCGATCATCTTACCAAACAGTTTCAAATAACCAATCCGTCGACCGAAAAAGGGGTAGGGGACGATGCTGCTGTGTTGTCGTATCCCGATAAGAAGGTGCTGGTGACTACCGATCTGTTGCTCGAGGGGATTCATTTCGATCTGGTTTACGTCCCCCTGAAACATTTGGGCTATAAAGCTGCCGTGGTCAATTTTTCCGATATTTATGCAATGAACGGAGCCCCGAAGCAGTTGACGGTCTCGCTGGGAATCTCCAAACGTTTCTCGGTGGAAGATATCGATGACTTTTATGCTGGTATCAAACTTGCCTGCGAACGTTACGGCGTCGATTTGGTGGGAGGTGATACTTCAGCTTCAGTGACCGGATTGGCCGTTTCTATCACTTGTGTGGGCGAAGCTGATTCCGACAAAGTCGTTTACCGAAATACGGCAAACGAAAACGATATTCTTTGCGTAAGCGGCGATCTGGGTGCGGCCTACATGGGATTGCAACTGCTCGAACGCGAAAAAATAGCCTTTAGCGGGCAGGAGGATTTTCAACCCGACTTCAAGGGAAAGGATTATCTGCTCGAACGTCAACTGAAGCCCGAAGCCAGAAAAGAGATTATCGAAGCCCTTGCTGCTAAAAATATTGTGCCTACTTCAATGATCGATATTTCGGATGGTTTGTCGTCTGACATTCTTCATATTTGTACTCAAAGCAAAAAAGGATGCCGCATTTACGAAGAGCGCTTGCCGATCGATTATCAGACGGCCGTGATGGCCGAAGAGCTCAATATGAACCTGACTACCGCCGCCATGAACGGAGGCGAAGATTACGAACTGCTGTTTACCGTTCCGGCATCGAGGCACGATGAGGTGGTTGCTATCGAAGGGGTAAAAGTAATCGGATATATAGCCAAAGAAGATCTGGGTTGTGCCTTGATAACCCGCGACGGACAGGAATTCCCCATCAAAGCCCAGGGCTGGAATATTAATGATGCAATTTGAAATTAAGCAGAATTAAAAGAGTGTGGAGTAATGCAGATATCTACTGACTACTAACTCCTCACTACTAACTACTATAAGAAATGAAACCTTTAAACGAACTGAAAATTGGAATTGCTTCCGACCATGCAGGCTTCGAACGCAAAGGCGCTGTTGCCGAATGGTTAGTTGATCAGGTGGCCGAGTTGCACGATTTTGGTACCGATTCAACGGCAAGTACCGACTATGCCGATTATGGACATCCGCTGGCAATTGCTGTCGAAAAAGGAGAATACGACTTGGGTATTGCTATTTGCGGAAGCGGTAACGGAATCAATATTACTGTCAATAAACATCAGGGAATTCGTGGCGCGCTTTGCTGGAAACCAGAACTGGCTGCACTTGCCCGCCAACACAACAATGCCAATATTCTTTCGCTTCCGGGTCGCTTTATTACGGACGAAGAGGCTATCGAAATGGTACGTATTTTTCTGACCACCGATTTTGAAGGCGGTCGCCACCAAACCCGCATCGACAAAATTCCGTGTTGATCCCAATCCCGTAAAGACACACGGCCGTGTGTCTTTACTATACAAACGAAAATATTTTTTAGATGAAACCATTCGACGTATATCCTCTTTTCGATATAGAAATTGTAAAAGGAGAAGGGTGTTACACCTACGATGCGCAGGGTAACAAATACCTCGACCTTTATGGTGGTCATGCCGTCATTTCGATCGGACATACCCATCCGCATTATGTGCAACGGGTAACCGAACAGTTGAATAAACTGGGCTTTTATTCCAACTCGGTGCAGAATAGCCTGCAGGTGCAGTTGGCCGAAAAGCTGGGTAAAGCATCCGGCTACGAAGATTATAGCCTGTTTATGATAAATACAGGTGCCGAAGCCAATGAAAATGCTTTGAAACTGGCCTCTTTTTACAACGGAAAGAAGCGAATCGTTTCGTTCGGCAAAAGCTTTCATGGGCGGACTTCGGCAGCCGTTCGGGTTACCGATAATCCCAAAATTGTAGCTCCCGTCAATAGCGGAATGGAGGTGACATTTCTTCCGCTGAACGATATTGATGCCGTAAAAGCCGAACTGGCCAAAGGCGATGTGAGTTCGGTGATTATCGAAGGTATTCAGGGCGTTGGTGGCATTCGCATTCCCGATGATAATTTTCTGAAACAGTTGCGTCAGGTTTGCGACGAAACCGATACTGTGTTAATTCTGGATGAGATTCAGTCGGGTTACGGGCGCAGCGGAAAATTCTTTGCGCATCAGTATGCCGGTATTCGTCCCGATATGATTACGGTGGCAAAAGGCATTGGAAACGGTTTCCCGATCGGGGCTGTGCTGATTGCTCCGAAGTTTAAGGCGGTTCATGGGCAGTTGGGAACAACGTTCGGAGGAAATCACCTGGCTTGTGTGGCTGCTTTGGCGGTACTCGAAGTGATGGAAGATGAAAAACTGGTTGAAAATGCAGCTGAGGTTGGGGCATTCCTGATGGCTGAATTGAAGCAGATTCCTGGTATTAAAGAGGTGCGTGGACGCGGTCTGATGATAGGTATCGAGTTTGAAAATTCGGCAGTCGATATTCGTCGACGTTTACTCTTTGACGAAAAGGTGTTTACGGGCGCCAGTGGAACCAATGTCATTCGTTTGTTGCCGCCGCTTTGTCTGACAAAACAGCAGGCAGAGTTCTTTCTGAATCACTTTAAAAAGGTGTTGGCCTGAATTTATTAAAACGGAAGACACGGAAGCAAACTACACGCTTTTTTTGAGTTGTCAAAAAGAAACGAAAATGACCTCGGATAGTCGATTTTGTGAAGCGTTATTTTGCATCTAATGTGCATAAATATAGATAGTTGAAAATTGAAGAAATAATTCTTTAATTTGTAACATAAAAACATTGTTCGCACAAAAAAAATCACTACCTTTGTGCGACTTTTAATGAACCATTAAAACATTTATAACATGATTAAAGTAGGTATTAACGGGTTTGGCCGTATCGGCCGCTTGGTATTCCGGGCAGCCCAAGAAAGGAAAGACATTCAAGTCGTTGGAATCAATGACCTTATTGATGTAGAATACATGGCCTACATGTTACGCTACGATTCAATGCACGGCCAATTCAAAGGCACTATCGAAGTAAAAGATGGTAAACTTGTTGTAAACGGTAACGCTATTCGCGTGACAGCTGAAAAAGATCCTGCTAACCTGAAATGGAATGAAGTAGGTGCAGAGTACGTTGTTGAATCAACCGGTTTGTTCCTTACAAAGGAAAAAGCTGAAGCTCACATCAAAGCTGGTGCAAAAAGAGTAGTTATGTCTGCTCCTTCTAAAGATGATACTCCTATGTTCGTTTGCGGTGTAAATACCGATACTTACAAAGGTCAGACTATCGTTTCTAACGCTTCATGTACAACCAACTGCTTGGCTCCTATCGCTAAAGTTTTGAACGACAAATTCGGAATTACAGACGGTTTGATGACTACAGTTCACTCAACTACAGCTACACAGAAAACTGTAGACGGTCCTTCTGCTAAGGATTGGAGAGGTGGTCGTGCTGCTGCCGGCAACATCATTCCTTCTTCTACCGGTGCTGCAAAAGCTGTAGGTAAAGTTATCCCTACATTGAACGGTAAATTAACAGGTATGTCAATGCGTGTTCCTACGTTGGACGTTTCTGTAGTTGACTTGACAGTTAACTTGGCAAAACCTGCAAAATATGACGAAATCTGTGCTGCAATGAAAGCTGCTGCAGAAGGCGAATTGAAAGGTATTTTGGGTTATACCGAAGATGCAGTTGTTTCTTCTGACTTCCTGGGTGATGCACGTACATCTATCTTTGATGCAAAAGCAGGTATCGCTTTGACAGATACTTTCGTTAAAGTTGTTTCTTGGTATGACAACGAATGGGGTTATTCAAACAAAGTGCTTGATTTGATCCTTCACATGAATACTGTAAAATAATCAGTTTTTCAGATATATGGAGAAGCCGCTTCGCAAGAGGCGGCTTCCTCTTTTTTAGAGAAAAAACCGACGATCTTTAAGACAAACACAACTAAAGATTTACCTCCCTTTTGCTTCTGTTTCGTAAATTATACAAACAGGTATAAAACTCTCGAAAACAGAGCAATTTTTATGCAAGAATATTCCTAAAAATCAATAGAATATAGTACATTTGCATTGCTTTTGTCAGCACTCCGGCTGATCCAAAACAGAACGTAATATTCAATCTATCAATAACTAAACAAATAAGTATGAGCAACAAACAAAAATTGTTCTCCGAATTTCCTCCTGTGTCAACTCAGGAATGGATGGACAAAGCAATTGTCGACCTCAAAGGGGCTGACTTTGAAAAGAGGCTCGTTTGGCGCACCAAAGAAGGATTCAACGTCAAACCTTTTCACCGTGAAGAAGACCTGGCTGGTCTGAAAACAACCGGTTCAGCTCCCGGTCATTTTCCTTATGTTCGTGGCACCAAGGCTAATAATAGCTGGTTGGTTCGTCAGGATATCGACGTTTGCAACGATTGTCTGGCTGCTGCAAATGCAAAAGCAGTCGATTTGCTGACAAAAGGCGTTACTTCTCTTGGCTTCGTTATCGAACGTGAAGCAGTTTCTGCCGAAAATATTGCCGCCTTGTTAAAGGGTATTGATATCGAAGCGGTGGAAGTTAACTTCAAGACCTGCGCTACCGTTTCTGTGAAACTGACAGAAATTTTTGTTGCATACGCACAAAAAATCGGTGCCGATCCTAAAAAGGTATTCGGTTCTGTAAACTTCGACTTGGTTGGCCGTTCATTGGCCCGTGGCAAAGCAATTGAAAATCTTGTTCAACAATATGTCGACATCATCAACGCATCGCTGGTATTGCCTAAATTCCGCGTTATTGGTGTAAATCCTTTCTATCTCAACAATGCAGGTTCTTATATCTATCAGGAACTTGGTTATGCATTGGCCTGGGGTAACGACATCATCGCAAAATTGGTTGAAGCCGGTTTGACCGTTGAAGTAATTTCAAAGAAAATCAAATTCAACTTTGGCGTAACTTCCAACTATTTCATGGAAATTGCCAAATTCCGCGCTGCACGTTTCTTGTGGTCGAACATTGTATTTGCTTACGGTGAAAAATGTCCGCGTACCTGCTCCAACAACCAACCTGACGGTTTGGAGCGTTGTGGCGGCAAAATGCGTATCCATGCACAGACATCCGAATGGAACATGACCGTTTTCGATGCTCATGTAAATTTACTCCGTACCCAGACAGAAGCTATGTCGGCTGTTCTTGCCGGTGTCGATTCTCTTACCGTATTGCCTTTTGATACAGCATACAAAGAATCGGATGATTTCTCGGAACGTATTGCCCGCAACCAACAGTTGTTGCTGAAAGAAGAGAGTCACTTCGATAAGATTGTTGACCCTGCAGCCGGTTCATATTATCTCGAAAACCTCACAGAAGCTATTGCTAACCAGGCATGGAAACTCTTTCTGGATGTAGAAGCAAAAGGTGGCTTTATTGCAGAGGTGGAAGCAGGCAACATTCAGGCCGCTATTAACGCAACCAACACAGAACGTCGCAAAGCTATTTCGAGCCGTCGCGAAGTGTTGCTGGGTTCTAACCAGTATCCTAACTTTAACGAAGTGGCTGCCGCTAAGATTGAAACAGAAGCTGATTGCGACTGTAAAAAGCATGATGAAGTCTCTGCGCTCAACTTCAGTCGTGGTGCCAGCGATTTCGAAGCACTTCGTTTGCAAACCGAAAAATCGGGTAAACGTCCTAAAGTATTCATGTTGACTATCGGTAGTTTGGCAATGCGTTTGGCCCGTGCTCAGTTCTCGAGCAACTTCTTTGCTTGCGCCGGTTACGAAATTATCGATAACCTTGGCTTTGCAACAATAGAAGAAGGTGTCGCTGCCGCTGAAAAAGCAGGTGCCGATATCATCGTTCTTTGTTCAAGCGATGACGAATATGCAGAACTCGCTCCTGCAGCATTCAAGGCCATTGCAGGCAAAAAGCTCTTCGTGGTAGCAGGCGCTCCTGCTTGCACCGACGATCTGAAAGCGGTTGGTATTGAGTATTTCGTCAACGTGAAATCGAATGTGCTGGATACATTAAAAGAATTCAACTCGAAATTATTATAATCACAAAGACTCGAAGTCACCTCACGTAATCCATAATAGTTGCGGTTACAGTTTGTGTCTTTGTGCCTTCGTGTTGAAAAAAATTAGATTATGAAACCCGATTTTAAAAACATACAATTTCAACAAGAAGCTGTTGCTGCGGCTCCTCAGTCGGAAAGCAACTGGCTTACCCCGGAACAGATTCCGGTAAAACCAATTTATACAAAAGAAGATTTGGAGGGCCTGGAACATTTGCACTATGCTGCAGGTGTGGCTCCGTTTCTTCGTGGACCATACAGCGTGATGTACGCTTTTCGTCCCTGGACTATTCGTCAGTATGCCGGTTTTTCTACAGCTGAAGAATCGAACGCTTTCTATCGTCGTAACCTTGCTGCCGGTCAGAAAGGTCTTTCTGTAGCATTCGACCTGGCTACACACCGTGGCTACGACCCCGATCACGAACGTGTGGTTGGCGATGTTGGTAAAGCCGGTGTGTCTATCTGTTCGGTTGAAGACATGAAAGTGTTGTTCGACGGAATTCCTTTGAACAAAATGTCCGTGTCAATGACCATGAATGGTGCCGTATTGCCTATTCTTGCATTCTATATCAATGCAGGTTTGGAACAGGGCGCTAAACTGGAAGAGATGGCCGGTACAATCCAGAACGATATTCTGAAAGAATTTATGGTGCGTAACACTTATATCTACCCACCGAAATTCTCGATGAAGATTATCGCCGACATTTTTGAATATACATCTAAAAACATGCCGAAGTTCAACTCTATCTCTATCTCGGGTTACCACATGCAGGAAGCAGGTGCTACCGCCGATATCGAGTTGGCTTACACCCTGGCCGACGGTCTCGAATACCTCCGCGCCGGTGTGAACGCAGGCATGGACATCGACTCGTTCGCTCCCCGTTTGTCATTCTTCTGGGCAATCGGCATGAACCACTTTATGGAAATCGCTAAAATGCGTGCTGCACGTATGTTGTGGGCGAAGATCGTAAAACAGTTCAACCCGAAAAACCCGAAATCGTTGGCATTGCGTACTCACTCGCAAACATCCGGTTGGTCGTTGACCGAACAGGATCCGTTCAACAACGTGGGTCGTACCGCTATCGAAGCTATGGCTGCTGCACTGGGTCACACTCAGTCATTGCACACCAACGCGTTGGACGAAGCTATCGCCTTGCCGACAGACTTCTCTGCCCGTATTGCCCGTAACACGCAGATCTATATTCAGGAAGAGACCAATATTTGCAGACAAATCGACCCGTGGGCTGGTTCTTACTACGTAGAAGCCTTGACCAACGATTTGGCTCACAAAGCATGGGATCGTATTCAGGAGATCGAAAAGCTGGGTGGTATGGCTGCTGCTATCGAAACCGGTGTGCCTAAAATGCGTATCGAAGAGGCTGCTGCCCGTACACAGGCCCGTATCGACTCGGGTAACCAGATTATCGTGGGTGTGAACAAATACCGTCTCGAAAAAGAGGCTCCGATCGATATTCTCGAAGTGGACAACTCGGCAGTACGTATTCAACAGATTGCCCGTTTGAAAGAGCTTCGTGCTAACCGTAACGAAGCCGATGTACAGAAAGCACTCGATGCCATCACCAAATGTGTTGAAACAGGTGAAGGCAACCTGCTCGAACTGGCTGTAGAAGCCGCTCGTGTTCGCGCATCGTTGGGTGAAATTTCGTATGCTTGTGAAAAAATTGTAGGACGTTATAAAGCTGTAATCAGAACAATTTCAGGCGTGTATTCATCAGAAACAAAGAAGGACGCAGATTTCGTGCGTGCTTGCGAATTGACCGAAAAATTCGCCAAAAAAGAAGGCCGTCAACCGCGTATCATGATCGCCAAAATGGGTCAGGATGGTCACGACCGTGGCGCTAAAGTAGTAGCTACCGGTTATGCCGACTGCGGTTTCGACGTGGATATGGGTCCGTTGTTCCAGACACCGGCCGAAGCTGCCAAAGATGCCGTTGAAAACGACGTGCATGTATTGGGCGTTTCGTCACTGGCTGCCGGACACAAAACGCTTATTCCTCAGGTAATGGAAGAGCTGAAAAAACTGGGTCGCGAAGATATCATCGTCATTGCCGGTGGTGTAATTCCTGCTCAGGACTACGACTTTCTCTACAAAGCAGGTGTTGCCGCCATCTTTGGCCCCGGTACCTCAGTAGCGAAAGCTGCCGTACAGATTCTCGAAATTCTGTTGGAAGAGTAAAAAGCGCCCTAAATCCCCCATAAGGGGGACTTAAAACCGCAAACCGCACTTGCCTGAAAAAGGATGAGTGCGGTTTTTATAGTTTATGATACTTTAAAATATTAAAATATTATGACTTTTGCAATAAAATGGTTCAAATAGACTCTGCTTTTAAGTGTAAATTTGTAATTTTGCAGTGTTAAAAAGACTTGCAGTTTGATGCAAGGATGAGAAATTTTAAACAAGAAAATTGAATAACTATTTATGATTAATTGTAAATGGAAAATTTCATATGTGAGTAGATGTGTAATATAATATGTTGTTGTATGAGAATCTTAAAACATTTGACTTTTGTATTTGTTGCAATTGCTATTTGTGCCTGTAGCAAAGGCAGCGATGAGCCTTCAAAAGCTGATTTTAGTACGCTTGGTATCAAAGATATAACGGTAAATAACATTACCTATAGTGTCAAGAATGATCTTTTGTTAGAATTAAAAAATTCGAAAAACATTGTAATTTCGGCACTTCAAATGACAGAATCAACCAAATACTGTGTCATTGAATATGGCGTAATTCCTACGACAAAGGACACGCCTCTTGTTTCAATAACAAGCTGTTATTCGGATGTCTCTGTTGTCGTTAGTTCGAACACAACTACAGATGGAATAACTTATATTGTTTTGGATGTTACTAGAAATGGACACGACGAACGAGTAACTTATAAGTTCTATTTTTCGAAGATTTCAACAGAGATAAGTTGAACCGGAGGATATAGATGAAAAGTAAGTTGCCTCCGTTAATAGAATTTTCTTAGCTGTGCACTTCTTCACAAATTTTATTTAACTCAGGCTGTGGATGCTTGATTTGTTTTTTCTTTGTTCCCCTCTCCCGTGCGAATCTTTCGCGTGGGTACATCACACTGCACTAATGCGTCCGTTCTCATTTTCTGACGATTAACGCAAAAATTAGCCTTTACTTCATAGCTGTTACCTCTCCTTGTTATCCTCCAATTCCTGAAAAGTCAATATTTGCGCAGAAATAGTGTGGTTTCGTAGTGAGTGAATACCAGAGTTATGGAACCAAAAATAAAAAAACTGGCACTTTCCACGCAATGCGCTGAAACAAATACTATCTGGATAGATTTTAGTGCGATAATTATTGTCTATAAAATTGATTTCAGGGTGACATCACGCCGCCCTGAAATCTTGACTAAAAATGTTTAAGCAAAGAATAGGAATATGTTAGTAATCCCTGTTTTAATATGTGATTTCTCATGGTTGGCGAACGGGTGATCCTTAATAAGATGAAACCATCATCTTTTTCAAAACAGTATCTCCGTCTATTGAACTTCCGTTCTTTTCATTTAAAACACGCCGGATATTGGCCATGGCAATTTCCTGCTGGCGTATTAGTACAGGGTTATCGGAGGAGACAGGATATTCCTGCGTATCTTCATCTCTCGTTGCATGTGCTTGTGCCGGCAAACGTTCTGTTTGGCGGAGTACTTTCTGTTTCGGTTTTCCGGGAACCATCACGTATTGAATTTGTTTTACCGGACGGTCGATATATTGCACTGTCCTTATCGAATCGCCTACTACTCTTGTTGGGATTATGGTAGAGAGATTGATGCTTAGTCCTATAAAGAAAAGAATTGCGGCAGCGGCAGCAGTCTGGTACAGCGGGATTGGTAGTCGCAGTAATGGAGTATGGCGTGTTTTGGCCTTGAGTGCGTTATCAAGTCTTGATTTCAGGTCGGAAGATGGTTCTATTTCATCAACGGCATGTGACGGAGCCAGTATGTATAAATCGTGCATGGCATTGTATTCTTCCTCAGTTAAAGATTTTAGTACCAGCTCTTTTTCGTACATATTCAATCCGTCGAAATTTTTTGTTCGGAGTAAAAGTTCCAGTTTTTCAAAATCCGTGTTCATATCTTGAGTTAGTTTAGTTCGGGTTTGTATATTGCCAGTTTTTTTGCCAATTGCCGGGTGATATAAAAAAGCCTTGACTTGACTGTGCCTTCGGGATATTCAAGCATGTTGGCAATTTGTTTTATACTCATCTCTTCAGTAAACCGCATGTTGAAAAGTAGTTCGGATTCCGGATCGAGCCGGCTAAGTTCCAATTTTAGTTGCTTGTTGAATAGTTGCCTATCAATAGCGTTGATATCGGAATTGGTCTCTGTCGGTTTGTCTTGGCATTGTTGTTCGAATTCTTGTTGTACCGATCGGTTTCGGTATTCGTTTTTAATCATGTTCCCGGCTAAGGTATAGAACCACGTGCTGAAGGTTCTTGTGCAATCAAAACTTTCGGGATGTTCGATAATTTTCAGAAACAAATCGTGCAGCATGTCCTCGGCTTTTTTCCGGTCGTTGTTTAGCATACGGAAAAAGAAATTGAGCAACGGTTTGGAATAACGGCAATACAATTCGTCAAATGCCGACTGCCCACCACGAGTGAGCAGCGACATAAGTTCTTCATCGGTTTCTTTGCTGAAATTCTGATGAAATAGTACCATCCTTATTTTTCAAAATATTTCATCAAATCTGTGATTCCGCCTCTTTTAGCTACAGTTTCGGCCAAGGCTTTCAGTTTTTCCGCTTTTTGTAATTCTCCACTTTGCAGATAATGTTCATATAATTTCAGAAAGATAGGCAAATAACCTATATTCATTTGATCTACAGCGCTTTGTGCGTAATGGTTACAAAAGTTCTGCTTTATGAAATCGAGCAAATACTTATTTTCTACATTGTTGCGTAAAACTGCCAGGTTATCAAATGATTTTTCACTGTATTTATAAGACAATCCTATCAAATAAAATTTGTCAGTGTATGCTTTGTAAATGTCCGAAGGGGCAAACGAAGAGATGTAGATTGGTTTGTTGTGGACATTTTCAATCAGGTGTTTGACAATATTTTCCGATCGTCTCTCCGACCCATTTTTAAAGGAGAGTGGTGGTATCCCGTTTTCTTTGAATACCCATTCTCGATAGGAGTCGTTTATGCTTAACGAGACATTCAAAACCAATACGTCCGGCCTTATTTTTTTTGCGTTTTGCAGTACCCAGTAGGGATAAGTGTCGTTATCTCCGTTGACCAGCAAAATGGCATTGGGCTCCAGAGATATTAAATTGTTGTAGGCGGTTATCAAGAGCCCTTGAGGCATTTCGTTGCTGTCGAACCATTTTTGGCAGGTCAATTCTAAATCCACTTTATCATTTTTGAATATATCCCGGTTTACTAACCAGGGTAGTAATAAATTGTCATAAGGCCTGAGCGTCTGAGCTTTTGTTATATATCCGTCTCCTTCGGCGGCTCCTCCCTTGTCATCATGCATTTTAAGAAAATAGAATTCAAAACTATTGGGAATGGTTTTTTCTGCCAGTTTTATGATGTCCGACTGGTCTAAAAAGAAGGATCCCTTTTTGCTTTCCCATTCTTTTTGGTCACAAAATATTTCAGCCATTCGGTTGGCTTGGAACCAATAAACCCAGGCCATTTTGTCTTTCGTTCCCCTGTCGATCTCGTGTTTCCATGCTTTGGCTTGTTGTTCGTACCAACCGAAATCGTGAATCTGGCGTATAATGGAATATACCGGTTCCGGTTTTTGTGACCAACAATACGTTGTGTACAAGCTCAAAATAAGTACTGTAATAATTTTACTGACTGTCTTCATGCGTTGAAAATTTTAGTGGTTTTGATAAGTTATACACGCAGATGTCGAAAACGTTCAAAATTATGCAATCATTTCAATAAAATTTATGGTTGCAAGCATAAAAGCCGTAATTTTGTCTTTATAACAAGGCGTAAATGTAAATTCTTATGGAACCAAAAATAAAAAAACTGGTACTTGCTGCGCAACGTACCGAAATCACAGAATATCATATTTATCAGAAGTTAGCCGGGCAGACGAAGGATGCCAACAATGCAGCCGTATTGCGTCGTATCGCCGATCAGGAAAAGGGGCACTACAATTTCTGGAAAACTAAAACGGGTATTGATGTGTCTCCCGACCGAAAACGGATTTGGCGTACCGTGTTAATGGCTAAAATTTTGGGTTTTTCGTTTGTGTTGAAGCAGATGGAGAAACGCGAAGGTACCGGATCGCGTTTGTACGATACGCTGTCGGATCATTTTCCCGAAACCAAACGTTTTTCGGAAGAAGAACTCGAGCACGAAAAGCAGGTGCTCAATATGCTCGATGAAGAGCGATTGCAGTATGTCGGTTCGGTCGTGCTGGGTTTGAATGACGCTTTGGTGGAGCTGACCGGTTCGCTGGCCGGGTTTACGCTGGCATTGGGCGATACCCGGGTGATAACGCTGGCCGGGCTGGTGACCGGCATTTCGGCAGCGCTGTCGATGGCTTCGTCCGATTATCTTTCGTCGAAAGCCGAGGGGGATGCGCAAGCCAAAAAATCGGCGGTTTATACCGGTGTCGCTTATCTCTTTACCGTTATCTTCCTGATACTCCCGTTCTTGCTGCTTACCAGTAAACTGATGGCACTCGCGATCACTCTGGCCATTGCCGTACTGATTATCTATGCCTTTAATTATTATATTTCGATGGCAAAAGATCTGAATTTTAAGGCACGTTTTTGGGAAATGACCCTGATTAGTTTGGGTGTGGCCGGCTTCTCATTTTTAGTCGGGTGGGGACTGAAAGGGTTGTTGGGAGTAAATATTTGAGATATGCACGACAATATACAAGAAAAAGCGGACTCCGGTTCGCTTTTTTTGTTGGGTATTCTTGCCTCAATCCCCTATAGAATGGGGAAAATTATGTTGCATAACATATAAATGGATGTATGGTCGTAAAAAATAAGTGTTATTTTTACACCCATTTATGTCGATTCGCCTGCGGGGAATCGTTTTGCGTGAACTTGAAACTGATAAATGCCATGAAAACAAATCGATATGTTTTGTGTGGGCTATTTTGTTATTCTGTTTCAGGTCGTGTTTTATCCTAAAATAGAGCAAAACCTTCGGAAGAAAGGCTCCGGAATCGTAGCAACAACGAAAAGATAGAAAGAAACAGAATAAATCCTCTTAATTAAAAATAGTCTAATAAAAATTATGAACTGGAATTCACATGAATTTATTTGGCTCGACTGGGTGATTATCGCGGTCGGGATATTGGCTGTAACATGGGCCGTATGGCGCTCGATTCGAAAAGATAAGCGGTTGCAACAGGGTGCCAACAGCGAAGATTACCTGTTTGGTAAAGGTGAACCGTGGTATATTATCGGTGCGGCTATCTTTGCTGCAAATATCGGCTCGGAACACCTTGTAGGGTTGGCCGGTACCGGTGCAAAAGCCGGTGTGGGTATGGCACACTGGGAAATGCAGGGCTGGATGATCCTTATTTTGGGCTGGCTTTTCGTTCCGTTCTACCAACTTATGAATAATAAGCTGGGAAAAATCATTACGATGCCCGACTTCCTGAAAAACCGTTACACCCCGCGTACCGGTTCGTGGTTGTCTATCATTACGCTGATTGCATACGTGCTTACCAAAGTGAGTGTTACGGCATTTACCGGCGGTATCTTTATGGAGAGCCTTTTGGGCTTGCCTTTCTGGTACGGAGCTATCGGTTTGATCGTTCTGACGGGTGTTTTCACCATTTTTGGTGGTATGAAAGGTGTGATGACATTGTCGGCCATTCAAACTCCTATCCTTATTATCGGATCGTTCCTCGTACTTTTCCTCGGGTTAGCTGCACTCGGCCACGGTTGTATATCCGATGGTTGGACTGCCATGATGGATCATGCAAGAAGCATGGGTCTTGGTGCCGACGGTCATGCTTACGGTATAAACCACATGTTCCACTTCGAGACAGGAGACCCGATGTATGACGAATATCCCGGTTTCTGGGTGTTTATCGGTGCATCGATTATCGGTTTGTGGTACTGGGCTACCGACCAACATATCGTTCAGCGTGTGCTCGGACAACGAAAAGGTGAATCGAGCGATGCTGTAATAAAACGTGCACGCAGAGGCACTATCGCTGCCGGTTATTTCAAATTGTTACCTGTCTTCATGTTCCTGATTCCAGGTATGATAGCTGCAGCGTTGTCGGCTCGTCCCGATAGTGGCTTTACCTTGGATAATCCAGATACCGCTTTCGGTTCGATGGTTAAGTTTGTGTTGCCTGCCGGTGTGAAAGGTATCGTTACCATTGGTTTTATTTCTGCTCTTGTGGCATCGTTGGCAGCCTTCTTCAACTCCTGCGCAACGTTGTTTACCGAAGATTTCTACAAACCGATGTGCAAAAATAAGAGCGAAGCTACCTACGTGTTGGTAGGTCGTATCGCAACAATTGTAGTGGTTATACTCGGTATTATCTGGATTCCTGTTATGATGAGTCTCGGTAGTCTCTATTCCTATCTGCAGGGTATTCAATCGCTGCTGGCTCCTGCCATGGTGGCCGTGTTCCTGTTGGGTATATTCTCCAAGAAAATAACACCGAAGGCTGGTGAAGCCGGTCTGATTATCGGTTTCCTTATTGGTATGGCTCGCTTGCTGACCAATATCTTTACCAATACAGGAAAAGATGTAATGAACGGTTGGTTCTGGAATTCGACTCATTGGTTCTGGCACACAAACTGGTTGATCTTTGAGATCTGGTTGCTAGTATTCATTATGTTGTTTATGGTTGTCGTATCATTCTTTACGGCAAAACCGACTGCAAAACAAATTGAATTTATCTCGTTTACCGACGACTACAAGACGCTTATTAAACAGAGCTGGAACAAGTGGGATGTTATTGCCTCTATCGGCGTTGTTGCCTTCTGCGCAGCATTCTACTGGTATTTCTGGTAATTCATGGATTAAATATGCCACTCTCTCCATTGTGAGAGAGTGGGTATTCTGAAACCTCCATGATTATTGATTGTGAAATAAAAGATTAACACCTGTGATTGAAAAGGACCAGATAGTCAACCTGTACGAACATAACGATCGTTTCTATGTGGCAGTTGACTGTATTATTTTCGGGTTTCATCAGAGCGAACTGAAACTGTTGCTGATTAAACGTAAGTTTGATCCTTGCAAAGGAGAGTGGTCTCTGATGGGCGGCTTCCTGAACAAAGACGAGAGCATTGATGCGGCTGCTGAACGGGTTTTGCAAGATCTTACCGGTCTGGAAAACGTCTATATGGAGCAAATCGGCATCTTTGGGGAGCTGAATCGTGATCCGGGCGAACGTGTGCTTTCTGCTGCTTATTATGCGCTGATTAACATCGATGATTACGATAAAAAGCTGGCGGCAAGTCACAATGCGGTGTGGGTACCGATTACTGAAATTCCCGACCTGATTTTCGACCATAATCAAATGGTTCGGATTGCGCAGAAACAGTTGAAACGAAAAGCGGCAGTAGAGCCTATCGGATTTAATTTGCTGCCAGAGTTGTTTACGTTGCCTCAGCTGCAGTCGCTCTACGAAGCGATTTTCGGCGATACGCTCGACAAGCGTAATTTCCGCAAGAAATTGTTGGCAATGGATGTATTTGAAAAGACCGACGAAAAGGATAAAAGCAATTCCAAAAGAGGCGCTTTTTACTATCGGTTCGATTACGATAAATATACCGAACTGGTACAAAGCGGACTTCGGTTTGCATTGTAAAGTAGTAGTATAGTAGAGACGTGACATGTCGCGTCTATTGATTTTATTGTTTAAAAAACTGAATAAAGAGTAAGATAAGGTCTGAAAAGTCTTGGTTCTTTACTCTCTATTCTTTACTCTGAAAAATATGACCAGAAAAGAATTGAAAGAAGTGGTTTGGCAGGCCAACCTCGACCTGGTAAAACATGGTTTGGTGATTTTCACCTGGGGAAACGTCAGTGCCATCGACCGCAATGAGGGTATTGTAGCAATCAAACCTTCAGGTATCTCGTACGACGATATGAAACCGGAAGATATGGTTTTGCTCGATATGGACGGAAAAGTAGTGGAAGGCAAATGGAAACCTTCGTCCGACACTGCTACGCACTTAGCGCTTTACCGCGCATTTGAAGGCATCGGTGGGGTAGTGCACACACACTCTACATTTGCCACCTCGTGGGCTCAGGCCGGATGCGATATTCCCAACATCGGGACAACGCATGCCGACTATTTCAGTCAGGCAATTCCTTGCACCCGCGCCATGACAGAGGCCGAGGTGAAAGGTGAATATGAACTGGAGACCGGAAACGTTATCATCGAACGTTTTCAGGGCATCAATCCGGTGCATGTGCCGGGCGTGCTGGTAAAGAACCACGGACCGTTCTCTTGGGGCAAAGATGCGCACGATGCCGTGCACAATGCCGTTGTGATGGAGCAGGTGGCTAAAATGGCGTTTGTGGCTTACAGTGTTAATCCGCAACTGCAAATGAATCCTCTGCTGGTAGAGAAACATTTTATGCGTAAGCACGGGCCGAATGCCTATTACGGGCAATAGAAGCCCCCTCAATCCCCCACAAGGGGACTTTACTAATCTGATATATTAATCTTTCTTACCGCCCCGAAAATTTCCCTTCTTGGAAGGGGTTAGGGGAGGCCTAAAAATTTACTTGTTATGATTTACAATGATTTGGAAGTTTGGTTCGTTACCGGCGCACAGCTTTTATACGGTGGCGATGCAGTAGTGGCAGTTGATGCTCACTCTAACGAAATGGTAAAAGGTTTGAACGAATCGGGCAACCTTCCTATTAAAGTGGTTTATAAAGGCACCGCTAACTCTTCGTCCGAAATTTCGGAAATCATGCGTGCTGCCAATGGCGATACAAAATGTGTGGGTATGATTACCTGGATGCACACCTTCTCGCCTGCCAAAATGTGGATTCACGGTTTGATGGACTTCAAAAAACCGTTGCTTCACCTGCACACACAATACAACGCTCAAATTCCATGGAACGAAATTGACATGGACTTTATGAACCTCAACCAGTCTGCTCATGGTGACCGCGAATTCGGTCACATCACCAGCCGTCTGCGTAAACCGCGTAAAGTGGTTGTCGGTTACTGGAAAGACGCTGATACTCAGTCTGAAATTGCAGGCTGGATGCGTGTTTGTGCCGGTTGGGCCGATTCACAGGATCTGTTGGTTGTCCGTTTCGGCGACAACATGAATAACGTAGCTGTAACCGATGGCGATAAAGTAGAAGCTGAAATCCGTCTGGGTTACCACGTGGACAATGCTCCTATTGCACAGTTGGTGCCTTACGTTAATGCCGTTACCGAAGCCGAAATCGATGCGCTGGTTGCCGAATACGAAAAACTCTACGACTTTGCTGCCGATAGCAAGAAGGGTGCAGAAAAACATCAGTTCGTTCGCGATGCTGCTGCTCAGGAAATCGGTCTCCGTCGTTTCCTTCAGGATAAAGGTGCAAAAGCATTCACCACCAGTTTCAACGAACTGGAAGGCATGAAACAGTTGATGGGCTTTGCTTCTCAGCGTTTGATGGCCGAAGGTTACGGTTTTGGTGCCGAAGGTGACTGGAAATCGGCTGCGTTGGTTCGTACCATGTGGGTAATGGGTCAGGGTTTGAAAGGCGGTCAGTCATTCCTCGAAGATTACACGTTGAACTTCGACGGTGAAAATTCTACTATTCTGCAGGCTCACATGTTGGAAATCAACCCGGATATTACCGGCGTTAAACCACGCGTGGAGGTTCATTTCCTCGGCATTGGCGATTCCAAAACCTGCGCTCGTCTGGTATTCCAGGCTCACGAAGGTACAGGTGTTGCAGCTACCATCGTTGATATGGGCAACCGTTTCCGCATGATCGTTAACGAAGTGGAAGTGGTTAAACCGCAGGCACTGCCTAAATTGCCGGTTGCCTGTGCCTTGTGGAAACCGATGCCTAACTTCGAAGTGGGTGCCGGTGCATGGATTCTGGCAGGTGGTACTCACCACTCCAGCTTCTCGTTTTCCGTAACCACAGAGATGTTGGAAGACTACGCCGAAATTGCTGACATCGAACTGTTGATTATCGACAAGGAGACCAATATTCGTCAGTTCCGTCAGGATTTGCGCAACAATGAAGTGTATTATATGCTTAACAAAGCGTTGAGATAAATCTTCAGGTAGATAAGTAGACAGTAGACAGTAGTCAGTAGGCACCCCGTGCTTGTTGATGCAGTTCTACTGACTACCAGCTACCGGCTACTAACTACTGTGATTATATGAAATACGTTATAGGACTTGACTATGGCAGTGATTCTGCCCGTGCCGTTGTGGTAGATGCCGAAAGCGGCAAAGAACTGGCCTCTTCGGTGAAATATTATCCCCGCTGGGCGGAGGGTAAATATTGCGTTCCGACCGCTAACCAGTATCGCCAACACCCGCAGGATTATATCGATGTACTCGAATATACCGTAAAAGACGCTCTCTCGAAATGCCCGACCGGCACTGCCGAAAATGTGGTGGGTATGGCTTTCGATACTACCGGAAGTACTCCTGTATTTACCGATAAAGCAGGTACACCGTTGGCTATGTTGCCCGAGTTTGCCGAAAACCCCAACGCCATGTTCGTGTTATGGAAAGACCACACCGCTATTCAGGAAGCGCAGGAAATTAACAACCTGTGTGCAAAATGGGAGATCGACTACAGTTCTTACGAAGGTGGGATCTACTCTTCCGAATGGTTCTGGGCAAAAGCCCTGCATGTACTTCGTTCCGACGAAAAAGTACGTTCAGCTGCTTATTCTATCGTAGAACATTGCGACTGGTTGCCCGGTTTGCTCGTGGGCAAAACCAAACCCGAAGATATTTGCCGTAGCCGTTGTGCTTCAGGACACAAAGCCATGTGGCTCGAAAAATGGGGTGGTCTTCCATCCGAAAAGTTCCTGACAGCTCTTGATCCTCTTTTGACCGGTTACCGCGATCGCCTTTATACAAACACTTGCCCCAGCAACCAGAAAACCGGTACATTGACTGCAGAATGGGCACAACGCCTTGGTTTGACAACGAACGTTGCCGTTGCTGTCGGTGCATTCGACTGCCACATGGGAGCCGTTGGTGCCGAAGTAAAACCGGGCGCGTTGGTACGTGTTATCGGTACTTCTACCTGCGACATCATGGTGTCGAGCTACGAAGAGATGGGCGATAAGCTTATTCCCGGCATCTGCGGACAGGTCGACGGTTCGGTTATTCCCGGTCTGGTAGGTCTCGAAGCCGGTCAGTCTGCTTTTGGCGATGTTTACGCGTGGTTCAAACGCGTAGTGGCATGGCCTATCGAACAATCCGATCTGATCGATGCCGAAACGAAAAAGAAAATTATCGACGGCATTATTCCTGCTTTGGAAAAAGAGGCAGCGAAGGTTCCGGTTTCCGAATCGACTATCTTAGCAACCGACTGGATGAACGGTCGTCGTACTCCCGATGCCAATCAGGCAGTGAAGGGAACGATTACCGGTTTGAATCTCGGTAGCTCGGCTCCTCTTATTTTCCGCGCGTTGGTAGAAGCCACGGCTTACGGTTCCAAAGCGATTGTCGATCGTTTCATTGAAAACGGTGTTGAAATTAAAGAGATTATCGGTATTGGCGGTATTGCCCTGAAATCCTCTTTCGTAATGCAAACGCTGGCCGATGTGCTCAATATGCCGATTAAAGTAGCGAAAGCCGAACAGGCATGTGCTTTCGGAGCTTCGATGTTTGCTGCTGTGGCTGCCGGTGTGTATGCTAAGGTGGAAGATGCTCAGAAATCGATGGGTATGGGCTTTGCTAAAGAGTACTATCCCAATGCCGAAAACCATAAAATGTATCAGGCTCTGTACGAAAAGTACGGCAAACTGGGCGCATTTACCGAAAAGGAATTGTAATAAAACAATTTGTTTTGCGTTTGCTCAGCTTTTATAGTCAGTCGCTTAGTTAAAAAATGGCTTGAGACAAATTCATTCTGATTGTCAGGTACAGGATCTGATATGGATAGAAAGAACTATATTGAAGGTTTCGATGCACAATATGTTTTTTGTATTAAAGCAAATAACCTGTTCTTTGGCTAATAGATGATTTGTTTGCTGTCAAAATATTGGTCAATTCATGTGTGAGAATGGCCAAATTTTGTTTTGTAAATTAGCATGTTGCTTGAAAAACAGTTTGTTAATTGGGAATAGCTATTCCTAGTAATTTATTCCTAATTTGTATGGGAAGGAAAACGTTTTTATGATGTCTGGAGAGAGGATTCATAAACTATTCCTTCCCATCTTTTTGTGTCGATACTGAAGATTGAGAGGTTTTATTGTTTGTTTTTGATAACGATATTTTATATTTGTACTTGCAATAAGTGAGACTGTTTTGAATTGACTCCTTGTATAAGACAGAATCATTCTAAATTTAAGTTGTGAAGTGAGATAATTTGAAACACCTTAATTTTTTAATGGAAGCTTTCCGATGAAGATATATCTTCCAATCAAATGGAGTAGCTATTGACCTACCTTTTTAATACCTTAATTGTTATATCTGCCATGAAATCTAAGTTATTTATTTTTTCACTAATCTTATCAATTAGTGCATTACATGCCGCGAATACGAAATTTTACAGCATTAACAGCATGTATGGAATTTTTTTACGTGAGTCGGCTTCTATTTGTAGTGACAAAAACGGTTTTATTTGGGCATCATCTAAAACTGGTATTTTGAGACTTACGGAAGATGATTATCGTCTTTATAAGTTACCCTATGTGAAAGCCGGATATTTTGTGAAAGTTATCTATCGCAATAATATTCTTTATGCCTATTCTAATAATGGAGAATTCTTCTATTATGATGCGGTAAAAGACCGATTTGAGCTTATGTTCAATTTCCGAAAATTATCGAAACATACCTTTATGAATGTACATAACATAGAGGTGGATAACAACGGAACCTTCTGGATTGCAACCGCTTTTGGATTGTATAAATACTCGAAAGGGAAACTGTTATTTATCGGAGAAAAACAACTGGATACAAGTTATGTTACATGGTATGATTATCGACATTTATTAAAGGCCGATGCCAAAGGTTTATTTCTGATTGATAAAGAGAGCCTTAAAACGTCATGTCTCCTGAGAAGTTCCTCAATCGGTTTCTCCCTGATTTCAAAACTATACTATGACAAACGTCAGAATAAGCTGTGGATTGGTACAATATCAAGTGGATTATACCGATATGATTTTAAAACAAAATCTCTTTTTTCAACTAAAATAAGTAGTTTCCCTAAACAACCGATACTTGCTATCGAAGCTAATACGGATTCAACTATGCTGGTTGGAATTGATGGTCAGGGTATTTGGGAAGTTGATAGAAAGAATGCGGAGAAAATAGTCAATGTATATAAAGAAAATGCTGATGACTCCTATTCTCTTCGCGGTGACGGGGTGTATGATATATACTGTGCTAAGGATAAGCGGGTTTGGGTTGGTACTTATAGTGGAGGAGTCTCTTTTTTTGAGCAAAAACCTCCGTTAGTGCTTCGTATATCTCATGACGTTAATAAAATCAATTCATTATGCAATAATTATATTAATAGCATTATAGAAGATAAAAACGGGAATATATGGTTCGCAACAAATAATGGCATATCTAAATGGAACGTCAAAAATGATAGTTGGAATACCTATTATCATAATGAAAAAGCTCAGGCTCAGGTGTTTTTGTCGTTGTGTGAAGATAATCAAGGAAGAGTTTGGGCGGGAACCTATTCCTCAGGGGCGTATGTTTTAGATGCGAATACAGGACGTGAAGTCGCTCATTATTCTCAAAAATCAAACCGTGGGATGCAAATCAGTGATTTTGTTTTCGATATATTTAAAGATTCGCAAGGAGACATTTGGATTGGAAGTACTCAGGGTGGAGATGTGAAATGTTATTTAACAAAAGAAAATAGGTTTAAGTCATACCCGTCGCAGCCGGTTAATAAGTTTTATGAATTAAGTCCCGGTAAGATACTTTTAGCATGTACCTATGCTTTATGTTTGTTGGATAAACAAACGAGTTCAGAACAAATTTTATTGGGTGAATATTTTAGTCATGATGTAACAGCATCGAATGGCAAATCTTGGCTCGGCACAAGGGGAGATGGCTTGATTTCCTATGATTTTAAGAGTAAGAAAGAACAAAAGTTCACTGTTAAAACAGGACTTCCGTCTAATTTTATAAGTGGAATCATGAAAGTCGGGGATTATTTGTGGCTCGGCACAGAATCCGGTTTGTGTAGATTTAATATTAAGACAAACACGGTCATTAATTATGCTTCTTTGTTGTCTTTGTCTCATGTATCATTTAATCCAAGCTCTCACTGTTTGCTCCGAAACGGTAATTTGTTGTGGGGAACAAATGATGGAGCAGTATTGTTTAATCCTTCTACAATTCAGGATATTAAGACAAATGGTACTATTTATTTTCAAGATCTTACAGTCTCTGGGCGATCAATCAAAGATAATTCGACTATTAAGTTAACAACGCCACTGGATAGCTTGCAGGAATTGACCCTGAATTATAACCAGAATACGCTTACCTTAGAGTTGTTACCTCTTGGAATGAATGCTTCGGATTCTAAATTTTCGTGGAAGATGGAGGGTTTTGATGCAGAGTGGAGCCAGCTGGTGAATCGACGTTTGATTACTTACACCAATCTTCCGAATGGTAAATTTGTATTGAAAGTCCGGTTGTATGATAGCTCAATGTCACATATTGTTGCCGAACGGTCGATCTTGATACATATTATTCCTCCTGTATGGAAACGATGGTGGTTTGTAATGTTTATGTTGCTTATAATTATAAGTGTTATTTATCTATCATTGAGATATTATGTAAATTATATCAAACAGCTGCATACAGAAGAAAAAGTGCGATTCTTTGCAAATACAGCTCATGATATTCGTACATCACTAACTTTAATAAATGCACCGATAGAGGAATTGAAAAAAGAGAGGAGTACCTCTGAAGCGGGTAAGTACTATTTGCATCTTGCGGCAGAACAGGCGAAAAGATTGTCTGTTGTAGTTACACAGCTTATGGATTTTCAAAAAATAGATGTAGGAAAAGAACATTTGTCATGCCGAATGGTTGATGTCGTACACATGATCTCGTTGCAAAAAATAATGTTCGAATCGTTGGCTCAAAGTAAAGATATAGCAATTTCTTTTTCTACAAATTCTTCGTCCTATTTTAGTGCCGTAGATGACGCGGTGATGGAAAAAGTAATAGGTAATCTTATATCGAATGCCATTAAATACTCCCATCCTAAAGGAAAGATTCAATTGAATTTGACGTGTAATAGTGAGAATTGGATTTTGGAGGTGATAGATCAGGGAATCGGTATCAGCCGCAGAGCGCAAACACAATTATTTAAAGAGTTTTATCGGGCTGATAATGCGATTAATACAAAAATAATCGGTTCGGGAATAGGCCTCTTACTTGCTAAAAACTATGTCGTTATGCATGGAGGTAAAATCAGTTGCGATAGTCAGGAGAATGTTGGTTCTCGATTTAAAATTGATATTCCATACAAAGAGGTTCCCTATTTTCAGGTCGGCGCAGATATTGATCCTAATTTTGTAAACGAACCTGACGATTCTTTTCTGGTTGAGATGGATCCTCAAATGAAACGAATGAAAGTATTGATTGTAGATGATAATGATGATCTGCTCAAATTCATGCGATTTTCGTTGGGTGAAGAATTCGATATTTGTACGGCGGAAGATGGTGTTCAGGCGTGGACTCAAATACAGAATGAGATTCCCGATTTGGTTGTATCTGATATTATGATGCCAGAGATGGATGGATTTGAACTCTGCAAGCGTATAAAATCGACTTATGAGACATCACATATTCCGGTCATCTTGCTCTCTGCACTTTCAGAAAAAGCTGAGTTATTGCATGGACTTGGACTTGGCGCTGATGATTATCTCACAAAGCCTTTTGATATAACCATCCTGTTGCAAAGAATCAAATCGATTATTCATAATCGTGAATCGGTACGGGAGAAAGCGTTGCAGTTAATCAATAATGATAATAACAAGGAGTCGGTAATTTTTGCAAATGAAAATAACGATGTGTTTGTGAAAAAGGCTTTAGCCATAGTTTCTGAAAATATGAATATTCCCGAATTCGGGAAAGATGAATTTGCTTCGGCTATGAATGTCAGTGCGTCTCTTTTATATAAAAAAATAAAGTCGCTTACCGGTCAGTCTCCAGTAGATTTTATAAAATCAGTCAGACTTAATCATGCTATTTGCCTTCTTAAAACAAGAGAATATACGGTGACGGAGGTGAGTGAACTTTGCGGATTTGCAAGTGTGGGCTATTTTGGAACTGTTTTTCGGAAACACTTCGGTAAATCTCCAACAGATATCTTAAATCTTGAATGATTGCTGTACGTACTCTGTTTTGTTAATGTGATTTTGCCTTTGATCTTAAATTTATAAAAGTGCATCCTTATTTAAGTGGGATTGCACTTTTTTATTGATTTTAGCCTTGTTTTGAGATGATTTTATCCAAATTTAGAACTCAAATATCTAAAATTAGAAATGAAAAACAAAACAATGTAGCATCTTTGCATTTGTAAACACCTTAAATTAATTAATAATTAGAAATGCCATGGAACATATTTTAAACTCCGTTTATTTATCAGAATCTGATAATCTTCTCGATTTCCCAAAGTCTTAGTGTCGATCATTTGGAAAGGCTAGATTGATATATTGCCCCTAAATGAAATCAGCCAAACTTCAATTCCAAAGAACTGAATGTATATGATTGTTGACGCAAGTGTGAAGCCTGCCCTGAATCCGATGTCGGATTAGATGTAATTAGTAATTGATTTATGCCAGATTTGCCAACAAAGTACATATTGATGCTACTTGTCTGGTACATTCATCTGTTGATGTCTTAACTTGATAACCTTAAGAAATAAAAAAATCATGATTACAATACAAAATGACAGTTAAATTAAACGTGTTCGAATTTGAATTCTGGGTCATATGATTTTGATCTAGAAAACCTGCATTTATTGAATAAGATAAATGAAATAAAAAAATAAATCAGATTAATAAATAATAGCAATGAAACAATTCATAAGATTATATCAATTGATTTTCCTAAAGGGGCATACTGAAAAGTTGGCTTTAGGAAGGTTCTTAATTTGTTCTATGCTTTTCTTAAGTTCTACACTTGTTGCCCAAAATAGAATTGTAATTAAAGGGTTGGTGCTAGATGAAAAGAAAGAACCCATGATTGGTGCTACTATAACTGTAAAAGGAAATCGATCGGTAGGTACGGTTTCTGATATTGATGGTAGATTTACGTTGAGTGTACCGACAAACCAAAAAACGCTTGTTATTTCCTATGTAAGTTACACAACAAAAGAGATCAATATTGAGGGAAAGAGTTTTATCACTATCGAAATGGCCAATAACGCAGTCAATTTGAATGATGTCGTTGTAGTCGGTTATGGAAAACAGAAGAAAGAATCTGTGGTTGGCTCTATTACCACAGCTACAGCCAAAGAGCTAGAACGTACGGGGGGAGTTTCCAATCTTGGAATGGCATTGGCAGGAAATTTACCTGGTGTTGTGGTTAGTTCTTCTACAGGGATGCCCGGAGCTGAAGATCCGAAGATAATTATTCGTACTCAAACTTCGTGGAATAACAGTGATCCGTTAGTTTTGGTAGATGGTATTGAACGTTCGATGAGTACAATAGATATTGCTTCTGTAGAAAGTGTATCTGTGTTGAAAGATGCTTCTGCTACGGCTGTATATGGAGTGAGAGGTGCAAATGGTGTTATTTTGATTACGACTAAACGCGGAAAGGAAGGAAAAGCAAATATTCAGATTCGATCGAGTATGACGATGAAGGTCGCTTCAAAGTTGCCTGAAAAATATGATTCGTATGATGCTTTACTATTAAAGAACAATGTAGTGGAAAGAGAATTGCCTCTTGCTTCCGGAGGATGGTCCTTTTTTACCCCGAAACAAATTATAGAGAAATATCGTAATCCGGCAAATGCTGCAGAGTGGGATCAATATCCGAATGTGGACTGGGAAAATGAACTTTTCAAGCATCACACTATGTCTTACAATACAAGTGTAAATGTATCCGGAGGTACGAAAAATGTCAAATATTTTAATTCGGTTGATTTTATACACGAAGGAGACTTATTTAAAACCATTCAGAGTAACAGAGGATATAATTCGGGTTATGGTTATAACCGTACCAATGTGCGAAGTAATCTGGATTTTGAATTGACAAAAACAACTCATTTTTCAACTAATCTTTTCGGATCATCAGGAGTGCGTCAATTGCCGTATGGTGCTTCTGATACAGACGCTAGTTATTGGAGTTCAGCCTATCTTACTGCACCGGACGCTATGCGACCTATTTATTCTGATGGTACCTGGGGTTACTATGCACCGAGAATTGCGGATGTGCCGAATTCTGTTCAAATATTAGCTACCTCAGGAATAGAAAAAAGAACGACTACTCAAATCAATACCGATTTTGTCCTTAAACAAGATCTATCAATGATTACAAAAGGTTTGGAGATTAAAGCAGACTTAACTCTGGATAATACATTCAAAGAGACGGGGCGCGGTATTGATGATCGGTATAATAATGCTCAGCGCAAATGGGTTAACCCTGCTAGTGGAGCTGTGTCCTATGAACAACCGATAAATACTGGTACGAGGTTGGATTACAGCGATGGTGTTCGTTGGGCTAATACATCAGGATCTGTTGATACAACAGCCACTTACCGGAAACAGTATTATTCCCTCCAATTAAACTATGCTCGCAAGTTCGGACGACATAATGTGGGTGCGATGGGTATGTTTAGTCGCGATGAAACGGCTACCGGTAGTGAGTTTCACCATTATCGGGAGGACTGGGTTTTCCGTACCACCTATGACTACGCATCAAAATATTTTGTCGAAATCAATGGAGCTTACAATGGTTCAGAAAAATTCAGTTCGGCAAATCGGTTTGCATTCTTTCCTTCTTTTTCTGGGGGATGGATGATGACTGAAGAAAAGTTCATGAATAAGCTAAAATTTATTGATATGCTTAAATTGCGGGCTTCTTGGGGAAAGGTCGGAGATGATAATGTAACGGGTTCGTCTCGATGGCTTTATCAAGATCAATGGTCTTATGGTGGCACTACGTCGGTAGGTGAGACGCTAACAAATTCTTCTGCTGTCAACTATCGTGTTAGCGCTCTTGGAAATGAAAATGTAACCTGGGAAACGACAGAAAAGCGAAATTTTGGAGTTGATTACGCTTTTTTAGGTGGACTTGTATCGGGTTCTCTAGATATTTTTAATGATGATCGTACGAATATTCTTATTTCCGGTGTTGCTAATAGTTATGGTATTGGGCGTGCAGTTCCTTCTTATTTCGGTGCGACAGCTCCGGTATCCAATATGGGAGAAGTAAAGAGCCATGGTTTTGAATTGTCTCTGAAATTGAGCCACAGATTTTCTAATGGTTTATACTTGTGGGGACAAGGTAGTATGACGCATGGCGTAAACAAAATTATATATGCAGATGATGCAACGTTGTTGGCTTCATACCTCAAAAAAGCCGGATATTCCATTGGACAGACTACAGCATATCTTAGTTATGGAAATCTGGCAACTTGGGATGATGTGTATGGTAGTACAGCAAGGACTACAGGAAACTCAGTCAAGCTTGCCGGGGATTATAATATTATCGATTTTAACGGTGATGGGACTATTGATTCCAATGATAAAGCTCCTTACCAATACTCGAGCATTCCACAGAACACATATAATCTTTCGCTAGGTTTTGAATGGAAAGGGCTCAGTTGTTTTCTTCAGTTTTATGGGGTGAACAATGTAACTCGAGAAGTTTACTTCCCCACATTTCAGGCAAGTTCTGATGTCGCTTACGTAGAAGGGACATATTGGTCAAAAAATGGAAGCGGAACCCTCCCCTTGGCTCGTTGGAGTACAACTTTGGGTGATGATGCTAAGGGTACTCGTTACCTGTATGACGGTTCGTATATACGTCTGAAAAATGCAGAGATTGCTTATACCTTCACCGGCAAATGGGTGAAAAGTCTGGGCGTAAATGCTTGTAAATTTTATTTGAATGGAGATAATTTATGGTTATGGTCGAAAATGCCAGATGATAGAGAGTCTAATTTTCAAACCTATGGGAACTCTCAATCTGGAGCATATCCTACTGTAAGACGTTTTAATCTTGGTCTTGATATAACCTTATAAAACAATTGAAAATATGAAAAAGTATTTTAGCAAGATATTGATATCCACAGCTTTTGTGCTGATTGCTTTAGGATTTGGATCTTGTAAGGATTATTTGGACAAATCCCCCTTGAGCTCTATCAGTTCGACGGATGCGTATAAGAATTTTACCAATTTTCAGGGATTTACAGAAGAGTTGTATTCTGCACTTCCTATAATAACGGCTTCAAATTCTCATAATACCTGGAATTGGGGTGAAGATGAAATTTGGGAAATCGGAGAAACTCGACTTTTGGCTTACCATATAGACCAAGGTAATTATTGGGGTTGGAATTCGGTGTTATATACTTGGTTAAGCCCTGGTGGTGTTACTTACAGTACATCAAATGGAGACAAAGGCCATTTATATGGGTTGTGTTGGCAGGCAATTCGTAAAGCCAATTTGGGCCTCGCCAATTTGGATAAATTGACCGATGCAACTGATGAACAGAAAAATTTGATTGCCGGACAGCTGTATTTTTTTAGAGGATTTTATCACTTTATGTTAATGCAATTTTGGGGCGGTCTGCCTTATGTTGATTATGTTTTGCCTTCAGATCAGCCGTTTAACCTTCCGAGACTGAAATATCAGCCTACAGCTGATAAAGCCGCCGCAGACTTTCAGAAAGCGGCCGATCTGTTGCCTGCAGACTGGGATCAGACGGAGACCGGAAAAAGCTTGGGTAACAATAATATCCGTATTAATAAAATCTTAGCATTATCTTATTTGGGGAAGGATCTTCTTTGGGCAGGCAGTCCATTGATGAATTATGAATCGACAGGTAATAAGACATATAATACAGATTATTGTAAAAAAGCGGCAGATGCTTTTGCTCAAGCGTTACAATTGTGCGAATCAACGGGACGCTATGAATTGGTGCCTTTCTCTAACTATTCAGATATATTTTATAAATATAATGCAGGTTCGACACTTCCTGGATTTGCCACTGTAAATAATCACAAGTATAGAGAAGCCATGATGATGGAAAATCTGCAGAACGCTACAAGTGGGCGTTGGAGATGGAATCAGGTAAATGATTACCGTCCGCCATGCCTTCTTAATACTGGGATAAAGGTTTATCCTACAGCTAATTATGTTGATTATTATGGAATGGCAAATGGGCTTCCTATTACAGATCCGACAAAAAAAGATGCCGTTTCGGGTTATGATCCCGAGTATCCATGGAAGAATAGAGATCCTCGTTTCTATAACGACATAATATATGATGGTGTGAAATGTATTAAAAGTGCAAAATCTGATAATGGTCACAGCATACAATATGCAATGCTTGATAACAGCGGTTGGTATAGGGTTACATCTAATGTCAATAAAGCGGCACGAACAGGGTATATGGAGAATAAATTTACGTCACAATATCTTAATATTTGGGATGGTTATCAAGATAACATGGCAGTCGTATTAAGTCTGATGCGTTTGTCAGATGTGTATCTGATGTATGCGGAAGCAACAGCCGTGGGCTATGGTACTCCAAATAGCAAAGCAGCTGATTATAGCCTTTCGGCTGTAGATGCAATCAATAAAATTCGAGATAGAGCTGGAGTAGGTCATGTGGCAAGCAAGTTTATTGGTGCAACAACAGACGATAATTTTTTGAGTGAATTGCGTCGGGAGCGTGCTGTCGAACTGGCATTCGAAGGTCATCGGTTTACTGATTTGCGTCGCTGGCTACTTTTAACAGAAAAACCGTATACATATAAAAAAGCAGTTAAATTCGATCGAGCTAATGATGTGCCAATTAGTGATTTATATGCAAATCCGCAAAACGGACACGTATTGAATTTTACGGAAACTGTTTTGCTTGAAAGAAATTTTGGAACGCCTCACTATTGGTTGCCATTCCCTATTTCCGATGTAAGCATGTATTCTGGATTTTATCAGAACCCGGGATGGTAATTAATGCATAAATTATCGTACATCGTTAGAAGGAGCACACTTTGTCTGTAGTTAGTAAAAATCAAAATTATCATGAAAATGAAAATGAAAATGAAAATAAATATCGGCTATTTTCTTTTTGTTATGTTTTGCCTGAATGCAGTGGGCATTAAAGCGCAGGAGGGGAAAGATAGCCTTATAAATGTGGCTTTTGGGACGGTGGCCAAGAATGACTTGTTAGGCGCTGTGTCGACAGTCAATATGACTGATTTGATGAGAAAGGCATATTCTACCTATAGTCTCAATGAACTTCCAAGTTTGGTGGGAGGATATAATGGAAATGTTTGGGGACAAACTGCATTGGTTATGGTTGATGGGATTCCCCGCGATGCATCGCTTATCCGTTCTTCGGAAATAGAATCCGTTACGGTGTTAAAAGGAGCTAGTGCGGTTGTGCTTTACGGAAGTAGAGCTGCAAAAGGGGTCATTCTGATTACAACCAAGCGAGGGAAAGCACAACCGTTACGTATTGATATTCGTGCGAATTCAGGTTTTTATGTGCCTAAGCGTTATCCGAAGTATTTGAATTCAAGTGATTATATGACTCTTTATAATGAGGCATGTACCAATGATGGTATTACCCAAAAGTATAGTCAGGATGTTATTAATAATACGGCCGTTGGTACTAATGCATATCGTTATCCGAATATCAATCTGCTGAGTTCTGATTATTTGACAAAAGCATATAACAAAACCGATGCAACCGGTGAGGTTTCCGGTGGCAATCAGAATGTGCGTTATTATGCAAATTTCGGAATGTCTTATAACAATAGCTTGTTAAAGTATGGAAAGCAGAGGAATAACAATGACTACAAGTTTTATATACGATCAAATGTAGACATGAATTTATCAAAATGGCTTACGGCTTCAACCGATGCAAATGTTACTATATTTAATAGTTACACAGGTAGAGGTGATTTCTGGGCTAATACAGCTACGCTACGACCTAATTCGTTTTCTCCGTTAATTCCTATCAGCATGCTTGATGCAACCAATAGTTCGCTTCAAACGATTGCTGCTAATAGTAATAATGTGATAGACGGTAAATATCTTCTTGGAGGTGCATCTTCTTATCAAACAAACGTTTTGGCAGATATGCTCGTGTCCGGTTACAGTAAAAATAAGAACCGTTCGTTTATGTTTGATGTGAAGGTTGGTGCCGATCTGGGAATGGTATTGAAAGGGTTATCATTTAAAACTGTTTTTAGTGTCGATTATACGGATTCTTATGCCGAATATTGGAAGGTGGGTTATACTACTTACCAACCGACTTGGTCGACTGTAAATGGGCAAGACGTTATTACTGCTCTGGCGTCGTACGGTAGTGATACCCATTCTACCAGTGAAATAGTAGGAACTTCGGCTTTTACCCAGACTATGTCTTTCAGTTCTCAGTTTAATTATAACCGAACCTTTGCTCAAGATCATAATGTTTCTGCTGTTTTGGTAGGTTGGGGTTATCAGACCCAAACCTCTAGGGATCCGAATAGTTCCAGTAGTATTTATCATCGTACCAGCAATGTTAATCTCGGTTTGCAGGCTACATATAATTATCAGCATAAATATTACCTTGATCTTTCAGGAGCGGAAGTACATTCAGCCAAATTACCCTCAGGAAATCGGGACGCGTTTTCTCCATCGGTCACTTTGGGCTGGCGTCTCAGTAATGAAAATTTCTTTAAAGACAATATCTCTTTTGTCGATAATTTGAAACTGACGGCTTCTTATGCAAATTTGAATCAGGATATCGATATTTCAAACTATTATATGTATCAAGGTTATTATGCATATAAAGGAGGTTGGTATCAATGGCATGACGGTACTGCCGGAGGATGGACAACTACTTCTAAACAAGGAGGCAATCCTAATCTGACATATATTAAGAGAAAAGAATATCGGGCTGGGTTAGAAGCTTCATTGTTGAATAAATTGATAACATTGGATGCAAACTATTTTTATCAAAACACAAATGGTTTGTTAACTCAAGGATCTGCTACAATTTATCCATCTTATTTCAGTGATTTTCTTCCTTATATGAACTATAATAATGATAGACGTACGGGGGTTGATTTTACGGTGAATCTGAACAAAAAAATAGGACAAGTTGATTGTACGCTTGGACTTTCGGGTATGTTTTATTCTTCTAAAGCCGTACGAAGAGATGAGGTTTATAATGATGCCTATCAAAATCGTGCGGGTAAACCGTTGGATGCTTCTTGGGGATATATCTGTGAAGGCTTTTTTCAAGATCAAAACGATATAAAGAATCATGCTACACAACAATTTGGTACAGTGAAGCCTGGAGATCTGAAATACAAGGATGTAAATGGTGATAATGTGGTCGATTCTAAAGATCAGGTAAATTTAGGCCATAGTGCTTCGGGTGCAGCTCCATTTACTTTCGGCATAAATCTTACTTTGAAATGGAAGAATTTTACTCTTTTTGCTATGGGTACGGGTAATACCGGTGCCGTTGGGTTCAAGAACAATTCCTACTATTGGGTTTATGGAGACGGAAAATACTCCAATGTGGTTTGGGGACGCTGGACAGAAGCAACAAAAAATACCGCTACTTATCCTCGTTTGACGACTACCAGTACTACCAACAATTTTATGAATTCTACATTCTGGAGGTATAAAACCGATCGTTTTGATCTGTCGCGGGTACAGCTTACATATGACTTTCCGAAAAGACTCTTTACAAACTTATTCGTTCGTGATATGAGCGTATACGTCAATGGTGAAAGTTTGCTTACCATAGCAAAAGAACGTAAGTTGATGGAAACTAATATAGGAAGTGCTCCTCAGTGTCGTTTCTTTAATGTAGGTCTGAAGGCTTCTTTCTAATGAATAATTAAATGTATTGGAATATGAAAAAAAATATATTATTAATCTTGACAAGTGTCTTGTTGCTTTCAAGTTGTGATGATCTTTTTAATCCGGCGCAAGAAAACCTTAAGACGATAGACCAAATGTACACCGATGCGGCATACGCACAAGGAGTCCTTATTAATGCATATAGGTCTATTCCTACTTATTATGATAATAGTGACTATGCGACAGATGATGCTGTAACTAATCAAAAGACTAACAACTATTTACGGTTGGCTACTGGTTCTTGGTCTTCCAATAACAATCCGGAACCTCTGAATCAATGGTCTAATGCTTATGCTGCCATTCAGTATATCAATATGTTCCTTGAAAATGTAGCCAAAGTAACTTGGACAAGCGATAAGGAGGCTAATAAATTGTTTAGTGTGCGAATGCAAGGGGAGGCTTATGGATTACGTGCTATGTACATGTTCTACTTATTGCGTAGTCACGCAGGGTTTACGTCCGATGGAAAATTAATGGGAGTTCCGATTTTAACGAAATATTTGGATGCTCAGGCTGATTTCAATTTGCCTAGAGCAACTTTTCAGGACTGTCTGAGCCAGATATATCAGGATTTGGATAATGCAGAATCTATGCTGCCGATGGAATATAATGATATAACAAAAGCTAGTCAGATACCGACCCAATTCCAATCGATTACGTCAACGGTAGATATTTATAACCGTGTAATGGGGCAATATGCACGCCAATTGTTTAATGGTTTGATTGCGAAGTCGTTTCGTTCAAGAGTTGCTTTGCTGGCAGCCAGCCCTGCGTTTCAGGATGCCACCAATAAAACCACTTGGGCAAATGCAGCCGACTATGCGGCAGCTATCATTGATTACAAAGGAGGTGTGAGTAGCTTGCCTCCGTATGGCATTACCTATTATGCTAACACAAACAACGAGATTGATGCTTTGAGTAATGCTGCCAATACTACAGAAATAATCTGGCGTGAAAATCTTGCTACAGGCAATTATGATCAAGAAAAAGCAAATTTTCCCCCTACGCTAAACGGAACCGGATATATGAATCCTACCCAGAATCTGGTGGATGCTTTTCCGATGGCGAATGGCTATCCTGTTAATTATTCCGATGCTACCAAAAGCGGTTATGATGCTTCAAATCCTTATTCAAAAAGAGATCCTCGATTGACTTCTTATATTATTTATAACGGGAACACCGAAGGCGTTTTGAGTTCAAAGATTTACACCGGTAGCTTATCCGGTACTAACGATGGAATTAATGTAACTACTTCTTCTACGCGGACAGGCTACTATATGAAAAAACGTCTTCGCATGGATGTAAACTGTATTGCCTCTGCGGTGACGAAAAAAACACATTTGATACCTCGGTTACGCTATACAGAGTTTTATCTTAATTATGCAGAAGCCGCTAATGAGGCTTGGGGGCCAACAGGTACCGGCAGTCATTCTTATTCTGCTTACGATGTAATTAAGGCTATTCGAAAAAGAGCACTTGGTATTACAACTGATCCTTATTTGGACGAGTGTAAAACAGATCCAATTAAAATGCGTGCATTGATTAGGAATGAACGCCGGTTGGAATTATGTTTCGAAAGTTTCCGGTTCTGGGATCTTCGCCGTTGGAAAGCTACTTTGACAGAAACAGCTCGGGGTCTTGATGTTACTACCAGTATTACGAATCCGTTTGATGTAGAGAGTCGTTCTTATCAAGATTACATGTATTACGGACCGATTCCCTATTCTGAGATGCTGAAATATAGTAATTTGGTGCAGAATAAAGGATGGTAGTAATTGTTGAATTAATTCTCAAAATTATTTATACGATATGAAAATGAATAAACTATTTATAGGATTAGTTGTCGCTGTTGTTGGATTGGCTTCGTGTCATAATGCGGATATTACTTATCCCAATTTTGATTACCAGACTGTCTATTTTGCTAATCAATATCCGGCGAGAACGGTTGAACTTGGTGAAGATTTATATGTGGATAACTCCATCGATAATCAGCACAAGATAATAATTAAAGCAACTATGGGCGGAACCCGCGATAATAAAAAGAATGTCATCATCGATTTCAAGGTGGATAATTCGCTTTGCAATGGAATTTATTTTGCAAGTCAGGCAACAAGTGGATCTAAAGTTATTCCGATGCCTTCTAATTATTATTCATTGGCTTCTAATCAGATTACGATTCCTCCCGGAAGTATTATGGGAGGAGTGGAAGTCCAGTTGACCGATGCTTTTTTTGCAGACCCGATGTCGTTAGTCAACACGTATGCTATTCCATTGTTGATGACAAGTGTGCAAAATGCAGATTCCATTCTTCAGGGACGGGCAGTAGTGGATAATCCGAACCGTTGTGTCTCTGGAAACTGGAGTGTGGCGCCTAAAGATTATGTTCTTTATGTGGTTAAATATGTTAATACATGGCATGGAAATTATTTGCGAAGAGGAACGGATGTAATTACGAAAACCTCTGATAATAGCAAGACCACTACGATTCGCCACGCAACGTATGTTGAAAATAATGATTTGGTAAAGCTGAGTACAAGTGCTTTGTTGTCTAATCTGTTACCATTAACTATTAAAGATAGCGGAGGAAAATCCATTACATATAATCTGGTTTTGAATTTTGATAATGCGGGTAACTGTACGGTTAATAGCAATTCTTCTGATTTTGTAATTTCCGGTAAGGGCAAGTATGTATCGAAAGGTGATAAGAACAGTATAGGCGGTATCGATAGAGATGCCCTTTATTTGGATTACAGCGTAAATTTTACCAAATTAGGCTTGATATATGCCACCCAAGACACGTTGGTGCTTCGCGATAGAACAGTCGCTCCAGAGTATTACACTGTAGCAAAAAACTGATTTAGAGGCTGCATCTTTGTAAAATTTGTTATTGAGTAGTGATCTGTGTGACGGTTCGTCTTTATGTTTGAATAGTTATTCATAAAGCTTTTGCGATTGTCAACAGTCTGAAGTGTAATGGTAGAGGGTTGATATTTTCTTGGATTGGTGAGGTTTCTATCTCATCAATTTAAGAAAATACTTAGTCTGTGAGTATTATATCCTATAGCAAGTATTACAAGATACATCTATAATGACAAAAAATAGCGATCAAAGAGTAAAGATCTCTAAAATATGATTTGTATTTCATTGTAAGTAATTGATAAATAAATAATTATGTTTTGTTTCCGTAATAGAGCTATGTTACGTGGACTATACTAAATGTTACGATTCTGATTGATGATTCTTAAGGTAAATATAACTTTGTGTGTTTATTTGTAAATAGAGTTGTTGGCCATTTCTCAGTGTTGCATAAGAGTGGCTGATATAACTTGTTGATAGTTATTAGAGGCATTTATTTTGGTGTAAGATTAGAGAAAAAGACCTTTGCATGAGGTGAAGGTCTTTTTTATCATACGACTGGTTGACCTGTTTTATTAAATATATTCCGTTATTTCTTTATGACGAAAAGATTAAAATTAATTGTGTTATTGCAAAATAAATCTATTATTAATGAGAACGATTAGTCGTATTGTTTTGCTGTTTTTTTTGTCATTTGGAGCTTTGTATGGAGAAAATCAGTCATCGTCAGCTCTAAAGATTAACGATATACAAGATTCGAAGCCGATAAAGAGACCTTGGAAACAAGGTGCGTCGAAAACAAGGAAGTATCGTAGTGTCTTTTTAGAGGCCGGTTATAAACAGTCCGATATTGATGCTAAGGTTGCCAAGGCTTATTATGATGTTTTTGAAGGACCCAATAAGGTATATTTTGAGGTGGGCGACTCAATGGCTTATGTTTCGGATATAAAAAATCACGATGCTCGTACCGAAGGCCTTTCGTACGGAATGATGGTGGCTGTTCAGCTCAATAAAAAAGATGTTTTCGATCGAATATGGCGTTGGACTACCAAATATCTACAGCATCATGGAGGGCCACGGGATGCTTATTTTGCTTGGAGCGTTAATCCCAAATCACTGAAACATAATTCTGAAGGATCAGCTTCCGACGGTGAACTCTATTTTATTACCGATCTATTATTTGCTTCAAATCGTTGGGGCAATGATACCGGTATCAATTATTATGTCGAAGCTCGCAAAATTCTGGATGCCATGTGGCGTAAAGATGGTACAAGTGGTGTCCGTAATCTGATCAACGTAGATCGCAAAATAATTACGTTTACGCCGGATAATGGGGGATACAAATGGACGGATCCATCCTATAATCTGCCTTCCTTTTTCGAAATATGGGCAGAATATGCCAAAGATGGGCATGAACAGTTTTATCGCGATTGTGCTGATACTGCCAGAGTATATCTTCACCGGGTATGTCATCCGGTGACAGGTCTGAACGCCGATTATACCGAATTCGATGGCAAGGCTCGAACTTCTCGTTGGATGCCGGCCGCCTTTCGTTATGATTCGTGGAGAGTCCCGATGAATATTGCGATGGATTATTCGTGGTATGCGAAAGACAAAGCATGGCAGCAAGATTATGCGAAACGTATTCTGAACTTTTTATTCAAAGAAGGAATCGATTCTTTTGTCGATCAATACAATGTGGATGGCACTCGACCTGAAGTGATATTGCAGGCCGGAGGTTTTAAAAAATTACGTCATTCGATAGGTTTTGTTGCTACGGCGGCGACAGCTTCCATTATGAGTACTCAATCCAATAGTTCGAAATTTGTAGATGCTTTATGGCGTACAAAACTGGAACCGTATGAAGATGGATACTTCGATCCTTATTATGATGGATTGTTGTATTTGTTCGGATTGATGCATTTAAGTGGTAAATACCAGATTATTACACCTAATTCCGGATATTGACTTCTTTCTGGCTAGTAGTTGATCTTACTCAACTGCTTCCATGAACAGTTTTCTCTACGTTTAGAAATATGTATATCATTACAAAAATGAAACGCTTTACCGTTATCTTTTTTTTTCTCATTATTGTTGCTTGTATTTTCCTGATTCCTTTTGCTGTAGAGGCACAAGAGATAGTTCCCTTATATAAAAGTGTTATTCCGAATTCTAAAGTGTTGGCATCCACAATCCCCGGTGAAAGTTTTAGCAGAGGAATGTATAAGAATGTAACGAAACCGACACTTGAAATGTACTTGCCTGAAAAAGGAAAAGAAACAGGGGTAGCGGTTGTTATTTGTCCGGGTGGAGGGTATAGCGTGATTGTGTATAATGGGGAAGGAGTTTCTACTGCTAAAGAATTGGCAAAAAATGGAGTAGCGGCTTTTGTTCTCAAATATCGTTTGCCCGATGATGCCCAAATGGATGATAAAACAATCGGTCCGTTGCAGGATGCCCAGCAAGCCATCAAACTGGTGAGGGAAAATGCTAGCAAATGGAGTATCGATCCGAATAAGATCGGAATCATGGGCTTCTCTGCCGGAGGGCATCTGGCATCAACCGAAGCCACTCATTTTAAAAGAGCATTGATCGAAAATGCGAACAATACCAGTCTGCGTCCCGATTTTCAGATTGTTGTATATCCGGTAATCTCAATGCAGGAAAAATTGGCTCATAGTGGATCCAAAATGCAGCTGTTGGGAAACAATCCTTCAAAAGAAACAGTCGATTTATTCTCTAATGAATTGCAGGTAGATGAAAGTACACCACCGGCATATATTACACAAGCCGGTGATGATAAGACTGTTGATGTGGATAACAGCATCGTCTATTTTGAAGCATTGCGGCATCACAAAGTCCCAGTAGAAATGCATATTTATCCTAAAGGAGGCCATGGCTTTGTTTTTGGACATAAAGGATGGATGGATCTGCTGTTTCAATGGCTGAAAGATTTGAAAATGATTGATGATATTCGTTGATATTTAATGTTTTTGATATACAGATAAAAATGCTATATCGTCAGGCTCAGAACCGATGATTTGTTTTTCGAGTATCAGAAATAAAAGACTTTGCACCGGAATCTTATGTGGAGATTAAACCATTTGCATTTTATTTAATCAAATTAAAATGGTTTTGTAAATATTAAATTATTCCATGAAAAAACTTATTTTTTTTCTTGTCGTGTTACTGGTATTTGACAGTGTCGCTGATTCTCAAAATGCAGTAACTCCGGCTCCATTAGGTTTTGATGTGGTGCGAACGAATATTCCACACGGGAAAATTGATACCATTAGTTACAAATCAAAGACGGTAGGAGTTGTCCGCAAAGCACTTGTTTATACACCTCCGGGATACTCGAATGATAAGAAATATCCGGTTCTTTATTTATTGCACGGTATTGGTGGGGATGAAAAAGAATGGTTCGACCAGGGACAACCTCAGGTTATTCTTGATAATTTATATGCTCAGAATAAAGTGGAACCTATGATTGTGGTTTTACCTAATGGTCGTGCCATGAAAAATGACCGTGCTGTGGGTAATATTTATGACGGAGTCAAAGTGCAGGCTTTTGCTACTTTCGAGCAAGACTTGCTGAAGGATTTGATTCCATACGTTGAAAAAAATTATCCTGCTATTAAAGATAGTCAGCATCGGGCTATTGCCGGGCTGTCTATGGGCGGCGGGCAGTCGCTAAATTTTGGTCTTGGCAACTTGGATAAGTTTGCCTGGATAGGTGGATTTTCATCGGCTCCAAATACCCGCATGCCGAAAGAACTTTTGCCTAACCCCGAACTGGCCAAACAAAAGCTCCAGTTGCTCTGGCTTTCATGTGGCGATAAAGACGGTTTGATTACCAATAGTAAGCGCACTCATGATTATTTGGTTGCTAACA
Source organism: Bacteroidota bacterium (assembly GCA_017860295.1). Classification (GTDB taxonomy): domain Bacteria; phylum Bacteroidota; class Bacteroidia; order Bacteroidales; family Paludibacteraceae; genus Microbacter. Next base: position 100,256 of record JAFNAS010000006.1, on the reverse strand, counting down.
GCGTTTCTCATATCTATTATATCGACCACGGTTATCACGATTTTAAGGTGTGGAAAAACAGTTTATATATGTTTTCTCAACTATTGTTTAAGCCTGTTGATCACTCCTCGTTCGATAAAATTAATAATATAGGTCGACCGGCAGAAAGCAATATCCGCTCGGCAAAATACCCGCAGATTTTGCCCGACGGACGCGCTGTGGTTCGTATTAAAGCTCCCGAAGCGCAAAGAGTGCAGCTCGATCTGGGGAAGAAGTACGATATGGTAAAAGGTAATGACGGTAATTGGGAAGTGACAACTGATTCGCTGAGTGAAGGATTTCATTATTACACGATAGTCGTAGATGGAGTAGGAATTTGCGATCCTTCCAGTGAAACGTTTTATGGCATGGGACGTCAGGCCAGTGGTATTGAGGTTCCATTCCGAGGTGACCGTTATTATGAAGAGCGAAATGTTCCGCACGGCGATATTCGCATGAAACGTTATTATTCGGATGTAACTAATTCATGGCGTAATTTTTACATGTACACTCCGCCGGGATACGATTTGAACGTCAATGAAAAATATCCGGTATTGTATATTATGCACGGTGGCGGAGAAGATCAGCGAGGCTGGGTCTCTCAAGGAAAAACAGACTTGATTATTGATAACCTGATTGCTGAAAAGAAAGCTGTGCCGATGATTGTGATAATGCCTGATGGAAATATGCTCGTGAGTAGTTTTGGCGAAGAAACATTGAAACTGTTTGAAAAAGAGTTGAAACAAGTTGTGATTCCTTTTGTTGAAAAAAATTACCGCGTAAAAACCGATGCATCATACCGTGCACTTGCTGGTTTGTCAATGGGAGGAATTCAAACGCTTTATGTTGGAATAAAGAATACGGATATGTTCTCCTATCTAGGAGTCTTCAGCTCGGGTTGGCTTGCCAATCAGAAAGAATTATCCGATCCTCAGTATGAATTTATGCAAAACAATGTGGATAAAATCAATGCGAACTTGAAACAGTTTTGGATTTCTCAGGGTGGTAAAGAAGACATTGCCTGGCAGAATTGTCAAAATATGCGTTCGAAACTGGATGCGATGAAGGTTAAGTATACCTACAGCGAATATTCTGGTGGGCATACCTGGCCTGTATGGAGAAATAACCTCTATAATTTTGCACAATTATTATTTAAATAGCGATTGTCCTTTTGTCGAAATGGTTATTTGCTTATTTTATAATGTTTTGCAGGAGCTGTTTCTTCGATTAAAATGTAAACGATAAACTTTGGACAGATGAAATTCTTTATAACGATAGGATTTTTCTTGTTAAGCATCAATGTTTTTTCTCAAGATCCGAATTTTTACCTATTTCTTTGTTTCGGGCAATCAAATATGGAAGGAAACGCCAAATTTGAGGCTCAAGACACAATAGTTGATAATCGTTTTCAGGTTTTGGAAGCCGTTGATTGTCCCAATTTGGGACGTAAAAAAGGGAATTGGTATCCGGCTATTCCTCCTCTTTGTCGTTGTCAAACAGGACTTACTCCCGCTGATTATTTCGGTCGAACTTTAGTAGCTAATCTTCCTCTGAAAATCAAAATCGGAATTATTAATGTTTCAATAGGAGGTTGTAAAATAGAATTGTTTGACAAGAATAACTATCAATCATATTTGTCAACAGCTCCTAACTGGATGCTCAATATGGTGAAAGATTACGACGGGAATCCTTATGGACGCCTTGTGGAAATGGCTAAATTGGCTCAAAAAGTTGGCGTTATTAAGGGTATTTTATTGCATCAAGGAGAATCGAATACGAACGATACTCTTTGGACAAAAAAAGTAAAACTTGTTTATGACAACCTGATGAAAGACCTGAAGCTAAAGCCTAAGAAAATTCCGTTGTTGGCGGGCGAGTTGGTTAATGCCAATGAGGGAGGTGCTTGTGCCAGCATGAATACTATTATATCCAGATTGCCCCAAGTCATCCCGAATTCTTATGTCATTTCGTCGGACGGATGTGTTGGTGCACCAGATCATCTGCATTTCAAAGCCGAAGGTTACCGGATACTGGGGACAAGATATGCCACTAAGATGCTTTCTTTGTTGGGTTATCCTATTAAAACTGTAAAGTAATATAATTTTTAGATTAAGCCTGATTTTTAAAATAACACTATAAACTTACTACCTATGAAAAATTTATTATTTATTTCCTTGTTTTTGGCCGGTGGACTTCAAATGTCAGCACAAACACAACTGGCGATTGATGCAACAGAACTGAATGACAATGTAAATCAAGCGCATGGTTACAAAAAGACAAAGTATGTTGCAGGCACTCCCTACTTAAATGAAAACAATACGATAGGAACTTTTTACCAGAAGAATAAAACTATAGTCAAAACCCCTACCAAGCTTAATATGTATTATAATGGTTTTGAGTATATGGTTGATGAAAAAACATATTTGGTTAATCCGAGTGTTATCGATAGTGTCTCGATGAATAATGAAACGTATGTTTTTAAAACTTTCAGTGTGAATGGAGAAAAGACTCCGAAAGTCGTTAAAGAGATTGATAAAAAAGGCGATAATAAATTATATGTATATAAAAGCGTGGATTTGATTCCTGAAGTTAAGCCTGCCGGATATGTAGAACCGAAGCCGGCTCGGTTTGAGTGGAATGATCCTGTTTATGTGTTTGATATCAAAGGACAAACTATTTTATTGAAGAATTTTAAAAGTATTACCGATCTTTTTCCAAAGTCTGAAAATAGTATCAGAAAATATATTAAAGAAAATCATCTTCGTGTAAATAATGAAGCAAATCTTAAAACGCTTTTAGGCTATATCAGTCAATTGAAATAGAATTCAACTATTCTGATAGTTTATTTAAACGAAGGAGTTTTGTTATCATCTAGCTGATTTTTCGAAGTGATTTTATATGCAAAAACCACAAATCGCTTGAATTTGTGGTTTTTGCATGTAATTCATCAACGCAATACTCAAAAAATAGAGATCAATCCATTGCAATAAACAACAACAAGTATAATCAATCAAAAACTTATATGGAAATTTGCCGTTCATTTCGCTTTATTTTAAGAGTATTGGGATTCGTTTTTTGTCTGTGTTCGTATGTAAATGCGCAGAATAATTTTGATAAATCAAATTATCAGCAAGTTAATACCTATGTTAACCCGGTTTTGCCGGGCGATCATCCCGATCCGACATTATTGAAAGTGGGAGATGACTTCTATCATTGCGGGTCAACCTTTCACTTTACACCCTATATGCCCATCTATCATTCTAAAGACTTGGTACATTGGAATGTGATTAGCCGGGTGCTTCCACCGTCGAAAGCAGGTTGGGTTGAAGATCGACCATCAGGAGGAATTTGGCAAGGAGCTATTACCTATTTTTATGGCTCTTATTGGATTTATTTTTCTGCAAACGGACAATGGTTTTGTAAGGCAGAATCTCCGGCAGGTCCGTGGACAGATCCTGTAAAAGTTGAGACTGATGCTGAAACGGGATCGTTAGGGTATGATAATTCAATTTTTGTTGATGATGATGGAATTCCTTACATGGTTATCAAAAACGGTCAGATTATAAACCGTTTGCATGCAATTGGCAGAGATGGTCAATTAACAGGAAAAGTTATTAATCTTGACTGGATAAATGCGAAACGACAATACAGTTGGGCTGAAGGTCCTGTAATGTGCAAACGGAATGGTTACTATTTTTATTTCCCGGCAGGCGATGTTTCGGGAGGACAATATGTTTTGAGAACGAAGGAATTAACTTCGGATTCCTCCAAATGGGAACGTTTGGGTGAGTTCTTCAAACCAATTTCGGATTCAAAAGTCGGGTTTCGTCGACCCAACCATATTTCGGCTCCTCTTCAATTGTCGGACGGAACTTGGTGGACTCTCGGGCAAAGCTATGAACTTTATGATGGCAACGATTGGTCGGGAATCGGTCGACAAACGTCTCTTTATCCGGTTCTCTGGGAAGGAGACCGTCCTTGGGGTATGGCACCAACTACACAGCCTATTGTAAAACCGAAATTGCCTCAATCCGAAATTTTGTGGAGAAGTGTGCAAAGCGATGATTTTGAGGCAAACATCCTGAATGCGAATTGGCACTTTCTCAACCAAAAGGCTGCATATTGCTATTCTCTGACAGCTCGAAATGGTTGGGTAAGGTTGTTGCCTGAAAGTGGTAGTGCTCATTTGCTTCAGAAAGAGACAGACCATTTTTATACTGTTGTTACAAAGGTGGATATGGAGGCAAATGATGTGGAATCTAAAGCCGGTATTTATTTGACCAATGGTAATCAAAGCGTTGGAGTAAAATTGTATACGGGATATGACCAAGGGAAGAAGATTGTTTTTAGTCTTGGAACTGAAATATGTGAAATTCCCAATCAGTTTGGAAATGTTGTGTGGCTGAAATTGCAACGGTACGAACATAGTTTAACTGCATATTGTAGTGCAGATGGTAAGTCGTGGATATCTGTCGGACATCCGATTAGTGCCGTAAGACTAGACCGGGCTCAGGCTAATTTTAATTCTTGGGTCGGAACCAGCATGGGTCTGTTTGCCGAAGGAAAACAAGCCGATTTCGACTTCTTTATTTGTAAAGATGGTTTTTCTGCAATTCCTGCAATCAGCTATAGTAATTATTTCGGAGTAAAAAAAATCAAAAGAGGAAATGAAAGAGTTGTGACAAATACCTCAATGAATGGGGGGTGGTTTATGATATCGGGTGTCGATTTAGGTAAAGAATCCCCTATGTCAATTGAGGTGACAGCGTTGTCGAAAATATCAGGTAATGTAGAGATCTGGCTGGATGATTTGGTAAACGGTAAATTGATCGCTACAATCCCAGTACGTAAGACGGGAGAAACAGATAGTGGTACAATTTTTACCAAAGTCGTCAGTGGTTTGCAAGGACATCACGATGTATTTATCAAATTTCCGGAGGGAAGTAAAGGTGGTTTGTTTATCAAATCTTTGAAGTTTGTAAAATAAATAGCTGATTGAATATTGATTCTGTTTCGAGCGAAAGTCAACTGCTGTTATATAGGTGTCAGATTTTGTTTATTTTGCTATTACATATCCCATGTTGTGAAATCAAGATCGAAATTAATAAAGTATTAAAGAAATTGGATGAAAAACAATGTGTTATATTGGATTTGCAGTGTGCTGGTATTGTTTTGCAGCTCGAATGTTTATGCTAGCGATGTGTCAGCTTATGTAACCACAGTTGCTGCTGAGAAACAATTTGCGATAGTGACATCCAGTGGTGTAGTTCCATTGGTTGTAAGTGAAAAAGATTATTCGGGAGTAATTGAGGCTCTTAAAAATTTGAGAGGCGATATTGGTAAAGTGACAGGTTGTGAACCTGAAATGTTGTATACGGATGCACCTAATCAACGGGAAATAGTAATTGTTGGAACTATTGGAAAAAGTCCGATCATAGACCAACTTGTAAAGAACAGAAAGCTTGATGTAAAGAGTATTGCAGGCAAATGGGAAGCCTTTGTCATTCAAACAATAGATGAGCCATTGCCGGGTGTTGCAAAGGCTCTTGTTATAGCCGGAAGTGATAAGCGGGGAACTATTTATGGTATTTACGATGTCTCCAAAAATATAGGAGTTTCACCTTGGTATTATTGGGCAGATGTCCCGATTGTGAAACACAAATCGTTATTTGTAAAAGAAGGTCGTTATGTCATTGAAAGCCCTAAAGTAAAGTATCGTGGAATTTTTATTAACGACGAAGCTCCGGCAATGTCCAGTTGGGCAAATGAAAAATTCGGAGGTTTTAATCATCAGTTCTACACCCATGTTTTTGAATTGGTTCTGCGCCTTCGTGGCAATTTTTTATGGCCGGCCATGTGGGGTAAATCTTTTTTTGCCGATGATAAAGAAAATGGACCGTTAGCGGATGAAATGGGTGTTGTAATCGGATTGTCGCATCATGAACCGATGGGGAGGTCTCAGGCAGAGTGGAAGCTGGGATCGAAAGCATGGGATTATACAAAAAACGATTCGACTCTCAGAAGTTTTTGGCAAGGCGGAGTAGAACGGAATAGAAACTGGGAAACAATAACAACTATTGGAATGCGTGGCGATGGTGATATTCCCATGAGTAAAGAAAATAATGTTGCACTGCTTGAAAGAATCGTAAAAGATCAACGCGATATTATAAGTAAAGTGACCGACCAGAAGCCGGAGAAAACGCCCCAACTTTGGGCATTATATAAGGAGGTGCAAGAGTATTACGATAAAGGAATGCGTGTGCCGGATGATGTCACTTTGTTGCTTTGTGATGATAACTGGGGCAATATTCGCAAATTACCGGATGTGAAAGCCCCGAGTCATCCGGGAGGTTATGGAATTTATTATCATGTCGATTATGTAGGAGGCCCGAGATGTTATAAATGGTTGAATGTAAGTCAGAACGAACGAATTTGGGAGCAAATGGAGCTCGCTTATTCACATGGGGTAGATAGACTCTGGATTTTGAATGTTGGAGATTTGAAGCCGATGGAATATCCTATCAGTTTTTTCCTCGATATGGCTTGGAATCCGGCAAAATATAAGGCTCAAAATATACAACAATACGCAGAAGATTGGTGTACTCAGCAGTTTGGTGCGAAATATGCCAAGGAAGCAGCTCGTATTGTAAAACTTTACACAAAATATAATCACAGGGTAACTCCTGAATTGCTGAATGCCAATACGTACAGTCTGGATAACTACAATGAATTTGAACGTGTGCGGAATGAATATCGTGATTTGACACTTGATGCTATGCGTCTTTACAATCTTATTCCAACCGATTATAAGGATGCTTTCGATCAGTTGGTTTTGTTCCCTGTAAACGCTTGTTCCAATCTTTACGATATGTATTATGCTGTTGCCAAAAATCATAAACTGGCAGCAACAAACAATCCAGAAGCAAATTATTGGGCGGATGTCGTGAAACAATGCTTTGATCGCGATTCGGCTTTGATGGTGCATTATAATAAAGATATCGCCGGAGGAAAATGGTCGCATATGATGGATCAAATACATATCGGGTACCGTACGTGGGCAGAACCGAGAAAGAGTGTGATGCCAGCTGTAACCAGAGTAGATGTGCCGGTAGTTCCGAAAGCGGAATTGGTGTTCCATGAGGCTGATGGATATGTTTCGATTGAAGCGGAGAATTATCAAAAGGCGAAAGGAACTGATAAAATTCATTGGGAAGTCATACCGGAATTAGGGAAAACCCTATCGGCAGTAAGTACTTTTCCACAGAATCAATACCCGACGGCAAAAGACTCCGTTTATCTGGAGTATGCTGTTAATTTTAAAACAACGGGAGAATTTGATGTCAGTGTTTTGTTGTCACCGACTTTGGCTTTCAATGCTAATAAAGGATTACGTTATGCTATTTCGTTTGATGGAGGATCGGAGCAGGTTGTGAATTTCAACCAAAGCGAACGGGAAATAAACAGGTGGGAATCGCAGCGCATCAACCAAACAGATATCCGATTTCGAATATCTGTACCGGGAATACATCGTTTGCGTTTCAGAGTATTGGAGCCGGGTATCGTGTTGCAAAAAATAGTGATAAATACGGGGGGATTAAAACCGAGTTATCTTGGAGCTCCAGAGAGTGAATTGTCAAGAATGAAAAATGAAAAAGTTTAGCCGAATATCCGTTTTCATACTGCTTACAGTTGTATCTTTGTGTACAAACAAAGTAAATGCGACAGTAAAGTTGCCTCGACTGATTAGCGATGGTATGGTACTTCAGCGCGATGTGCCCTTAAAAATATGGGGTTGGGCTGATCCTAAAGAAAAGGTTAAGGTTGAATTTCTTGGGAAAATATACCAAACAAAAGCTGATAAACAAGGAAATTGGAAGGTTGATCTTCCTGCTATTGCTGCAGGTGGACCTTATACCATGAAGGTCAATGAGATTGCAATCAAGGATATTTTGATGGGAGATGTTTGGCTATGCTCCGGTCAATCGAATATGGAATTGATGATTTACAGGGTGCTCGATTTATATCAAAAAGAGATAGAACAAACAAACAATACCAATATCCGTTATTTCAAACCGTCGATACGTACCGATTCGCAAACGTCTCAGTCTGATTTTAAAGAAGGAATATGGCTCCCAGCTACACAAGAGAATATCATGAACTTCTCATCTCTGTCGTATTTCTTTGGAGATCAGCTCTATCAAAAATATAAAGTGCCTATTGGACTTATAAATAATGCGATTGGTGGTTCGGCTATCGAATCGTGGCTAAGTGAAGATTACCTTAAGTCTTATATGAATAAATGGACGACGGCAAAAGCAAAGGCCGATTCCATTCGTGCCCAAAGGACTGCCGGATTGAATTCTGTGAGATTTAACTTTAATGCCGAGTTAGCTAAAAACGATCCGGGTCTCGGACGCTGGTCAAAAGGAGATGTAAACACTGTGGATTGGCCTCAGATTTCTCTTCCGGGGTATTGGTTGGACAAAGGAGTGGATATGTCGATGGGTTCCATGTGGTTTTATAAAGAATTTGATATGCCCGATTCGTTGGTTAATGCAAAAAATGCAGTTCTTCGTTTAGGGCGTATTATCGAAAGTGATTCTACTTTTCTGAATGGGGTGTTCGTAGGTACTATATCATATCAATATCCCCCCCGGGTATACAAGTTACCAGAGGGAGTGTTGAAGCCCGGAAAAAACAGATTGATGGTACGGGTCATTTGTCCCGGCGGTAAGGGCGGATTCGTAGAAGATAAAACGTATGAACTTCGTGTCGGTTCACAAAAAATCGATTTAACCGGACAGTGGTGCTATCATATTGGCGCTTCTTTGCAATCGGTTAGGGGTCAAGGTTTCGGCGGAGGGGCTCGTCCTGCCGGATTGTATAATAGCCTTACAAGTCCGATCATTGGTTATCGGTTAAAAGGAATGATCTGGTATCAGGGCGAGTCTAATATCGGAATGCCAATGAAAGAATATCAGACACTGTTTAGCAATTTGATTGTCGACTGGCGTGCAAAGTTCGGTCAGCCCGACATGCCGTTTTTGTTTGCACAGATTGCCAATCTGGGAATTCCGAATAAACAACCGGTGGAAAGCGGCATGGCTAATGTGCGTGAGGCTCAACGTCGTTCTTTGGAAGTACCCAACACCGGAATGGTCGTTACGACAGACGTTGGCGAGTGGAACGATATTCATCCGCTCAATAAAAAAGAGGTGGCTCGGCGATTGGCACTGGAAGCTGCAAGAGTAGCGTATCGTGATAGTTCAATTGTCAGTTCCGGGCCATTGTACGACTCAATGGAAATTTTAGGGAACAGTATTATCGTTACTTTTAAATCTGTGGGTAGTGGCTTGTTTACCAATTGTCTTTTGGATGGTTTCCAAATCGCCGGAGTTGATGGTAAATTCGAATGGGCAAATGCCGTCATTCTTTCTACCAATCAGGTGAAGGTTTGGAGTAGGCACATCACTAATCCGGTAGTTGTTCGATATGGTTGGGATGATAATCCGTCATATGCAAACCTGAAAAACAAGGAGGGTTTGCCTGCTTCTCCGTTTACGACAAGTAATTGAAGCAGTTCAAAATCTTAATTAAATGACCATGAATCAGACTTTAAGTAAAATTTTGGCGTTAGTTTGTTTGAGTTGTTCATTCGGTATTTACTCTCAAAACAAGAGTGTTAATATTTCGAAGCAAGCCACTATTTGTAATCCGATAAACCTGAGTTACCGGTTTTGTCTGGATGTTCCATCCAGACGCGAGGCTGCCGATCCTACCATGGTTACATTCAAAAATGAATATTATTTGTTTGCTTCCAAGTCGGGTGGATATTTTCATTCGAAAGATTTGATTCATTGGGATTTGATAATAACGCAGGATCTTCCTGTCGAAGATTATGCTCCGACGGCAGTTGTCATGAAGGATACGCTCTATTTTATGGCATCCAAGAATGAGGCTCCCCTTACCATTTATAAGACCGCCGATCCGAAATCAGGGAAGTGGCAAATTGCCAATGCGGCTTTTCCTATTGGAATGACCGATCCGGATCTATTTGTGGACGATGACGGACGGATGTATTTTTATTACGGTTGTTCCGATAAAAATCCGATTTATGCCGTGGAGCTGGATGCCAAGACGTTGAACCCGATTGGCACACCGGTTGCGTTGTTTAATAGCAATAAGAAAGAGTATGGATGGGAGCGCTTCGGCGATTACAATGAAAAAGACGATAGTCCCTGGGTGGAAGGAGCCTGGATGACAAAGCATAATGGGAAATATTATCTGCAATATGCCGTTCCGGGTACACAGTTCAAAAGCTATTGCGATGGGCTGTATGTCGCCGACAAACCACTGGGTCCGTTTACGGTAGCGGCTCACAATCCGGTATCGGCTAAACCGGAAGGTTTTATTGCTGCAGCTGGACACAGCAGTACATTTCAGGATATCTATGGGAACTATTGGCACATATCGACCATGACGATTTCTCAAAAACATATGTTTGAGCGTCGTTTGGGCTTGTTTCCTACGTTTTTCGATAATGATGGCGTAATGTACGTTTACACCGGATTTGGAGATTTTCCCTATAAAGTACCCAATAAGAAGATCAGCAGTCCGGAAGAGTTGTTCCCGAAATGGATGCTTCTCTCGTACAACAAACCGATAGCGGCTTCGTCCGAATTGCAAGGCCATCCGGCACGCTATGCGGCTGATGAAGAGATTCGTACTTACTGGAGTGCAAAAACAGGAAATAAGGGCGAATGGATTGCGATGGACTTGCAAAAAATGAGTACAATTAATGCTGTGCAGATAAATTTTGCAGAAAACAATACCAAAACCATGGGTCGTAAGCCGGGTATTTACTATCAGTATCTGCTCGAATATTCTACCGATGGCGTCACATGGAAATCATTGGCAAATAATACGTTGAATAAAACGGACGTTCCTCACGATTATCTCGAACTGAAAGTTCCGGTAAAAGCCCGTTATATCCGACTTACCAATTATCACATGGCAGATGGAACCTTTGCATTAGCCGGATTACGTGTTTTCGGTAATGGAGGCGGGAAAACTCCGGTGGTTGTAGGGAAAGCCGAAGCGGTTCGTAGTCAGATTGACCGTTGCATTGTGAAAATGAGTTGGGCGCCCAAATCGGATGCAATCGGATATAGTATTAGATACGGTACGCAAAAGGATAAATTATACAGCAATTATCAGATTCTTGGAAAAAACTCCGTTACAATCGGAAATTTGAATAGCCGGCAAAAATACTATTTTGTAATCGATGCATTCAATGAAAACGGCATCACCAAAGGCGAGCAAGTAATAGAACTGAACTAATGCATAGGTTCATATAAGTTCAAAAAAAATATCAACTACAACAAAACTGGTATGTTATGCTTATTTTGTGGTAGTTGGTATTTTTAGGTTTAATATTGGACTTTATAATATACAATTTGTTGTGGGTTGAATTTCGCCATTTGCAAGAGATTTGTTTTATGGGGGGCGAACTGTTTTTGAAAATATTAATTTTACATCTAATAAACTATCAGACAATGAAGATCTTTTCTCGGACAGTAGTTTTACTTTTTCTTTCAGCGTACATGTATGCCGAAAACGGTCATGATCTTTGGCTTCGAAATAAAAATGCAGTGTCCGTCAATGTCGTTTGTGCAAAGAATACGGCTACGATAGCAATTGCTAAACAGGAGTTGCAACAAGATTGGCAAGGTGCCCCCAATGCATCTGTTGTTCTCACTATTAAACCAGACAAGGCTATTAAAGGAGATGGGTTCCGGTTAAGTCAGACCACTATTCAGGCTAATAGCGATTATGGCGTATTGTATGGTGTTTACGAATTGTTACGTCGCCAGCAAACGGGAGAGGAGATAACAGCAGCTGAGGTCGTCAATCCGTCATACGAACGGCGTGTTTTGGATCACTGGGATAATCAGAATGGAACTATTGAGCGAGGCTACGCAGGACGTTCTATTTTCTGGAGAAGTACAAAAGATTCGTTAGTTGTTACGGAAGCCGACAAAAAACTCTGGAGAGAATATGCCCGTGCAAATGCCTCTGTAGGAATCAATGGGTCTGTACTTAATAACGTAAATGCGAATGTCGATGTATTGACCATTGATTATTTGAAGCGAGTTAAAGCAATTGCCGATGAATTACGTCCGTATGGAGTAAAGGTTTACCTTTCGGCCAAATTCTCGGCTCCATCACAGATCGGAGGAATAAAAACCTGTGATCCGTTAGACCCTGAAGTAATAAAATGGTGGAAAGACAAAGCAAAAGAAATTTATAGATTGATTCCTGATTTTGGTGGGTTTTTGGTAAAAGCTAATAGCGAAGGACAACCCGGTCCGCAAGATTATAAACGTACACATGCAGAGGGAGCCAACATGATGGCCGATGCACTTAAACCGTATGGTGGAATTGTGATGTGGCGGGCATTTGTATATAGCGCGTCGGATAACGATCGTGCAAAGCAGGCGTATGAAGAGTTTGTGCCATTGGATGGGCAGTTTCGCGATAATGTGATTATTCAGGTGAAAAATGGGCCCATTGATTTTCAGCCCCGCGAACCGTTTAGCCCATTGTTCGGAGCAATGAAGAAGACCTCCCTAATGCCCGAAGTTCAGATTACGCAAGAGTATTTAGGACATTCCACTCATTTGGTATTTCTTTCTACCATGTGGGAGGAATTTCTGAAAAGTGATACGTATCAGGCAGGCGAGGGGAGTACTGTTGCTCGTTGTACCGATGGAAGTCTTTTCCCTCAAAAACATACGGCCATTGCCGGTGTAGCCAATATCGGTTTGGATGTCAACTGGTGCGGGCATCACTTTGCTCAGTCCAACTGGTATGCATTCGGACGTTTGGCATGGAACAATAGCCTGACCAGCGAGCAAATTGCGGCAGAATGGATCAAGTTGACATTTCAGCAGCATGCTTCCGAAAGCAGCGATTGGCAAGCAAACTTTTTAACGCCCGTGAAACAGATGATGCTTGAAAGCCGTGAAGCGGCGGTGAGTTACATGATGCCATTAGGATTGCATCATATCATGTCGGCCAATGAACATTATGGACCGGGTCCGTGGTGGGCACCAAAAAAAATGAGAAAAGACTGGACGCCGCCATATTACCATCAGGCCGATTCTATTGGCGTTGGTTTTAACCGCACTCATACGGGAAGTAATGCAGTAGCTCAGTATCATGAGCCGTTATATTCACAATTTGATAATATAGAGACTTGTCCTGAAACTTATTTATTATGGTTTCATCATGCGGCATGGAACCATCAGATGAAAAGCGGAAGGACGTTATGGAGCGAATTGTGTTACCATTATGACAGGGGAGTGCAGCAAGTGCGTCAGTTCCAAAAAATATGGGATAAAACAGAATCGTATGTAGATGCAGAACGATTTCTACAGGTACAGAGCAAGCTGCGGAGTCAAAGTCGGAATGCTCAGTTGTGGAAAGATGGATGTCTGCTTTATTTCCAGCAATTTAGCAAAATGCCGATTCCTTACGATATTGAACGTCCAGTGAATGATTTGGAAGAGATGATAAAGAACGATACGAGAAGACCTCAGAGGCCCGCAGCATTTTCCAGTAACCGTCAGTTAAATCAAGCCCATTGATCTATGAAATTTCAGGTTGTAGAATAGATATTTGATGGTCTTGTGTGTATTCTATTTATAATCAATGAAATATGAGATGGTATGATGGTGGATGAGTTTGTATTTAGTCTGGTTTCTCCTGGAAATCATATCGTTGGAGGTTCTATAGAGTTTGCCTGAAAAGGCGATTGAAATATTCAAAAAAGACGATTTCGTCCGCAATTCATTGTTTACCTTTGTTTTCTAGTTTAATATATTGTAATTGTTAATCCCGAATATAAATCATAAGTAAAATGACTGTGAAAATGTTTTCTAAAATAGTAGCACTTGCTTTCTTGGCAATCGGCAGCGTGTATGCTCAGGATAAACTTTATCCCAACGAGTTTCCCTTGAAAGATGTGACCTTACTCGAAGGTCCGTTCAAACATGCCCGTGATTTGAATATTCAGGTCCTGCTGAAATATGATGTTGACCGTCTGTTGGCAGGCTATCGCAAAGAGGCCGGATTGCCGGCAAAAGCAAAGAGTTATGTCAACTGGGACGGCTTGGACGGCCATGTGGGCGGTCATTACCTGTCGGCTTTAGCAATCAATTATGCTGCAACGGGGAATGCCGAGTGCAAGAAGCGGATGGATTACATGCTTACCGAATTGAAGGCCTGTCAGGATGCCAATACAGCTAATTATCCCGACTGGGGCAAAGGGTATGTCGGCGCTGTTCCCAATAGTAAGACAATCTGGAGTACTTTTCAGAAAGGTGATTTTGCCGCTTTTCGTGCAGCATGGGTTCCCTGGTACAATGTGCATAAAATGTATGGCGGACTGAGAGATGCCTGGTTGTATACCGGTAATGAAGAGGCAAAAACAATTTTTCTGAAATTCTGCGATTGGGCGCTCAATATTACGGCATCGCTTTCTGAAGCTCAAATGCAATCGATGCTTGATACAGAGCACGGTGGAATGAATGAGGTATTGGCGGATGCTTATCAAATTACCGGAGATAAAAAGTATTTGATAGCGGCCGAACGCTTCTCGCACAAGATGTTGCTCGCACCGATGTCACAAGGCAAAGACAATCTGGATAATAAACATGCCAATACGCAGGTACCAAAAGCAATAGGTTTCGAAAGAATCGGCGAACTTAGTCACGATGCGGTGTACAGTAAAGCCGGGAGTTTTTTCTGGGAAACCGTAACGTCGAACCGTACCCTTGCTTTTGGAGGAAACAGTAGAAGAGAGTTTTTCCCCAGCGTGGCATCGTGTACCGATTTCGTGAACGACGTGGAAGGCCCCGAATCGTGTAACTCGTACAACATGCTGAAACTGACCGAAGACCTGTTTCGCGTCGAACCTTCAGCCAAATATGCCGATTATTACGAACGGACGATGTACAACCACATTCTCTCGACACAACATCCCGAACACGGCGGCTATGTCTATTTTACTCCGGTTCGTCCGCGACATTATCGCGTCTATTCTGCACCCAACGAAGGCATGTGGTGCTGCGTGGGTAGCGGCATGGAAAATCACGGTAAATACGGACAATTCATTTATACCCATCAGCATGATTCATTATTCCTTAATTTGTTTGTCGCTTCGGAGTTGAACTGGAAAGCAAAAGGAATTAAAATGAAACAAGAGACCAATTTCCCGAATGAAGAGCAAACTAAACTGACGGTTACTGCTGGGCATGCCCGCTTCAAACTGATGATTCGGTATCCTTATTGGGTGTCTGATGGTGCCTTGAAGATCATGGTTAACGGGAAGATTGTGTCCTATACAGCTCATCCTTCTTCTTATGTGGCAGTAGAAAGAACATGGGAAAAAGGAGATGTGGTGACGGTTGAACTTCCGATGCACAATTCGGTGATACAATTGCCCAATGTTCCCAATTACATTGCGTTTATGCATGGTCCGATTGTGCTTGCCGCTAAAACCGGAACCGAAGATCTGGCCGGATTGGTAGCCGGAGACAGCCGTTGGGGACACATCGCCGGCGGTAAAAAACTGCCAATTGATAAAGCTCCGATTATCGTTGAAGACAATTGCGCCACTCTTGCAGATAAATTGCAACCGGTGCAGGGAAAACCGTTCACGTTTATCGCACCACAACTGAAGCTGGTGAATTCGGGCAGTGTTGTGTTCGAACCGTTTTATAAAATTCACGATACACGGTATGAAATGTATTGGATGGTTTTGTCCAATAGCCAGTTGCGTACCTATCTCGATTCGATTGCAGTAGCAGAACAACAAAAATTGGCCTTGCAAAAGCGAACGGTGGATTTTGTCGCTGCTGGTGAACAACAGCCGGAAGCCGATCATTTTATTCAAAAAGAAAATTCGAATACCGGAAATAATCAGGATGAATTTTGGCGTGATGCCCGTGGTGGAGGCTATTTCAGTTATAGCCTTAGTACCAATAAAGAGGCGAATCTGAGCCTGTTAATTAGATATTGGGGGAATGAAAGGGGACCGAGAAATTTTGATATTTATATTGATGATGTGAAATTTGTATCGGAAAATTTGTCTGGAAAATGGAATCAGAATAAATTTCAGGAGGTGGAATATACGATTCCCGATACAATGATTTCAGGAAAGGATCACGTACGGGTGAAATTTCAGCCACAATCCGGTAATGTGGCAGGGGCTGTCTATTATGTTCGTTTGGTGCGAAAGTAAAATCCCGAAGAATAAGACTTTGATTATCTTCTAAATAAAGCAATGTAACAATGAAAAAAGGTCTCTCGTTTGTACTATTTGTTCTAATCTGTTTTGGCGTTGTAGCGCAAAAGCAATGTACTCCGTTAACCAACCCGGTTATGTGGGCCGATGTACCCGATATGTCGATTGTAAGAACCGGTAGCGACTTTTACCTGATAAGTACCACCATGCACCTGATGCCGGGAGCGCCGGTAATGAAGTCGAAAGATCTGGTGCACTGGGAAATTGCAAGTTATGTGTTCGACAAACTAACCGATACGCCGAGCTACGATTTGACCGGCGGAACTGTTTATGGTCGCGGCCAGTGGGCATCATCTATTCGTTATCACAACGGAAAATATTATGTGCTATTTTCTCCCAATGACAAGCCTTTCAGGGCATATATCTATGCCACCACTAATCCGTCGAAAGAGAAGTGGCAACTGGTTTCCCGAATGCAACATTTCCACGATGCTTCTCTTTTTTTCGACGATGATGGTCGCGTGTATGTTTTTTCGGGTTCCGGCACTCTCAAGGAACTTAAACCTGATCTTTCGGATGTAAAACCGGGTGGCGTGGATATGAGAATTATTAAGCGTGATTCGGAAGAAACCGGTTTGTTGGAGGGAAGTCAGGCAATAAAGTATAACGGTAAATACTACCTGTTGATGATTTCGTGGCCCAGAGGCAAGCCTCGTAGGCAAGTTTGTTACCGAGCCGATAACATTACCGGACCGTATGAAAAAAAGGTGATTTTGCAGGATGATTTTGCAGGTTTTCCTTATTGCGGTCAAGGTTGTATTACCGACGATGAAAACGGTAACTGGTATGGACTGATCTTTCAGGATCGTAACGGGGTGGGACGTGTACCGCTCCTAATGCCGGTTCGATGGGTGGATGGATGGCCGATGTTGGGTGATGAAAACGGTAAAGTGCCTTTGAATTGGCAGACTACTTTGAAGCCTTATGACAGCGGCAAACGCATTGTCGAAAGTGATGATTTTGTGGATAAAAATTTGAAAATAAATTGGCAATGGAATCACAATCCTGTGAATAGCGCCTGGTCATTGACAGATCGGAAGGGTTTTCTGAGGCTTAAAACTTGTCGAGTGGTTAATAATCTTTTTGCCGCTCCGAACAGTATTACTCAGCGCATGGAAGGCCCCAAATGTAGTGGAGTTGTGGCTTTGGATGTCTCGAAAATGAAAGACGGCGATGTCGCTGGGTTCAGTGCCTTTAACGGTGATGCCGGCGTCTTGTCAGTTGTCATGGACGGTGATAAAAAGTACTTGATAATGGCTGGCAATTCTGTGGCATTAGACAATTCCACCAAAGCAATTGAGAGCGTGAAGATAGACGAAGAAGCGCGGATAGCACTTGCTAAAAATAGAGTTTATTTGCGTATCGACGGTGATTTTAATTTAAACAAAGATTTGGCAACATTCTACTACAGTTATGACAATAAAAACTGGCAACCGATCGGTACCGAATATAGAATGATTTTCGATTACAAACGATTGTTTATGGGAAGTAAGTTTGCTATTTTCAACTATGCGACTAAAGCGCTTGGAGGCTATGTCGATGTGGATTTTTTTCAATATAAACGAATTCAGTAATCCGATTATCAATTTAATATCAGAAGAACTAATTATTATTTGACGTATGAAACTAAAATCTCATTCTCTTTTTCCGACAATTGAAACTCTTTTTCTCTTGCTGTTTATCTCTTTCTCTTTACAAGCCGCCCAAGACGGCAAGAAAATAAGTTCCGACCTTTTCGGATTGTTTTTTGAAGATATCAATTATTCGGCCGATGGCGGTTTGTATGCCGAAATGGTGCAGAATCGCTCGTTCGAATACAATCCGACCGAACGCCGTGAGTGGAATCCTTTTTCGTATTGGGAATACATCGCTCCCGGATTCTCGTATGGGAGAATCAGTGTAGAAACCGCATCTCCCATTCATCTCAACAATCCGCATTACATGGTTCTGGATATCGAGCATATAGGGCATGAAGCAAAATACACTGGAATTTCGGGAGTGGGAATCAAAAATTTCGGGTTCGATGGTATGGTAGTAAAAGCGGGCGACAAGTATAATTTTTCTATGTTTGTCCGGCAAATCAGTAAAGAGCCGGTCTCATTTACGATCAGCTTGCAAACTCCTAAAGGAAAGATGCTTGCGGAGACCAAATTGGTAACGTCTTCATCTGACTGGAAACAATACACAGCAAGTCTCGCTCCGATAGCAAGTAACGATACGGCAAACTTGGTTGTTTTAGCTACGAGTGAAGGTAAGGTGGCTCTTGATATGATTTCTCTCTTTCCTGAAAAAACGTTCAAAAATCGTCCGAATGGTCTGAATGCTCATTTAGCGCAACTCTTAGCCGATATGAAGCCGCGATTTATTCGATTTCCCGGTGGTTGTCTTGCACATGGCGATGGGTTAGGCAATATGTATCGCTGGAAAAATACCATCGGTCCGATTGAACAACGCAAAGAACAACGCAATATCTGGGGATACCATCAAACTACAGGGTTAGGATATTACGAATTCTTCCAGTTTTGCGAAGATATAGGCGCTAAACCTTTGCCTGTATTGCCGGCAGCTGTCAGTTGTCAAAATTCGGGTGGTACGTGGCAAATTGGAGGAGTCGGACAGAAAGCCCTTCCATTGAACGAAATGCAGGATTATATTCAAGAAGTGCTCGATTTGATCGAGTGGGCAAATGGTCCGGTAACTTCTGTTTGGGGAGCCAAACGTGCTGCCGCAGGGCATCCGGCTCCGTTCCATCTTCAGTATATCGGCATTGGGAATGAAGATAAAATTACTCCCGAATTTGAAGAACGTTTCAAAATGATTTTTAATGTCGTGAAAGTCAAACATCCCGAAATTACTGTCGTTGGAACAGTTGGCCCCTCTCCCGATGGAGATGACTTTACAAAAGGCTGGAAACTGGCTGATGATTTGAAAATTCCGATTGTGGACGAACATTACTATACGAGTCCCGAATGGTTTATTTCTCATCAGAATCGTTACGATTCGTATAAGCGCAATGCCACAGAGGTTTATCTTGGCGAATATGCGTCTTGGGGCAACAAGTTACGCAATGCAATTTCGGAAGCGGCTTATATGACGTCGCTCGAACGCAATGGCGATGTGGTGAGGATGGCTTCGTACGCTCCGTTGTTTGCGAAAAAGAATTTTACGCAATGGAAAACCGATATGATCTTTTTTGATAATGTAAATGTCAGTTTAACACCGAATTATTTCGTGCAAAAGATGTTTTCGGCCAATCAGGGCGATTATTATTTCGATAAAGTAATTTCAAAGGACGAAAAGGATATCAATCAGGCAGTTTCGTGTGTGAAAGATAGCAAAACAGGAGATATTATACTGAAAATGGTAAACTTTGGGAATACTCCGAAGTCCATGAAAATCAATCTGAGTCGCTTTGGAAGTATAGTTTCGCAAGCAGAACAGATTGTGCTTACCAGTAATGCCGATGCTGAAAATACACTTGATAATCCGCAAAGAGTGGTTCCGGTTACATCAACTGTGAAAATACATAAATCATTTGAATATGTGGCTCCAGCCATGTCGTTGACGGTTATCAGAGTTAAAACTAAATAGGGAAAGTTGTGTTTGAAAATAGAAAAATGAGTCTGGAAACCCTATGTTAACGATCGTTCCGGAACACTTCCCGATCGTAAAGATGGTAACGTATTGGGATGGTAAGTGTAGACGAGTAATATCATTTTATGAGATTACGATTTATAGAAGAAAAAAATAAAAAATTATGACCTTATTATTTAAACCTATGTGATTAATACTAATCTAAGCAATAAGAAGGGATGTTTAGATTCAGTCTTCTTCGCGTCATGCATAAACAGAGGATATGATACAATTATATTGACTTTGGTAGGTATTTGGATAAACACACATTGGAGGTATTGATATAAGAAGTCTCGAAATTTTCGGGATAAAAATATCTCTTGCTTTCCATATTACATAATTGAGATATTGGTGATGAGGCTTTGAAACCCGCATGATTAGTCGATACGTACTAATCACGCGTGGTTTCGATTTTTTATTCCTACAAAGGAATGTCCGGTTGACATCGGCTCTGTTTTCTTCTGAAATTAGGTAGAATGTGTAATAGCTGTTTGATCTTTATATAACTGAAACTCTTAATATCATAATATCATACCGATGCGAAGCATTATTTTAAGTGTTGTTGTATTGTTCTCTTTTCTTATCGTGTTTGCTTCTGCTGTGGCACAAGTATCCGCTATTGAATCGCCTGTTGTGCATCCTGATCGAACCGTTACTTTTACTTTGAAAGCGCCGAATGCAAAGAAGGTCGAAATCAGCACCCAGTTTATAAAAGGCTCTCAGTCTCTTTTAATGGATCAATCCGGGGTGTGGAGCATTACTCTCGGTCCTGTTGACCCCAATATTTATTCCTACAATTTTATTGTTGACGGAGTGTCGGTTGCCGACCCAAACAACATCCACATTTTCCCCAACGAACATTTTAAAAGTAGCTTATTAGATGTTCCTGGCGATTACCCTGCTATTTATTCGGTGCAAAATGTTCCGCATGGACAAATCAGTTATTGCACTTACAATTCGAAAACACTAAACGCAATGCGTCCGTTGTTGGTTTATACCCCTCCCGGATACAATAAAAATAGTAATAAATATCCTGTTTTCTACCTTATTAGTGGCACCACCGATACCGAAGAGACCTGGTTTAAGGTGGGAAAAGTGAACTTTATCCTCGACAATCTGCTTGCACAGAAAAAAGCAGTGCCAATACCGAAGAGACCTGGTTTAAGGTGGGAAAAGTGAACTTTATCCTCGACAATCTGCTTGCACAGAAAAAAGCAGTGCCAATGATTGTGGTGATGCCTTATGGAAATATGCCGACAGGTACTCCCGATCCTACTTCGCTGAAAGCTGCTGAGATGTATCAAGTATTTAATAATGAACTGATAAATAGTGTTATTCCATTTATCGAAAGCAATTTTCGTGTTGTCTCCAATAGAGAAAATCGCGCCATTGGCGGCTTTTCGAGAGGTGGAGGACAGACTTTGTTTGCCGGATTCGCCAATTTGGATAAATTTGCGTGGATGTGTTCGTACAGCGCTTATTTGACGCCCGAAGTGTTCCAAAAATATTTTTCAGGCGTTTCTGCAGATCCTACGAAGACCAATAAGCAACTGAGACTTTTATGGCTGGGCGTCGGGAATGAAGATTTTTTGTATAAACAAGCAAAACAGTTTATTGATCTATTGAAAGGGGAAAAAATAGAACAAAAAAATATGATAACAACAGGAGGTCATACATGGATGAATGCCCGTCATTACCTGACCGAAACATTACAGTTGCTTTTCCAATGAAGTACAAATCGTTGTTTTGGTGACGATGTTATTTTGTGAGACTTTAATATCAATCTCTACATATTTATGAAGAAACTATATTCTTGTATTTCTATTCTTATTGTATTGCAAGTGTTTATCTCTATTTTCGCGCAAACAAAACAGGCGAAAAATCCGATTATTTTCGCGGATGTTCCCGATATGTCGATGATTCGTGTTGGTGATACATACTACATGAGCAGTACCACCATGCACATGAATCCGGGCGTGCCCATTATGAAATCGAAAGATCTTGTGAATTGGAAAATAGTGAATTATGCTTACTCTACTTTGGGCGATATGGATGCTCTAAATCTGAATAATGGAAAAAATAACTATGGAAAAGGATCCTGGGCAAGTTCTATCCGCTATCATAAAGGACTGTTTTATGTGTCAACCTTTGCCCAAACAACAGGAAGAACATATATATGGGCGACCAAAAGTATTGAAAAAGGTCCTTGGGTAGAGCATTCCTTCAAGCCTTCGCTGCATGACCATTCCCTGTTTTTCGACGAAGATGGACGGATATATTTAATTTATGGAAGTGGAAAGATAATGATAACCGAACTGAAGGAGGATCTTTCGGGCGTGAAAGAAGAGACAACGCGAGTACTTATCGAAAATGCAAGCGCTCCATCAGGGCCTATTATGCTTCCGGCCGAAGGTTCTCAACTTTTCAGAGTAAAAGGTAAATATTATTTGTTCAATATTACATGGCCCAGAAATAGTATGCGTACTGTTGTGTTGCACAGAGCCGATAAGATTACCGGACCCTGGGAAGGCACAGTCGCTTTTCAGGATCAGGGTGTAGCTCAGGGAGGGATGATTGATACTCCTGATGGAAAATGGTTTGCCTATTTGTTTCAAGATTATGGGTCTGTTGGGCGTATTCCATACATCGTTCCTATGAAATGGGAAGATGGTTGGCCGGTAATAGGGGTTAACGGAAAATTGCCGGAGTCGCTTGATCTTCCTTCTAGTAAAGGGCTGAACCCGGGTATTGTCTCTTCTGACGAATTTACTCGTAAACCCGGCGAACCTGCGTTGCCATTGGTTTGGCAGTGGAACCACAATCCCGAAAACAGCCTTTGGTCGGTAACGAAACGGAAAGGCTATCTGCGCCTGACTACCGGACGTATCGATACTCTGTTCGTTCAGGCAAGAAATACATTGACACAACGTACGTTTGGCCCGGTCTCTTCTGGTATTACCGCTATCGATGTGACGAACATGAAAGAGGGTGATTTTGCTGGTCTTGCTCTTTTGCAGCGGAAATTCGGACAGGTAGGAGTTAAGTTTTCCAATGGAGTTAAATCGATTGTAATGGTAAACGGTTCAACACGGATTCCTGTTGAAGCTCAAAGTATTCCATTGACCCGGAAGATTGTCTATTTGAGGGCGGAATGCGATTTCAGAGATAAAATCGATATCGGATATTTCTTCTACAGCCTTGATGGAAAAACGTGGTTTCCGATTGGATCTCAGCTTAAAATGGAGTATTCGATGCCGCACTTTATGGGCTACCGTTTTGGTTTATTCAATTATTCGACCAAAACCCCCGGCGGTTACGTCGATTTCGACTATTTCCGTATCGGCGACACGATTACGAAGAAGTAGTTTTTGTACGGTATTGAAGAACCGGATTAAAATACCAGTCTCTCATCATCCTCAAAAACCGGGGATGATGAGAAACTGAGATCAGAGAATATGCCGTTGCAGCATGTCTGCCCGGATTATGGAGAATAACCTTAAATTTTTGCTATGAAGACTTCAAAAAACAGATGGAAACGGCTGTTTCCAATGGCTTTGACAATGTGTTGTGCACTGAATATTGCACAAGCATCCGGTCAAAAGTTGCAGTTGAATAAGCTGGACTATTTTGAAACCCGTGGAGTCAATGTGTTGGTCTATAGCAATCAGTATACCGGGATGTTTTTTGATGAAAAAACGGCCGGCATCGAGATTATTCATCATGGAGTAAGAACATCTACGGGTGGGGCAGTGCGTTTGCAGAACACGCCGGAACAGTGGGATTTGGTGCCGTCTGTTGTGAGCCGTCAGGTTGACAAGGCAAACAAAACCATCAATGTCGAATTGAGGTATAAGGATTTCGATTTCAACTCTAGAATAAGCGTTACGCCGAAAGATAACGGGGTCGAAATTAGTGTTTATCTGGAGAAACCGCTTCCAAAGGCTCTTGAAAGGAATGCCGGCTTCAACCTCGAATTTTTACCTTCTGCGTATTTTGAAAAAACGTATCTGATGGATGGCAAGCCGGGCAATTTTCCGCGCTATCCTGCCGGAAATACCAGAATGGAACCTGCCGGGAAAAAGATACCGCAATATGCAGGTCATACTACGTTCGACGATCGTGGAAGAGGCGAATTTATAGTTCCGTCTCCGTTGGCTACCGGCAAAACCATTGCGTTGGCTCCCGAAGATCCTGAACAATTGGTGACGGTCAAAAGCGAAGATGCCGACCTGATGTTGTTTGATGGCCGTAACCTGGCGCAAAACGGTTGGTTTATCGTTCGTAGTCTGTTGCCCGCAGGTAAAACGGGTAAGGTGTTGACCTGGTATATTGAGCCGAATGCCATTCCGGGTTGGACACGGAAACCGAATATCGGTTTTTCTCAGGTGGGCTATACACCCTCGCAGCAGAAAGTCGCGGTCATTGAACTGGATAAAAACGATACTCCGCTAAAGACGGCTTCTGTTTTTCAGGTGAATGCAGACGGGACGACGGTGGAAAAATATAAGGGCGATATAAAGGTATGGGGTCCTTACCTGCGCTATAATTATGCCCGATTCGACTTTAGCCAGGTGAAAGAACCTGGTGTTTACTACATCCGTTACGGCGAACAGAAAACGAATACGTTTGTGATCGATGGCAATGTGTATGGCAACGTGTGGCATCCGACGTTGGATGTCTGGTTTCCCGTGCAGATGGATCACATGGAGGTGAATGAGGCGTATCGGGTTTGGCATGGCGCTCCCTTCCTCGACGATTGCCTGCAGGCTCCGCTCAACCATCAGCATTTTGACGGCTATAAGATGGGCGACACTACCGATACGAAATACAAACCGTTGGAACGTATTCCCAACATGGCCATCGGCGGATGGTTCGATGCTGGCGATTTCGATATTCAGACCGGTTCGCACAACGAAGTGATTTCGAGTTTTGTGGCTGCCTGGGAAAATTTCAGGGTCGACAGGGACGAAACCTACATCGACCAGAAGACACGCTATGTCGATATTCATCGTCCGGATGGGAAACCCGATATTTTACAACAAATAGAGCATGGTACGCTGAATGTCGTGGCGCAGTGTGAGAACATTGGGCATCCGGTTTCGGGCATTATCGTTCCGAACCTTCATCAGTACCACCACTTGGGCGATGCTATTAATGAAACTGATAATTTACCCTACAACCCCAATTTGACACCATACGAATCTGATGGGAAATCGAGTGGTACCTTGGACGATCGATGGGCGTTTACTACCCGTCAACCCTATTTGGATTTTCAGACGGCGGCATCGTTGGCGGCAGCCAGCCGTGCTCTTCGTGGTTACAACAACGATCTTGCCGAAAGAGCGTTGGTCAGTGCAAAACGTCTGCTTGACGAAGCTACCGAATTGACTAAGAAACCGTCCGGAACGGGTGATCCGATGAATCGGATGATGGGCAGAGGCGGCGATCTGGATGCTGTGCTTCAGTTGTACATCACCACCAAAGAGCAGCAATATGCCGATCGTTTTTTAGCACAAATATGGTCGATGCTGGATGCTCCTTCCGGTCGTCGGGGCAATGGAATGGCATTTTTTAACAGCCGCGGTCTGTTGTCGGCCATGAAGGCAATACCCTATATGGATGAGGCGTATAGAGCAAAACTGCGGAGTTATGTGGTTAAATACAAAGAGTCGCAGTCCGAAATAGAGAAGCAAAACCCATACGGAGTGCCTTTTACTGCCGGAGGATGGGGCGGTACCGGCGGGGTGGTTAACTGGGCGATTACTAACTATTACGCTTACAAGGCATTTCCCGATATAATGAACAAAGAGTCTGTGTTGAGAGGCATGGATTTTATGTTCGGTTGCCATCCCTATTCCAATGTGTCATTTGTGAATGCCGTGGGAACCCGCTCTAAAAAGGTTTCTTACGGAAACAACCGTGCCGATTTTACAACCATTGCCGGAGGTATTGTGCCGGGATTGATATTGTTGAAACCCGATTTTCTAGAAAATAAAGATGATTGGCCCTTCTTCTGGGGCGAAAATGAAATAACGATTGGCGGTTCGGCGGAATACATATTTCTTGCCTGTGCCGTAAACGACCTGATTCGTCAGGATAAATAGAAATCACCTTATTATTTGAAGATACGTAATCTGCTTATGAAGAATTTGTTTGTACTTGTTTGTGTGATCTGTTTTTCCGTTTTCTCGGTGTCAGTAAATGCTGCTGCCAAATCCAAAGAAAGTAAGTCCAAAACTCCGTTAATGGGGTGGGCGAGTTGGAATCAGTTTGGAGCAAAAATTGATGAGGCGTTGATAAAAAGAGAGGCCGATGCAATGGTTTCATCGGGTCTTGCTGCTGCCGGATTTCGCTACCTCAATATTGATGATGGCTTTTTTAATCTTCGGTATCCGGACGGAACCCTGCGCATCGATTCTATCAAGTTTCCTCATGGAATGAAATCTCTGGTCGATTATATCCATTCAAGAGGCCTCAAAGCCGGCTTTTATACCGAAGCTGGTGAAAATACCTGCGGTTCGATGTATAGCGGACAGCCCGGTGGCGTTGGTGCCGGACTCTACGGTCACGATCAGCAGGATATCGATCTCTTCTTCAAAACTTGGGGGTTCGATTTTTTGAAAGTAGACTATTGCGGTGGACTGAAGCAGAAACTCAACGAGAAAACTCGCTACACCGCTATTCGTAAAGCAATTGACAATACCGGTCGTGCCGATATCAACTTCAACGTTTGTCGTTGGCAATTTCCGGGAACATGGGTAACGACTATTGCCGATTCGTGGCGTATGTCGCAAGATATCAATTTCGTACCTGGGTCGAAAGCTCGATGGAAAAGTATTATCGGCATCATCAATCAGAATAAATTTCTGGCTCCGTATGCCAGTCCGGGGCATTACAACGATATGGATATGCTGGAAGTAGGGCGTGGCATGTCGGTGGAAGAGGATAAAAGCCATTTTACCATGTGGTGCATTCTTTCATCACCATTGGTTCTTGGATTCGACATGACCCAAATAAACGACGAAACCAAATCGATTATTACTAATCCCGAAGTAATTTCCGTCAATCAGGATCCAACGGGTTTGCAGGCGCATTTGCTGTTCGAAAAAGATAGTGTGCAGGTGTGGACCAAGCATCTGAATGGTCGCCAAAGCAAAGAGTTTGCGGTAGCACTGCTTAATTTGAAGACAACTCCGACTTCGGCCTCCGTTAGCTGGAAAGAGCTCAATATTGTGGGTCCGGCTAAGGTACGTGATCTCTGGGTCCGCACCGATTTGGGCGCAATGGCTTCGGAATACACTGCTACCATTCCCGCGCATGGCGTGTCGTTGGTGAAGGTGACGGCGCAAAAAACAAAGTTGCAGGAGGTCTTTGAAGCAGAATATGCCTGGATCAATAACTTTAACCTGACGGTGAATAGCGAGATTGTTCCTGATCAGGCGCGACCGATAACGGATGCCGCTTGTTCTGGGAAAACCAAAGTGGTTAAAATCGGGAATCGGGAAGATAACTATATCGAGTTTCGTGATGTGTATGCCTCATATACTGGTAATTATACACTTTCTGTATATTATATTTCAGAAGATAATAAAACAGCGACGGTTTCTGTCAATGGAAAAAGGATTACGTTAGCCGATTTGAATTCCAGCGGAAAAGGCGTGGTGGCAAAGAGATCGTTGCCGGTGAAGCTAAACAAAGGATACAATACGATACGGATTTCTAACGCCAACGGATGGGCTCCGGATATCGATAAAATTGAAATTAACCTGAATAATAAAATGTAGCAATTCTATAATAACCAGAATAATATGAAAGACAATAAAATGAAATTGATTTTGGGTGTTGTGTTTGGGCTGTTTGTCGTTTTCAGTGTATCTGCTCAAAATCCGATTGTTCGGAACCAGTTTAGTGCCGACCCCACAGCGCGGGTTTTCAATGGGAAGGTATATCTTTATCCTTCGCACGATATTCCGACCCCTCCCGATAAAAACCTGCGGAAGGATTGGTTTTGTATGGAAGATTATCATGTATTTTCGTCCGATAATCTTACCGATTGGACGGATCATGGAGTGATAGTTACCCAAACAAAGGTACCCTGGTTGACTAAGATTAATTATGACATGTGGGCTCCCGATTGCGTTTTCAAAAATGGGAAATATTATTTCTATTTTCCGGTTGGAGGCAGAATAGGCGTTGCTACAGCCGATAAGCCGGAAGGCCCGTATACAGTACTGGATAAACCGCTTACCGGTATGCGGGGTATAGACCCTTGCGTACTTTTGGACAAAGACGGTCAGGCTTACATCTTTACGGCAATGGGGCGTATCAGCGTAGCCAAACTCAAAGATAACATGATAGAAGTGGATGGATCGGTTCAACCTATTGCCAATCTTCCGGCTAAAGGACTTATCGAAGGTCCGTTTGCGATGGAGCGCAATGGAAAATATTATCTCACCTATCCACATGTTGCCAACCAAATCGAACGACTCGAATATGCTATGAGCGATAGTCCGATGGGACCGTATAAACCGGTTGGGGTAATCATGGACGAGTCTCCATCGGGTTGCTGGACCAATCACCACTCCATTATCAATTATAAAAATCAGTGGTACCTTTTCTATCACGACCGTGATTATTCTCCCAAGTTTGATAAAAATCGCTCTGTAAGAGTAGATAGTTTGATTTTTAATACCGACGGTACCATTAAGAAAGTAATTCCGACGTTGCGCGGTGTTGGATTATCAAATGCTACAAAAGAAATTCAACTCGATCGTTATAGCAAAATCAGCGAAAAGGGTGCTTCGATAGCACTGCTTGATACAGCCGATACATTCAAAGGATGGAAAACAATTTTCGATGCTTCGGGATCATGGGTACAGTATAACGCAGTGAACTTTGCAAAGAAAGGAGCTAAATCTGTTTTAGTCAGAGCCTCATCGGCTGCCGGCGGATCGTTGCAATTGAAGCTTAACGATGAAAATGGAGCCGTTGTTGTTAAAATAAATGTTCCCAAAAGCAGCGACTGGAAAACCATCAAACTGCCTGTTTCCGGAGTGAAAAAGGGAGTTTATAATTTGTGTGTCGTTTCGCTGGAGAATAAGCCGGTGGAAGTCGATTGGATCAGATTTGAATAATACAGATATTTCTATTCCCATTTCGTTTATAAACTAAGTAAAAACAGATGAATTTATTATTAAAAGCGCATCCTTGTTGCAAATTTTTATGTTTGGTATCCTTGTCGTTTTTCTTCTTTTTCATGCCGGTTCGAGCACAACAAACAGGGACACTGCTCACCCATATTATTGTTGAACAGCCAAAAACGCTCGGTACTTTTCCCATTGTAGCCAACGAACAAAAAGCAGCAAACTTGCGCTATGATGTTAACGATTACAAGGGAGTGATTCGTGCAATCGGAGATTTGCAAACCGATATTGATAGTGTAACCGGAGTTAAACCCAAATTAGTTACAACAGAAGTTCCGGAAGAGTACGAAATTGTTATCGGAACGGTTGGAAAAAGTAAGCTGATTGATGAGCTTGTTTTAGCGAAGAAACTGGACATAAAAGAGTTAAAAGGGAAGTGGGAAGATTTTGTGATAGCCACTATCGATAATCCGAAACCTGGTGTAAAGCAATGTCTGGTGGTTGTCGGTAGCGACAAACGCGGAACCATTTACGGTATCTATGAATTATCTCAACAATTGGGCGTGTCTCCGTGGTATTGGTGGGCTGATGTTCCCATTCAAAAACGCTCACAAGCTTATGTATTGCCTGGTCATTATACTTCAGGCGAGCCGAAAGTAAAATATCGTGGTATTTTCATTAACGATGAGAATCCATGTATGCAGCGTTGGGCAAGAGCAAAGTTCGATGGTATGAACAGTAAAATGTATTCTCGTTTGTTCGAGTTATTGTTGAGATTAAAAGCCAACTTGCTTTGGCCGGGCATGTGGGGGTCTTTCACCGAATACAAACCGTTGGTACCGGTGCTTAAGAATGCAGATGGTAATTATGAAGGAAATTCGTTCAATGAGGATGATCCTGACAATCCACGGTTGGCCGACGAGTATGGCATTGTCATGGGAACATCGCATCACGAACCGATGCAGCGTTCGCAGCAGGAGTGGATTCGCAATAAATCGAAATATGGTAATGGTGAGTGGAATTATATGACCAATAAAGAAGGACTTCAAAAATTCTTTCGAGAAGGAATTGAGCATACGAAAAACTACGAAAGTCTGATTACCATGGGGATGCGTGGAGATGAAGACAGACCCATGGTGGATGCAGGTAGTGCCGAAGCCAACTTCAAAGTGTTGGAAGGCATCATGAAAGATCAGCGCAAGATAATTGAAGACGTCACAGGTAAGCCTGCGGCTAAAACTCCCCAAATATGGACACTTTACAGCGAAGTGCTCGAATATTTCGATAAGGGTATGAAGGTGCCCGACGATATGATCATCGTCCTTTGCGACGATAACTGGGGTAATGTACGCAAACTTCCCGAATTGAATGGCAAAAAGCATCCGGCAGGTTATGGAATGTATTATCATGCAGGGTATTACGGAGCACCAAGAGCGAGTAAATGGCTAAACGTTACCCAGCTACAACAAATGTGGGAGCAGATGCAACTAACGTACGATTATGGTGTGGATAAATTGTGGATTCTAAATGTAGGACATTTGAAGCCGAACGAATATCCGATGGATTTCTTTCTGAAAATGGCATGGAATCCGAAGGGGTTCGATCAGCATAATCTGGAGTCCTACTCTCGTTCGTTTTGTGCACAAAAATTCGGAGAACAACAGGCTGATGAAGCGGCGAGCATTCTGAATACTTATTGTAAATATGCGAGCCGGGTTACTCCTGAGATGTTGGACAGTCGTACCTACAATCTGGAAACAGGTGAGTTCAAAATGGTAAAAGACGAATTTATGGCGCTTGAAGCCCGTGCATTGAGGCAATTCATCACATTGCCCACTATTTATTACGATACCTACAAAGAACTCGTGCTTTTTCCGGTACAGGCACTTGCTAATTTGTACGATCTCTATTATTCGGTTGCAATGAACCGAAAACTGGCTGCCAACAAAGACATTTCGGCCAATTTTTGGGCCGATCATGCCGAATATTGTTTTCATCGCGATTCTTTGCTGTGCTACGATTACAATCATACTATGGCAAATGGCAAATGGAATCATATAATGGATCAGGTACATATCGGATACAAAACATGGCATGGGCCACAATTCAACATCATGCCGGAGGTAACCCGTGTAGCAACCAAAGATGCTAAACAAGGCGGATATGTTTTTGCTGAGAGAGAGGGCGTTGTGGTGGCGGAAGCCGAACATTATTTTGACACGAAATCAAGTGCCAATACTGCATGGACAATCATTCCCGATATGGGGAGAACGCTTTCGGGCATTGCACTGATGCCTTATACCGAAAAAACGGATGGGGCCTTCATAAGCTATAAATTGAATTTCAAAGCCAAACAGAACAGTGCCAGAGTAAGAATCATTTTCGACAGTACAATGCCATTTAAAGAGGGTGGACACAATGTGGCGATTTCGTTTGAAGGTGGAGCCGAGAAAATATGCAATCTCAACGGAGAGCTGACATGGAAAAATAATTATTCGAAAATGTATCCGACAGGTGCGGCAAGAATCAACGAAATTGCATTGACCTTGGCATTGCCGCAGAGTACGGATGGAACATATCTTTTGAAAATTCGTCCGCTCGATCCGGGTGTTGTAATTTATAAAATATTGGTTGATAATGGCGGATACGAGCATACGTATTTGAACATGCAGGAAAGCCCTTATAAAAGGTAGTATTCATCAGAATGTGAAATAATTGAACAATGACGAAAGCGCTGTGTTTATTTTTGGTGTTATATTCTATTTCGGCTCCTTGTTTTGCCCAAAGGAGCACAGATAACGGTGCAAGGGTAAGTGTAGCAACTCACTTTTTCCGCTATACCAATCCTATCACGCGGGATTCTGCTATTTCTATGCGTGACCATTGCATCATCAAAGTGGGAGACAAATGGTACTGCACGGGGACTTCCAATCCCGTTTGGACAGGACCTAATCCGGGTGTTCGCCTGCTCGAATCCGATGACCTGATTCACTGGAAACAACATTCGTGGATCATTGATGCAGCGAAGTTACCGGTCGATTGTCCTTATAACGGCCGCTTCTGGGCTCCCGAAATTCATTTCATCCAAAACAAGTATTACCTTACCGTCAACAGCGGAAAGGTAACGAAGCAAGATCCGAAAGGGATGAATACCCATAGTGTCTGGTTGTTTGTTGCCGATAAGGTGACTGGTCCCTACAAACTGGTGAACGGGCCGCTCACTCCCCAGTACAACAATGATGCGACCTTGTTTGAAGACGAGGATGGACAGACCTATCTCTATTGTAGTGGTAACGGACTTTTTCAGGCGAAAATAGACTTAACTACAGGCAAACTTACAACGCCTATTCAGAAATTTCTGGATAAAAAGCAACCCGGTTGGCCGGAGTGGATGATAGGCGGTATCGAGGGTCCGTTTGTCTTGAAAAGGGAGGGAACTTATTTTATGTTTTTCTCGACGTGGACACGTGGGTATGAAGTGGGGCTGTTGAAATCGAAATCTCCGCTTGGTCCCTGGGAACTGGCCTCTCCGGATCCGATATTCGGGACCCGCAAAAAGGGATATCGTCCCGAATTGGCTGCCGAAGGCGGATACTCACACTTAAAATTTCAGGACACGCCCGATCCGTATTGCGAAACAGGGCATAACGCATTGTTTACAGGTCCCGATGGAAAATTGTGGACTTCGTGCCATTATATGATGTTTGAGAAACGTCCGTATCCATACAGTCAGACTTTCGAGTCGTGGGAATTGACACCCCAGATGGGTATCGAACCTGTAACATACAAAGACGAAATGTTCTACATCGATGGACCAACTTGGACGGAACAGACAGTTGAATATTGAACCCGGAGGGATTCCGCATTCTAGACCGTTGTCGAAAATAGATTGCAAATTTATCAAACGATAGATTATTTCTCGATCAAAAATTGTTTTGTATTATTATTAATCAACAAATTATCATGAAATTCAGAACTTTAGCCATTGTATTAATGGCCACATTAACCAGCGGACTCTGCGTAGCTCAGACTGCTGTAGTCGAAGACTTCAAGCCTTCAACTTGTAATCAACCGGGACAAGAGTACCCGCAGGTAAATTCACAGGGATATGCACGTTTTCGTGTCATTGCCCCTAATGCACAAAGCATTGTGGTAAGTCTCGGGCTGGGTGGCGCCAAAGGCGGAACACCTCTTGCGAAAGCAGCAGATGGTTCGTGGATGGGCACAACTGCCGGTCCGATGGATGAAGGTTTTCACTACTATCACCTGACCATCGACGGTGGCGTATTCAACGATCCGGGTGCAATGAATTACTACGGTTCTACCCGTTGGGAAAGCGGTATCGAAATTCCGGCTCACGACAAGGATTTTTATGCCCTGAAGGATGTGCCTCACGGTAACGTACAACAAATTCTGTTCCCTTCAAAAAGCACCAACACTTCACGCCGTGCTTTTGTCTATACTCCTGCCGGATATGACAAAAATGTAAAGACAAAATATCCTGTGCTTTATCTGCAACATGGTTGGGGTGAAGATGAAACAGCCTGGAGTAATCAGGGACATGCCAATCTGATTATGGATAACCTGATTGCTGAAGGTAAAATCAAACCGTTTATCATTGTGATGACTTATGGAATGACCAATGAAGCCAAATTTGGGTCTATCAGAAGCTTTACTGCAAAACCGTTCGAGACTGTTTTGGTTGACGAACTGATTCCTTATATCGATGCAAACTTCCGTACCATTGCCGATAAAGATCATCGCGCTATGGCCGGTTTGTCTATGGGTGGTATGGAAACCCATGCTATCACGCTGGCTCGTCCTGAAGCATTCTCTTATTATGCTCTTTTGAGTGGTGGTATTTATACACCCGACGAACTGAAAGGTAAAGCAAGTCCTAAACTGATGTTCATTAGCTGCGGTAGCCGCGAAAATCCCGATATGGTTAAAAAAGCAGCTGCTACGTTGAAAGAAGCAGGTTACAATGCCGTCTCTTTTGTTTCCGAAAATACAGCTCACGAGTTTCTTACATGGCGTCGTAGCCTGAAAGAAGTAGCTCCGCTTCTTTTCCAATAATTATTCACTGTATAAAATAGAATCTACATGAAATACAGATCAATCGCCGTTTTATTGACGGCAGCATTAACCGGAGGAATTTGTTTAGCTCAGACTGCCCCGGTGGAAGATTTCAAAAAAACGCCTACAACACAGCAGGAGAAGGAATATCCTCAGGTTAATTCCGAACGACGGGTGCGAGTCAGCATTCCGGCACCGGAAGCGCAACGGGTGCAACTCGACATCGGTGGTGTGAAATACGACCTGAAAAAGGACGAAAAAGGAGTTTGGACAGGCGAATCTGCTCCTCAGGATGAGGGTTTCCACTATTACCAACTCAATATCGACGGAGCTTCGGTTCCAGATCCGGGAAGTTTGTACTATTACGGAGCCAGTCGCTGGGGAAGTGGCATTGAGATTCCTGCGAAAGATCAGGATTTTTATGCTCTTAAAAATGTTCCTCATGGTCAGTTGCGCGAAACGTACTACTATTCCACTGCCACCAAAAGTGTGCGTCGTGTTTACATCTATACTCCGCCGGGATATGACAAAGACAGCAAAAAATATCCGGTGTTATATCTTCAGCACGGTATGGGCGAAAATGAAACCGGTTGGGGTAATCAAGGGCATGCTAACCTGATTATGGACAATTTGATTGCCGAAGGTAAATCGGTTCCTTTTATTATTGTGATGGAAAACGGAAGTGTTAATTTAAATGGAATGCCCCGTGGTCCTAGACCGGGTGGAATTCCGGGACAAGTGGCTCCTCAGGGTGGTGCTGCATCTGCAGCTCCGGGTCAGGGTGCACCTGCAGGAAATGCGCCACGCATGGGTGCCGGTGGTCCCAGAGTCAATGTTAATTTTGCAGCTCAATTCGAAAAAATTCTCTTTGACGATCTGATTCCCTATATCGAATCCAATTTCCGGGTCATTGGCGATCAGTCGCATCGGGCTATGGCAGGACTTTCTATGGGTGGTATGCAAACTCATTCTATTGTAGTAGCCAATCCCGACAAGTTTTCGTATGTGGGTATGTTCAGTAGCGGAACTTTCTCTCCTTCCGAAATCAAAGACATTGATTCGTTCAAAAAGAAAACCAAAGTGGTATTTATGAGTTTTGGAGGTCGCGAAGGTGGTTCTGCTCGTATCGGCGCAGCTGCAGAAGAGTGGACAAAAGTAGGTATTCAAGGTGTCTCTTATGTTTCTCCAGAGACAGCTCACGAATGGCAATCGTGGAGACGCAGTCTGCATGAATTTGCACCGCTTCTTTTTAGATAATCAATTGGTTATAAAAAATGAAATGGGTGTGCAAGTGCTTGCATTCAATCTAAATCCAACAATTGATATAACCTTTAACAGATAAACACAATGAAGAAAATTTTGATGACAATACTAACAATGGCAATCAGTGCCGTTAGTTTTGCACAAGACAATAACTTTCCTCCAGATACGAAACCGGCATCAACGAACATTGTCGGACAGGATTATCCGCGTGTCGATTCACAACGCCGGGTTTATTTCCGTTTTCGTGCTCCGGGAGCACAAACTATTTCGGTAAGTTTGGGCAATACGTCACTAACGAAAGGCGAAGATGGCTTTTGGACTGGAGTGACAAAGCCGGAAGATCCCGGGTTTCATTACTATTCTCTGAAAATCGATGGTGTTGATGTTGCCGATCCTTCCAGTGAATCGTTTTTTGGTGCAGGCAAAATGATGAGCGGTATGGAAATCCCCGAAGATGGGGTCGATTTTTACAACATCAAAAATGTTCCCCACGGCAATGTTAATTCTTTTTGGTATTTTGCCAAATCTACCGGCGAATACCGTCATGCTTACATTTACACTCCGCCGGGATACGACCAGAATACCAAGCTGCGTTATCCGGTACTCTACCTTCAACATGGTATGGGCGAAGATCGTCGTGCATGGTCGAATCAGGGACGTGCCAACTTTATCCTTGACAACCTGATTGCCGAAGGCAAAGCCAAACCGATGATTATTGTGATGGAAGATGGTGGTATTGCTGCCGGTATGGGTGGTGGTGCTCGTCGGCCTGCCGGTCAACGTCCACAGGGAGCTCCGGCAGCCGGACAAGCTCCTGGTACAGCTCCTCAGGGTCAGGCTCCACGCGGTGCCATGGGTGCTCCCGGCGGAATGGCCTCTTTCTGGGATGGTTTCGGTAAAATTATCGTTGCCGACCTTATCCCAACTATTGATACTAACTATCGTACGCTTTCCGATCGCGAACACCGTGCCATTGCGGGGCTTTCGCTTGGAGGTACCCAAACATACGGCATTTCGCAGGCCAACCTGGATAAGTTTTCGCATATCGGCATTTTCAGTGCTCCGTTCGGGTTCCCGGGTGTGGAAACCGGTTACAACGGGTTGTTGCAAAAACCGGCTGAATTTAATAAACAAGTGAAAGTGTTCTATGTTAGTATGGGTTCTAAAGAGGGAGCAAACTCAGGTAGAGCCATTCACGAAGCGCTCGACAAAGCCGGTGTGAAGAATATCTATTATGAGGCTCCCGGTACTGCTCATGAATTCCAGACATGGCGCAAGAGCTTGTACGGTTATGCTCAACTCTTGTTCCGATAAAAAACAGATGACGTTTTGTGTCGTCTGGACGTTTTCTTTATTTATCGTATCTTTGTAACGTCCTGAAGATGCGGCACGCCATAAAACACAAAGCCCTTGTCTTCGGATAGGGGCTTTGTTTGTTTTGTGTCTGTATATTAAGTTGTCAGGGCTACGCTCCTCCGAACTCATTGAACGTTTCCCCAGCTTTATCGAATAGCCCCCGGGTTTATTAAGTAAGCTCCCCGGTTTATCGAATGAGCCCCCCGAAAGTTCGAATAGCTTCCTGGAAAATACAAATAACAAACCCGAAAAGTGAAACAGGCTTCTGCAGTTAACATATAATGGACTGCAATTAACATATAACGAACTTCGATTAACAAATAAGCAACTGGAAAGTATGAACAGGCTCCCTGAAAATGCAAATAAGTAACTGGAAAATACAAACTCGTGACTGCACAATGTAAACTGTCAACTGTCATCATAGTATAAACATCCTAAATTCGTATAAACATTACCAGAAAATAGAACTCATGAACAGACATTTTCTTCAACTTATCTTCTCTTGTTTTTGTATCCCAATCCTGTCGGTGTATGCTGCGGCACAGCCCCAAAGCCTCGACCGTTATAACGTGATTTGGACCAGTCAGAGTAAAAACTCTTCCGAATCGATGCCCTGTGGTGGTCACGATATAGGACTCAATGTGTGGGTAGAGAACGGTGATCTGTTCTTCTATGTTTCCCGCAGCGGCACGTTCGACGAAAACAGCGGCTTCCTCAAATTGGGGCGTGTGCGGGTAAAACTATCACCCAATCCGTTTGAAGGCGGAGAGTTTCGTCAGGAGTTGAAGCTGCGCGAAGGCTACGTGGAGATTACTGGAAAAAACAAGGTACTTTCGGCAAAAATAAATGTTTGGGTCGATGCATTACGCCCGGTGGTACATGTCTCGGTCAATGCCGACAAGGCAGTGACAACCGAAGCCGCGTATGAAAGTTGGCGTTATGAAAACTATTTGCAAAAATCGGGCGAAAATTTTGCCAACTCGTTAAAATGGGGTCCGGTAAAAAAGATAACAACCCAACGCGACAGCATTGCTTTTAGGGGCAAGAGTGTTGAGTTTTTTCATCACAATCTTGATAGCACCGTGTTCGATCTTACCGTTCGTCAGCAAGGTATGTGGGCGGTAAAAGATAAGATGTACAATCCGTTGAAGAATCTCACGTTCGGTGGTTGCTTCGAGGGAAAAGGCATGTCGCCGGCCGGAACGACTACCGGTCGTTATGTGGATGCTGACTTCAAAAGTTGGGTGTTGAAGAGCGATAAACCGGGCAAAAATCAGGAGATCATGCTGACATTGCATACCCTGCAAACACCCGATGTGAAGCAGTGGGAGCGAGGTTTGCAGTCTGTCAGAGCCGACCGTGATAAAAACAAAAAAAATGCTCTTGTCAAGACCCGTGCATGGTGGAACGATTTCTGGAGCCGTAGTTTTATCGAAGGAACGGCTACCGGCGCAGTCTCCAAAGAGGAGTCGGTGTTGCGTAACTATCAGTTGTTTCATTATATGTTGGGTTGTAATGCCTACGGATCGGCACCGACCAAATTCAACGGCGGCCTGTTTACCTACGATCCTGTGTTTACAGATGCCAATAAACATTACACTCCCGACTTTCGCAATTGGTGCGGTGGTCTGATGACGGCTCAGAACCAGCGTTTGGTCTATTTTCCATTTCTCAAAAACGGCGATTTTGAGATGATGAAGCCGCAGTTCGATTACTACAAAAATATGCTGGGCAATGCCGAACTACGTAGCGAAGTTTACTGGGGGCATAAAGGGGCGTGCTTTACCGAGCAAATTGAAAATTTTGGGTTGCCCAATAGTGCCGAATATGGATGGAAACGACCGGAAACATTTGATAAAGGGATAGAATACAATGCCTGGCTCGAATATACCTGGGATACGGCGCTCGAATTCTGTTTTATGATTCTTGAAAAAGAGCGTTATACCGGAGCCGATATCACCGAATATCTTCCGTTGATCAGAAGCTGCCTCACCTTTTTTGATGAACATTACCAATACCTGGCTAGGCAACGAGGTACGAAAACACTTGACGAGAACGGTCATTTGGTGCTCTATCCCGGTTCGGGAGCCGAAACTTTCAAGATGGCATATAATGCCTCTTCTACCATTGCAGCTCTAAAAACCGTCACTTCCCGCTTGCTGGAGCTCCCCGACAAATACCTGAGTGCCGATGAACGTAAGGCGTGGACTGATTTTCTGCAACGTATTCCTCCTATCGAATTTGCAGCGTTTGATGGGCATAAAACCATTGCTCCGGCCAAAGCCTGGATGCGGATACAAAACGAAGAGTCTCCACAGCTTTACCCGGTTTTTCCTTGGGGAATGTACGGCGTGGGTAAGCCCGATCTGGATGTTGCCATAAATACCTGGAACTACGATCCGATAGTGAAGAAATTCCGCAGTCCGAAGGGCTGGAAGCAGGATAATATCTGGGCGGCACGATTGGGATTGACCGAAGCAGCCGACACCCTGTTGCAACAAAAATTAGGCGATTCGGGTCGTCGTTTTCCGGCTTTCTGGGGTCCCGGTTTCGACTGGACTCCCGACCATAACTGGGGTGGTAGTGGCATGATTGGTCTGCAAGAGATGTTGATGCAGGTGGATGGTAAGAAGATTTACCTCTTACCCGCCTGGCCGAAGAGTCGTGATGTCCACTTTAAGTTGCATGCACCGTACAATACTACCGTTGAGGCAACTGTCCAAGGGGGTAAACTGAAAAAGCTGGAAGTTTTGCCTATAGAACGAAAATTGGATGTGCAGGTGATGAATGGATTTTAGATTTGAAAATTTGAGGATTTAGGGATGTAGCTCCAAGAAACGTGAAACTATTAACGCATGAATCGCACAAAACACACATTTTTACTATTATTTTTTGTTCTTTCGGAAATCGTTTTTGCACAACCGAAAATTAAAGTTGCCTGTGTAGGCAATAGCATTACGTTTGGTTACGGCCTGAAACCAGAAGAGTCTTATCCAACGCAATTGCAAACTTTGTTAGGCGATGCATACGAGGTGCACAACTACGGCAATAGTGCCCGTACGCTTCTCTCAAAAGGAAATCTGCCGTACATGAAAGAGAAACAATACCGCGATGCCCTGGCTCTCAATCCCGATATTGTCGTCATTAAGCTGGGTACCAACGATAGTAAACCGATGAACTGGCGGTTTCAGAATGATTTTGTTGCCGATCTGACGGCAATGGTGATGCGGTTCAAACAGCTGCCCTCACATCCCAAAATCTATCTCTGCTATCCGATACCGGTATTCGCCCGTGCGCCTCATTTTCATCCTGAATGGGGTATTAACGACAGTATTATTTCCAACGGTGTTATCCCGAAAATTAAAACGGTACAAAAGAAAATGCACGTGCAGCTGATCGATCTCAGGTCTCCGTTTCTTGGTCATCAGGAGCTTCTTTTCGACGGCATTCACCCCAACGCCGAAGGTGCGAAACGGCTTGCCGGCGTAATATGTAAAGAATTAACTGTTAATAAATAATGATTATGAAGAAACTATTGTTGTCTTTTGTTTTACTCGCTTTTGGTTTGGTCGTTTTTGCGGCCAAAATTGAAACGGTCTCCACCTACAGCAAGGTGATGAACAAAGAAATTAAAGCCGTCGTGGTGACTCCCGACAACTATTCAACAGCCAAACGCCTTCCGGTAATCTATCTGCTTCATGGGTACGGAGGCAATTACAACGACTGGATCACACAGGGCAAATCGTTTATTCCGTTGGTAGATACGTACAATGTAATTGTGGTTTGTCCCGATGGAGCTATCGGAAGCTGGTATTTTGATAGCCCGATTGATAAAAATTTTCAGTATGAAACCTATGTAACCAAAGAGCTGATTCCGTTTGTGGATAGCCATTACGCTACGATTGACAACCGTTCCGGACGTGGTATTACCGGTTTGAGTATGGGCGGACATGGAGCGCTCTACCTTTCGTTTCGTCATCAGGATTTGTTCGGCGTGGCCGGCAGCATGAGCGGTGGTGTCGATTTTCGTCCATTCCCCAATAATTGGGACATAGCCAAACGGTTGGGTACTTACGCCGAAAATTCGGATAACTGGGAGAAAAATACCGTGGTGAATCTCGTTCATCTGCTTACGCCAAAATCGTTGACACTGATTATCGATTGCGGATCGGAAGATTTTTTCTACAAGGTAAATTGCCAGTTGCACGAAAAACTGCTCGACCGGAATATTCCGCACGATTTTATCATTCGTCCGGGAGTGCACAACTGGGTCTACTGGAATAATTCCATTCAGTATCAAATGCTGTTTATGCATAATTTCTTTGTGAAAAGCACCCGGAATTAATGATGTTGAAGCGAGTCGATCGGCTTTTTTATGTCAAAAAAGTAGGTCTATTATTTCATTTGCAGGTTTACGCATGAATCGGAGATTGTTGCATCGGCAACAACGCTTATCTTTGTTGGCAAATAGTTTAATACCAATTATTTTAAGATGAGAAATACAATCTTTTTCCTATTGGCATTTGTCTGCAGCTCTCTGGTCTACGGGCAAAAGCAATTTTTCAAAGCGGATAACCTTGTGGAAACAGGAGTCTATTATTATCCGGAAGCCTGGAGTCCGGATCAGTGGGAACGCGATTTTAAAAATATGGCTTCCATGGGCTTTGAGTTTGTTCACATGGCCGAATTTGCCTGGGCACAGCTAGAACCTACCGAAGGGAATTACGATTTTCGCTGGCTGGACAAAGCGGTTGATCTTGCGGCAAAGAACAATCTGAAAGTCATGCTCTGTACACCTTCGGCGACACCTCCGGTATGGCTGACTAAGAAATATCCTGAAGTGCTGGTTGTAAAACCCGACGGACAAACAGCCATGCATGGCACCCGAGAACACTATTCGTGGTCGAGTCCGAAATATCAGGAACTGACCTGCAAGGTGGTAGAAGCGATGGCCAAACATTATGCTAACGATAAGCGAATTTGGGGATGGCAGATCGACAACGAACCTTCGCACTACGGAACACTCGATTATAATCCGGCGGCACAGAACTCTTTCCGCGCGTGGTTGAAAGAGAAATACAAAACCATTGAGGAGCTGAATCGGGCATGGGGCACCGCTTTCTGGTCGGGCGTGTATGCTGATTTTGATCAAATTGATCTGCCGAATGAAGGCCGGTTGATCTCAGGCGCTGCCAGTCCTACTTCGGTGCTCGATATGAAACGGTTCAATGCCGATGAGTGTGCCAAATTTATTTCGTTGCAAAACAAAGCGATTAAGGATAATGTTGGTGCATCGCAATTTGTGACCACCAACTTTATGAACGGCCATACCGACGTTGATCCGTGGCGTAGCAAGGATCTTGATTTTATCAGCTACACCATGTATCCCGTGGCCGGTTATGCCAATGGGGTGGGCGATCAGGGTTTTCGCCTGGGCGATCCGTGGCGCATCTCCTTTTCCAACGATTTTTTCCGTGCTTTGAAGGGTGTTACCGGAGTAATGGAGCTTCAACCCGGTCAGGTAAACTGGGGTAGCTACAATCCGCAACCCTATCCGGGAGCCGTTCGCATGTGGCTCTGGAACGTTTTTGCCGGTGGCCTCGATTTTATCTGCTCCTATCGTTATCGTCAGCCGCTGTATGGCGGCGAGCAGTTCCATTATGGCATGGTGGGTACCGATGGAGTCACTCCGCTCAACGGTGGACAACAGTATAGTCAGTTTATGAAAGAGGTGAAAGCGTTGCGGAAATTGTATAAGCCAAACACCGCGATGCCCAAAGAGTATGCAGCCCGCAAAACGGCTATCGTTTACAACTCCGATAATGTATGGGAAACCTCCATTCAGCCGCAGACTTCGCAGTGGAACGAACGCGATCACATTGCCAAATACTATAATGCGCTGAAGCTATTGTCGGCTCCGGTCGAATTTGCAGACGAAACGAAAGACCTGTCAGCATATCCGTTTGTGATGGTCGCGGCATATCAGATGGTCGATAAAGCATTGGTCGACAAATGGATGAAATATGCCGAAAATGGGGGAACCCTTATTGTTTCTGTACGTACCGGTTTGAAAGATCGTGACGGTCATTTTCCGGAAGCTCCGTGGGCTGACGCGATCAGTCAACTGATTGGTGCCAAAGTTGTGATGAACGATATGCTGGGTAGTAATAAAACAGCCACCGTTTCTTTCGATGGCAAATCATACAAATGGAATACCTGGGGCGATATGCTCGAACCCGCTTCCGGTACCGAAGTATGGGCTCGCTTTGCCGATCAGTTTTATGCCGGAAAACCTACCGTTGTTCACCGCAAACTTGGCAAAGGTTCTGTAACGTATGTCGGGACGGATACTCATGATGGCAAGTTCGAAAAAGACATTTTGAAAAAGGTGTTCGAGACGGCAGGAACGGCCGTTGAAGAATTGCCCGAAGGTGTAATGGTGAACTGGCGCGACGGTTTCTGGGTGGCTTGCAACTACTCATCATCCAACGTTACTCTGAATATTCCGGCCAGTGCAAAAATTATTTACGGAACAAAAGAACTGACACCTGCAGGCGTTGCAGTGTGGAAAGAATAGCATTTTTAAGTTCAGGTTTAATCATATTAGAGAATAACATGT
Source organism: Bacteroidota bacterium (assembly GCA_017860295.1). GTDB lineage: Bacteria > Bacteroidota > Bacteroidia > Bacteroidales > Paludibacteraceae > Microbacter. Next base: position 56,779 of record JAFNAS010000006.1, on the reverse strand, counting down.
TAAATCTGAATTTTTTTTGCTCAAAAAATAAGTGTAAAAAGAACATTTTATATCTTTGTAGCGCAATCAACTAACAAACATTTATTTCCATGAAGAAAACCCTCTTTTCCTTCTTTTTGATGGGAGCGCTGACTCTTTCAGCACAAACTCCTGTCAAAGTGACCATTCATGCCGATCAGGCAAAAAATAAAATCAGTAAAGAGATTTACGGACAATTTTCCGAACATCTCGGAACTTGTATCTACGGTGGTCTCTGGGTGGGTGAAAATTCACCTATTCCTAATACTAAAGGTTATCGTACCGATGTATTCAATGCCCTGAAAGAGCTTCAGGTGCCGGTAATGCGTTGGCCGGGTGGCTGTTTTGCCGACGAATATCACTGGATGGACGGAATCGGTCCGAAAGAGAAGCGCGCCAAAATGGTAAATAACAACTGGGGCGGCGTGGTCGAAGACAATAGTTTCGGAACTCACGAGTTCCTCAATCTGTGCGAAATGCTGGGTTGCGAACCCTACATTAGCGGAAACGTAGGTAGCGGAAGCGTCGAAGAGATGGCAAAATGGGTAGAATATATGACCTCGGACGGCGAAAGCCCCATGGCAAATCTTCGTCGCCAGAATGGTCGTGAAAAACCTTGGAATGTAAAATTCTTTGGCGTGGGTAACGAAAGCTGGGGTTGTGGCGGTAACATGACAGCCGATTATTATTCCGATATCTATCGTCGTTATTCGACCTATTGCCGCGATTTCGGTAGCAACCATTTGTATAAAATTGCCAGTGGTGCAAGTGATTATGACTATAACTGGACTGACGTGTTGATGAAAAAGATCGGCAATAAAATGAAAGCTGTTTCATTGCACTATTATACCTGCAAAGGGTGGAGTGGAAGCAAAGGATCTGCAACCAAATTTACTCCCGACGAATATCTGTGGACAGTTACCAAGGCTGCCGAAATTGAAGATGTGATTAAAAAACACATTGCCATTATGGATAAATACGACCCTCAGAATAAGATCGATCTGTTGGTTGACGAATGGGGTACCTGGTGGGATCAGGAGCCGGGCTCACATCCGGGCTTCCTTTATCAGCAAAACACCATGCGCGATGCCATGGTGGCAGCTCTTTCGCTGAATATATTCAACAAATACAGCCAACGCATTAAAATGGCGAACATCGCTCAGGTTGTGAACGTGCTGCAGGCAATGATTTTAACCGATGGTCCGAAAATGGTGCTCACACCGACTTATTATGTGTTCAAAATGTATAAAGGCCACATGGATGCTACCGAACTCCCACTGGATGTGCAGTGTGCAGAACTGACCTACAAAGACAAAAAAGTTCCGGCGGTGAGCGTTTCTGCTTCTAAAAATGAAAAGGGTGGTATCCTGATTACAATGGCAAATTTGGATAAAGACAATGCCCAAACGGTAGATGTAGATCTGAGCAGCCTGAAGGTGTCGAAAGTAAGCGGAACCATTCTTACCGGAAAAGGGATCGACTCGTACAATACCTTCGATAAACCGGATGAGGTGAAACCCGCCGAATTCAAAGGTGCCAAACTGACTAAAACCGGACTTACGGTTACCCTTCCTGCCAAGTCGATTGTGGCATTGGAAATGTAATATTCTCCATTACGATAAATTGAAAATGGCTGATTCCTCATTGAGGGATCAGCCATTTTTTTTACTCCTATTTTTCTCTGTTATTTCTGCTTTGCCGGCTTTAGCTTTATGCTGAAAGCCGCATCTTTCCAGTCGTATGTCGCGCTGTAGGCAGATGCGTCGAAGCCATGCAGTATCAGACGAATCTTTTTGAACCGGCTTGCAAAATCTCCTTTTTTCTCCGAAACGCTGATTTCGGCCTTTGCCGGATCGAAATGAATAGTCCGTTCATACGATGCCCCCTTTTCGTAGTTGTAGGTCACGCCGTCATCTTCATAGTAGAGAAAGTCGCTTGCTTTTGATCCGTTGAAAATATGAATTTTTAGTGTATCGCCGCCATTTTCTGATGTGTTTTGAACCGTATTCTGCATCGGTATAATGGCTCCTTCACGGGCAAATACCGGCAGGTCGCTGAGTGGTGAGGCTACGAAATACTCCTTGCCTCCAACCTGTTTTTCGTCGTTGGAAAAACGGTACCAGACTCCTTCGGGCAAATATACCCGGGTAAACTGATCGGTACTGCGGGCCGGGCAGACCAGAAGGCCGTCTCCGAACATGTACTGGCTGTCGTAGGCCGTCTTGTAGATGTTTTCGTCGTTGGTGAAATCGATAGCCAGAGACCTTACTAACGGTAATCCTGTGCGTGAAGCAACGAGCGCATTGGAATAGATATAGGGCATCAACTGGTAACGAAGATTCAGATAGTTGCGAACAATATCCTGATTCTCTTTGGGCAATACCCAGGGTTCGCGGTAGTTTTGGTCGACGGCGCTATGGTTGCGGTAGAACGGGGTAAATGCACCGAGCGACATCCAGCGTGTCAGCAACTCTTTGGATGGCTCACCAATGAATCCTCCCACATCGGGGCCTGCAAAAGAGAATCCTGCCAGACCGAGATTGGCAACCAAACGGGCTCCTAGCAGCATGTGGTCGTCCGATGCAAAGTTATCCCCCGTCCAGATGGTGGAATAACGTTGTCCGCCGGAATAGGTTGCACGGGTGATGGTAAGTGGTCGGCGTCCTTCCATCAATTTGCGGGTACCGTCGTAGGTTCCCCGTGCCATTTGCATTCCGAATACATTGTGACCTTCGCGCATCGAGGTTTTATTTCCTTCAAAACCGAACTCCACCATGTCGGGGATGCGTTGCCCCCAGGTGGCCGGTTCGTTCATGTCGTTCCAGAATCCTTCCACCCCTTTGTCGGTCAGTGACGAGAACTGCTCGCCCCACCACTTACGTACCTCGCTGCGGGTGAAATCGGGGAAGCTGGAGCGGCCTGGCCATACGCTCCCAATGTAGGGTTGTCCGTTGGGATAGGAGAGAAAATAGTTGTGTCGCAACGCATCTTCATACGACTTATAGCCATTCTCGATCTTCAACCCGGGGTCGATGATAACGGCTAAATGAAACCCCTTGCTTTTCAATTCATCGATCATCTTTTTTGGTTCCGGGAAACGTTCCGGATTCCAGGTGAAGACTTTGTAGTTGTCCATGTAGTGGATGTCGAGATAGATCACGTCGCAGGGAAATTGCTTGTCGCGGAAGGTTTGCGCTACGTTCAGCACCTCTTTGTCCGGATAGTAGCTGTAGCGGCATTGCTGGTAGCCTAAGCTCCAGAGTGGCGGCAGTTTTGGCCGTCCGGTAAGCCATGTGTAGCCTTCTATAATGTCGCGTACCGAACTTCCGGCAAAGAAATAGTAATCCATTTCGCCATCTACAGCTCCGAAGTGAGCCATTTCACCATCGGTGGAAGCTCCGAAACTAAAGGTACTGCGGTGTGTGTTGTCGAAGAAAATGCCGTACGGGAGCCCGTCGTGTATTCCTATGTAAAAAGGGATGGTCGCATAGAGCGGATCTTTGTCTAGGGCGTAGGCCGGTACGTCGGAGTTCCAGTTTTCGTACGACATGCTCCGTTTGTTGAGCGGACCCGTTTTTTCGCCCAGACCGATGAATTTTTCGTCGTTGAAGAGCTTTTTGTAACAGGTTACGCCCGTTCCTAACCAGGTGATGCCGAAACGGGAGTCGTCTGCGTTGAATAGTTTTCCGTTTTTGTCGTAGAAACTGATTCGGAGAGGCGATTTGGTAATCTCTATTCTGAGGCCGGATGTTTGTGCCGTCAGTTTGGAGTTATCTTCCGTGACGTTGGTAAAACTTCCTTTTGCCTGTTGGTCGATGGCAAAAGAGAAGGGGCGTGACGGAGCATTGCGAAAGGCCCTCACGCGAATAATATTGTTTTGGTAAGCCGTGATTTCCATCGTGGCGTTATCGGTCTGAATGGAGATTTTGTTTCCTTCCTGTTTGAACGATTGCAGATTGCCTATCGATGAAGCGGTTTCGGCAGTTACCGGGAATGCCAGACAACAGCTCAATGTAAAGAACCAAAAGTGAAGAAATTTTCGTTTCATGGTCAAATAGTTAGTCCGATGATTGAATTTATAATACCTGTTTGCGAAGAAAGAAGAAATTATTTCTGTATTACACAGCGTCTGTTTCTTTCAAAAACCACACTTTGCATCGTAGTGATAATTATACGTTGATAAATCGGATGTAAAAGTACTTCGTAATAGGTTGATAACAAAATAGTACTTTGTTTCTTTGGTGCCATGCCGTTGCAAACGTTTGCGATTGCCATTGTTTGAGCGCATTCACTTTGAAGGGCCATAAAAACAAAACGGACAGCAATCTACTGTCCGTTCCCCTTATTGTAATTCTCAGTCTATTTTAGGTCCATTGCGTGGTCGGCCGGTATATTCTGTCCGTTCCATATTTTTATTGCACTCCAGGCTTCGGCAGGTGCTGTCCAGAAGTCGTCGGTAGGTGGGAGTCCGAGAGGGAGAAAAATTGTTGCTGCCAAGTAGCAGCTTCCGGTGTTGATGTAAAAATCAGCCAAGTCGGGTTGGTTGCCGCAGAGTCCGATTGTGAGGTAGCCTTTGTCTGTAAAGGTGTTCGGAGCATCCAGCACTCGATGGATGACAGCAGTCAATCCGTCCCGAATCTGTGCGGGCGATAACTGAGACGGTAGTTGTTTGCGCAATGCCATATCGGCCAAATGGTGGAAAGCTCCCGTACGGTAAACGATGGAGCGTCCGTAAACCGGGAAACTTCCGTCGGTATTAATCATCCGTTCCTGAATGACGGCGTAGCGTTTGGTGATTTTGTCCAGTTTTCCGCGAAACCAGTCGAATGATTTGGTACGGAGCACAACGGCATCCATCATATTCGACAGGTACGGTTGAATGACGTAGCTGTTGTAGTAGTCAAAATGAAAATCCATGCCGTCGGAGAACATGCCGTCGCCGGTGTACCAGTGTTGCGAAAACTCACGGATGCCATATTCCAGTCGTACCGGATCGTACTCCATGCCGTATTTGCAGAAAAAGGCTTCGATCATTCCCGAAAAAAGAATCCAGTTGGAATAGACCGGGATGGTTTGGCGAGTTTGCAGGAGTGCATTGACCACCTGCTTCTGCACCTTGCTGTCAAGGTGATTCCACAGCCAGGGAGAGCGCACCAGAGCCAGGGAGAAAAATGCCGCATCGACCAACGGTTGCCCACCTTTCCATTGCATATAATCTTTTGCGGAAGGATTCACCGCATTGGCAACCGCTTTCAACGCCCAAACACGGTATTGTTGCCGCAATTTCACTTCTGCGCTGTCGCCTCCCTCCAGATTGAGCCAGGGAGATATGCCGCAAAGTGTTCGAGCGAATGCTTCCAGATAGGCCACTTTCGTCCGGTTTTCGGGGTTGTCAATCGTCTTGGACAATACCATCGGCATTGATTCTTTGAGCTTGTTATCGGCCAGGGGTTCTATTACCGGACGTGCAATTTTGTCCATGTATAGCAACCACATCTGTCGGGTTGACATCGGTGGCCCTTTTCTCTCTCGTGCATAAAGCGGTAGCGAGAGAAGTAACAATAACAGAAGTAATGCTTTTTTCATAATACGCTATTTTTTACAGAAATGGTTCAAGTTAAAAACCTTGCAGTTTTTATTCGTCCATAAATAAGCGAAAAGAATTGCTTTATAAGTATTTGTAAATCGCGTTTATTTTACGGTTCCCGCTATCGCATTAATATTGCAGGTATCCTTCCAGGGCATTTCCATTGTTGTATCATTACTGAATGTCAGCGGCAGGAAAATGTATTTTGAATTAAAATAGTGTTTTCCATCCCATCGATCACCCACATAGAGATAGGAAGTGCTTTCCTTTCCGATAATTGGCAAAATATAGGTCGACTGAGAATGATAGGTAGTGTTGTCTGCAATATTGGTCAGTTCCGACCACGGGCCCCGAATGGACTTTGCAACAGCATATTTTGCCTGGTTTGGTGCCCAACCGGTACAGCCTGAGGTAATCATAAAGTAGTAGCCCTTGCGTTTTACAATTGCCGGTGCTTCGCGGTGACCTCCCGGCCAGAGCGTGGCTACCTGTTCCTTTACGTCAAGAAAATCGTCGGTCAGGCGATACATCATCATGTCGTAATTTTCGCGAGCCGAAGAGAAAAAGTAGGCCGAGCCGTCATCGTCAAGGAATAGCGTGCAGTCGCGCGACATATTGTTGAACGGACGGAAACTGCGCTGGTAGGTAAATGGTTTTTCAATATCTGCGGATACGGCTACAGCTGTTCTTGCCAGGCTATAATTGCTCCGTTTTTCGTAATGCATCCACATGACGAACTGTTTTGTTTTGGCGTTGTAAATCACTTTGGGGCGCTCAATATTGGCATCGGCCAGCTCGGGATTTGGCCTACGAGTCAGCAGATCACCACGAAACTCCCAATTCAACAGGTCGGTTGAACGGTAACAAGATACCAGGACATTGTCGTGACGGTTTTCTCCAATCCAGTAGAAATACTTCCCCATTTTCATAAATCCGCCACCATGCGCATTTATGATTTTCCCCTGAGTATCGGTCAAATCTTTACCATTGATAATGGCTATTTTCTTGCCGGAGTTAACGGTTTGAGCTTCGGTCACGAAAGCTGCTACAGCCAAAATTAAGAGTAATGTCAGAATTTTATCGATCTTCATAAAAGAGAGCTTTATTCAATTTTGAACGGGTTTTCTTGTAGGTAAAAACGGTAATCTTTCACTTTGCCAGTATCGCGTTTATCGGTCCTTGGTAAAATTCGAAATCCTTTCACTTTTATCGATTTGCCCATATCAATCACTACCTGATGTGGATGATTGGTTTTGCTTCCGATTTTAGTTTGCCAGATAATGGATTCCTGCAAATCGAAAAGTTTATCGGCTCCATTAGCCGCCTTGTCCGTCTCTTCGCTATCTACATACACTACTTTCCAGTCGAGCGAAGAGATTGCCTTGCCATCTTCGCCGGTTATTTCGAATTCGGCTACCGAAGTGCTGCGATCGTCTGGGTTTTGCGCACTCAACGCTTCGAAACAGAAATAACGTCCGGTCATCGGTTCGCTCAATATAACGCTTTTCCATTCACTTTCAGAGGTGAGAGTGCCAGCAGCCACTGGATTGGCTCCGTTCAGATTAAGGCTTTTCTTCACTTTGCCATCTTTGCTTTCAATTTTCACAATGCGGTCGAGGATTGGATGATTCAGTCCGGTAACCACTGTTTTTGTGGGTTTGTCAATATCGAGTACAATGATTTCGTTTTTACCTTTCTTGAGGTAACATCCGGGAATACAAAGAGTTTGTGTGGGACCGATTTTCCAGAAACGACCCAGATTATAACCATTTACCCAAACCATCCCTTTACCCCACGAACTCATATCAAGATAGGTGTATCCTGTTTCTTTTAAGATGAACGAAGCTTTGTACCAGGCTGGACCGATAGCCGGTTTTTGTACATATTTTGCTTTGGTTTGGAATGTGTAATCGATAGGAAAACAATAAATTTTCCATGTTGTTTGTTCTTTCCCATCAAGCATTACTTTTTCTGTAATTCCTTTGCGGTCAATAATGGCTTCGCCGTAGTTGACGCGTCCCATGCCTTCAACCAGAATGTCAAGTCGTGCGGCAGCTTTCAGTATTGGGATTTCGATGCTGTTTTCGCCTTTCCGGCGGTCGATCGAACCGATCGCTTTCCCGTTGATGTATACAGTTGCCCAGTCGTGTACTTCTTTTAGAACCAACTGCTGTGGACGATCGCAAGCGGGTATTTCTTTCCGGTAAAGAATAGACCCCCATCCCTGATCGAAATTCTCCATCGGCTGTACCTTCTCGCTCTGTTTGGCTGTTGGCAGGTTTTCGAAAATGTTGGCGGTCAACCCAAATGAGATAGCTGGAATGGTGATGGTTTTCTCAGGATTCTGCGGAATTTCGGATAATGTTTCGTCCTCTTGCAGGTAATTCTTCAACAATTCGCGGATCGCATAAAACTTATCAGTTGGATTTCCCGCTTCGTCAATTGGAGCGTTGTAGTCGTACGACGAGGTAGTCGGAGCATAGGCAGGAGCGTTGGCGCCAGCCCACTGTCCGAAAGATGTCCCCCCATGAGCCATATAGAGGCTGAAAGAGATTTTGCGATCCATCATGTCTTTCAGGCTACCTATAAAACTGCTTATTTCGCGTGTTTCGTGGGGACGTCCCCACTGGTCGAACCAGCCTGTCCAATATTCGCCACACATAAGCGGAGCTGTTGGATTCATCTCTTTGAATTTACGGAATTGCTCTTCAATATTTGATCCGGCACCGAAGTTAAGTGCTTGTGTCACTCCGTCAAGCGTGTATTTGAAAAAGTTGGACGACCAGTCGCAACGCAGCAGCTGTACTTTGTCGAATCCGGCCTGACGAATATTATCGCGCATGGTTTCCATATACTTCTGATCATCACCCCAAGTGCCATACTCGTTTTCGACCTGAACCATAATAATCGGGCCTCCGTCTTGTATTTGCAGTGGAGCCAGTTGTTTGCCCGCTTCTTTCAGGTATGTTTTTACCCTTTCCATGAAGAAATTATCTGATATGCGACGAACCTTCAGGTCTTGTTTTTTGAGCAACCACCAAGGAAGTCCGCCCATATCCCATTCGGCACACACATAGGGCCCGGGACGGAGAATGCAATACATGCCGTTTTGTTGAATCAGGCGAACAAACTCGGCCACATCTTTCTGACCGGTAAAATCAAAAACGCCTTGTCGCTGTTCGTGAAAATTCCAGAAGAGGTAAATGCAAATGGTATTCATTCCCATGGCTTTACACATTTTAATTCGTTGATCCCAATAAGCTTTGGGAATTCGGGCATAGTGCAACTCTCCGGCTCTCACTACAAAGGGCTTGCCATTGAGCAGGAATGTGTTTGTTCCGGCAGTAAACGTTGCAGGAGAGTTCAATTCATTTGTGTTGGTAGCTTGTAAAAATGATAAGGAACAAAGAGAAAAACAGCAAAAAAGAATGATATTTTTCATTCGATAAATATTTGTTTTAGAAAGTTATTTAACATGTGAGCCATGATCAGAAAAATAAATGATCTATCTAATTCATGATGTACGTTGTAAATTAAGACCGGCAATTGATATTATCTTACAGTCTCTATGTGTTAAAAATACAAAAAAACGGAAGCGTTGTGTAGAATTACTAGAGAAAAGTGCCATTTAGAACCGATTTTTTTGATTGAAGGCTACTGTTGTGTAAACTTTGCCATTTCGGATGCCGCCAGCAGAAAAGCACCAACGCCGAAGTTGGATGTCGAATTTTCGTTCACCATTTGATCGGCAATAGCGTTCTCGCCTATCGGTTGTACATATCCGATTTTTCCTGATGGTTGTAGTGCGATTGTTGTTAGATATTTCCATCCTTGTAAAGCAGAAATGGTATATTTTTTGTCTTTAAGATATCCATTGTTGATTCCCCACAGAAGTCCATAAGTGAAGAAGGCTGTACCGCTGGTTTCGTAGCCGGGTGCTTGTTGTGGGTCAAGCAAACTGCGGGTCCAATAACCTCCCTTTTGCTGGTACTGGACAATGGATTGTGCTAATTGTTTATAACGCGTGATAAAAAGCGATTTATGCTTATAGTTTTTGGGTAGATCATTAATGATTCGTGCCAGTCCGGCAAATACCCAGCCATCACCACGCGACCAGAAATCTTTTTTGCTATTTGCTGTTTTGTGCGTAGGAAATACGTAACGGGCGTCCCGATAATATAGCTTTGCTTGTGGATCGAACATCACGCTGTCAGCATATACGAAATAATCATGCAATTTATCCAGATAAAGTGGATTGTGTGTTATTGTATACAGCTTCGTCATTACTGGCATAACCATATATAGGCCATCCACCCACCACCAGTAGTCCTTATTCGAGGTGCTCATCTGATACTCCATCACTTGACGAGCACGAGCAATTTTATTGTTGTCGGGAGCTAACTTGTATAGATCACAGTAAACCTGAAAACAAACCTGCCAATCGCCGAACAATACATAATCATCCGTTTCACCATAAGTATATTTCCACTTTGAAATATCGTCTGATTTCGCACCTTTCCATTGGTTATGGACGGCCCATGTTTCGGAATATTTGCGGAATGTTTCAATGCCGGTAGTTCGGTAGGCCTCCATATTTCCAGTGTGATAAACTGACTCGTCCCATGAAGCGCTTGCCGGAAGTGGGTGAGACGTTTGCCAGTAATTATTAACACTTTCAATTATTTTTCCGATCTTTTGCTTATGTTTATAATTTCTCTGTGCTGATAAAATACTTGTAATCAAGCAAAAGAATAAAATAAGCGTGAGCCTATTGCCATTAAATATCATTTTAATAGTATTTGTATCTGAGATAGGAGTTGTTTTCTTGAGTGATAAATGTATTAATCTCAGTTTGTCAAAGTATATATCGATAGATGTTTGTATCAATTCTATATACCTTGTTTATTCTACACTAATATCCACATAGTCGCAGATATAGAAGTCAGGCATTGTTTCTCTGTATCTTATTCAAACATTTAAGAAAAAGAATATTCACTCTTATTGAGTCTTATAAGAGTGAATATTCAATTCATTTTTTATAAAGAATAATTTTTATTTATATCCGTCATTTTGAACCAAATTTTTGTTGATATTCAGATCATGCTGAGGAATTGGGAAATATCGATTGTGAGAGTCCCAAGTTCTCGTTTCAAATTGGTAGTACATGTCCGCATCTACAGGAGAAGCGGAAGTGCCTGAACCGCGGTAGTTTGCTGCTGCCGGATCATCAGAAAGTTTTACCCCCGTAAAGATATGATTCAGTTCTGTCGACGCTATGCCCCAACGCAGAACATCAAAATAACGCAACCCTTCAAATGCAAGTTCTACCCGACGCTCTTTTCTGATAGCAGTTCTTAATAATTCTTGAGAAGAGACATCTGCCAATTTGATTGCCGGTAAACCGACACGATCTCTGATATCGTTGATCGTTAAATCTAACAGATCTTGTGTTACGTTTCCAAAGCCCGATTCATTTACCGCTTCTATGTAACTCAATAAAACTTCAGCATAGCGCATGATAGGGGTGTATGTATAAGTGTTGTACAGATCAGTTACAGAGGCATCACATCCTTTTTTGGGACAATATCCGTCAAAGAGAGTGTATTTGTTATAATAATCGTTAGTATTGGCCCCTTTGAAACAGTTATATGTAATGCTATTAAATTTTGTTCCAGTGTAACTTCCCAGAGGTGGCAAAAAGATAGAAGCATACAATCTCGGATCTCTGTTGGTGTAAGGATCATTTTCATTATATACTGAGGAAGTTGTTATGTCTTTACCATCGGTACAGAAATAGTCTTTTACCAACTCGTTATAAGGTGCAAATTGATGCCATCCACCGTTGCATTCAGGGAAGAGATATATATAACGAGCAGTTGTAAATTGGTCTTGAAGGTATTGTACGCAAAATATCATTTCGCTACTCGTTTGACCTCCAATTTGAAACAGTTTTGCATAGCTGTCATCACCATTTGTTCTATCCAATTTATATATATTTGAACTGATAATAGTTTTCAAAACGGTGGCTGCTTGCGACCATTTTTGTTGTGCAAGATACAAACGACTTAAAAGCATACGAGCAGCACCTGTGGTAAAACGACCATATTCTGTTGATGTACGTGTATCAGGTAATACCGAAATAGCAGATTCCAAATCACTTGCTACTTGAGCATAAACTGTTTCCTGAGGGGTTTGTGATATCGTATTGGCTTCAGCTACGGTTAAGGTTGTCAAAGGCATTGGAACATTTTTCCAATAGAATGCAAGGTTAAATAAATAATATGCCCGTAAACATTTGACTTCTGCTATCCAAATGGCCTTTTTTGTTTCATCCATAGGACATTTTCCTATATTATCCAAGAAAGTGTTGTATGCTGCAATTTGCGAATATGCATTATTCCAATATCCTGCAACAACGTCACTTGTGGCCACTGTATTGCTGCTGGCCATCCCAAGAGTAGTAAAATTTTCTTTTTCTGTACCATTGCCACCTGCAAAATCAAGATATATCAGACCTTGAGGATTCGCAAAATCATTGTGATTCCATCCATGTGGAAATTCGTAGCATCCGACCAATGCTAATAGAGCATCACTTTCACTTGTCCAAAAAGTAGCATCAGAAATCGATGTTGTAGGTTGTTTGTCCAAAACGTCAGAGCAACTAACGCTGATCAAAGACGTTACAATAAATAATGATGCTATAATGAATGATATTATACAATTGTTTTTCATTATGTAATAGTTTATTAATTAAGAAATGTGAAACATTGTCTAACTTTCAGAATGTTCCATTTGATGATTTGTAATTTATCAGAGTTTTATATTACAGCCAAATGAAAAGACACTGGTAATGGGATAATATGACGGTGAATCTCCCGTGCTTATTTGATTTTCAGGATCCCATCCTTGATAGAAAGAGGTGAAGTTATACAAATTTTCTCCACTGATATATATCCTACAACTTTGTAATCCAATCTTATTCAAGATACTTTTTGGGATTGTATATCCGATCTGTACATTCTTAATTCGTAAAAAACTTGCATCTCTGACCCAATATGAAGAAGTTTGAAGATTAGTGCTACCTGAATTCAATGTCTCTAATAGAGGATATTTGGCCCATTTGTTCGGACTGGATGTGATAAATCGGTTTTCTGCCTGCCAACGTTGAATTTGCCCTCCATTATAAAAAGCATAAGCCATATAAGATCCTATTAGTCTTTGAAATCCGCCCATTCCTTGTAATAAAGCTGAAAAATCAAATCCTTTATATGAAGTGGTAAGAGTCAGACCATAATAATATTTGGGCGTAGTAGATCCTAAAACAGTCCTATCGTTATTAGCATCAACAGATCCGTCACCATTGAGATCGACATATTTGATGTACCCTGGTTTTAGATTGCTTTTTGATACCAATTGAGTAGGAGCAGCATCTATTTCTGCTTGATTGACAAATAATCCATCAGTTTTATAGCCGTAAATGATACCTAAAGGCTGGCCTACGATCCGACCATTATTAATATCTTCAGTAGCTCCATCAGCCAGTTTTTCTACTGCATTCTTTATGTAAGTAAAGTTCGGGGCAACACTGAATTTGACGTTTTTGCCAATATTTCCGTTATATGTAAGGCTCAACTCTATACCTTTGTTAGAAACAGCTCCAACGTTAGAATTTCCGACACTACGTCCCATGATGTTTGTAACCTGAACCGATGATAAAATATTATAAGTGTATTTATAGAAATAGTCAATATTACCACTAAGTTTACCTTTGAAGAAACTGAAATCCAACCCGGCATCAGTCACTGAAGTACTTTCCCAAGTAATATCAGTGTTGTTAAATGTATTTATTCTCGTGCCAGACTGAAGTGTCGCTGTAGTTCCAAGTACTGCATTTTCGCCCAAAGAATATGTTTGTTGATAGGGATATGTTCCGATGTTCTGATTTCCTAATACACCCCATGAAACTCTCAATTTCAAATTATTTATTAGGTTGGAAACACCTGATTTATTCCAGAAACTTTCTTCCGATATTCTCCATCCTGAAGAGAAAGAAGGAAATAGTCCCCAGCGATGACTTGAAGAGAATCGAGAAGAACCATCATAGCGAAGATTGGCTTCGAATAGATATCTATCTTTGAAAGAGTAATTTGCACGACCGAAGTAGGACATTAATGCCCATTCGCTGGTTCCTCCACTGTTAGAAGCAGTAGACGATGAAGCTGCATCTAATTCGTATAGAGAATTGTTTGGGAGAGTGTTTCGGTATCCATATAAATATTTGTATATGTACGTTTCGTATGATGTTCCAGCCAATAAGTTGATAGAGTGTGCTTTAATCTGCTTTTTATATGTGGATATCGCTTCAAATGATCTATATGTTGAATTGTTTGACGTAACCGAAACGTATGCGGGACCGACTGTTTTATTTTCATCAAAATATGTCTTTGCCCGGTAAGTCTTATTATAATTGTTCGTGTAGTTCATTCCTGCTTTCGCACTGATTGATAGTCCATTCAATGGAGTTTGCCAGACTAATTGAGCATTACCTATACCGTTTCCAGAGATGTTTTTGGCAAAAGAAGAACTTGCTAACCATGCTTCGGGACTGTAGTTGTCTTGGTATCCAAATGTACCATCCGATTTTTTACCGGCATAAATAGGGCCTTCCCGTACGGCATATCCGATTATCCCTTCAATACTTGTTGGTTCTCCGTTTGGAGCATTGTATGTTGTTGTGTATGCGTTTAAGTTAGCATTAAAGGTAAGATTTTTCAATACTTTGGCAGACATGTTCCACAAGATATTATATCGGTCATTTGACGTTTTAGCTGTCAATCCGTCTTGATGCATGTAATTAGCAGAGAAATTGTAATTCAAAGATGAATTACCCCCTTGTATTCCTAGTGTATGTTTCTGTTGAAATCCAGATCCGCTCTTTAGAAGCCATTTTAAATGGTTGACGTTTGGATAATTATCCGGATCTGAGCCATCTTTGAATTTTGCAATTTCAGCGGCAGTATATGCTTCTGCCTTACCCATATTGGTCATTGCCTCATTATAATAAGTAGCATATTCCCATGAAGGAAGGAAATCAGGAAGTTCTGTGGCTTTCTGCCATCCGAAGGAATTGTTATATGTAATTACTGTTTTCCCTTCAGCACCTTTCTTGGTCTCAATTAAAATAACGCCGTTTGCTGCTCTGTTACCATATATGGATGCAGAGGCTGCATCTTTTAAAAAGGATATACTTTGAACGTCGCTGGGGTCGACATCATCAATATTGCCAGACATTCCATCAATCAATACGAGAGGAGAGGTGCCGGCACTTGAAAACGTGGTTGTTCCGCGGATATTTACTGAAGCACTTGTTCCTGGTTTGCCAGATGATTGCATTACACTTAATCCGGGGACTAAACCGGCTAAAGCTTGAGATGTATTTGCTACTGGCTTATTGGCAATTTCTGAAGCTGTTACGGAGGCAACTGAACCTGTAAGATTTACTTTTTTCTGTGTTCCGTAACCAACCACTACTACTTCATCTATCCCAACTGTTTTTTCTTCTAGTGTAACATTGATGTTTGTGCGATTACCAATAGTTACATTCATGCTGTTCATGCCAATATACGAAAATTCTAATATGGCAGAAGCTGGAACATTTTTAAGAGTGTAATTACCATCTATATCGGTAATGGTTCCTTCACCGGTACCTTTGATTTTGACACTGACTCCGGTTAAAAGCTCTCCTTTTACATCTTTTACTTGTCCCGATATAGTTTCTATTTTTTGTTGGGTTGCTTTAACCTGAGCTACAATCGCATTCCCATTGCTCATCAAAGCTGGTGTCAGCCAGAATAACTGAGCCAGAATACATAAAAATTGCTTTTTTACATTCATGGTGTTTGTTTTAAAATTAATAATAGAGATAAACTTTATTAGATCTATTTGTTAGATAGAGTTTCGTCAGTCAAAATGACGAATAGGTTAATTTTATGGTTTCATTTTTTTTATTGAAGTTTGATGATGTTGAAAATTGAACTTTTTCTGTCACAAATATAGGGTAACAATGAGGTATTTAGAGGTAGTATTTCATTCAAATAAGTCTTTAATTTGTTCATTTTTTTATGGTATGTATGATGTCGTTTCTAAATTAATATGCTGTTATATAGTATTTTGTTTGCTTGGTGAATAAGGATGTTAAGTGTATGCTGTTTTTTTTGTCAATCCGAAATATGCCTGCTGTGTGTCGAACTTTCAATTTGAAGTTTTATCTTTGAAACAGTCATGATTAAAGGACATGCCTTAACTGTTATAAAAAAAACTATTTTTGTACTATATTTAATTGCTATCCCCATTGTACTATGAAAAAGCAAATATTAATAGGCTTTCTCTTGTTTGTTTTCGTGTTATTTGTAAATGCTATTCCTCACGTTTCTCAATTTACATTTGCACCGTTTCAGTATATAGATCAATTGCCATCCAACTCCGTTCAGCGTATTTATAAGGATAAGGACGGTTATATGTGGTTTGGAACCCGAGATGGGATTTGTCGATTCGACGGTTATCGAATCAAAGTATTTCGGTCTAATACGTCTAATCACAATAAATTAACCAATAATAATATCCAATGTATTGTAGAAGATAATCAACATTGTTTGTGGATAGGAACAAATGAAGGAATAAATATATTGGATAAATCTACATTTACAATTAAGCCGTATGATGATTCGGGAATAGGGCGTGATATTATATATGATTTATGTACCGATAGCAAGGGAAATGTATGGGTAGCTACGTTTAGTAAAGGAGTTATCCGCATTGATAGTAATCGCAAAAGCCATATTTATCATGCCGGTAACCGGCAGGGAGCAATTCCGTCAAATAGAGTGTCTGCAATTTATGAAGACATTCAGGGAAATATATGGGCGATGTTTTGGATGGGAGGATTTGCGTTATATCAGCCTTCTCGCGATAATTTCAAAGTATTTCCACCGATTGGTAAAAATAACAATCCGTTTAAAATGTTGGAAGACAAAGATCATACTTATTGGATATGTACCTGGGGAGATGGCATGTTTACCATGGATCCCCAAAAGAGATCCGGTAAATTATATACACCAGTCTCCTTTATTAAAAATGGGAAACCGTATGCCATGAGCAATATTATATATAGCATTATCAAAGATACAAAATTTGGATATATGTGGATCGTCTCGTTTGGAGGATTGGATATTTTGGAAAAAGTTAACAATACAACGTGTAATGTATTGACTAGCGAATCGATGTTTAGTGAACCGTGTAATAAACTTTTCCATCAAATAGTTGACGATCATAACGGAAGTTTATGGTTGGGCTCTGTTGGAGAGGGTATTTATATGCTTGATTTCAATAAGAATTCTTTCCAAATCAATTCGTTGGCGCCTCTAACCAAAAAATTGGGATTCCCACCAAATGTATATCATTTGTGTGAATCTTCTGATGGGCAAATTTATTTGGTGATCGATAGGCTGGGACTTTATGTACTGAATGTAAAAACAGGAAAGTTGATACAAGCTCCCAATTCTCTGTTTCAAGGAAAACCCAATATTCAAATGATATATCATGCAGAGAAGCAAAAGCAAGTGTGGATAGTGAAAGAAGAGGAGAATAATATTTATCTAATTTCCGATCAAAATAAAGATAACTTTAAAAATGTTGAAACGATTAGGGTCGATCCGGCCAACCATTCGGCTCTGAATTGTCTTTTTGAAGATGTTTTTGGCAATATGTGGATCGGGTTTGATCAGGGACTCTATAAGCGCTCTCCGGAAGGAAAAATTTCTCTGATTAGTAATAAAATTTTCAATATAATTAGCATTACAGGCGATAAAAATGGTAATATATGGCTAGGAACAGAGAAGCAAGGAGCATTTAATCTTCAAATAAACAAAGAGAACCATTCGATATCTCATATTACGAACTTCAGTGAAAAGTCCGGTAAATTGCAAAGCAATTCTGTTCAAACGTTGTGTTGTAGCAAATATGGCAATGTTTACATTGGAACGAGAGAAGGTAGTATTTATTTGTATCATACAGCAAATAAGCGTATTGAAGATGTGAGTTATAAATATGGTATTACTGAGAATGCCATATTAGATATGATAGAAGATGATTATGGGTTTCTGTGGATTTCTACTGTAAAAAAAATAATTCGTTATAATCCAGCAAACCATGTGTTTACATATTATACTTCTTCTGATGGCATCAAGATTACTTCTTTCTCTAAAAATGCAAGCGCTAAATTGAAAAATGGGCAAATAATTTTTGGAGGTAATAAAGGGTTTTGTTTGTTTACTCCGACGATTACAAACCAGCGTCAAGTGTCCTATTCTAAAGTCAGGATTACGAATATTGATGTAAATAATCAATCGATTTTTGATGGTGAAAAAAAATCCTATTTTGATTCCAAGAGCAATAAATTGATTTTGGAATCAAATAGTGATAATGTGAGTTTTGAATTCTCTTCGCTGAATTATTCGTCGGCAGATAAAATTCAGTATGCCTATAGGCTTATTGGTGTTGATAATGATTGGGTTTATTTAGGAAATAACCGTCGCTATGTGAATTATACCCATCTCCCCGCCGGGCATTATGTTCTTGAGGTAAAGGCTACTGATGAGAATGGACTTTGGGGTAATGAGGTTACTTCACTTACAATTGTCAAAAAACCTCCTTTTTATCAGACCTGGTGGGCCTATCTTTTCTATTTGATTATTGCCGGAGGCATTGCATGGTTTTTGTTCAATAGAATGCGGTTGCGGAATGAATTGCGTATTTCGCGCATTGAAAAAGAAAAGTCGGAAGAACTGGCCCAGACCAAGCTTCGCTACTTTACCAATATTTCACACGATTTGTTGACGCCATTGACCATTATTTCTCTGTTGACAGACGAAATGCAGTCCAAATCATCGTCGGAAAGGAATCAGATAGAGTTGATCCGGAATAATGTGAATCGGCTTCGTCGCCTGATTAAGCAAATTCTGGCCTTCCGGAAAATTGATACCGGCAACATGAAGTTGAAAGTAAAGAAGGGTGATGTGGTATTATTTGTGCGCGAAGTGTGCTGCACCAACTTTCAGCCGCTTATTAAGGAGAAGAATATTTCGTTTGCAGTAGAGAGTCCGTTCGATAATTTTACTGCCTGGTTCGATCCCGATAAGCTGGATAAAGTGCTCTATAACCTCTTGTCCAATGCGTTTAAATTTACACCCTCGGGTGGAAGCATTATTGTAAAGATGAATTTTCCGACTCAGGAAGGATTGACTTTTTTACAACTGGCAGTAAGCGATACCGGCGAAGGAATACACGAAAAAGATTTACCCCATATTTTCTCCCGGTTTTATATTAGCAATTCATCCGATCAAAGTCAGAGCAATGGCATCGGTTTGTCGCTGGTGCGCGATCTGCTACAAATTCATAAGGGTGAGATCAATGTGGTGAGTAAGCTACACGAAGGTACTACTTTTTCATTCGAAATCCCGGTGTCGGAGGATGCTTTTACCGAAGAAGAGTTTTCAACGGAGGATACTGAAGTTTCACCGCAGGTTCCGACTTTTGAAGCGGTAACCGGCGAGAATGAACCTGCCGCGATAGAACGGACCGAGCATGCTTCCTACAATATTCTGGTGGTGGAAGACAACAAAGAACTCAATCAGATTGTTGTCGATCATTTGTGCGACAGGTTTAACGTGCGTAGCGCCACCAATGGATTGCATGCGTTAAATATCATCAAAGAGCATCCTATCGATCTGATTATTTCAGATGTAATGATGCCTGAAATGGATGGATTGACACTGTGCCGGACTGTGAAATCGGATCTTGCGATAAGTCATATAGATATTTTGCTGCTTACGGCAAAAAGTTCCGCCGACGATCAGGTCGATTATTTCAATGCAGGAGCCGATGCATATATGCCCAAACCGTTCGATCTGAAGGTGCTGGAGGCTCGTGTAAATAATCTTGTCAATCGAAAAAAACAGAATGTCAGAGATTTTCGGAAAAATAAAGAAGTCAATATTTCGGCCATGCATTACGGTTCTTTGGATGAAGAATTTCTGAAAAAGGCTGTGCAGGTGGTAGAACAACACATGTCTGATTTCAACCTCGATTTCGATCGCTTTGCCGATGCCATGAACAGCTCCAAATCGACACTACACCGTAAACTGAAGGCATTGACCGATCTTTCTCCCGGTGAATTTATCCGTAATGTGAGATTGAAACATGCTTGCGAAATGTTGGTAAGTACCAACGATCCTATTTCTGAAATTGCGTATGCCTTAGGGTTTAACAACCCTAAATATTTCAGTAGTTGTTTCAAAGCGGAATTTGACGTGACACCCCGTGAATACAGGGATGCGCATCAGGACGAATAGATTGTAAAGTTCGATTAAACTAAATTGGTAACCGTCGCATTTACGGCTTTTATCAGATCGGCCGGTGCAAGTTTGAGTTGCAAGCCACGTTGTCCGGCGCTGATATAGATAAACGAAAATTGAGCGGCTGACGAGTGTAGAAAGATAGGGTAGGGCTTTTTCATCCCGAGCGGAGAACAGCCACCCCGGATATAACCTGTAAGCGGAAGCAGTTCCTTCATGGCAATTGTTTCCGCTTTCTTATTGCCCGAAACAGAAGCCGCCAGTTTCAGATTTACCTCTTCGGCACCGGGTACAATACAGACGAATACTCCGTTGCGATCCCCCCTTAGAAGAATGGTTTTGAATACCTGTTCCACATTCTGGCCAAGTTGTGCGGCAACATGCACCGCGCTCAGGTCGTTCTCGTCTACCTCGTAAGCGACTAATTCGTATGTGATTCCCATGCGGTCCAGGATTCGTGCCGCGTTTGTTTTCTGATGTTTCATTTTTTAGAACAAAGAGCAAAGAATAAAGAACAAAGACCCGTCAATTCCAAATTTAGTTTCGCTGACCTTTCATTCCAATATTCCAAATTCCGATTCTCCGAGTACTGTAAACTGAGTACCGCGTACTAAAAGTCCATTTTGAAGCTGGCACGTATGCCGAAATCGGAGATGTCGGGATCGTCGAGATAGGTCAGTCGTTTGACAAAATCGATGCGAAAGATACGTAAAATATTACCGATTCCGGCGCTTACTTCCACGTAGGGTGTGCGACCCAGTTTGTGTGTGGCGGCGCTGCCATCGCTGTTTTCGGGGAAGCGAAAGAGATGATCGTTGTACACCGGATTGTTGCGGGAACCAACATCCCCGTACAGCACTTTGCAGGTCACGGCCTCTCGCCAGTTCAGTTTTTTGAACAAAGGAATCTTGTTCAGAAAGAAACCGTTGAAATTGTGATCGATACTTAGTGAGGCATAACGGTCGCTGACGAATTCGAGGAAATTCATCAGGTTGTATTTCGTGTCGTCAAAAAGATAATTTTGTGTCGCCTGATGGATGAATAGCAAGGGGTATGGTGCCGTTCCAAATAGCTTCGCTCCCTCCAGCGTGATATCCGAATATCCCAGTACCGACAACTTGAATCGCTTGAATGCAGAGAACCGAAGCTTCTGGTAGTTGTAGTCGCTTCCAAATTTCTTGTTCCCGATTTTATACTCCAATTCCAGAATCGGGTAGCTTGTTGGCATGGAGAACCGGCTCATCTGTTCCTGGTAATATTTCTCGTGAGGGGCAAACCGTAGTTTGCAATAGAATTCCGAAATGGGGAGATACTTTTTGTCGTTTCGCTGTAAACTATAGTCCGAATAGTTGAAATAGAGCATTCCACGAGGGGTCTCTTGTGCGTACTGGAAGCCCAGTGTGTAGGAGAAATGGCTCGGATACTCGTGCAAATGTTCGATTTGTAGAATTCGGTTATAGAAGAATTTGTCGTAATTTCCCCAGGTCAGTGCGGCTATGAAGTTGTAATTCTGTGTGAGCGACATTTCGTTTCCGGGCGTTTTTGCATCGTACTGATAGCTGAACTTCAGGTAATTGGCTGGGAATCGAAAGATGCTCTTCGAGTTGAGGCCGATGGCTCCGGTAAACGAATATTTCCATGTTTTATCGTTTAAGCCGTAAGCCCCGTAGCCCGCAAGGTAGAGGTGTTCGCTGAACTGGCTGGTGGTTTTTCCTCCGAACTGGAAGCGATAGCCTTCGACCGGGTTGTAGCCCACGAAGTTGTAAATAGATCCGATAGCAATGGGTCCGAACGATTTGTACCCGTAGAGCAGAAGATAGACCAAATCCATCGAACGTTTGAAGGTAGGCACTTGTTTCAGACTATCGATCATGGTGTAGATTCCTTGTTCGGGAAACGAGAGTGGTTGTGGACGGTTGGCAAGCCAGTAACTGTCGGGGTGTTGTGTCGCACTGTCGTTTTCTACGATTGTTTTTTTGAAAAACGCTTCGTCGCGCGGAGTGTTGATTTTGTAGTTGTTGTATGTGGTGGTTCGTTGCCCGTACACGCCCAGTTCGGTTTTTGCCAATCCGAAGTCAATGACCACTTTGTCCGACTCTAAAAGCCAGCCTTGTTTGTCCTCTTTTTTGTATAGCAAATTGATATTTGCCTCTTTTACCCAGTTAAGGTTGATCTCCCGGTTGACCGAAAAATCGGCT
This sequence comes from Bacteroidota bacterium, assembly GCA_017860295.1. Lineage (GTDB taxonomy): Bacteria > Bacteroidota > Bacteroidia > Bacteroidales > Paludibacteraceae > Microbacter. The sequence goes on along the minus strand of JAFNAS010000006.1, from coordinate 34,565 downwards.
TGTTTAACGGCGTAGCAACTGTCCAGTGTGATGTAAAGGTCGCCCTGGAAGAGCATGTCGGTCTTGTTGCGGGGCGAAAAATAGAGCCGTACGCAACGCACGTTTTCCAACTGTACCGTATCCATAATGAAATATTTATAGAACGTTGGCGCGGCGTTGGCAATGGGGCTTACAAACTGATTGGTCAGGAAGCTGATGTTGTTATCGTACAAATCGATGGTCTCGTAAATGTTTTTCAGATAGACGGAAATGCCCTCCATGCTGAAATATTTCCCGTAGTCAACCGTTTTGGTTGCTTTTACCACCTCTTTTGCATGCGCGGGCGATTTGCAAAAGTAGTTGTCCGATAGTTTCTCCTGAATGTAAAGTGGCAATAATTTTTTACCTTTTATGGAGAGGGTATCGGTATGATTGAAAAGAAAATGAAAACTTTTCGGTGTATTGTCCAGACGAAATTTGGAGGTGTAATTACTGAGTCCGAAGATAATCTTCTCGTATTTTCTGTTTTCGAGAAATTGCCAGTTTCCTTGTCGATTGTCCGATTTGTGGGCAATAACTTTCTCAATCAGTTCGACAGCCGGATTGCCTTTGTTTTTATATCGTTTCTTGGTGGGTTTTATCACTACTTCCTGAAGTTGCTGTACTTTTGGCTTTAGTTTGATGATAAGCAAATTGGACGTGCCTTTGCGATAAAGTACAGTGTCGGTTTTGTATCCGACGCAGGATAATTTGATTTTTTCTGTGGAATGGATAGTTTTGAGCGAAAATCTGCCGTTTTCGTCGGTGATGGCTCCGTCTCCGGAACGAAGAGAAAGCAATGTGGCAAAAGCAACTCCTTCGTTCGTTTGTGCATCGACTACCCGACCTTCAAGAATAGTTGTTCCTTGTAACTTTTGAGCAGAAAGCGTGTGATTGATTCCTATGACAAAGAGAATCAGAGTAAAGAGACGAGTGACGAACAATCTTTTTCTCATAAACAACCTCGAACTTTCTAGTCTGTGTGCAACGAAAAACCATCAATCAGCCGATGCAAACTATATGGTACAAAGATATGAAATAAATCGAACCCGAAATTTTAAAGCAAAAATAAAAATCAAAACCAATGTTATGTTTTTGTGTCGGGTTCGTCATCTATATGTCGTCGGGTTCGGAAACAGAGCGACGAGGCGTTTAATTTCTAAAATCAAATTACAATGAACTATTATCCTGTTAAAATCCTTACGTGTGCGTTGTTCGCGTTCTTTTCCTGCTATAGCTTGTCGGCAGCCAGTCTTGTTTCGAAAGATTTTCCGGTTCGTTCTTTCAATGCAATTGAGCTGAAGGGAGTCGGGAATATATTTTTTACTCAGGGAGATACCGAAAGTGTTCGGATTGAGACGGATACCACAACCTTCAGTCAGGTTGAACTTGAGAACGAAGGCGATAAGTTAACTATTACTTCCATGGTCGATTTTAGCCGAAGAGATCGTTCGGAAATGAATATCTACATCACGGTGAATCATTTGAAATCGATTCGCTTTAATGATGTGGGGGCTGTGACGTGTACCAATGAACTGAAAACTGATACACTTGATTTTTCAATGGAATCGGTCGGTAGGGCATCCATTGCGCTACAGTGTAAATTGCTGAACGTTCATTTTGCAGGAGTGGGCCTATTTGAGGCTAAGGGTAAGGCATCCAAGCTGATGCTCGATGCCAAAGGTGTGGGTCGTGTACAGCTAACCAACCTGCTGGCCAGCGAAGCCGATGTTCGTTTCAGTGGAGTGGGCAATGTCGAAGTGTATGCTTCCGACGCAATTACGATTAAATCTAGTGGCATTGGGAAAGTCATATATAAAGGCCATCCCGGAAAGACCGATATTCATAAAGAGGGTGTCGGTAGTGTTTTGGCTCAATAAACATCTTTATAAACAATCAAAAACAAAAACAGGATGAAAAAAATAGTGGTAGGGTTAATCTGTCTGTTGATCGTGCCGGTCGCTCTTCGGGCAGCCGATGTGGTAAAAGAGATTCCGGTAGGCGTCTTTTCCGATCTGGAGGTGCGTACGGTTGGCAATGTTTATCTGGTTCAGGGAAATAAAGAGGCAATGCGGATAGAGTCGGATCGCGACGTGTCTGATTACATTGCGGTAACCAATGAGGGCAATAAACTTACGATAACATCAAAAGGATTGCATAGCGGGCGTGGAAAATTAGATATTTATGTTACTGTTCGAAAGTTGAACAGCGCTTATTTTAAGACTGTCGGTAATATCAGAACTAAAAATGCGCTGAGATCCAAGTCGTTGAAGATTACTGCTTCTGCAGCCGGTAATATTTCGCTTGATCTGGATTGTACCGGATTTGAATGTCATCTTTCAGCTGTGGGCAATGTGAATCTGGCTGGCGAAACGGGTAGCGCCGATATTTATAATTCGGCCACAGGAAATCTTCGTGCTGGCGATTTGAAAGCCGGAACTCTTTCTGCACATCTTTCTGGCGTAGGTAATGTAACGTTATGTGCCGATAAAGTGATCTCAATCGATGCTCATGGCACCGGCAACATTACCTACAAAGGTAATCCGGCAGTGAAGCATGTCAGTAAACATGGCACGGGTAAGGTTCGTCCGGAATAAATATCAAATGAATCTAAATATAAAAAAAATATAACGCTCATCCAAACGAATAGCCGCTTACGTCTAACAGACAAACAAGAATGAAAGGGTAATTTCGGATCCGTTACTCGATCATTCGAACAGCGAATAACACACAAAAAAATAAATTGGAATTTTTATGGCAACTAAGATTTGTTTGCAACGAATTGCAAGTGTAATGCTCATGGCAATAATCTGCGTAGGGATAGCAAAAGCAGATGGAACCGTAAAAGGCCGGATCCTGGATCAGAATCATCGTCCGGTTGAATTTGCAACTGCGGCTCTTGTCAATGCAAAAACCAAATTGCCCATAAAGGGTAGCGAAAGTAGCAGTAACGGCGAATTTGTCATTGACAAAGTACACGATGGAACGTATATTTTATCGGTTACAATGGTTGGGTATAAAAAATATGAGACCGAGCAGTTTGCAATAAATGGTAAAAAAGAGATTCGGAAAGAGGTGGTTTTGGAAGAAAATACGCAACAACTGAAAGAGGCTACTGTGGTTGCAAAGCGTAAATTCATCGAACAACAGGCCGATAAGATGGTTATCAATCCCGAAGCTTCCATTACTACCGCTTCGGAGAATGTGCTGGATATTTTGAAGAAAACACCGGGCGTTACCGTAGATAACAATAACAACATCAGTCTGAAAGGCAAAGAAGGTGTGAAGGTGATGATCGACGATAAACCGACTTACGTTTCGGCCGATCAGTTGGCAACTCTCCTGAAAGGGATGCAGGGCAAAGATATCGAACGGATCGAAGTGATTGAAAACCCCTCTTCACGCTACGATGCCGAAGGTAATTCGGGGATTATCAACATCAAGACAAAGCACAACAAACGTACCGGTTTCAACGGCAGTGTCTTCACCGGAGGCAATTATAGCGGTAAACTGGGCGAAAATGCAGGTATTGACTTGAATATGAATTTCGGGAAACTCAATGTGTACGGTAACTATTCGTTCTACGAATGGCGCGGATGGGATTCGACGGATGCTACCCGTAATTATGTGACAGGTCCTTATGTTGGTGCTGTGCAGCAAATTAATACACGAGGCAACTACCATGGGAACGGTTATAACTTCAAGGTGGGAGCCGATTATTACCTCTCAAAGAAACAGGTTATAAGTGTGATGGCTCGCGGCAACAGTGGCTTCAATCGCTATAATTCGAATTCCGTAACCTCTTTTTTAAACAGTTCCATGCAACTCGATTCGGCATTGCACACCCGCTCGTCCGAAAGTAATCACTGGAGTAACATCACCTTCAATGCCAACTACAAATGGGATATAGACAGTACCGGACGTTCGCTGACCGTTGATGCCGACTATGCACGCTTTAAATTCCGTTCATCCAGCAATCAGAACGGCAGCTATTTCGATGGAAATGGGAACGATATGCAGATCAATTCGGTAATTTCGGGTTATCAGCCGGGTACCATTGATATTTTTACAGCCAAAACCGATTACGTGCATCCCTTTAATAAGAAGCTTTCGATTGAAGCAGGATTGAAAACCAGTTTTGTCAACAACAACAGTCAAGCCGATTTCACAGTGGTCGATCCTACCAATTTGGTATGGAATACCGGTTTGAAACCGCACGATCAGTTTATTTACAACGAAAATATCAATGCTGCTTACATCAGTGCTAAGGGACAGTTTGGCAAAACTTCGATACAATTGGGTTTGCGTGCCGAAAATACCAACTCGAAAGGCGATTCGAAGTCGATGGATCGGGTGGATACGAAACACTACACCGATTTGTTCCCTTCGTTGTTCGTAAAACGGGATTTGAACGATAATAATCAATTGGGTTTCAACTACAGTTACCGCATTGGTCGTCCCAGCTACCATGTTCTGAATCCGTTTATGTGGATGCTCGATCAGTATACGTACAGTCAGGGAAATCCCTTCCTGCATCCGCAGTTTACCCATTCGTTAGGCTTGAACTATACCTACAAGAGTAAATTCATTACTTCGATCGGAATGAACCGTACCAAAGATCTCTTTACCGATGTGATCAAACAGAACGATGTTACCAAAGTGATGTTTCAGACCAAAGAAAACCTGGGCAAATCGATCGATTTGAATGCGTCACAGACGGTTCAACTGGATGTTACCAAATGGTGGCACTTCAATGCAACGGCAACTGTAATGTATAAATCGGTAACGTCGAACGATTCGGAAGGGGATACATTCAAACGCTGGAGCCATACCGGCAATACGACCCAAAGCTTTACCTTGCCTTGCGACATCAGCATGGAACTGTCGGGGCGCTACCGTTCGAAACAACTCAGGGGCAACTTTATCATCTACGATCAGTACTCCGTCGATCTGGGTGTTCAGAAAAGTCTTTTCAATAAACAGGGGACTCTGAAACTTTCGGTAGACGATATTTTCAATACCAACAAAGGTGGTGGATATGCAAAATACAGCAATGTCGATTTTCAGGTGCACAACCGTTGGGATAGCCGCACGCTGAATGTTTCGTTTACCTATCGATTCGGAAAAGATACATTCAAAACCCGTTCCGACCGTTCAACTGCTTCGAGCGAAGAGCAGAGTCGTAGCGGAAAATAGCGAAGCAATGGACCAATGTAGATGAATGCATAGATCCATTGAAAATGTTTGATCGCTATTTTTTCTTTACACTAAAATATATTCGAAATCACTCTATAGATACATAGGATCATAGTTTCACTTGTGATTAGAATGGAGCCGCAGCATTGTGAAATGCTGCGGCTTTTTTTGAGTCATACCCTATCGTTGTTTTTCTGAAATAGCCGCCATCCGTTATGAATAACCAGTAATAACAGAAGCCCCCCCCACCCGGTATAACAAAACGGTAAGCAGGGTGTGACAAAAATAACGGAATTCAGAATCAGATGATCGTGCGGTGATTTATCGTTTTTATGGTTCAAAGGTTAGGATTTGTTTGTTAAATGATTTGGTGTTTTGAAGGTGAAATGTTCAAAATACAAGAGAGCTAGTCTTATCGGTTTTCAAATGAATATATGATTAAATTATTAATAAATAGAATTTTATAAAAACATAAAGAGACTCTTTCGATTTAGTTGTATGGATGTTCTGAATATTGAAAATATCATCAAAGTGCATTAAAATTGTACAATAAATGTAGGATATTCGTAACATAAATAGTCCACCTTCGCAGTGCTATTCAAAGGTGTGGAATATTGTGTAATGTTTTAATCTATCAAAATTAAATTGCAATGATGATCAAAAAAGGACTATTGATGAGACGTTGGTGTTGCAGGAAGGGAACGGTAATGTTATGCTTAAGCATCTTTACTTTCGGGTTACCTGCTTTCGCCAAAAATGGCTACTCCTCCGATGCAGAAAGAGTAGCATCGGTAGAGCAGATGAAGAAAATTCACGGCGTTGTGAAGGATGTAAACGGAGAGCCGGTGATTGGAGCCAATGTAGTCATTAAAGGCTCGGGCAAAGGGTCGATTACGGATGCTAATGGACGTTATGCTTTGGATGTGCCGGAGGGTGCTATTATCCGCGTTTCGTTTATCGGATACAATCCGGTAGATGTAAAGATCGGTAATAATACGGAAATTAATGTGGTGTTGGACAGTAATGCCGAAAACTTGGATGAGGTGGTTGTTGTGGGATATGGCAGCCAGAAGAAAGCAAATCTTACAGGAGCTGTCGATCAAGTATCGGAGAAGGTATTTGCCAATCGGTCTCTGTCCAATGTAACGCAATCTTTACAGGGAGCTGTTCCGAACCTTAATATTACACTTGGCGACGGGAAACCCACGCGTACGGCAAGTTATAATTTGCGTGGATTAAGTTCTATCGGGCAGGGTGGTAGCGCATTGGTATTGATCGACGGTGCCGAAGGCGATCCCTCGATGCTAAATCCGAACGATATTGAATCTGTGTCGGTTTTAAAGGATGCAGCTTCAGCCGCTATCTATGGATCGCGCGGGACATTCGGTGTGGTTTTAATCACTACCAAAAATGCGAAACAGGGAAAGACATCGGTCAACTATACCGTAAATACAACATTCGGTCAACCGATCAATGTCCCGGACATTGTAGCGGATGGATATACCTATGCGTCCATGTTTTATGAAGCGTATTACAATGCAAGAAATGCAACTCCGGCCAAATTGAACAAAACACAAATTTTTTCGACCGCTTGGTTGAGCGATTTCAAAGCACGAAAGGATGCTGGAAATACAAAAAATTATGAGGTGATAAACGGCACCTATGTCTATTATGGCAACGAAAACTATTATAAAGATTTGTACAAAACCTCCACTTTCGCACAAGACCACAATATTTCTATTAATGGTAGCTCGGGTAAGTTCGACTACTATTTATCAGGACGTTATTATGGGTACGACGGGTTATTTCGATACAATTCGGACAAATATAAAACCTATAATTTGCGGGCAAAAGAATCTTTGCAGGTTAACGATTGGCTGAAGGTTACGAACAATACCGATTTTTCAAAACTGTTGTATCACAATCCTATCAATGTCGGCGAAGGTGGTTCCATCTGGCGTAATATTGCAGACGAAGGTCATCCGAGTAGCCCGTTATTCAATCCTGACGGTTCATTGACCTACTCGGCAGCATATACGGTCGGCGATTTCTTTTATGGGAAAAACGGAATAAATACCGATAACCGTATTCTTAAAAATACGACTTCGGCAACAGTATCTTTCTTGAAGGATCAATTGCATGTTAACGGCGACTTTACTTTCCGTATTACGGATAATAAGGCTACCCAAATAAGGGTGCCGGTGCCCTACAGCACCTCTCCGGGTGTGACCAGTTATTTGAGTGCCAGTTATAACGATATTCAGGTAACCAATCAGCGATACGATTATTTAGCCGGTAATATTTATACCGACTTTTCGGCAAAAATAGCGCAGAAGCATGCAATCAAAGCGATGGTGGGCTATAACTACGAAGAGCAAACCTTCAACGGTAGCTCCACGCAACGTAACGGTTTGTTGACGGAAAATGTTACGAATATCAATCTGGCGTTGGGTCAGACATACACAACTTCCGGCAGTTATACCCAATGGCGCACTATCGGACTCTTCTCGCGTGTCAACTATTCGTATGCAGATCGCTACCTGTTTGAGTTTAATAGCCGTTACGATGGTTCTTCGAAATTCCCGACCAGCCAGCAGTGGGGATTTTTCCCTTCTGCATCGGCAGGATGGAGGGTCTCGGAAGAGCCGTTTTGGCATGTCAATCCGAAACTGATTTCCGATTTGAAAATCAGAGGCTCTTTCGGTTCTCTGGGTAATGGAAATATTAATCCGTACAGTTATGAAGAGTTGTTGAATATCAGTGCATCGGGAAGAATGTTGAATGGGGTCAACAACCAAATTACAAGCGCTCCGGCCGTTATCCCTAACGGATTGACTTGGGAAACTGCCACTACAGCTAATGTGGGTCTTGATATGGGAATGTTGAGTAATCGCTTACATTTCACAGGTGATGCCTATGTTCGGAAAACGAAAAATATGTACACAACAGGACCGACGCTTCCCGATGTATTCGGGGCAGACTCTCCCAAAGGGAATTATGCCGACTTGACCACACGCGGATGGGAGATCACGTTGACGTATGCCGATAACTTCCGACTGGCAGGTAAACCCTTTAATTACCAAATTAAAGGCACGCTGTCCGACTACTTGTCCAAAATTGATAAATACAACAACGCAACCGGAAGTTTGACGGATTATTATGCCGGCGAAACGGTGGGCGAAATTTGGGGCTATCACGTAGAAGGTCTTTTCACAGATCAGGCAGATATCAATAATCATGCAACTCAAAAACTGCTTTATGCCTCTTCTGACGGATTGATGCATCCCGGCGATGTGAAATTTGGAGATCTGGATCATAGCGGGGTGATTGATTATGGCACCAATACACTCTCTAATCACGGCGATTTGAAGGTTATCGGAAATACCACTCCCCGTTATACCTATAGCTTTACCCTAAGTGCCGACTGGAACAATCTTTTTATTTCGGCATTTATTCAAGGTGTCGGGCATCAGGATTGGTATCCGAGCAGTGAATGTATTTTTTGGGGACAATACAACCGACCCTATAATAATATTCCGACGTGGCAGTTAGGCAATATCTGGTCTGCCGACAATCCCAATGCCTATCTTCCCCGTTATGTCGGTTACAATAATATGATTGCCAGAGGCGGTTTCTCGAACGATCGCTATTTGCAAAATGTGGCCTACTGCCGTTTGAAAAATCTGCAATTGGGATACAATCTTCCCAAACAGTTGATTGCGCCTTTAAAAATTCAAAGTTTCCGCATCTATGTTTCGGGAGAAAATCTCCTTTGCTTTTCTCCCTTGTACAAATGGACACGAGATATTGATGTAGCCAACATTTATGGATCGGATAAAGATTTAACAAGCGGAACATCGGGCGATGGCATGAATTATCCTACGCTTAGAACCTATAGTTTCGGCGCTTCACTAACTTTTTAATTTGTATTGATTATGAAACGAGCATGCTTCTATAAAAACACGGATGAAAATCGGAATGCGAGTTCCATCCGACTTTTAAAAAACAATTATTTCCGGATGAAAAAGATACTATTTCCTTTAATGTTGCTTTGTACCCTTTTGGTATCGTGTAACCTGACGGAAGATCCGCAGGCTTCGGTCTCGTCAAAGTTGATTTTTGGTACGGAATCGGGATTGAAAACCTATACCTATTCCTTCTACAACAATTTACCGGATGGCGGATCGGCCTATGCACAAGATGCCATGGCAGACTATGGCGCCGTTAATAGTATCGATGCCTTTATCAAAAAAGGGGCCTATTCGGCAGCCGTAAGTACCGGATGGAGCTGGACGAGTTTGCGAAATATCAACTATTTTATTCAGAATTGTACCAACCAAAGCGTGAGCGAAAGTGTGAGAAACAACTACATCGGTATTGCCCGGTTCTTCAGAGCATGGTTTTACTACAATATGGTGGTTCGTTTCGGCGATGTGCCATGGATTGATAAAGCACTGTCGGTAGACGATCCGACTCTGTATGCCAAACGCGATTCTCGTACGACTGTGATGCAACATGTGATCGAAGATCTTGATTTTGCATGTAATAACATAACCGAATCGGCTGGCGACGGAACCTTGATTTCAAAATGGACAGCCTATGCGTTGAAATCGCGCATCTGCTTGTTTGAGGGTACGTTCGAAAAATACCATACCGAGTTGGGACTGACAAGTTCTGCAGCCAATTATTTGCAATTGGCTGCTACTTCGGCAAAATATCTGATGGATAACGGAGGATATAAATTGTATACTGCTGCCGGAACGGCCGCCTCTTTCCGTACCCTTTTTACCTCCAACTCTCCGGTTACGACCGAAGTGATCCTGGCCGTTGCATTCAATTCGAATGCTTCTATTTTCAGTTCGGCTAACTGGTGGTGGACCTCCAGTACGTACGGTCCGAGATGGAGCATGACCAAGCGGTTTGTCAATACGTTTTTGAACAGCGACGGCACTCCTTTTACCGACAAGGCAAATTATGCTACTTTGGGATTTTATGATGAATGTCAGAACCGGGATGCCCGTCTGGCACAAACCATTCGTACACCGGGTTACAAACGTGATGGTAACGCCGCAGCACCAAACTTTGCAAGTTATGTGTACACCGGCTATCAACCCATTAAATATTGTTTGGATGGAATGTCCTACGACAATGGACAATTGAATACCAACAGTATTCCTTTGATTCGTTATGCCGAAGTGTTGTTGAATTATGCCGAAGCCAAAGCCGAATTGGGAACTTTGACCGATGCCGATTGGAATGCAACCGTAGGCGCTTTGCGTTCGAGGGCGGGCATTACCGGCGGATTAACGGCCAAACCCACAGCGGTTGACGGCTATCTGCAAGCCAATTACTTTTCTGCCGTGTCCGATCCTGTTATTTTGGAAGTGCGTCGCGAACGTTCTATCGAACTGGCTCTCGAAGGATTTCGTTTTACCGATCTGAAAAGATGGAAACTGGGCGATTTGATGACTGTAACATGGGATGGCATATATGTGCCGGCATTGAATACCCAAATTGATCTTGACGGAGATGGCACAACGGATGTTTTATTCTACAATGGAACGGCCAACAAACCTTCTGGTCTGCCTGCTACTTGCACCGCAATTAATGTGGATGGTTCCGTGGGTATCACTTTAAGTAATGGTACGTATGGAAACATCATTTTTGCAGGTGACAGATACTGGTATCCCGACGGACGGCAATATTATTACCCGATTCCAACGACTGCCATTACCAAAAATCCGAACCTGACACAAAATCCGAACTGGTGATAAACCGATAAAATACAATTGGGGAAGAGGAGCTCGATTCTTTTGAGAGAATCGGGTTCTTCTCTTCCGTTAAAATAATGCAGATGAAAAAAATAGTATTTATTGCACTGGCTTGTGTTGCATTGTCCGGTATTTGTGCGCATGCCGCGAATGAGAAGCATGTTATCCTGATTACCATCGATGGTTTTCGGCCTGATTTTTATCTTGAAAAAGAGTGGCAAACACCGAATCTGCACAAAATGGTTTCGGAAGGTGCCTCGGCTTATGGCGTGAACAGCGTTTTTCCGTCCATCACTTATCCTTCACACACCACTATTGTTACGGGTGTGCAGCCTGCAAGCCATGGTGTTTTTTACAATGGAATGTTTGAACCGGATAGTGTAAGCGGAAAAATATACTGGGATTTCAGCCAAATTACAGCTCCTACGTTATGGCAGACAGCCAAGGATGCCGGACTGAGAGTTACGTCGCTTAACTGGCCTGTATCAGCCGAAGCGCCGGTATTGTTCAATATACCGGATATCGGTGGTCGGAGTAATCTTGTTGCACAGTATGCTTATCCGGAAGGAATAATAGATACGTTGAAAAATGAGCTGTTTCATACGGCCGATTTGCCCGATTTAGGCAAAGATCAGAACTCTGCAAGAATCGCGGCGTGGGCTATTGGCCGGTATCGTCCGAATTTTATGACCATTCATCTCTTTTCAGTCGACCATTTTGAGCACATGGCCGGTCGGCACGGTAGTGTGGTCGAAAGAGCCATTGAAGATGCCGACGAAAGCGTAGGTATTATACGCAAAGCGATTCGTGATGCCGGCATCGAAGATAGTACGTTGCTGATTGTGACCGGAGATCATGGCTTCGGCGATGTTTCTGTCAGCGTTCAGCCCAATGTATGGTTGGCGAAGGCGGGTTTGCTCGAAAATCCCAATGGAAAATGGAAAGCTCGTTTTCATGCCGCAGGAGGAAGTGCTTTTCTCTTTTTGAAAGATAAGCGCGATACAAAAACGCTGAGCCGGGTGAAGGCTCTGTTGGCCGGTTTGTCGCCTGATGAGAAGAGATATTTGCGGGAAATAACTCCTGTCGAAATGAAAAAAATAGGAGCCGATCCCAATGCCTCTTTTGCTTTGTCGGCGTTGAACGGGGCCTCGTTTGGTAACGGCTACAAAGGGGAGGCAATCAATTCGGGCAAAGGAGGAACTCACGGTTACTATCCCGATTTCAGAGAGATTCAAACCGGGTTTCTGTGTGTGGGACACGGAGTGAAAGAGGCAGCCACGATTCAAGAGATGAATCTTCGCGATATTACCGCAATCGTGCTGAAATATCTTGACCTGCAAATGCCTTCGAGTCAGGGAGAAGTTCCATCCGGTTTGTTTGAATGACAAAGTTGTTTTATATTTTGAATCGAAATAATACCTATTCACTATGAAGAGAATATTTTATCTGTTGTTGCTTGTTTTCGGTTGTGCCGGAGCGGTTGAGGCTGCGTCGTCGGTCGATTTTACAGTGGCTACCTATAATTTGAGGCAAGCCAATCACGAAGATTCGGTGAAAGGAAACGGATGGGGGCAACGGGCTCCTTATATTGCCCGGCTTGTGCAGTTTCACGGATTCGATATTTTCGGAACGCAGGAGGCATTTTATGGGCAGCTGCAGGATTTGAAGAGTCTGTTGCCCGGTTATGCCTATACCGGTGTGGCGCGCGATGACGGCAAACAAAAAGGAGAGCATTCGGCTATCTTTTATCGTACCGATAAGTTTCAACTGTTGGATCACGGCGATTTTTGGTTGTCCGAAGATCAGACCCGTCCCAATCTGGGTTGGGATGCAGCCTGCATTCGTATTTGTAGCTGGGGAAAATTCAAAGAGGTAAGTACCGGTTTTACCTTTGTCTATTTTAATTTGCACATGGATCACATTGGAGTGGTGGCACGGGCCGAAAGCGCTAAATTGATTCTGAAAAAGATTCAGGCGATACCTGCAAATATGCCCGTTATGTTAAGCGGCGATTTCAATGTCGATCAGTTTTCTCCCTCTTATCAATTGCTGAATAGTTCGGGTGTGTTGCAGGATTCGTACGATAAAGCTGCCTTGGTCTACGATCAACGTGGTACCTTCAACGGGTTCGATATTGATGGTGTAGTGAAAGGACGTATCGATCATATTTTTCTTACAAATCGGTTTTCGGTGTTGAAGTATGGCATTTTAACCGATACCTATCGTGTCGATCTGCCCGAATCGGGAAATGTGTCCGGAGATGCACACAAACAATCGCTTAAGGCTCGATGTCCGTCCGATCACTTTCCGGTGATGATAGAGGTGCGGGTACAAACAAATTAAGCGTAGCTTGCTTTTTTATCGGGTGCAACGTGTACGTGATCCGATAAGTTGTTTCTGACAGCGCATTGAAAGATAAGAGTCGCCGATCTACTCGTTCTTATAGTGTTGGGTGCCTGAATAGTCGTTGAAAAACGGATTTTATCCGTAAATCAAAATGCTATTCAGGCATTTGCCGTGATATAGTGTCTGAAATTCGGGTAAAAATCACTACCTTTGCACCCCAATTGACAATAGCTCATGACTACATTTAACGAATTGAATCTCAATACACCTTTACTCAATGCACTTGAGGATTCGGGGTATATTCATCCTACGACCATTCAGGAAAAGGCATTTCCGGTGGCCATGTCGGGGCGCGATGTGGTGGGCATTGCCCAAACGGGTACCGGGAAAACGATCGCTTTTCTGCTTCCCTGTTTGCGCCAGTGGAAGTTTACGAAAGAGAAACATCCTCAGATTTTGATTCTTGTTCCGACTCGTGAGCTGGTGCTGCAGGTGGAGGAAGAGGCCCGGAAACTGGCGGCCTACATGAATATCCGCATTGCCGGTGTGTATGGTGGTGTCAATATGTCGAAACAGGTGATGTTGGTGAAAGATGGAGTCGATTTGTTGGTGGCGACACCGGGTCGTCTGCTCGATCTGGCACTGAGCGGAGTGATTCGACTGAAGTCGGTGAAGCGGCTGATTATTGACGAGGTGGACGAAATTATGGATCTTGGATTCCGACCGCAATTGGTGCGGGTGTTCGATCTGTTGCCGGTTAAACGTCAGAATTTGCTTTTTTCGGCAACCATGACCGATGAGGTGGAAAACCTGATGAATGACTTTTTCGATGCTCCCGAACGTATAGAAGCGGCTCCGATGGGGACTCCTCTGGATCAGATTTCGCAAAGCGGCTATCTGTTGCCCAATTTCAATTCGAAAATCAATATGCTGAAGCTTTTGCTTTCGCATAACGACCAATACAAACGCGTGCTGGTGTTTGCCCTGACCAAAAAACTGGCGGACAATATCTACGAACGTGTCTCCGAAGCGTTTCCCGACGAGATCGGGGTGATTCACTCCAACAAAGCGCAGAATAATCGTTTCGAAACGGTAAAACGTTTTCAGGAGGGGTCGTACCGGGTGCTGATCGCTACCGATCTGATTGCCCGCGGACTCGATATTGCCGATGTGTCGCACGTGATTAACTTTGATATGCCCGACGAACCCGAATTGTATATTCATCGGATCGGTCGTACGGGGCGTGCCGATAAAGAGGGAACTGCTGTTTCGCTGGTGTCGCCTGCCGAAGAGGAGCGCCAGGTGGCCGTGGAAGAGTTGATGCAGTATCGGATTCCGATGCCCGAACTGCCCGAAGAGCTCGAACTGTCGGATGTGTTGACTCCTGACGAACTCGAAAAGAAAATTACCCGAAACATCCGGTTGAAAATCACCAAGCCTTCGGAGGGTGGGGGAGCATTCCACGAGAAGAGCGATAAAAATAAGAAGGTAAATAATAAGGTGCGTCATGTGGTACTGATGCGAATCAAATACGGCAAACCTAAGAAACGCAAACCGAAACAGTAAGAAAGCCCCACCCGGCCTCCCCACAAGGGGAGGAGTGCTGAATCATCTATCGGATTTTGTGGCAATTTAAGAACTCATTACAAATGAGTAGTGTGAATAAATAGGATATTAGTTTTGAACATATAAATTTTGTCGCTTTCTCCTCCCTTGAGGGGAGGATGGGAGGGACTACATTGAATCAATGATTACAGTTTCCAATCTAGCTGTACAATTCGGTAAGAGGGTTTTGTTTCAGGATGTGAACCTGAAATTCTCTGCCGGCAATTGTTACGGTATTATCGGTGCAAACGGTGCCGGTAAATCTACTTTTCTTCGTGCCATCAGTGGCGATTTACAGGCTACCAAGGGCAACATTATGATGCAACCCGGCGAACGTTTGTCGGTGTTGAAACAGGATCACCACGAGTTTGACGATTTGACCGCTCTCGATACGGTTATTCAGGGTCATAGCACGCTTTACAGCATTATGACCGAGAAAGATGCGTTGTATGCCAAAGCCGATTTCTCCGATGCCGACGGTATCCGCGCTTCGGAGCTCGAAGAGAAATTTGCCGAACTCGAAGGCTGGAATGCCGAGAGCGATGCAGCCTCTCTGTTGAGCGGACTGGGTATTAAAGAGGATGCTCAGGCAATGAAAATGGGCGACCTGAGCGGAAAGCAGAAGGTGCGTGTGTTGCTTGCCCGCGCGCTCTTCGGAAACCCCGACAACCTGCTGCTCGATGAGCCTACCAACGACCTTGACCTCGACACGGTGATGTGGCTCGAAGATTATTTAGCCAATTACAACAACACGGTGTTGGTTGTGTCGCACGACCGTCACTTTCTCGATGCCGTTTGTACCCATGTGGTCGATATCGACTTCGGAAAAATAGAGATCTACACCGGTAACTATAGCTTCTGGTACGAATCGAGCCAGTTGGCTTCGCGTCAGCAGGCGCAACAGAACAAGAAGGCGGAAGAAAAACGGGCCGAGCTGCTCGAATTTATCGCACGCTTCAGCGCCAACGCCTCTAAATCGAAACAGGCAACCAGCCGTAAGAAGATGTTGGAAAAAATCAACGTCGAGGAGATCAAACCATCGTCGCGTCGTTATCCGGGCATTATCTTTACACCCGATCGCGAACCGGGGAATGTGATTCTCGAAGTGTCGGGACTCTCTAAAGCCATCGAAGGCGAGGTGTTGTTCGACGATGTCAATTTCATGATCGAAAAGAACGATAAGGTGGTCTTCCTGTCGCGAGACCCGCGTGCCATGACTGCTTTCTTCGAAATTCTGGACGGTAACCTGAAAGCCGATAAGGGACATTTCAACTGGGGAGTGACTATCACGCCGGCTTATCTGCCGATGGACAATACCTCCTTCTTTGAAACCGATCAGAATTTGATAGACTGGCTCTCCGGTTATTCGAACGATACGCACGAACTCTATATAAAAGGGTATCTGGGCAAAATGTTGTTCTCGGGCGAAGAGGTGCTGAAGAAAGCATCGGTGCTCTCGGGAGGTGAAAAGATGCGCTGCATGATCGCCAAGATGATGTTGAAGAATGCCAACTGTCTGGTGCTCGATTCTCCTACCAACCACCTCGATATGGAATCGATTCAGGCCTTCAACAACTGTTTGCAGAATTTCAAAGGCAATGTGTTGCTCTCGTCGCACGACCACCAGTTTGTGCAAACCGTTTGTAACCGCATTATCGAACTGACCCCGCACGGTATTATCGATAAACAGATGGAGTACGACGAATACATTACCCGCGAAGATATTAAAGAACTGCGCGAAAAGAAATACGCCGGAAAGATCTGATAAACCCATACTGAAAACGCCCGCATCTTGCGCTGATAAAGCAATCGATGCGGGCGTTTTTGTTTTATGACTATCAGCAAAGCGTCCTGGTCGGAGGCATGGCTCTTTTCGGAGAAATAAGATATAACCCGTAGTGCATTTGGATATAAATCAATTCGTTTTGATCGAAAATGGGTTCAAATATCACAACGTACTGCTTTCATTACAATTATGTTTATCAAACCCTACCCCCGTTCCGGGTACTTCCCTTCATCTGAAGGGAAGACTAACCTGCTCTTCTGACTGTCAACTATACAATAGAGATAAAATTTTGCGTCAGGGGTGTCCCCTTTGGATAAAGGGGACGAGCGAAGCGGAGGGGTTAGATAATACTAAAATATGAATTCTTTAATATATAGCATTTTAGAGCATTTACTCTAAATACGCCACAGGAAATATCGGAAAATATTTTTCTTTGATAAATATTTTTCTGTAGGGATTCGCAATGAATAACCCCGAGCGTAGTGTGGGGGGCGAGAAAGCAACCGCATATAGCAACACAGTAGGAATT
The DNA here is from genome assembly GCA_017860295.1 of Bacteroidota bacterium. Taxonomy (GTDB): domain Bacteria; phylum Bacteroidota; class Bacteroidia; order Bacteroidales; family Paludibacteraceae; genus Microbacter. The sequence continues at coordinate 17,314 of JAFNAS010000006.1, read as the reverse complement.
GATTCCGATTCTTCAATCGGGCAACTCACTATGGAATTGAAGAGCTGACTTTTCGTTTGCCGTTGTCGCTCTGTCTCTTTTGTTTTACTTATTGTTTCAACTCCAGAATCGTGGCGCGCGGATAAAACCCCAGCTTTTCGTAAAAACCCATCACCGATTCGTGTCCGTAGCTGACGATAAGGCGAATGGGATGGCACTTTTTGCTCTCCATCCAGGCCATACTCTCCCGCACCAGTGTTTCGCCCACTCCTTTGCTCTGCCAGGCCTCGTCTACACAAAGCGAGTCGATCTCTCCCTTACCGTCTTCGGTAGCCGTGGCAACAATATAGCCTACAATCTCGTCATTTACTTCGGCCACCAGTATCCAAACCCGTTCGTCGGGTAGGGAGGTCCATGCCATAATCCGTTTTTCGAACGTAAACGACGAATAGTGATCCTTGAAATGGATCGAATCCTGCAAGTGAATCTCATTCAGTTTCTCCCAAAGCGGTTTGATGCGTATCAATTCGGTTCGGGGCAACAGTTGGTAGTTCGGTAATTGAATCATAGTCGGTAGATTAAGTATCCGGCCAGTTGGCTGAAACCCGTTAGTGCAATTGCGATGCATATTCCCTGCCCGACAGTGATGTAGAACGATCGGCGGTCGCCGAATTCGTTGTAGAGCCGTGGCAACATCCAATAGGTATAGGGCAGGTAAAGAATGACGGCAGTAACCAACGCCGGAAAGTACCCGCCCACGTAAATTGCTCCGAGAATATGCGGAATAAAGGCGTTGAACAGAAAAACGGAAACCAGTGTGGTGAGCAAAAACCGCTTGGGTTTGATCTGCGGTTGCAGGGCGATCCATCCGATGGCAATCCAGGCCAGCAGCGTGATGATTACGATTGCCGTAGTCATCTCTCCGTTGCGGGGAATATGCATCAACGGGTTTTCGTCGAACCGGAATTGCCGGAATCCGAAAGCCTCTTCGGTATTATGCAGGGTGAATATAATCCCTGCAATCAGCAGTTGTTTATTATAATGAATTGCCGGCATAAATCGTAGACCCGGGTTATTGTAATTGCAAATATAACGAATTTTGAAATACGCTATTCTTTTTTTTGCAGGACGTACTTCTATTTGTACTGCCTCTATTTCCTCGCCCGGGTCAACCAAGCTGCGGTTTTACTTCTGCTGCAATATCTCGTCGGTCAGTTTTATGGCCGTTTGAATATATTTGACGCAATAGGTGTTGTGCAGGTCGCGTGCTTTTATTTGAGCAATGTCGCTCGGATTGTTCATATCTAAGTTATCCATTAATGCAAGGCAGTTGGTGCAACCATGCTCCTCTTTGAATTGGGCCATCAGCTGTTGAGCAAGCTGGTAGGAGAAGTTTTTGTCATTATCCGTGCCGTTTGACCCTTTTCCGTACTTCAAACCGATAGCAAGCAACGCTCCGGTAACAGCGCCGCAGGTTTGCTGCGTTTTTGCAATGCCCGAACCGAAAGGAGTTGCCATCTTTAACAAGGTGTCGCGATCCATTCCGAAATCGAAAGCAAAAGTAGCCAGCACCGATTGGGCGCAATTGTAACCGCTCTGAAAGGTAGCGGTAGCCAGTTGGATTTTTTTGTCTGTTGTGTTCATTTTTATTTGTGGTTTTGTATTTGAAGTTACCCCGTGATATATTTGGAAACAAATCAGTTCGTTTTGCATTCCATTGCCGCAAAACAAGATAATATGTTAGTGTAATGACAGCAATACGTATCGAACTCTACCCCCTGCTGGTGACTCCCCTTCTTCTGAGAGGAGACGAATCTGCTATTTTGGCAATAAATTGTGACATAGCGCTAAAACTCCGCCGTCGATGGTCTCCCTTTTTTGAAAAGGGGACGAGCGAAGCGGAAGAGTTCGATACGGTAAAAGCACAACCGGCTACATAAACAGCATTTGATCCCATTTTCTCAAACGCACTACGGATATTATGTATATGCCGTCTATACGACAAACGATTCGAAATCGGGTGCATATTTCGACGGAACGAACTCTATGATGTCGTACTTCGCCGCATGGTTGATATAAAACGGATCTTCGGCGATAATGTGCCGTGCCTCCTCTTTGTCGGCGGCATTGCACAGGATGATACCTCCCGTTCGGGGAACCTGCGCCCCCGAACAGATAAATTTATTGAGCAGATAATACTTGTCGAGAAACTTCCGGTGAGCCGGTATCAATGCGTCTATTTTTTCGATAGGCGCCAGATATTTCAGAATAAGAACATACATAACAAGGGCTGTTAGACGTAGAAAACAGGGGAGGTGTGCACTTATTTTTCCCCGGAGCAAAGATATAATTTATTATCGAAGCCGGTATATCATAAGGTTAATTTTATGCCGGATGATCTTACGAATTCAATAAGAATAGCAAAGATTAGAATGTTAAATAAAGCAAAAAATTAAATTATACTATTTGAATTATGCGAAAAAAATAGCACTTTTGACATCGTATTCTTAACGAAGAAAAGTGGCTGTTTTTCGCTATTCTGATGAAAAACAATACGATTACCACCTGTTTTATTTGCGAAAAGTGCCCGAAACATCCCCAATGCCGACCTTTTGCCGTTGAATCGCTCTTCTCTGCGATTCTACTGAAATTTTATTAAATCGGTAAGCCTTTCGGATGTGGAAAACCCCGTTTTCAGGGCGATTCATCGTTATAGGCAAGCAGCCCGACCATACAATTTTCTTCCGGCAAACGATCTTTTAACCCGCAAACTCAGTTTCGGGCGGGAAGAGCAGACACCGGATAGGGTACCGGGCGGTTATCATACGTTGAGACTTGGTATGAATAACCGATCGATAAAATTATTAATACAGCGACCGGAGCAAAACTGCTTGTTTCGACATCGGCAACTCCAGTCATACCGCCAAACTAACCAACTTATTATGCACTAACCAAAATCTATCGAAGCAGGGATGCGCCCTGTTTGGTAAGATGTGTTGTGTATCTATCAGGCCGGATCGACATCCGGGCGGAGCCTTTTAAGAAGCGCTCTGTAGCTATTCTACAACGATCGGAAGAAATTGAAGCGTGTGCAAAATCATTTGTAGCGAGAAAAAAACAATCTGCAGAGAAAAATAAACGATCTGCAGAGAGAAATAAATGATCTGCAATGAAAAATAAATGATCTGCAGAGAGAAAAAAATGATCTGCAGAGAGAAATAAATGATCTGCAGAAAGAAATAAATGATCTGCAGAAAGAAAAAAACGATCTGCAGAGAGAAATAAATCATCTGCAATGAAAAATAAATGATCTGTAGAGAGAAATAAATGATCTGCAATGAGAAATAAATGATCTGCAGAGAGAAAAAAACAATTTGCAACAGGTGCATGGTAACCAAAAGCGAAGTATTTGTCCGAAAAAGTGAAAATAGAACGAATGTAAACGGACAAAGTCCTGAAACGAGGTAAGTGCTGTTCGAATCGACAACAGAACAAAGAAATGTGCTGAATGCAAGTCATAAAAACATAAATCTGAAAACGATAGTATCGATATACAGAATGGTGCGGTTGACAAGGAGAGATGCTTTTTCTGTGAAATAATTATTATTTAACACTTAAAACATTTTGCTATGACTAACATCCAAAAGCAAAAACTGAGAATGTATGTGGCTCTATTGGCTTTCCTGAAAAGTAATCCGGATGTGCTGGCCAAGTTACCCAACGCTAACGAGTATATTGCTCAACTCGAAGCTATTATCGCCTCGATTCAGGCCGACGACCTTCTGCAAAAGCAGGATATAAGCGAAAAGACGCGCAAAAAGAATCAATTGCAGAAAGATCTGATCGGCGCAATCGTCGATATATCGGAAAAGATTCAGGCTTATGCTTCGTTTGTAAAAAACGACGAATTACTCCGGGCGGTGAAGTATACCGAAAGCGATTTGAAAAGATTGCTCGATATCGAACTGTTGCAGACTGCCAAAAAGCTCTCGCTCAGTGTCGATGAAAACCTGTCGGCGCTTACACCCTACGCTCTTACCGCCGAAACTCAGGTTGTATACAATAAGCAGATTACTTCGTTTGCCGACTATCTTCCCGATTTGCATCAGCAGCGAATGGATCGGAAAGATAGTACCGAGCGACTGATAAAGGAGTTTGCTACAGCCGATGAAGTGATCGACAATATCGACCTGCTCACAAAAATTGTAAGCAAAACGGAGCCTAAATTCTATTCCAACTACCTCACCACGCGCAAAGTCGACTACGCTTACGGAACGGTAGAGTTTGTAGGCTATGTACTCGATGCCCAAACCGGCAACGGCATCCCCAACGCCCTTGTAACGGTAACGCCAAAAGAGGAGGGCGACGAACCGATAGCAAAAAACACGGCAGCCAAGGGAGGTTTTCAGATCAAAACCATCGGAATAGGGATATATACCGTAACCGTTACCAAACTGGGTTACGCTACCCAAACCATCGAGATAATTATTACCGGCGATAAACCGTATAACCTGACCGTAAAACTGGTTAAGAGTTGATAGTGTGTGCCTGTAGCAACCCTTCGCAAGAGGGGTTGCTATAAATGTTTTAACCGGGATGCAAAAAACTATATCGGATTACAAATCGGAATACTCAAGTCCGTCGTCGGATAGCATATTTGACGGGACGGGACTATTATAAATAGTTGCCGAATAATGTGACTTGACGCAAGCATAGAGATAAAGCAGATATTTGCTCTAATTTACTAAAAAAATGATTCCTAATTAATAATGAATATAAGCAAATTTATTTCGTATTGCTTATCGGAATTACAACTATTGTGAAAGAAATAACTATGTAAGAGTTTAAGTTATGATAATGGTGGAGGAAATAACTAATTAATTTATAACTATATTGTAAGAATATGACGAGTAAAAAAACTTTGAGCGCAGAAGCTACAGAAAAAACAATTTCTGTAGCTAAAAAAATTGTTGAAGTCGTAGGTGTTAGCTTAGGAAATCTTATAGTTGAAATATATCAAGGAAAAATTGAAAATGACAAATGGAATGAAGATCAAAAAAATATCGTTAAGGGTACGAAATACTTTATTATTGGCGGTTCGATAGGAACTAATGGATATACAAAAGCAATATTGCCATTGTGGGCAAAAAAGAAGATAAAGAGTGAATTAAAAGATAAAAATGATAGTATTGTTATTATCCCATCTGGTATGGATTCATTTAATGCAGGTTCATTGGGAGCTTCTTATGCATTGTCCAAAGGAGAACTAAATAATATACAAGAAAAAGTTAAAGACATATATAAAACAAAAATTCCGATTCTTCCATTAATTGATGTGGGTGGAACTAAGATAAATTTTGTCTTGGCACATTTCGATGTGTCAGGTGAATTAAATAATAATATTCTGGAAAGTTATGATTTTCCAACTCCTGTTTTTTCGGATGATAAGCCTCAAAAATTCTATGAGTCAATTGTTTCATATATTTATCCAATATTGAAACGATTTGATAATTCAAATTATGAAATCATTAAGGTGATGGCTATTGGACATCCTGGTAAATTTGATAATTCACAAGGTAAAATAATCGACGGAGCTAAAGATATAGGCTTTTTAATTGGACAATGTCCTTGCGAGTTAATGCATGAAGCTTTTCAGAGTTACGGAATTTCTGATTATACATTCTATTTTTGCAATGATGGTACGGCTCAATTTTATGGTTTACTTAGAAATATTAAAAAAAGTGATCCTAATTTATGGACTAAATTAGAAAATAAACAGGCAAAGATAATGTATTTGGGAATTGGAACAGGTTTAGGCATCGGGCATGGTCATATAGAAGATGGCAAACTTGTTGTTCATGATGAAATAAGAGATGCCAATGGAATAAAGATACAAGAAACCTACAAAAAATATTTATATGAGAATTACAATGTAATTCGGAAAGTTTATGGTGGTGATAACAAAACAATGGTTTATGGACAAATTGTGTCTAGTAAACTTTTTCATAGATATATGCACGAATGGGAACTCCAGTCATTGAAAAAAGGGAAAGCAAGTTTTTTAAATTACACAGGAATTAACGCTGCAGATCAATCTTCTTTAGTACAATTTGTAGATGCAGAACTGCAAAAATATAATAAAGGAATACATGAAGATAATATGAAGTCCCCTTCTCCATTATCTGCTAAATTGATAAATACAATACTTAAAGATGAAATAAATACTTCACAATCAGAAATTTTATTTGAAATACAAAAAGATGAACTTAAATCAAAACTTAATGCTTCTCTACAGATATTTAGTAGGGAAATAAAAAATAAATTAGGAGGTAACATAAATAATTCTGATTATATTAAGATAATTGAAGAGATTGTTCTCACAAAAAAGCGTGGAAATATTGTACATTTTGTGGGAATTGGGAAATCATATTTAATTGGGAAAAATTTATCTTACATTTATAATAATTTAGGGATTAGGAGTTCATACATTGAATTGACAGGTGCAAATTCGGAAAACTTGACAAGTTTAAGACAAGATGATCTTGTATTTCTAATTTCTAATAGTGGAAAAACATGTGAACTTTTAAATATTTTACCTCACATTCAAAAGAAAGGGTGCATAACAATTGCTTTAACTGGAGATAATGCATCATACCTAAAAAAGAAATGCGATTTTGTCATTTATTATGATGACAAGCACTGCGAAAATCCATTAAATATAAGGGAGGCTCCAACAACAAGTACTACACTCGCATTAGTCGCAGGTACAGCGATCTCAATTGTCGTGTCATGTTATTTTGATTATAGTGCAAAAGATTTTTATTTGGATCATCCTGGTTTGGAATTTGATGATAATGTCAAATTTGAAGATGTTAAATCAGATGTGTCTTTTAATCCGTATAAAAAATTGCAAGAAATATTTGAAAGTTTCTCTGAGATGATAGCCCAACAAAACAAATTTAAAAATAAAAGACAAGAGGAATTTAGTGATCAAATAATAAGTCTTGCAAAACAAATTCTCATTTCACACAATAACAAACGTACTATTTTTATTACAGGTTCAGGGGCATCATATAAAGTTGCAGAGAAAGTTTCAGCAACACTAACGAGTATAGGTATAGATGCTTCAATTGTGAATCCTTCTCAATTGCCACATGGCGATTTTGCGCATATTCAAAAAGGAGATTTATTAATAGTCTTATCATATAGTGGCAATACAAAAGATTTAATAAAGATATGTGAAATTGCGCAAGAAGAAAAAGAAGCAAAAATAGCTTTGATTACTAGTGGACAAGAGTCTGTGTTGTCTAAAATAATTAAAGGGCAAGAGGTGAATATAAAAGAAATAGATGATTCAAAATTAGTACTTATTCCTGATCAGAAAATTATGTCTTCATGTATTAATTTAGTGGTTGGAGATGTTTTAGCCATAATTTTGGCGGAAGTTTTGCAAACATCTAAAACAATATTTGCACAGAGGGCTCATCCTTTTGGCGAAATTAGTCGACAGGCAGACATGAATAATAAAGAATTATTGAAGAAGCATGCCACTTTAACTAAATATGTTCATCCTTATTTTGACGATGAAGACATGAGCCTATGCAAGTTTAATAATATATATGATAAAGATAAATGTGAGGATTGTATTTATCCCAAAAAGAAATATTGTGCATTGCAAAAAGAAGCATTAGTCTTATTAAATAGACATTTAGAACAAGTTGATCAAGCAAAATATAGCTATTCCATGCTTTTAGACATATTTAATAAGGAGCTTACAGTATATAATGAAAATATTGGACGACCGTCATATAAAACAGGAAAAGTGTTAGTTATTGGAGCTGGTAGTATAGGTCTTACATATATTGCGAGAATTCTAAATAAAAGCAATAAAATATTGTATTTTATTGAAAAGGAGAAACAACGCGTTAAAAATCTATTATCCATAGATGAGTATGTTTTAGATGCATCTTCCTCAGATAGGAAGCGTGATAAAATAATAATTAATCAATTTTCGGTTTTTGATAGTAATGATATTGAAACAATTTCTATATATGCTTTGACGAATAATTTAGTATTTGTTGCTATTGGGCTAGATAATCGAGAGAGAACAGAAAATCGACAAAGTCTTATAAAATTAATAAAATTTATAGTATTGCGTAGGTATTCTTATGGAATTCAAGTGCCAATTAATTTTGTTTTTAATGAAAACTTTGAGCTTATAGAAACGCCCTTAGCTAAGCTACGCTATGAAATCTCGAATTCATTAGAATCACCTGATGTGAAAAGATATTTTTTAGAAAATGTGGGATTAGTACCGGCAATTGACGAAGTTTTAGCACCAAGTATTGCTATTGATGATAATTTCACGAATCCATTAAAGATTGAGCCAGAGATAGCTCCTGTATACATTAATAAGAAAGAATGGAAAGAATGGGATAAAGATCATAATGAAATATCAGATTGTTCTGAAATGTGTTTTGTAAATGATTTTTATGCGTATCATATGCGAAAATTATGGATACATAATATGGCTCATTTTTTAATTGCTATTCGGGCTAAAGAAAAAGGTATTACGACTGTTTGGAGGGCTATATTAGACAAAGAGATTAAGCAGAGCGCTCATAAAGCTATTAATTTAGTGGGGCAAGAAATATACAAACGATGGGCATTTGAAAAATTTGACACTCTAAAGAAATATGAAAATTGGTTGTTAAGTAGATATCAGAATAAAGGTCTAAATGATCAAATTGACAGAGTTATAAGAGATCCTGAACGAAAATTGGAGATTAATGATAGACTCATAGGTCCACTAAACTTTATTTATAAGTATGGAGATATTAAAAATGAAGGTTATACGGAAATCATAAAAGCTTTTTGTTTGGCAATAAAACTAAGGGCACAAATACTCGCAGAGAAATCACAAGATGCCCATTGGGAGGTTATTTATAAAAGGATTAGAAACGAGATTAAAAATAATAAGGATGTCTTTATTGATTTTGAGGAAGTTGCTAAGGTTGAAAATATTTTGGAGATAAAATATGAATGAAAATATTGTTAAGGAGAAATATACATTGGTTTGCTGGCTTATTAATAGATTTGATACAAGTCGATCCTCAATATCAAATAGAGCAGCAATTGTACTTAGTGCGGATGCAATTCTATTAACAGCAAATGTTTTGGCAATTCAACAAATAATTCGCTTTTATGAGTTATTTAGTTGTTCGGAAAGAATATTTATGTTAATCGCCATCTTAATGGTATTGGTATTTCTATTCATTTCGTTAATTACGGCTACGGTAACAATCGCAAATGTTTGGAAATCAAGTATGCAAATATTTGATAAAGATATATCTCAAAGAGAAAGATTATTCTATCATCCAAGTGCAACATTTTTGTCTTATCTTCATTATGATGATTTTAAAAATGATTTTTTAGCAGCAACCGAAGAACAATATTTGAATTATGCATTGACAGAATATTACACTGTAATAAAAACTCATCATATTAGGTATAAGAGATTGCGTCTCGCAATAAAATGTGCTGTATATTCTCTTTGTTCATTTATTTTATTGCTAATAATCATTCTGGCACATATTTTTTGGCTAATTATACAATAATGGTATGGATGATAAAATGGCCTATTTTGTTGAATGCTCAAGGACAGCAAGGGAAGAATTATTATTCAGAGTAAAACATAGAGATTCTTGGTTAAGGCTTCAATTATATGTCCAAACAATATTATGGGCATTAGCAAATGGAATAAAATTTGTGGTAGAATCACCAGTTCCTATTCCTTCTGTTCTTACGTTTGCTTTGCCTATATCTTTTGTTTTAGTATGTTTATACTATGTAGAGGATGGTTTAATATCAAAATTATCAATATATTTGGGCACATTATCCGAGCTTGAAAAAAAAATCAGTAATAGAGAATATCAAATTCAGTGTTGGGATAATTCATGTCAGCTTAAAGCTGCAACCAAAGGATTTGTATTAAAGTTTCGAGTTTTGGCTCAGATAGGAGGATTTATCATTCTGCCAAGTTATTTAGCAATGATGTCTTTGGACGGTTTAGAGCTTAATAATTGGCAAATTTATTTTCAAAGTATACTCTTCCTTTTGATTTGTTGTTTTGTCGTTAAAGGCTTTTACGATAGAAAAGGGTCAGAGAAATCATTAGAAATAAAATGTTGATGCTGAAGAAAAAATGGATTTTATATCCCGTCGGATTTAGCTATCGTTGATTTTCAATTTACACGAGACGAACTGATTTATAAATAATAAAATTTCTAGTTATGAAGCAAATAATGTTCGGACTATTTTTTATCGTTTTTGCACAAATGAGTTTTTCTCAAGTGTCAAAAGATGATATTAAAATAGACACGGTATCAATTAACAAAAAATATGTTTATTGCGAAATTGTGGGAAATGAAAGTCTATTAAGTACCAAATTGAAAATAGATATCGATTATGGTCAGGATGTCAGTTTCTGGAACCCAGACAGAAGACTAAAAGACGAAAATGGAAAATCTATAAAATTCAATTCGATGGTCGATGCTCTTAATTATATGGGGTCATTTGGTTGGGAATTTGTTCAGGCTTACGTTATTACTACCACGTATTCGGGAGGACAATATAATAATGTTCTTCATTGGCTTTTGAAAAGAGAATTACAGAAAAAATAGTTTTCTGTTCTGTTTCGTTGGATATGTTATCCGACGACGGAATTGAGTAAAGGGATCTGCGATCCCGAAAAGAAAAAGATACAAAAGAGAGAGACATTTGAAGATTTTATTCGGCATAAACCCGATAAGGCAAATTAATAGTATATGAAAGGAAACTTTATGGTTGCTAATTTGAAAAAAGGATTGATACTAAGTCTGTTGATCCTGTTGGTGGGTTGTTTTTCTGTGTCGACTTTCGATCAGTATGTTTACACACAAACAACGTCACTAAAAGTAGATGCATTGAATGTGATGGATCGTGCAACAACAGATTACGCATCTCAGTCTGATGTTGTTGCCGATTTACAATCGAAACTGCAAAAGATATATGAGTATGAAAGAAATCGCCCTAAAAACGAGATTTCTTTACAGCTCTGGAATACGCTACTGGCTTCTGATGGAAACCTATTGGGAGGCTTTTTGCAAAGATGGAAAACAGAAACAAAACTACACGCAACATTTATATCGGAAGAAAAGAAGCTTGTAGGGAGGGCATTTGACGAAATAGCCGGTTTGGAGAGTGGAAAAATAAAAGCGTCGCAAATATCATTATCTAAATAAAACGATATGGCAACGAACGACTATACAGCTATACTGAATGAATTGAAAGGAGAGATAACAAATATGGTAGTCTCTTCCGCGTCGGCCTATGCCGATGCGGCCAAACATGATGCGCAGGCTTTGTTGTCGGATATGGATGCAAATTTGCAAACATGGACGCAACAGTTGGCTACCGGAGAAATATCGGCACAGGATTTGGCTTTTCTGGTAAAAACGCAAAAAGATCTTATGAAGATGCAGGCGTTAAAACAAGCCGGTTTATCTGCCATTGCAGTCGACAAATTGAAAAACGATGTGATAAACGTGATTACATCGACCATTATTGGAAAGATATAAGCCCAGCTCCCGCGCGAATCTTTCGCGTGGGCAAGCCAAAGAGAATAACTAATTTATCGGATTACAAATCGGAATACTCAGATCCGTCGTCGGATAGCATTTAGCTTCGCTGATCTTCGATTCCGACGGGACGGGTATGACCTTCCTTAAAAAATAGCTTATGAGAATATTTACTTTATTGATTCTAATGTTCATATGTACAGAAACTAATCTTCTATGTCAAGATTATGGCGGGCAATCAAAAAATATTACAGTTAAAACAGGAGATATTTTAAATAGTACAGTTTTAATTGGGAATGATTGTATTTTGGTTGATATAAGCTATATGAATCCCCATTTTATTATAGATAATATTATTACTATGATTAGAAATTCTTATTTGAATTCAGAGAGTAAAAATCATTATATAAAAGAATTGCAGACTTGTGGAGATAAATTGAAATCATATGGAACTAAATTGTCTTTATTGGATAAAAAGTATGAGGAATACACACAATGTGTAAAAAACACATTCGGATTAGTAAATGATGTCTACAAAAAGCTTTTAAATGATAATGATAAGTTTATTACAGATACTCAAGCTGATGTTTATAACTATATTAAAGACTTTATTTGCCATTCAGATCAATTTAGTCTTAGTGTGATAGACCATGAGGTTGTAATAAGAAGAAAATCTCCTTTGCAAATCTCATCAGAAACAGCTCGAATTTATCCTTTTGTAAGTGGATATGCAAAGTTTAAGATAAATGATAAATTTGGGTGTATTGATATGAAACATGATATCATAGTACAGCCTCACTTTGATTCTATTCAAAGTATTAGTTCAAAGTATATTTTGGCACGGACAGCCTCTTCATATTATATTATTGATACAAATACAAAAGAAGAGAAAAATCTTTCTAGTTATGATGAAATTATGGGTGTTGGAGAAAAATGGGTTATGGTGCAAAAAGACGGAAAGTATAACTATATTGATTTAAATGGAAATCATTTTAATAAAGAAGGAGATTATTTGAAAGCCACTCCATTTTTATCAGGAAAAGCAATTGTTCAAAATTATGAAGGAAGTTTTATAATAAACGAAAAGGGTAAGAATATTAGGAAGTTATCGATACTTCAAGATTCTCCTATAATAATGAATGGATCTGGCATTTGTTTGTATAATAATGTATTACATGATACAACTTTTTGCAATGTTATTTCAAAATCACATTTCTTTTGGAAGAAATGTTCTAATGATTATTTTGTGTGTTCGGATTATAGAAAATCAAAATATAATAATTATAAGTTTGCTACTCAATTTTCAAAAAGATTTGATTCTCCATTTGTAGACGATTATAATGATGGTGAATTACTATCTATCTGTAAAGAGAAAAAATGTAAAATAAAAGGGGCTTCATTGGCAATTATAAATCCAAGTGGGACATTGATTTATAATACAACAGATTTGTTGTTTATTAAAGGCATCTATAATAATTTCTTTATTATAGCAAAACCTATCGTGCAGAAGAAGCCGGAGCAAAGATTGATATTTAAATATGGCTTGGTAAATAAGAATGGAATGAAATGCTTTGATTGTGAATATGATGATATTCAAATCGTTAATGATCAAAAAATTATTGCTGAGAGGGGAAATAAAAAAGATGAATATTATGTGGATGAATTGGGGAATAAACATTTGGTTACTATTAATGACTAAATAATGCCACACCTTAATTAAAAAATCATGAGAAAAATCTTTTTTAATAATAGATTGAATATAAGAAAAATAGTAATGTTGTCAATTGGAGGTTTAATTACAATTCCATTTTCAATTGGTTTCTATTTGCACTATACTTCCAATAAAACCAATAATAATATTACAATTAATAATCAAGAAACAAAAATAACAACAATATCATCTCGTAAACGAGCCAAATCTAAACATCGAGGGAATAGCACAGAATTCACAGCAGGCAATATAACTAATTCAACTGTAGTAGTTGGAAATTCTTATGAGACGAATTCAACTTCAACTCATAAAGAAGCTCAATCTGTTCCATCGAATTTGCAATCCGATAACGGAATGGAGTAAAGGGATCTGCGATCACGAAAAGAAAAAAAACGCCCCTTGATGGCGCAAGTATTTTAGATTTTCGTTTAAGCTTAACGAAGTGTAGCTTGGACGCAAAATAGAAACAGTGTGTAACTTATTATAGTTACAAACCGCACTGTTTCCAGTCCAAGTTACGACTATAGCCTAAACTTGAACTAAACAATGGGATAAGCCTGGAACAAAAGAAGATTGAACAATGAAAAAGTCAGATATTTTTTGGCAAACATATTTAAACCTCGAAAAAGAAGTAATTGAAGTATCAAAGTATATTTTTTTTACTGATGAAGTTTTTGTAAATGGACATGGCAGTATAGTTGCTCAACCTTGTATTACACAACTTGAAACATTTTCACCTCATATTGCAGATTTATTGGTGCGCTGTTGTGTTCAAATCGAAGCTTTATCGAAAGAATTATATTTTGATAATGGTGGCACTAAAGCGAGAGGTGATAATAGTATTTTTTTTGATGAAGATTGTTTGAAATTGATTGATGTCAAATGGCAGACACATAACAAACTTGTAATGGTTGTTGCTCCATTTTTTAATTTCACTAAAAACGAAAACCGTATTTTAAAACCTTTAAGAGAAGCTCATAAAAGAAAAGGAACGTATTGGGAAAGAGCTTATCAAGCAGTAAAGCACGATAGATACTCTTCTTTACAAAAAGGGAATGTCAAAGCTTTAATCCAAGCTTTAGCTGCGCTCTTTTTGTTGAATATCTACTATCGTAATGATTCATGGATAATTAAGTATAACGATATATCAAAACTTGATTACAGCATGGGTTCTGCAATTTTTTCAGTAAAATCTCCTGAAGCAAATCAGCTTTGGTATGGAAATAATCCAACTATTTCCGAGAGTCCATATGTTGCTACGTACAAGGATGATTATTATCAGAAAATTGAAGCAATGCAACGAGAAGAGGAACAGGTATTAGAAAATTATTGGAGCAAACAACCAGAAGTGAATGAGCCTGCATTCATAACTCAATTACAAAAGGCTTCTGAAGGAGGCCAAAGAGTAATGATTATTTGGGAACTGGAAAAATATCGGTTAAATAAGAAAATTCCCAATACTTTATCTTTCGAAGATAGAAAATCACGTCTAATTACGAGTGAAGAATGGAATGGTTGGATACATCAACATAATAAACACCTTTCAGAAGATGAACTTACAGAAGACAATATTCAAAAAGAAATAGATATGGTTGGTACTTGTTGGGGAATGGAAATAATGAAAAAATATCAAAAGATGGAATGGTTCCAAATTGCAATGAATAGTGAAATATGTAATATATATATACCTCGTTCTCCTGTCCCGTCGGATTTGCAATCCGACGACGGAATTGAGTAAAGGGATCTGCGATCCCCCAAAAGAAAGTCTTAACCCGGATTCTCTCAGATTAAAAGATTACACAGAGGGGAAATAGAGGCTTAGAGAAAAGAAGAAAGCCGGCCCCTTGATGGCGCAAGTATGGCAGATTAGCTTCGCTGATTTGCAATTCTCGTTCAAGCTTAACGAAGTGTAACTTGGACGCAAAATAGAATCAGTTTGTAACTGATTGTGGTTAAAAACCACTTTGGTTTTGGGCACAAGATGCCGCTTCGCTCAATCTTGCGCCAGCAGAGGCAGGGAAAGAGAATAACTAATTTATCGGATTACAAATCGGAATATTCAGATCCGTCGTCGGATAGCATTTAGCTTCGCTGATCTTCGATTCCGACGGGACGGGAGAATAGAAAATCATTTAAAATAACAAACCTATGAATCAATCAGATTACAAGTTTACAGCAACCATGTTGCTTCCGGCAAACGGAAAACAATACTGGACAGACCTTATGCAGGGAAAAGCTCCGGTAGCAGAAGAGATTACGGTGGACAGTCCGATTGTG
The DNA here is from genome assembly GCA_017860295.1 of Bacteroidota bacterium. Classification (GTDB taxonomy): domain Bacteria; phylum Bacteroidota; class Bacteroidia; order Bacteroidales; family Paludibacteraceae; genus Microbacter. The sequence continues at coordinate 1,729 of JAFNAS010000006.1, read as the reverse complement.
ATGGCAAGCGCCCTTTATACCGATGGTACTTTTGTGATTGCAGGCGTATTGAAAAGCGATGCACCAACCGACTACAACATCGTGTTTGCCTGGGTGTACGATAAAGACGGAAATAAATATCCGGGTTGGCCTATCGATTTGAGCGATAATGAAGACTTTTTTATCAATACTATCTCCTTTTCTACCAATGATTCCGGTGAAGATGATTATTTGTTGGTTATAAAGGAGGCATAAAAAAGAATCATACTGACAGCATAGAGTGGGCACGGGTTGGGAGATCCACGTCCGCGAAAAGCAATAATAAATAGAAGATAATTGATAAATAATAACTTGATAACACATAAAATAGAGATATATGAAAACAGTAACTTTTACTTTCGTAGGACAGGATTCGGACCTTATGGCTCAAACATTTTATACATGGTTTGTAGATGGTGGACTCGAAGATCAGGTAGTTGATACTTTATCTGAAATGGGACCCTCGAATGTCGAATTGATTGAAATAAACAACGATTCTTTCGATCTTGTTATGGGCTGTAGCTATAAACCGGAAAAGTAATGATTCTTTTTCCGTCCCGTCGGATATGCTACCCGACGACCCTTGATGGCGCAAGTATGGCAGATTAGCTTCGCTGATTTGCAATTCTCGTTCAAGCTTAACGAAGTGTAGCTTGGACGCAAAATAGAATCAGTTTGTAACTGATTGTGGTTAAAAACCACTTTGGTTTCGGGCACAAGATACCGCTTCGCTCAATCTTGCGCCAGCAGAGGTGGCAGTAAAAGATATGTATAAGTGGATTGAAAAAGAAATTAGTGAAATATAGAGTCTATGTCTTGTTTTTCTGAATATATCACAAAAGTAATATTACCAGAACGTTGGAAGCTACGACGTTATTTGATAGCTTGTAAACGTGCCCGAATTATTAGTAAGAATAAGAAGAAAATTCCTCCTTATCTAAAAGATAATGATTTTCTGATTGAGCTAAATTATAAACTATGGGTAACAAAAGGGGCTCGATTTAAAGCCAGCGAACGTTGTGAAGAGCTCGACAGACGTTCTGCACGATTGGTCGGGTGGTTATCTGCTTATATGATAATGTTTAGCGTGCTCCCATTATGTGGATTAGAAAAATATACCTTAGACTCACATGCATCTACTTTCATTTCTATTGCATTATCAATAATGATACTTGTGTTTAGCCAGTTGGAATATGCAAAAAACTATACTGCAAAAGCGAAAGAATATCACGACTGTGCTTTGGATATTTCCAAATTATATGATGAACTTAGGTATTTAAAATCATCAATGTCAGAAGAGAACAAAACTGAACTATTTGATAAAGCCCGAAAATTATCAGAACGTTATGAAGAAATACTTCAACGATGCGATAATCATATTCCGATTGATTACGAAATGTTTAGGAAAGAAAAACCTGAGTATTTTAATTTGAAATTATTCAATATAATGATGATCCAACTGAGATATTTTCTAAATGTAAAGCTGATCGGAATCTTATGTGTGTATGGAGTGCCGATATTATATATTGTTGCAGTTTATTACCGACCAATTCTGAAATAGATAAGAAAGAAGTAAAATCCTCGTTCCCTCGTTCTCCTGTCCCGTCGGATATGCTATCCGACGACGGAATTGAGTATAGGGATCTGCGATCGCGAACAGAAAAGATACAAAAAAGCGGTTGACGATTCAACATAGGACAAACCCGATAAG
>JAFNAS010000005.1 GCA_017860295.1 Bacteroidota bacterium | reverse complement strand
TGCAGCGATTTCGTTTTTAGCCTCTTTTACGGGTACTTCCTTCTCTGTCATTTGCACGATAAGGTAAGATCCCGTTCTGGGCTTGTTTTTCGAAAGTCCATTCCATCGCTTTAACTGTTCTACAGAAACTCCATATTTGTCAGCAATGGCTGAAAGTGTTTCTCCTCTACGAACTTTATGAGATTTCTTAGAAGTGATTGTTTTTGTTGTCAGTTCAGTACTCGTAATAGCCTCTTTTTGGGAGGCTTTTGCAGCGATTTCGTTTTTAACCTCTTTTGCGGGTACTTCCTTCTCTGTCATTTGCACGATAAGGTAAGATCCCGTTCTGGGCTTGTTTTTCGAAAGTCCGTTCCATCGCTTTCACCATATTTGTCTGCAATTCCCGAAAGTGTTTCGCCTCTACGAACTTTATGAGATTTCTTAGAAGTGATTGTTTTTGTTGTCAGTTCAGTACTCGTAATAGCCTCTTTTTGGGAGGCTTCTGCAGTGACTTCGTTTTTGGATTCTTTAATAGGTGCCTCTTTTTTGGTTATTTGTACAGTCAGACTGGCTCCCGGTTTAAGCTTGTCTCCCGATAATTTGTTCCATCGTTTTAATTGAGTGGTGGTTGTATGATATTTCTCGGCAATTTCCGATAAAGTTTCTCCTTTCTTGATCTTGTGGGTTTGACGGGAAAGCTCCGTTTTTGTTACGATTTTTTCCGATTGGTCTTTGTCGTTTTTGTTTGCAAGTGCGGAGTATCCGGTAATGATTCGTAGCTTGTCTCCGGGTTTCAATTTGCCGTCATTCTTTGAATTGGCTTTGATTAGTTCTTCTTCCGAAATACGATACTTTTGTGCTATAGAATAGAACGATTCTCCTTTTTTTACCACATGTGTTTTACTATTGCGGTTGTTTTGTGTGGTTTTGTTTTCGTTATTGTTGTCGTTTTTAATAGCCGAGTCCTTGTCGGATTTTATCGATAGTTTTTGTCCGGGTTTCAACTTGGAACCACTCAGTTTATTCCACTCTTTCAACTGATTTTCAGATACATTATACTCTTTGGCTATAGTGTAAAGCGATTCTCCCTTTTTTACTTTATGTATTTTGCTGGTGGAGGCATATTGAATGGAATTATCAAATTCGGAGAATGATTTCACCTGTACCGGATCGAATTTGTACAACTTCTTTTTTTCTGGTATAACCGTACATCCGGTCACGTAACGTTTGGCGTAGTAATCGGCGTTGCTATTGTCGATACGTACGCCTCCACCGTTGGCCGAATGGATAAAATTGAAGCTACCGTCGGCATTGCGGTCGATAAAGATACCAACGTGTCCTATGCGCGAAGTTTTGCTGTTGTGTCCTTTAAAGAAAACCAGATCGCCTTTTTTTAGATTGTCTATATCGACCTCTTTGCCGTTTGCAACCTGAGAACCGGAAGATCCGTTGAGGGTCATGCCGAATTTGCGATAAACATAGCTGGTATAACCGGAACAATCGAATCCGTTTCCGTTTTTCGCTCCCGATCGGTATGGCGTGTTGATAAGCGTTTTGGCGTATCTGACGAGTGAATCGCGCAGATCTCCGGCAGGCGGAGTCTTGCTTCGGGCAGAAAGTGAGACGGCATTTATCGAGAGTAATAATAAAAAGACAAAATAGCGCATTGGGTTAGATGTTTTTTAGGTCTCAAAATTTGGAAGAGACATCAATTCGTAATTACTTTTTAGGGTAACCGACAGTTTGTGCTAACGTAATCATTTGATCGTCGGTCAGATTCATTATTTTTGCCAGCTTCTCTTTAGCGATACTTGCGCGAATAACGGTAGACAATCCTTCCGATGCGCAGAATAGATAAATGTTTTGCGAGATAAAACCGCTATTGGCATAAGTGGCTTCAATCAGTCCGCTTTCGCCCTTGGAATTGATTTTGGACTTGTTGCAAACAAATACAATATTGAGAGGGGCGTTGCCGACATACGGTTGCGTTCCCGTCTCTTTGCGATAGTCTCCGGTAGCAATCGGTATCAGTTTGTTGCCAGCCGCATCGTATCGGTAAACTCCCTCTTTGGTTACAGCATATAAATCTATCTCCTGACGATCCATTGACGAGGGAGCCGTCCTTTTCTTTTCCCGGTTAAAACCCCAGGCAGCCCACAACAAATTGGAGAGTGTTTGATTTGAAATGGATTTTTCAGAATCAAATTGTCGAGCCGACTGACGTAGATTTAGTACGTCCATCAACGGTTTTCCACCTGTGCGAACAGGCTGCGGAAGTTCAATAATTTGGGCTGACAACAAAGAGCTTGTGCACAAAAAGACAGCGGATATTATACAGGTTTTCATTTTTGGTTAGTAATTGGTTTTTGGTTAATAGAACCGTCCGTCTTGTTGGTTGACGGAGGTAAACACAGTCTTGTATGCCTGACGTAAGAATAATCGTTTTTGCACAAAAAACGACTGAAGGCTCTCTGTTTTGGAAAAATGATGCAACAAATATAATGGTTTTTTCCTGCCTGACTACATTTTGAGCTTAGAGCTTGGGGTAGATTTAATTTTTTTTGGCGAACACCCGTACGCTTTTTTAAATGCTGTACTAAAATGTTGAAGAGAGGAAAATCCGAGCTCAAAAGCAATTTGAGTCATGTTTTTTTCTCCTAAGGCGATCATGTAAAAGGCTTTTTCGAGACGAAAACTATTCAAATAACCAAAAATGGTATTGCCAAAAAGTTCTTTGAATCCGTTTTTAAGTTTGAAACTATTGATGCCTGCAATGCGCGCAAGTTCGTCGATGGAGGGCGGCATGGCGAGGTGTTCGAGCAAATATTGGTGAGCAAACAGCAGGCGCCCTTTGTCGTAGTCGTTGTGACAATACGTGTTTTTCACGAGAGTCGGTTTTTGCAGACAGAGAATACAAAGATCGGCTGATTCGACGATTGACAACTTTGCTCTGTTTTTTGCCCAGAAATTTATTACTTTCTGAATAGTTTCGGTGTCTAATTTGCTGTCAGGTAGTGAATATGATTGACTGTCGATGGTAATTTCCATGGTTTTCGAGCTAGAATATTATTCTGTAAATATAAAAATTAATTCTGTAAATATAAAAATTGAATGCCAAACTGATTTAACTTTGTAAAATTAACAAATTGAATGTACGAAATCTAAATACTAAATATCAGTGAGATGGTGACATTTAAAAAACTCAGGAGAATATTTAACGAAAAAGGGAGTGGAAATGTTGTTAGTAAAACAATTCTGGTCAACCCATTTTTACAGCTTCATCTTTGTACCCAATGCAATGTCGAGATCATCCAGTCGGATGAAGAAAAGGTGATAATTGAGATGGACGATAATCTCATTGATGGCGTTCGGGTCGATAATTCCATCAAAACTCTTTTTGTTACCCAGGATGTACAGCAAAAAATTCCTCTTTTTACATATGGCAAAATCACCATTTATTGCCATGCCCTCGAAGCACTTTATGTGACCTCACATGCCGATGTCCGATCGGTGAAACCTATTGAGTCGAAATTTGGCATAGTCATTAAAACCGTTACCCATGGTGATGTTTATCTTGAACTCAAAGCTCCGTCTATTAAGGTGATGTCGACCAATCACGGCGATTTTGCCCTCAAATGCGAAACAAACGATTTGGTTGTCAATAATGCTAGTAAAGGAGATATTAATCTGGAGATGAAGGGTGTTGCCGTAGAGGTGAATCATAAAGGGCGGGGCGATATGATGTTGACCGGCTCATGCGATGCGTTAACGATTTGTAATGAAGGTCATGGTGATATTTCTGGTTATGAGTTAATTACGAAAGATGTAAACGTGAAGAGTATCGGCCATGGCGATACCAGCGTGTACGCCTCGCATATCATTAAAATTCAGAACCTGGGTCATGGCGATGTGGTCTACTATGGCGAAGGAGAACTGCAAGACTTGTCACATACAGGACACGGCAAGGTGCAGCATAGAGGCTGAAAACTCTGTTTATAAGATACAAAAATACCAGAGGCTGGTTCACTGTTTTTCTTTGAACCAGCCTTTGCTTTCAATTCATTGCCCGATCAATATTATCCCTTTATCATGGTTAGCAACATCTTGAACGGTTCGATTGCCGATAGTGCATGCGGATGATTGGCCGGCATAATGATACATTCTCCTTTCTTTATTGTGTGTGGCTTCCCGTCAATACGAACCTCCACAGTGCCATCGAGCACCTGTACAATGGCATCAAATGGTGCGGTATGCTCGGTCAATCCTTGCCCTTTATCGAACGAAAAGAGCGTAACGTTGCCTGCTTCTCTTTTAATTATTTGCTTACTTACTATGCCGCCTGCGGTATATTCCACAGAATTTTCCAACGGGAAGACTACGGCTGTTTCAAAAGGTGTATACATTGTTATTCTGTTTTATAGTTGATACTTTGTATTGGTGTTTGTTTAGCAAAGATAGTGTTGAAATCAACCGTAAAATTGTAACAATGATTACACGTCACAATAAAGATTCGATTTGTTGTGTTTGATTTTGAAATGTAATTGATAGCGAATGATTTAGTTCTGCTAAATATTCTTCCGTATTTATCACCCGCGCATAAAAATAATTCAGTGCAGCCAGAAAACTATTGTGGACAGCTTCGGCTTCCATCCGTTGTTCGTTTATTTCGAGTGCTTTGGTAGCACAGGCATTGCCAATCAGTGTGCAACCGAACCCGAAATCTTTGGCTGCACGCGTAGTGGCATCCACACACATGTGGGTCATCATGCCGCAAATGACCAGTTCTTCAATAGCGAGTGTTTTCAGATGAACCAGCAGACCGGTATCCCGGAAACTATTCGGAAAATGCTTCTCTATCACCAACTCATGTGCAAGCGGCTCGACATTGGAATGAATTTCAGCACCTCGTGTGCCCAGTAAAAAGAAGGTGGCATCCGCTCGCGTGGTAAGATGTCGCACATGAATCACGGGTAGTTTCTGCTCTCTGAAAGCTTTCAATACTTTAGCTGCATTCTCACATGCCTGAAGCGATCCTGTCAGCGGATTGGCTCCATTCTCAAAGTAATCGTTCTGAATATCGATTAATAGCAGTGCTTTATTCATATCTCATCTTGTATGAAATGACAGTATAAATGATAACCTTTTCGTTCCGGCACTCGTCTTATCAATCCCGGCATATCTCTTCGCCGATTTATCCGTTTTTTTGCCATTTTTCGGAAACGGGCATTGCATTTCCGGGACGGATTTTCGGATATTACAGGAATGAAAAATGAAGAATCCGGCAATGCAGATCCTTCATTTTGCTGACTCAATAATCTAAAATACAATTCTATTTTACTTGAATGTTCACTTTCCCTTTTATATCGCGCGACGAGCTACCCAGCAATAATGTATAGTTGCCGGATTCTACTTCCCAACTGTGTTTCGCTTCGTTGTAGAAGGCAAAACTGCTGACCGGAACATCCAGCGTTACCGTCGTGCTCTTTCCGGCTTTGAGGAATACCTTTTTGAAGGCTTTCAACTCCTTGGCGGCACGCGTCACTGCCGATTTCGGTTTGCTTACATAGAGCTGAGCCGTCTCCGCACCGTCTGTTTTGCCGCTGTTGGTCAGGGTGAAGCTTACTTTTACGGTACCATCGGAGTTCACTTCCGCTTTATCTGCGGTAGGTTTGGAGTAAGCGAAGGAGGTGTAGCTCAAACCGTAACCGAAGGGAAACAGCGGAGCGATGTTCTTGGTGTCGAACCAGCGGTAGCCCACCAGAATATCTTCTTTGTAATACACATTGACACTGTCACCGGGGTAGGAGAGCTTGCCGAAGAAGTGGGCGGCATTGTCTTCCAATTTTTTCGGGAACGAGAAGGGTAGCTTACCCGACGGATTTACATCACCCGAAATCACATCGGTCAGCGCATTACCCGCTTCCGATCCGAGGTACCAGCCCTGCACGATAGCCGGAACCTTATCAACCCACGGCATGGCCACTGCGTTGCCGCTAAGCATCACTATGACGACGTTTTTGTTTACTTTCAACAATGCTTCAATCAGTTTATCCTGATCGAAAGGCAGATCGAGCGATTTGCGGTCGCCACCCTCGCAATCCTGGAAATGGTTTTTATTGAGACCACCTACAAAGAGTACCACATCGGCATTTTTTGCCACATCGACAGCCGCGGCAACCAACGAGTCGGCATTCAGTTTCGATTTTGCTTCGCGACCATACATCGACGGTCCTGAAGCATATCCGAGGCTTTGCACTATGTGGTCTTTACCGTATTTTGCTATCAATCCCTCCAAAGGCGAAACTTCGTAGGCCACTTTCAGCGACGAAGAACCTCCACCGATTACCAGACTACGAACAGCATTCTCTCCGATAACGGCAATCTTGTTGTATTTGCCTGCCGGAATGGGTAAAAGTTGTTTCTCATTCTTCAAAAGTACGATACCTTCCTGTGCAATCTTGCGCCCGGCTTCGCTATGTTCCGGCGATACAAACCGTCCGAAAGGGCGGTTGGCACTCATCGTTGTACGGAAAATCAAACGCAGGATACGGCGCGCTTTATCGTTGAGCAGAGCTATATCGTATTTACCCTCTTTGATCCCTTTCAGGAACGGATTGGCCAGATAATATTCAGAATAAGGTAATTTACTACGGCTAGTCAAGCCGTTGGTGTATGTACCCATCTCCAGATCGAGGCCATTTTTTACTGCCTGATCTGTGTTGTGTGTCCCGCCCCAGTCGGTTATAACCACTCCGTCGAAATTCCACTCCTGTTTCAGAATGTTGTTAAGCAACAGATTGTTGTGGCAACAATGTTCGCCTCTGAATTGGTTGTAAGAGCCCATGATTGACCACACTTTCCCCTCTTGTACGGCAGCTTTAAACGCAGGCAGATAAATTTCATACAAAGCCCTGTCGCTTACGTTGACATTGATGTGTCCACGCCACGTTTCCTGATTGTTTAATGCAAAATGTTTTACGCAGGCAGCTACACCGATGGATTGTACACCCTGAATGTAGGGAATCACCATACGGGAGGCCAGATAGGGATCTTCTCCCAGAAATTCGAAATTTCTTCCATTTAGTGGAGTCCGGTAGATATTTACGCCAGGTCCCAACAGCACGTTCTTATTGCGGTAACGCGCTTCTTCTCCGATCGACTTCCCATAAAGCAGCGATAACTCAGGGTTGAACGAGGCTGCGAGGCAGGTGAGTGCCGGGAAAGCGGTGCAGTAATCGTTTGTCCATCCCGCTCCGCCCCATTCGTCCCATAAAACCTCTTCACGTATGCCGTGCGGTCCGTCGTCGGTCCACACTTCGGGAATTCCCAGGCGGGGAACTCCTTTCGAGCTGAATTTAGATTGCGCGTGACATAAGGCAACCTTCTCTTCTGTGGTCATCTGCGATAGTGCATTTTCCACTCGCTCTTCAAGAGGTTTGTTTACGTCGAGGTAAACCGGAGTCACTTGTTGTGCCTGCAAACTCGACGAAATTCGGAGAATCAACACAATAAATAAAAGTTTTTTAATCATTTGATATGGAATTTTGTAATTCTGATTTGCATTCGGTTGGGAGAATTTACTTCTTCACTTTCACCTCTGAACCGGAATATTTCACGGCTTTGAATGTTTTTGCCGGTTCAACTCCGATTCCGTTATTGGGCGTTACCCAAACCACATTGAAAGTACGATCTTTTACCATACCTGTAAATTCGCCTTTGCGATTACCGATGGTCAATGTCTTTTCTGCTTCGTCCCAGAGCAAAGAAATGGTAGCATATTTTCCTTTTTCGTAATTATAGGTATCGTTTTCGTCTTCGTAAATCACGAAATCAGCATCGGCACCCGGGTAGATACGCAGTTCGATCGGATCGGCAGCTTTTTCGGTGGCATACTGAAGGTAAGGCCCCATCGGCACAATCGATCCTGCTTTGATATAAAGCGGCAATGTTTCGATCGTTGCTTTGGCATTGATGGTGTTTCCGCCGGCAATCTGTTTTCCTGTCCAGAAATCGTACCACTGGGTTGCTTTCGGCAAATACACTTTGCGGGTTTTGGCAATCTTCTTGCTGTCGGGCACACTGTACAACTGTTGCGTAACAGGATTCACAAGGAATGCCGGACCGAACATATACTGGTCGGGGATATTCTTGATTCCTTCATCGTTACGGAAATCATACCCCAGTGAACGCATAATGGTATAGCCTTCGTTAGTCACTTTCCACGAGAGCGAATAGAGGTATGGCATCAGGCGATAACGCAGGTTGTCGTACTTTAACAGAATCGCACGGGTCGCTTCGTCCCAATTTTTCGAAAATACGGCCCGCTCGCCTTTGCCATGAATGCGGAAGATCGGACTGAAGGTGCCGAACTGGAACCAACGGGTAAACAACTCGCGATTGCTGGGTGTCGTCCAGTCGGGAGCCTGCCAATGGAAATGGTAACCGCCTATATCGGAAGTCCAGTAAGGAATACCCGAAGCGCAGGCGTTGATCCCTTGCGGCACCTGATTGCGGAAGGCGTTCCAGGTACAGGTAATGTCGGACGACCAAAGGATGGCCGAGTTACGCTGCTGTCCGGCAAATGCCTGACGAATCAACAGCACCGTACGTTTGTCGGGAATATCTTTCCGCCAGTGTTCGTAGAGTCCCGTGGAGTGCATCAGCGAATAGGTATTCATATAATCGATACCGCGACCGATGGCAAAATGGCTCTTACGGCGCAGATCCATGTAGTTAGGATTGCCTACGTTGCCATTGTCGGGTTCGCACTGATCCACCCACCATGCATCCCAGCCGTAACGGCCGAGCAGACTGTCGTTGGCCTGCTTCCAGTACAAATCGCGCGCCTGAGGACTATGCGCATCGTAGTAATAATCAAGAATATTAGTCATCACGTTAAGCCATTGAATGTCGGTCATGCCACCCGAGTGAGTCATCTGTTTGAAAGGTTCGGTGCCTTTGGAGAATACGGGCCAAATCGAAATCATAGCGTGGATATTAGCATTGTGCAACTCATCCACCATCGCCTTGGGATTCGGATAGCGTTCGGGCCACATCACGTGCGAGCCGATTACGTTGGGCTCCCAGTAGAACCAGTCCTGCACGATGGCATCCACAGGAATCTTGGCATTGCGATAACCGTCTTTTACCGACAACACTTCGGCCTGACTCTTATACCTGTCCTGCGACTGGAACAGACCGAAAGCCCACTTGGGGAACATCGGTGCATTGCCCGAAGCGTTGCGGAAAGTAGAGATAATCTTATCGAAATCGGGACCGTAAATAAAGTAATAGTCGACCATGTTGCCGCTTTCCGACACATATTTGTATTTGGTATTACCGGCCTCAGCTCCGTAGAAATTCGACACCGAATAGTTGTCCCAAAAGAGCCCATAACCTTTGGTGGAAAGCATGACGGGAATAGCTCCCGTCATGTAATGGATGGCCATATCCTGGTTACGACCCTTATAATTGATGGAAAGCGAATCCTCCGGATGGCAACCCAAACCGTAAAGTGCTTCGTCGGCAGGCGATTGGAACTGCGAGGTACAGTTATACACATCAATGCCTGCAACGGTGGCTTCGGTCATGGATTTGTTTTGCGAATCATCCTCGGCAAGAATCGGGTTTCCCGACAAATCGAAGTATTTGATTGCGTTGGATGCTTTGTTGATTGCCATTTTCATTTTCGGAGTGGTAAGCACAATAGCATCTCCATTATCGGCAACCGAAAACGAAGGAACCGTCTTCCACTGATTGGTAATGACCAGCGAAGGCTTTTCGATAAAGAGCGGTAAGGTGGTGTATTTCACTTCCACCATATTATCGAAGCAAACTTTCACTTTCATCAACCCTTTATTCAGGGTAAAGGTCACTCCGTCGGCATCTTTTTGATACGACAGAACCTTGGCATGCATCGGGATCGCTAAGCCTGTTAACAACAAGCCGATCAGAGCGTGTTTAATGTGTCTCATCTTGTATGAACTTAATGGTTAATAATATGTGATTCAATCTATTTTATCGTCTTTCGCAACGTCTTATTTCAGATAGCTCTCCCACACCTTGGTCTCGTCGGCATTGATGGACAGTTTTTGGTTGCCGCAACGAACGGTGAAGCTCCCGGCTTCCAGATGCCATTTATTGTCGAGGCCGATGAAGGAGAGTTCGGATGCAGGTACTTTTAGTGTGACGGTCTTCTCTTCGTCTGCCAGCAAACTCACCTTTTCAAAGGCACGCAGGCGTTTGTTGTCGGGAGTAAGCGATGCGTAATTGTCCGAAATGTAGAGGAGAACGGCTTCTTTACCCGTCATCTTGCCGTTATTTTTTACCGTGACGGAGAACTCGAGAATATCAGCAGCATTGAAATGAGTCTTGTTTACTTTTAAGTTCGAATATTTAAAGGTGCTGTAACTCAAACCGAAGCCGAACGGATATTGTACGGAAGTATTGGCATCGTAGTTATAACTACCGTCCATTACTTCACGGTTTTCCGACGGTTTATAGTCGTAAGTAGTCAGCTGGTTGGTATATTTCGGGTAGGTGTAAGGTAATTTGCCCGACGGGTTGACGTCGCCGTAAAGAATATCGGCCAACGAATAACTGCCATAACTTCCTGGTAGATACGTGTGAACAACGGCATTGGCGAGCGGTTCGATGTCGGAGAATATCCTTGGACGGCCTTCGTTGAGCACCAGCACGATGGGTTTGCCGGTCTTTGCCAGATCGCTCACCAGTGCCTGCTGGTTTTTCGACAGTTCCAAGCTGGTAAGATTTCCCGGAGTTTCGCAATACGAGTTCTCTCCGATGCAGGCGACAATTACATCGCAACCTTTGGTGGCGGCAACAGCTTTTTCTATTTCAGGTATATTTTCGTCATAGTATTTTCCTTTTTCGTTGTAGGTTACTCCCGGTTCGTACACGACGTGATCTTTGCCTACTTTTTGCTGCAAAGCTTCCAGAATAGTGGCTCCCAGCTTTTCGTACTCGGAGGTTTTGTCTCCCTGCCAATTGCGGCTCCAGCCGCCATTCAATCCGCGTTTGGTGTTGGCATTGGGGCCGGTTACCAAAATGCGATAGGCTTTTTGCAATGGTAATAAATAATTCTTGTTTTTCAGTAAAGTAATGGCTTCATCGGCAGATGCTTTTGCCAGCTTTTGGCTTTGCTGCGAGGCAAAACCGGTATACTCCGCTACGTTCCATGTAGGTTTGCTAAACAAACCCAAACGGAATTTCATTCGCAGAATACGGCGTACCGCATCGTCGATACGACTCATCGGCACCTTGTTTTCTTTGACCAAAGCCACCAAATCCTTGCAGAAGTTTTCATCGTAAGGAACCATTGCCATATCTATGCCTGCATTGATGGAAAGCCTGATCGCCTCTTTGTCACTGGTGGCAATCCGGTCGCGTTTGTAGAGGTTGTTGATGTCCTGCCAGTCGGTTACTACTACACCGTCGAATTTCAGTTCATTTTTCAGAATGTCGGTAAGGATGTAATGGCTCGCATGAACAGGTTCGCCGTTGATGATGCCCGAATTGACCATTACCGACAAGGCTCCGGCTTTGATGGCAGCCGCATAGGGCTTCAAATGGCGTTCACGCAATTCGTTTTCCGGAATCATAGCCGGAGTGCGATCCTGTCCGCTCACCGGAACACCGTAGCCCAAAAAATGTTTGAGGCAGGCGGCTATGTTATACAAACCAATCCGGTTGGGGTCGTTACCCTGATACCCTTTGACACACGCGATTCCCATTTCCGATGTCAGAAACGGATCTTCTCCGTAGGTTTCCCATATACGCGGCCAATTGGGATTGCGACCCATGTCGAGTACCGGCGAGAATGTCCATGGAATAGCGCTTGCACGTACTTCGTAAGCACATACTTTGGCTCCTTCATACACCAGCTGACGATTGAATGTGGCTGCCATAGCAATTTCCTGCGGAAAAAGAATAGAACCATCGGTGTAGTTGGCACCGTGAATGGCATCCACGCCGAAAATCATTGGAATGTGGGTGCTTTTGAGTGCAATCTCCTGCAGTTGATCGACAAGTTTATTCCAAACGCCGGGTGTTTGAGCCAGGCCGGCAGGCGTGTTAAGTAATGAACCGGCTTTCAGGTCGCCTAAAATGTGTGTCGCCTTTGCTTCATCCACTGCGACGGGGAGATCGGGAACTCCGGGTATTTTGCTTTTCAATACGGCATCGACACTGAATTGTGCCATCTGTCCCACCTTCTCTTCCAGTGTCATCTTAGACAAACACTGAGATATCTGAGCTTCGTAAGGAGACGCTTCTTTAGGGAGAGTAAAGCTCAAAGATAAAGCGCCTAAAATAAGGACGCTTGCTCCGAAGAGTAAGTTTTTGTGTTGCATCGAATATGTTTTTTTGTACGTATGAGTTACATAATGACTTCTACTTTGTAGTTGCCGCCTGCCGCCAGTATCGGTAGGATGTTGCCGTCGATAGCTTTGCCGTCGACGGTGAGGCTTTTGACTCCCTTCATGCTTCCGTTCGGATTTTTCACCACAATTTCGTAGGTTGCACCGCGGAACCGGCGGGTAACGCTGTACTCTTTCCACTCGGGGGCAATGCATGGATCGATCCGCAAGCCGTCGTAGGTGGGTTGAATGCCGAGAATGTATTGCGAAATGGCGTAAAAGTTCCACGCTGCGGTACCCGTAAGCCACGAATTTTTGGCTTCGCCCGGTTTGAAGGCATCTTTTCCGGCAATCATCTGGGCATAGACATACGGCTCTACCTTGTGCAGATCGCTGATGTGCTCGGTATACGACGGACATATCTTGCGAAAATAGTCCCATGCACGGTCGCCGCGCCCCTGCACGGTTTCACCGATGATGATCCAGGGATTGTTGTGGCAGAAGATACCTGCATTCTCCTTGTAACCGGGAGGATAACTGGATATTTCGCCGTATTCGATATAGTATTTGGTAAAGGCGGGATTGTTCAAAACAATGCCGTGCTCGCAGTCGAGGCGCTCTTTCACCGCGTCGAGTGCTTTGGCCACCATGCCCTCTTCCAGACCGACGCCGGCCATCGTACACCAACCGTTGGATTCGATAAAGATCTTTCCCTCTTCATTTTCGACAGAGCCCACTTTGTTGCCGAAATAGTCGTAAGCACGCAGGAACCATTCGCCATCCCAACCATTCGTTTTGATAGCTTCCACCATGGCATCGATGTGTTTCTGAGCGCGGGATGCTTCGTCGGTTTTCCCGATTACCTTACACAACTCCACGTAATCGCGGCCATATACCACAAAAAGTCCCGCTATCATCAGACTCTGCGCCTGACTCCCTTCCGACTTATTCTCTGTAGTTTGAAAACTTTCGTTGGGGTCGTTGGAGAAACAGTTCAGGTTCAGACAGTCATTCCAGTCGGCACGCCCGCTGAGGGGCAATCCGTGAGATCCGAGATTGTTCACCACATGGTTGAACGAAACGGTGAGATGGTGGAAAAGCGAAACCTCCGAACCGGCTTCGTTGTCGAAAGGTACGGGTTCATCCAAAATGGAGAAGTCGCCCGACTCTTTGATGTAGGCTGTGGTTCCGAGGATCAGCCACATCGGGTCGTCGTTGAAACCCTGCCCTATTTCGTTGTTGCCTTTCTTGGTCAAGGGTTGATATTGATGGTAGCAACCGCCGTCGGGAAACTGCGTGGAGGCAATGTCGATGATGCGTTCGCGTGCGCGTTCGGGAATCTGGTGCACGAAGCCCACCAAATCCTGATTGGAGTCGCGGAAGCCCATGCCACGACCGATGCCGCTTTCGAAAAACGAAGCCGAGCGCGAGAAACAGAAGGTGATCATGCACTGGTATTGATTCCAGATGTTGACCATCCGGTCGAGCTTCTCTTCTCCTGTTTTCACGGCGAAAACGTTCAGGAGATTATCCCAATAGGCTTTCAATTCGACCAAAGCCGCGTCCACCTTCGCAGCCGTATCGAAACGGGCAATGGTGGCTTTTGCCTTGGTTTTATTAATACTATTCTTGCTCTCCCATTTTTCATACTGCGCGTTCTCCACATAGCCCAACACAAAGACAAAATCTTTCGACTCGCCGGGTTGCAGCGTCACTTCGATGTAGTGCGACGCAATGGGCGACCAACCGTGCGCCACCGAATTGCGGGGTGCCCCTTCGAGTACGGTTTGCGGTTCGTCGAAACCGTTGTAGAGCCCGAAGAATGTTTCGCGGTCGGTTTCGTAGCCGTTGAGGGGAACGTTTGCCGAGTAGTAAGCATAATGGTCGCGACGCTCTTTGTATTCGGTTTTGTGATAAATAACGGAACCATCAATCTCCACCTCGCCGGTAGAGAAGTTGCGCTGGAAGTTTTCCATATCGGTAGCGGCATTCCACAGGCACCACTCCACGAAAGAGAAAATCTTGAGCGTCTTTACCCCGGATGAGGTGTTGCGTAGCGTCAATTTCTGCACTTCGGCCCAGGTCTTCAACGGAACAAAGTAGAGCACTTCCGCCTCGACGCCGTCTTTGGAACCTTTGATAGTGGTATAGTTCATCCCGTGGCGACATTCGTAGCTGTCGAGCCCGGTTTTGCAGGGCTTCCAGCCGGGACTCCATACCGTCCCCCCGTCGTTGATATAAAAATACTTTCCCCCGCTGTCCATCGGCACATTATTGTAACGATAACGGGTGATTCGGCGAAACTTGGCATCCTTATAAAAAGAGTAGCCACCGGCTGTATTGGAAATCAAACTGAAGAAGTCTTCGTTTCCGAGATAATTGATCCAGGGCCATGGCGTACGTGGATTGGTGATAACGTACTCACGTCGTTTGTCGTCGAAATGTCCGAATTGCATAATGTATGATGATATTTGAATTTCCGTTTTTACCTTTTCAAAGGGAACAAAGCCGAAATAATTGTTGATTTTGCCGCTGTAAACGCTAACAATGGCATTGTCATCAATAACATTGCCATCGGCGGCTTTGACATTGCCATTGTCATCAATAACATCGCCTCCGTTGGTCATGACATCGCCATTGTCATCAATAACATCGCCATTGTTGGTCATGACATCGCCATTGTTGCTGTTGTATTGATTGCGTATTATGCTGCATCCCCAACGTTTCACGTCGGGTTGAATTAAGTATGCCTTTCAGGCAATCAATCTGCGTTCTCCGAACTACTTGCTACTGATCTCCACCACGGCGGTTGCCAACCCTGCCGATGTGGCCGTCAGGCGGATAATGCCGCTTCTTTGTTTCGATTGAACCACGCAAAGTGCTTTCCCGTGGAATGCTTTGCGGTGATCGGCTTTGAACGACTCCATGCTGATTGGGCTGCCATTGTCTACGCCAGCAATTTTGCCGGGACCTTCGAGTTTGAACTGAACTAAATTTTCGGAATCGGGAACCAGATTTCCATCTTTATCCACAATGTCGACGGTTACAAACGAAAGGTCGCTTCCATCAGCGGTAATTTTATGCCGGTCGGCTGTCAATCGGATACGATTAGGAGCACCCGCCGTTTTTATTTCGGTAGATGTGACAGGTTTACCCTGTTTGTAGGATACGGCACGTAGCGTTCCTGCTTCGAATGGCACTTTCCACATTACGTGCAACTGATTGCCTGTTTTATGCTGTTTGCCCAACGATTTACCGTTAAGGAAGAGTTCCACTTCGTCGGCATTGTTGTAGTACGCCCACATGTCGACGGTTTGACCCGGTTTCCAGTTCCAGTGCGGGAAAAGATGCAAAACTGTTTTGGTTGTACATTCGCTTTGGTACATGTAGTAGACATCCTTCGGAAATCCGGCCAGATCGACGATGCCGAAATAGGAGCTGCGCGAAGGCCAGGTGTAGGGTGTCGGTTCGCCGATGTAGTCAAAACCAGTCCAGACAAACATGCCAGAAATAAACGGATTGGCCTTCACCACCTTCCATGTCTCTTCGTGGGTCGATCCCCATGGAGCCGAGCAATTGTCGTAGGCCGAGCAGTTGTGATGTGGGGTGGAGTAGGCAATATCCCATTCTTGTGGAACGCGCAAAATACTGTCGGAGGGCATCTGGTACCAGCTACGGGTTTGCAGTGCCGAGGTCGATTCGGTGACTATGAGTTTCTTGCCCGGATAATCCTGTTTGAATTTCAACCAGTTTTCGATGTGGTAGTTGATCCCGATCAGATCGGTAGCGCCGCTGTTAATAATGGCGTTAGGTGGATTCGGGTGGTTGTTGGCCGTCACAATAGGACGGCTTGTATCCAGTTTGCGGATGATAGAGCATAAATCATTCATGATGCGGGCACCGGTGTTAAGCGAATCGGGAGACTGCTCGGGAATTTCGTTGCCCACGCTCCAGAGAATAACGCTCGGGTGGTTGCGGTCGCGCAATACTTGGTCGCGCAGGTCGCGTGCATGCCATTTTTTGAATTCGTGCGAATAATCGTAGGTGGTTTTGCTCTTCTCCCACATGTCGAAGGCTTCGTCCATCACTACGAATCCCATTTTGTCACATAGGTCGAGCAATTCGGGAGCAGGCGGGTTGTGCGATGTGCGAATGCCATTGCAACCCATACTTTTGAGAATTTCCAACTGGCGTTCGATAGCACGTTTGTTGACGGCTGTACCGAGACATCCTAAATCATGGTGGTTGCATACGCCTACAATTTTCAGTGGTTTCCCATTGAGCGAGAAACCTTTGTCGACATCGAAATTGAAATACCGGATACCGACGTTGGTTGTCACCTGATCGGTCAATTTTTTGTTGATATATAGCTGCGAAACCAGTTTGTAGAGATAAGGATCTGCGGTGCTCCACAGATGAGGAGCCACCAATTCGAGCAAACTGCTGTAGCTTTTGTCTTTGAAGTAGACCTGCCCGTTTTGAGCTACCAACTTGCCGTCGGCATCGTACAGTTTAGCTTCGATAGTCACCTTGCTGGTGTCGGCATTGGGAATCGTAATCTGAAACTGTGTACTGATGGCCGCTTTCTGCGGTGTAACTTTGGGTGTGGTTACCGCGATGCCCCAGTGGTTGAAGTGTGCCGGAGAAACTGCTTCCAACCACACGTTGCGGTAAATGCCCGAGCCGGAGTACCAGCGCGAATTGGGTTGATGCGAGTTATCCACTCTGACGGCAATTACGTTTTTTCTGCCCAGCTTCAGATACTTGGTCAGATCGTATTGAAATGAGATGTAACCATTGGGACGTTTGCCGAGGTAATGGCCGTTGATCCATACTTCGCTGTTGCAATAGATGCCATCGAAGTCGATAAAGATGTTTTTGTCCCGGTAGATATTTTTATCAAGAATGAAGGTTTTGCGGTACCAGCCGATGCCTCCGTTGAGGTAGCCACCGCCGAATTCGGCTTTGCTTCTTTTGTCAAATGAACCTTCGATACTCCAGTCATGAGGCAGATTGAGCATTTGCCATGACTGATCGTTGAACTCGGGAGCCTGAGGGCTGACGGTATCACCCAGATGAAATTTCCATCCATCGTTAAAATTGTCTGTCAAACGGGGATTTTTTACCACATTGCATGACATCAGCACTACCATCAGTGTTAAACTAAAAAATCGCATTATCATTTTCATAGTTGGAACAGATTATGAAAGAGTTAATATATTTGGAATGAAAAAGTGCACGTTTCGAAACGTTTTGTCTATTTTCCACACCAAAGATACATATTAAACCCATAATGATTACAGCTTTTTCTAACGATTATCAATCAAAATTCAGACGGGATATGTCCTGTTTTTATCTGGTGAAACTCCCCTTATTATTGCACTCCAAAGAACCGATTGCGGCAAACAGGACATCTGTTCTGTTTGTCAATCCGAAACCTCCATTTGTCGTTACCGATGCTAATCCGGTTGTCGCTCAACGCACAGCTCTATGTGAGAAAAGTTTTTTTTATCCGAAATAATCGGTTTATAGATTCTCAAAGAGTGTTGCTTTTGCCGGAAAAGACGATATGAAAAGTATCGGTGTGATGAGTAATATCAGTTTTATGAAATAGTAAAATTATAGATATTTTTCAATCAGGACAGGCATTGCTATTAAAAATAGATAGATAAAGTACTTATAAATATGCTCTTTGTCGTTCTTTTTTAAGCCCAATCGTGACTGTCTGTTCTCAATCTTCATGATCCAAAGATAGAGAATGGAAGAGATGAATAATGATACTTTTTTTGCAATTGCTAATGTTTTGTTTTTTGGGGAGAATGACTTGTGTAATGTGAATAATCTGGGAATCGGAGATTTAGAACATCTGTAAAAGTTCGAGACAAGTTTGCTTTGTGCAACGTTGGAAATAGAAAAGGCTGGCTGTGTCCTTCTTGCTGGAACAACCAGCCTCTACCTAATTTTCAACTAATACCAATTCTGTTTGTTGCTTGACAATCTCATTGTCTTTTGTATTGATTCTGATTGTATAAATAACACATTATCAAGGATATATTCTATGCTATCATAAGCCTCATTTTGGTCTAAAATACTAAATCCAAGGTGATGTTCTCCTGTAAGGACGCTTTGTGTTATAGATCTTAGAGCAGATCCTGATATATTTATAGGATCATAATAATTTACATTTTATGTTGATAATGTTGATATGCCAGATGTAAACAGATCCCATCCTGCTTGGCTGACAAAAGAATTGACATAAAAATCAGGAAAGGGGATAATTTGACTATTGCATTTAGATGATGCACCTAATTGGATGATGCCTTGAAATTGTAAAGTTGCACTAGATAGAAATGAAGATAATTTGTAGCAACATAACATTCCATTTGACATCTAAAAATTGAGACATTTTGTCGATTTTTATTTTTATAAGGGTGTTCAATAGTTTGGACACCCTTATTTATTTCTCAAATGTAAAAGCCTATTTTTTACTGTTTAATTAATTGGACAGCTTGATCTTCCTGTTTTGTTCCGTTTTGGATTCCAATCCAAATGCCATTGCTTTTATATGCCGTTGTACCAATTGTTGTCACGTTTAGAACGCTGATTTTGGAGCCGGATAGAGCTATCCAGATCAGGCTCCATTCGTTACCGGTCAAAGGTGTTCCAAAACTGATTACTCCATTGGTTACGGTATAAGAATTTGCAATTCCATTCAATGTGCAAGTACCATCTGAGTTGAAAGTGTACACGTTGTTATCGGCAGTTGCAAATGTGGCGGCTGCGTTACTTGCACCCCAGCTGGTTAGATCAGAAACCATGGCAGCTCGCGTTGTCCAGTTATTTAAGAGTGAACCTCCTTTTTTTGAGCCGGTTACTTCCCATCCAACCCAATTCTCGCTATTGAGACTGTATTTCCAAGTTCCGACAAGATCGTCTTTGGTAAAACTGGTTTTAATAGGTTCGGAATAGGTTACGGCAGGAGCAACATAGCTGTCAGCATACGCTTTTGAAACAAAGTTGTACACTTCGTACCAAACATTTTGTGTCGGATCTGTTCTTAAGACGGCAATGCGCAATTGATTTGCCGTTAATTCTAGAATTTTGACACTATTGGTCCAGTTGGTAACACCTGAAATCAGGGATGCTATTCTCAATATCGAAACATCCGTGGTCGACAACGTATGGTTGGTTGCATCCAAAAAATATGTTCCACTGGTAGAAGCCGTAGGTTCATTCGGTTTTACGACATTTAGATGAGCACCTCCTATCAAGTCGAATGTCATGGTTCCGCTCAGATCGGTGTTGGTTGCTCCGGCATTGCTGTTTCCCGGATCCCAGTTGATGGTATAGTTTTCAAAAGCCTGTGTTGCACTTGGGTCAGCATACGACATAAACCCTGCACAAAAACCGTAATTACCATTGTCTGGGATCCACACCTTCGATTTTCCTACTCCTCCGGTAAGGTTTGTCCATAGCGGGTCGTTGACGTAATTGAGGTTGTTGGCCGTTACAACAACAGTGTCGGTAACTCCTTGAACGATACCCCCCTGTACGCAAGCATAAAATTTGATGGCATATTTACCAGCGAATGGAAAATGGATAGTATCCGTTTGACTGGTAGAAGTTCCCGATCCATAATCAAAATGGGGGATGGAGTTAGGGGTCGTGTTTTTTAGTATTACCGTGTTACCTCCAGGATCCGTTGTTAAATCCTGCGTAACTTGGAACGTGGCTGTAGCAGGCAATGTTTCCAATGCCAAATCACTTTGGCAGCTTACCCAAAGCATCGCTCCAATGGCAATTGCAAAAAATGATAATATCTTTTTCATAATGATATGATTTTAACAGTTAATAAATTACCATCCGGCATTCTGTTTCAACACACCACCCGAAAGTGTTATCTCATCGGCCGGAATCTGTTGAAATCCGCGGGTAGTAGTGATGTTAGTGGTTATTTTCGTAACCGATGGTGTACCGGTAGCTACCGTCCAAGTAGTGTTATTGGCAATAGTGCTTGCTGCGGTGGCCAGTCCTTGGCGTAGTAAATCCCAATAACGAATACCTTCTCCCACAAACTCCAGTCTGCGTTCGGCCAGAATATCGGACTTCGTTACTGAAGATACCGTCGCAGCAGTAGGAATTGCGCGTTGATGCACTTTGTTGTAATAAGTCGCTGCATTGGTACTGCCAAGTTCTGCCGCCATCAACAATACATCTGCATAACGGATAACATAATAATCCTGAGCTTGAGCATATTGATAATCGGTTGTTGGTAACGAATTATTATCAACATCGCTTTGTGGACTATATTTTTTCAAGTAATATCCGGTATATTCGCGACAATCGGATGAATTTGAAAATGCCAGTTTCTCGTCATTAATGGAGGTAATTGATGCAAAGTAACGGCTGTCGTTGGTCTTGTCGAACTGAGCTACTAACTTAGGATCGACAGTGCAAGCACCCCATCCATAACCATAAGGATAAATGCCTACTCCATTGTTACGAATGCCTTCCATTATCAGCCATTTATTGCCAGTGATGTTGTTGTTCGTAGAAGTTCCGTTTCCAGTATATTTGATGGCAAACACCACCTCTTTGTTATCTTCTCCGGCATAGGTAACTCCTTTTGCTACTGAAGCTGCTGGCCATAAAGTAGTAAAATCGGCAAGTAAATCATGTCCGCTATTACTGATAACATCTTCTACAGCTGCCAAAGCCGTAGCTGAAGTCTCATCGCCTATTGATGTGGCGCTGTAGTAACCTGAATAGAAAAGATAAACACGGGCAAGCAACGATTCTGCAGCCCATTTGGTGGCTCTCCCTACAGTTGTCAAGCTACTCGAATAGGCTGTGGTTGGCATATTATTAATTGCAAATCGAAGATCACTCATTATTTGTTTATAGATGTCTGCCGGATCTGCTTGGGCAACAAGTTCGCTGGTTGGAGTTGTAATCAACGGCACTTTTTCAAACAAACGAACCAAATCAAAGTAAAAGAAAGCACGTAAGAACTTTGCTTCTGCTTCGTATTGATTTTTGAGGGATGAACTAGAGCCCCATTCAACCTGGTCGAGTTTGTCTAATAGTTCATTACAGCGATAAATGGCTTGATAGTAACGTTTCCAATCATTTTCGTAGAGCGAAACATACGATGGAGCCAGAGTTATGTCGAACTGATCGAGTACATCATAATCGTGACCATCGGAAGTTCCGGTACCACCGAAACAATTATCCGAATAAACTTCGGAGGCAACAGGGAAAGCATAACTGTTGTCGCTCCAAATCAGGTTAAGTCCGTTATAGCATCCGACTAATGCGGTATATGCATCGGAGGGCGTTTTATAGTAGCTGTCACTGGTTTTTTGATCTGTCAGTTCAGTTGTTAAAAAATTACTGCAAGATCCGAGAGTGAACAGTGCTATAGCCGCAGTGATAAATATGTTATATGTTTTCATGTGTTTTTGAATTTAGAATTTAACATTGAGGCCTATCAGATAGGTTTGTGGACGTGGATAGAATCCGATATCGACACCCTGACCGAAATTGTAGACAGAATTGGATCCTTGAGCACTAAAGCCGACTTCAGGATCCATACCATTGTATTTAGTTAAGGTAAAAAGGTTTTCGGCCGACAAATACAAACGGCATTGACTGATGTATTTACATTTGATTAAATTGGTAAAGTCATAACCAAGGGTGATATTGGAAAGGCGTAAATAGGCCCCGTTATGGATATAAAGATCGGAGAAATTAGTCCAGTTGGAATTGTCTTCTGTCACTCTTGGCATCGAATTGGAGGTGCCTTCGCCATGCCAACGTCCGAGAATTGCATTTGTCCAATTGGTATAATGGTTTGTAAGTTCCCGATACGATTGAACGATTTTATTTCCAGCAACTCCACTGGCATTTACCGCAAAATCAAAGTTTTTATAAGAGCATGAAAAGCTTGCTCCGAACAGATGATGAGGATTGGGATCGCCAATATCTGTTTTATCGCTTGCATTGATGCTTCCGTCACCATTGATATCCACATATATTACATCACCAGGCTTCGCATTTGGTTGTAATTCAATGCCTTTGTTGTTTGTGTAAGCTTTGATTTGAGACTCATTCTGGAAAACGCCGGCTGTTTTATATCCCCAAAAATAACCGATAGCATGACCTGACTGGGCTCGGTAGAATTCGGTGGAGGTATTATATAGAATTTGTGTTCCACCATGAATAATTCCATCTGAAGTGGGGATGTCGGTTACGTTGTTTTTATTGTAAGTATACGTACCCGTAACAGTGTATTTGAAATTTTTCCCAATTTTGTTGTTGTATGACAATTGAATTTCTATTCCGGAATTAGTTACGCTACCGCCATTAATGTAAGGAGCAGAAGATACACCTGTCGTTCCGTAAACAGGCGCCTGTACCAACCAATTATTGGTAGTTTTTCTGTACCAGTCGAAGTTGGCATTCAGTTTTCCGCTAAAGAAGCGTGCATCGAGGCCGAAGTCAAGCTGTTTGGATGTTTCCCATTTCAGGTTTGAAGTTCCGATAGTGGATGGATAAGAACCGGCAACGTCTGTTCCCCCAATGTTATAAGTGGCATTTGATAACGTAATTAACGATTGATAAGCGAATGCAGAAGAAATATTGTCGTTACCATTGGACCCCCAGCTGGCTCGAAGTTTCAAAAAGTCCATCCATTTATTGGTAGGCTCCATCCATTTTTCATTAGATACAACCCAGCCTGCCGAAACAGAAGGAAAATATCCCCACTGATTCCCTTTGGCAAAATAGGTAGAACCATCGGTTCGGAAAACCATAGTGGCCATATAGGTTTCGTTGTAGTTGTAATTGATACGTCCAAAGAAAGATGCATGTGCAACCACCGAGTAGGCATTACCTGTTAGATTCATCGAATTGGTGATAATTTGTGGTGTAGAAGAGGATGCTACAGAAGTTGTAGTTGAATTACTCAGATAGGCATGAGTAAGGTCACCAAAGAGAGTAGTACCCTGATTTACCCCGTTTATATAACTACCCTGATACTTTCGAAGTGAATTACCAACCAGCACGTCAAAGGTATGTTTATTCAGTTTGAAAATATAATTGATTGTGTTATCCAAATTCCAGGTATAGCCTTTTGTGCTATTTTGTGTTATTCTTTCAGCCGTGTTGTAGTCATAAGCCGAAAGAGAATAAATAGGAAGATAACTATGAAGACTGCTCCCCGTATATTCTAAACCAAACGTTGACTTGATTTTCAGGTTTTTGATAGGCTGTATTTCGGCATACACATCTCCCAATAACTTATCTGATTTTGTTTCGTTTTGGTTATTATATATCATTGAAGCATATGGATTTGATTCTACATTGTACCAAGATCCGTTATAATAGCCGTTATAAGCGGCTGAGGTTGCACTACTCAAATAATTACCACTGGCATCCTTTTGATTTAAGAGAAATGGAGAGACTTGTAAGGCGGCACGTAAAGTATTGCTAAAAATACCAGCATCTCTAATTCCTTTCTGATTGATGTGAGAATAGGTAATGTGTTCTCCAAGTTTAAGGAAATTGCCATACATTTTATGTTCTGTGTTTGCGCGAAAATTGTAACGTTGATAATTAGATAAATCGCAACCACCAAGAATACCTCCCTGTTGGGTATATGAAAATGCAAGCGAATAAATGGAGGTCTGATTGCCTCCGTTTGCTGCAATATTGTAATTTTGTGTCGGAACATTTTTGGAGAACATTTCATTCATCCAGTTTGTTCCCGATCCCATGGCAGCAATTTGATTTTGAGTAAAATAGGGCGATCCTCCCGAATTGACAGCGGCTTCATTTATAATAGTGGCATATTCGCGGGCATTTAATAAGTTGGCTTTGCTGGCAACGTTTTGTATGCCGTAATACGAATCAAAGGAGATCTGTCCTTTGGTTGCTCCACCGGCACCCAGACTGCCACCTCGTGTAGTAATCAAAACGACACCATTTGCACCGTTAACACCGTAAATGGCACAAGATGCTGCATCTTTCAATACATCGATAGCAGCGATGTCAGCATTGTTTAGGTATGTAATATCGCCTGTAATTACACCGTCGACCACATACGTCGGATTTGAGTTTCCAATGGTACCAACACCACGAACATTCACTTTGATTCCGCCGCCGGGTTGCCCGGAAGTGGAGGTAATGTTCACCCCTGCCGTTTGTCCTTGCATGGCTTGTAAGGCATTAGTAGTGTTTAGTTTCTGAAGATCTTCGCCTTTCAGGGATACAGTAGCACCGGTTACTAGTTTTTTCTTTTGAACTCCGTAGCCCATTACCACTACTTCTTCAATTTGTTTGGTATCTTCCTGAAGTACAATGTTTACACTGGAAGATGTAACGGGTACATCTTTTACGGTATATCCTATGTAGGAAACGTGTAGAATGGCATTTTTTTGGACGTTACTCAACGAAAATCTTCCATCTACGTCAGTGATGGAACCGCGTGAAGTTCCTTTAATGGTGACGGTAGCGCCGATTAGGGGATTTTTCTGAGCGTCCGTAACGTTTCCCGATACAGAGGTTTGATGAGAAGAGGACTCTTCTTTCAACACAATTTGTTTTCCTACAATTTCATACCGGATGTTGGTGTGTTCAAATACTTTGCGCAGAACCGCAGTGATGTTCTCCTGCTTAGCATCTACGCTTACCCGTTGATTTACATCAATCGAATTGTCATACATAAAGGTGTAGTCGCATTTCTTTTCAATTGCTGCGAAACACTCCTTTAGGGTGACATTTTTTAGCGATAAATCAAGTTTGGTGGTTTGTGCAAAAATGACGCCAAACATTGACAAAAACGCTACGATCAAAGCGATTTGTTTCTTCATGTGATTAAAATTTAATTGTTAAAATAGAGTCGCCAACGCTTTATAAGGTCGCTACAGCATAACAGGTTGGCAGAGTCATACTGTTTGTTTTTTACGCGTTAATCCCTTTTTAAAATTGGAGTGTTTCTGTCTATAATCAATAGGATAATCAGTTATTTGTGGTTGGTTTCACAAATAAGCTTTCCGGAACAATCGGTAAGCCTTGCTGTTATTTTGCGGTAAGTAAAATGAGCTGGCTAACATCATGTTTACAAATCTTTTGTAAGGTGTAGAAGTATTAGCTTTTTTGCTTATTTTTGTAGTTGCAAAAATGACAACAAACGTTTGTCTCCTTGAAAAAAGAGAAAAATGTTGATCGAAGAAATAGCTTGTCTGTTTTGTTCAGAGCATAGAGAATGGCCGTTCCCTATGCTCTTTTATTTGTATATTATGGTAACCTCCTCTCCTTTAATTGAATAATTTATTGGTGTTATTTTGTTGATTAATTGTAATGTTTCGGAAAGCGATTCGCTCTTTAGCGTCAGCCAGTAACGTACATTCCGGGGTGTATTGTTGAAGGCAAAATTAACCCCATACCAGCGGTTGAGTTGTTTGAAAAGTGTATCGGGAGTTGTCCCTTCAAATCGAAGCTTGTGATTTATCCAGATGCTTTCGGTTGTGGCATCACAAGGTGTTACGTTACAGAGTAGATTTGCTTTATTGATGATTGCTTTTTCGTTTGGATGCAGAATTGCAAGTCGATTTTGATCTACCGGCGATTCAATACTGATTTTCCCTCTTAACAAGCTTATAAATATGTTATTGTCTTCCGGATAGGCACAGATATCGAAAGCCGTTCCTAACACTTTGACATCAATTCCTCCACTTTTGACAATAAAAGGGCGGTTTGGGTTTTTGACTACATCAAAGAAAGCTTCTCCCGAAAGTTGAACTGTACGCACGTGTTGATTATAATCGCTTCCATAGCTTAGTTGGGATCCGGAATTGAGCCAAACTTTAGTCCCGTCGGGTAAAGTCATTTGCGATTTATCTCCTTTCATCGTTTCAAAATGGGCATACGAAATAGGAGCCGGTGATTTGTAAACCAGTAATAAGGTAAAGGCTATCCCCAAAATCAGTGCTATGGATGCAGCAAATCCGGAAATGGTGTAGATGTTTTTACGTGAATAAGTCGGGGAGCAATCAAAATTTACTTCCTGATCTCTGATTTGGCTCTGAATGTTGTTCCAAACTTTATGTTTGTTGGGGATAATTACTTCTGGCGTAGAAGGTTCAAGGATACGCCATGTCTTCAACAACTCCTGGTAGGTGGTCTCATTGGCAGGAGAAGCTTGTCTCCATGTCATGAGCATTTGCACCTCATCGACAGTACATTCGTTATTGAAAAATCTTAGTATCAGATTATAAGGAGTATCCATTCAGTATACAGTGTTTTCTGAAATTTATAGGTCGATTGTTCTAAAACCTGTTTATAATAGACACGTAAAATCCATAAAACCCTTAAATGAAATGTGATTTTTTTGTAGTTTTTGAAAAATAATTTTGATTTAATTTAATACACAGAGAGTTAGCTCTATCCGCAATGGTTGATGTTGCTGAAATATTCTCTAATTTTTTTTAAAGCAATACTCATTTGGCTTTCAACTGTTTTAATGGAAATATTATTACGGTCGGCAATTTGTTTATAGGTAAGGTGTTCCTGACGGCTTAGTTCAAATATGGTGCGACACTTTTCGGGTAGCATGTCCACTGCTTTTTGAAGACGAGGAAGCATTTCGTCCATGTCGATAACATTCCGGCTTTGACGATTTTCCGATTCTTCTTTGGCCCAATTTTCAAGTATTTCAAACTGGCGTTGTTTGTTACGAAGGTAGTTTAGAGCCCGGTAACGGGCTGCTGAAAAAAGATAGGTTTTAAGATGCTCAATCTGTAATTGGTCTCGAGCTTCCCACAAATTGACAAATACCTCCTGCACAATTTCTTCAATGGCCGCTTCGTCTCTTGTGTAGTAGTTCAAAGAAGTGCACAATGGTTTGTAATACAAGTCGAATAACTTGCGAAACGATTGTGAAGTTATGGGAAGAAAGGCTTGTTCTTTCATCCTGTGTGAATTTTCATGAATTGTACTTATTGCAACATCGCATTATGATATTTTTATGTTGCAACAGTTTAATAAGATTACTTTCGCAAACATACTGTTTTTTTTTCAAAATTTATTCTTTTTGCGGAATGTGCTCTTTTTTTTGTCAAAAAACAGACAATAATATTGAGAAATTCAGTGGGAGTAAGCTTGCAACCCGATTTAGTGTTTGGAGATACACATAAAAAGGAAAAGGGTTATGTGTATTCTCAATGCGTCAAATGGTTGGTCGCATTTTATGGCAAGACTATGTATGTCTCATTATATTGCAGGAAGGCTGTAAGTTATCTGTTCTGTTTCGGAAGCAATGTAGATTGTTCGGTTATTTTTCAAGTAGGTTTAGTGCTTCATTCTCTTGCCGTATCATCTCCGTCCGTTCTTCTGTGGAGTGGTCGTTTTGTCCACAGAGGTGAAGAATGCCATGAATCATGACACGGTGTAGCTCGTTTTCGAAAGTTACATTAAACTCTTTTGCATTATCGGCCACCGTATCGAGACTGATAAAGATATCACCGTTAAGTATCTCTCCTTCATTGTCATCAAACGTGATAATATCGGTGTAATAATCGTGTTGTAGGTATTGCCGGTTGACTTCCAGAATTTTCTCGTCGTTGCAGAATATGTACGAAATTTCGCCGGTTTTTTTGCCATGAAATTGAGCTACCTCTTTTATCCAGGCGGAGATTATTCGTTTGCGGAGTTTCGGTTGTGGTATGTTTTCGGAATAAAAGTGAATCATATTGGGTAAGGTTACTGGAAATGATGCCGATTCAATTGTAACGTACAAAAATAGCCCATTTCGGATATGGATGCAAATATTTTGTTGTGTTCGATCCTCTTTCTGTTTTATCGTATCTTTGCAGGCGTATCGGAAATGTTGTATCTCTTTTCGAAAGTGTTTTAAACTTAAGGAAAGTGTCGTGGTCTCTAAATAAGTGTTAGTGCGATAATATCGTTTGTTCTGTTTCATCATTAACATATAGTAGGTTGAAAAAAAGAAATATTATTCTTGCATGTCTGCTCTTTTCGGGAATGTGCGCTTGGTCCGAAAATGCAGAAATTAAAGATTCGGTGGCATTGAATGAGGTAGTGGTTACTGGGAGTAAAGTCATACGTTCCGCTCGGAATATTCCATCTACCATTTCGGTTGTCAATCAGCAAAATATCGACAATAGCGGCTATTCAAATGTAATGCCGGTACTTTCGCAGTATGTGCCCGGGTTGTTTGTTACCGAAAGAGGTATTGCCGGTTATGGGGTGGCAAATGGTTCTGCCGGGGCCATTACGATTCGTGGTATCGGTAGTACTGTCGGAAAAGCCGGCGATCCGCTGACCAACACGCAGGTGTTGTTCCTGATTGATGGGCATCCGCAGTTTATGGGGCTGATGGGACACCATTTAGCCGATAGTTATCTGACTGACAATATTGAGCGGGTGGAGGTAATCCGAGGCCCGGCCTCTGTGTTGTATGGCTCCAATGCTATGGGGGGCGTGGTCAATCTGATTACCAAAAAGCAACAGCAGAAGGGATATTTCGGCTCGTTCGACATGGCATACGGTTCATACAATACCCTGCGATACTCGGCCAACTCAATGATGAAATCGGGAAAGTGGAATGGAGTGGTTTCGCTGGAACACGAACAAACCGATGGAGCCCGTACTAATTCGCAGTATCATAATAACAGTGGTTATGCCAAAATAGGATATGCTCTTTCCGACCATTTCAATCTGAGTGGAGATCTCAATCTGACCAAATACAAAGCATACGACCCTGACACGGTTGGGGCTCCTGTCAATCCGGCAAAATGGGCGGATATTTCTCGGGGAGTTACATCGTTAAGCCTCGAGAATCGGTTTCAACACAGTTCGGGCAGTATGGTGTTGTTCTGGAATTTCGGGAATCATCATATTTACGATGGTTATCACTCCCGCGATCACTGTTCTGGATTCAATCTCTATCAGTCGTTCGATCTGTTTCAGGGTAATATTATTGCTGGTATCGACTATGAAAATTACGGAGGTTTTGCCGAAAATAACAGTTTGAACTCTTTTGTTCAGAATTTGATGGGCTTCCCGGTTCGGAAATCCATTCATGAAACAGCCGGATATACCAGTCTGCAGCAGGACTTCTTCGGACGGTATCTGTCGGTGAATGTTGGAATTCGTTACTCTGAAAATAGTGTCTATGGTGGTGAATGGATTCCGCAAGGTGGCGTTTCGGTTCGTCCGTCACAATTTACGGTATTGAAGGCTTCCGTTTCGAAGGGATTTCGCAGTCCAACGGTAAAGGAACTCTATATGTTTCCGCCTCACAATGAAAACCTTCAGCCGGAGAAGATGATGAATTATGAAGTTTCGTGGCAGCAAGCTTGGTTACAGGGTCGACTTTCCACCGAACTAACAACGTTTATCGCAAAAGGAACGAATCTGATTCGTCAGGTAGCGATGCAATATCTCAACACCGGCTCATTTCTGAACAAAGGTATTGAACTGATGGGAGATTATAAAGTGTCGGAACGAGTTCGGTTGACAGTCAATTACAGTTATCTGTACATGGATACGCCGGTTCTGGCAGCACCGAAGCATCAATTGTTCGGTACATTGCAGTACAAACCGATAAACAATGTGACGGCTGGTTTGAGTGTGCAGCGCATAGAAGATTTGTATATTCAAACCACTCCTGCTGTTACTCAGAATTATACGCTTGTAAATTTGCACGCAGCTTGCAAACCGTATTCTTTTTGGGAAATCAATCTGTCAGTCAATAATATGCTGAATCAGAAATATCAAATCAATAAAGGATACCCCATGCCACCGACCAATGTGATGGTCGGTATGAAATTCTCTATTGGCAAAAGTTAAAAAAAAAGGGCTGATTTGCGGTTCGTGGATTATCTTTTTTGTCATACCACGGTGTCTGAGCTATACTTCTACCCAATGCCTTGGGCAGCTACGGTTATGATAACAATTTTATTCTGGAATGGCACATACTATATTATTTCAAGAAATCACCAATGTTCCGTTTTTGGGGTAGTATTGACGTTGCCTGTCTGAAATGAAATTTTTCCTATTGGCATCAATCATAGTCATCCTTTACCTATTTTTTTTAGTTGTGTAATTTCTTCGTCCTTTCCGAATACCAGAAGTCGGTCGCCCAGACTGATCAAGTCGTCGGCCTTCGGATTGACCTGTAGGTTGCTGTCGGCAGAATAACAGCCGATTACCACCAGATTGGTGCGTTGCGGAATATTGGCTTCGCGGTAGCTTTTTCCGATAAGGTTGCTACCTTCACGGATTTCTACCAGACGAAATTTATAGTCGCGTAGCTCTTCCTTGCCGTCTGTCAGTTCTACGAAACTGAAGAAATCGGTGGTAGAGGTGGCTAAAGATACAATCCTGTCGGAGGCCAGATCGATTTGCGATATGATAAAGTCGGTGCCGGCCTTTTTGAACTTGGCAGCCGAACTGGCATCTTCCACACGGGTGATTACCTTGATATCTTTGTTCAGATCTTTTGCACTGAGAGTTACAAACAAGTTCTCGGCATCGGTGGCCAACACGGCAATCAAAATCTTGGCTCGATCGATTCCTGCCTGTATCAACACGTCGTCGTTGGTAGCATCACCCACAATGTGAACCAAATTTTTGTCGTACACCTCTTTCAGTTTTTCGTTTCGCTCGGGATTACTCTCAATCATAACCACCTTCTTTCCTGTGCGCAACAAATCTTCCATCACGCGTTTGCCGGTTTTGCCGTAACCACAAACGATGTAGTGGTTTCTCATGTTTTCCAATGCTGTATTCATGCGTTTGATCTTTAATAGTTTTGATAGTTCGCCTTCCACAAAAAAAGAGGAGAGTTTGCCTATAGCATACAAACCGACCGAAAATCCGGCAATTATCAGCAGAATAGTAAATGTTCTCCCCTCAGCCGACAATGGCTGGGGCTCGCCATAACCGATGGTGGCAAAGGTAATCACCATCATGTAGAGGGCATTGAGTGGAGTATATCCTTCGATAAAGATATAACCCAGAATGCCGATAATCAGAATCAGGATAAGAGCCGTTATCGGAACCAGAAACTGCCTCCAGATCCTTGTTCGTATGTTTCGGTTCATATAGTTTATTGATCGAGAAAGATTGTCCCGGTAAGATATAATTGTGCGTATCCTCCTATTTTACACCGATCGCCTAGAAACGTACATTGCAACTTGCCTCCTCTTGCCGAAAGTTGAAGCGCTGTCATGGTCGTTTTTTTCAGTCGGTTGCTCCATATAGGCGTCAGTGAAGTGTGTGCCGAACCGGTTACCGGGTCTTCGTCGATGCCCGATTGCGGTGCAAAGAAACGCGATACAAAGTCAACCTCATCTCCGGGAGCCGTAACGATTACGCCACGACAAGGGAGCTTGGCAATTTCTTTCAATTTCGGTTGCATTGTCCGAATCTGTTTTTCATTTTCAAACAGTGCGATGATATCTGTTTTGCCTTTCCATGTCGCTACCGGTCTCATTCCAGTGGCAGTTTCTATGTCTAGCTTGTAATCACCGTCGGTTAATACATCGGTTGGAAAGTCGAGAAAGAGCATTTCTCCTTGCCGGCTCACTCGCAGTTCTCCGCTACGGGGTGAATGAAAAACCACTTCGTTGCCCGGATAATTGAGACATTTGAACAACACATAGGCCGACGCTAGCGTGGCGTGTCCGCAAAGATCGACTTCTGTTAACGGAGTAAACCAACGGATATCATAACCACTACCGTTGGTAACCAAAAAAGCGGTTTCTGCCAGATTGTTTTCGGCAGCAATCGATTGCATTATCTTATCGTTCGGCCATTCTGGCAAAAAACAACTAGCAGCCGGATTGCCCCTAAAGAGTGTCTCGGCAAAGGCATCGACCTGATATAAAGGAAAACTAAACATGGTGGATTTATTTTAATATTTTCAAAAATAATGAGTCGATCATTCTGTCACTCAGTAATTTTCGCATCCAAAGCGTAGGTTTTGCCATGTATCCTGCTGCATAACGGGCTTTGGGTTGTTTTGTCTCTATTGCATACAGAATTAACCGGGCAATAACAGCCGGATCGGAATGCTTATTCATCGTTTTCTTGAAAACAGTAGCGAATTTGAAAGCAGCTTGTTTATAAACCGAATTTTCGGTGCTTTTTTCCAAGTTGTCAAAAGCGATAGGACCCCATTCCGTGTTAATACCCCCGGGTTCGATCAGGATAACATCGA
Source organism: Bacteroidota bacterium (assembly GCA_017860295.1). Lineage (GTDB taxonomy): Bacteria > Bacteroidota > Bacteroidia > Bacteroidales > Paludibacteraceae > Microbacter. The sequence continues at coordinate 156,041 of JAFNAS010000005.1, read as the reverse complement.
TACCGAACGGCTTGACTTCGTTGCGAAGGCTATCGCTCAATCCTTCCACCGCAAATTTGCTGGCGTGATACCATCCTCCGAAAGGTGTGGCCACCTTTCCTGCGATGGACGAAATATTGATGATTTTTCCGTAACAGCGTTCCCTCATTTCGGGCAACACCAACTGCGCGAGGCGGGCAGTTCCGAATACATTGACCTCCATCTGGTAGCGAGCATCAGCCATTGACACATCTTCCATCGCTCCATAAGAACCGAAGCCGGCATTATTAATCAGAATGTCTATATGACCTTCGTTTGCCAGAATTTCTTTGATGGCACCAGTCATCGATTTGTCATCCACCACATCCATTCGGATGGTTTTTACTCCACACGATTTAAGAGCTTCCATCCGTTCCACCCTGCGGGCGGCTCCGTACACGATGTAGCCTTTCTCTGCCAGTAAACGGGCTGTTTTCATACCGATGCCCGACGATGCACCACTGATTAGTACTACCGGTTGCATAATGAAAATTTAGAAAAAGAATTTGAATGATTAACGTATTTGCTCATACAAAGCTACAAAATTATTTTTTGCAAATATTAAATAGTAAGATGGATTTTTTGTGCCGCTACTTTTTGGCGGAGTCTCGTTACGGTTTGTCGCCATATAACTTCTTGGACGGACAATCACTTTGTCTCAATTTTCGTGCATGATAGGAGAGTGACAATTTTGCATTGTTCCCCCAATTTGTCCGATGCTTGTTTCTAGTGCAATAAAAACGGGTATCTCAGATTGTATCCTTTCGATAGTAGTTGTCTCTATTCTTCACAGGTATTTAAACTAACTATACAATAATATTAAAATATAGATATCATATATTATTAATACTATATAATATCTATGTAACATCTATGATATATCTATATTATATCAATAGAGAAAGAGTGAAGAATCATTGCAGTTGCGTATCTTATTCGGCGAGAAGTTCGCTTATGACAACTCTAAATAAATTGAGTGCGTAGAGAAGCGGTAAGAGACGAATCCTATTTAGGCGAAGGATTCGGTGCTATCAATAGGACATAAAAAAAGGTCACCCCGTAACCATACGAAGCGACCTCTCACCTTAAATAACACCTACTTAATTGGAAGCGTTTCCACCTCCAGGACCATTGAACCTGTTAGATCTTTGTTGACGTCTGTTGTCCTGATATGTTTTGAACTGTTCAGGAGTCAATATTTTTTCCAGAGCTGCATTGTATTTTTCCATAACAGACTGCATGCTTGTGCGCATATCTTCTCCGCTTTCGCGTGCAGCCGCCATGTCTTTCGTCATTTGAAGATTGGCAGCCTGTACTTTTGCTACCTGATCGTCGGTCAGTTTGAGCGATGTTTTCATTCTTTCAGTCATTTGTGTAGCCCGTTCTTCTGGGGTTGCATTGCTATTACCCCATTGTCCCTGAGCCAAGACGCTTACCATGCTCATTATCATAAAGAGCATCGTCATCATAACGGTTTTGTTTGTTTTCATGTGTTTGTTGGTTTGATGAAAGTTAATTGGCAATACCACTTCCGCAGTGCTGCCTGTGTTAAGTAACATTATTACAATAAATAAGACGAAAGGAGGCGGAGTTCGTTTAATGAATATATAATAGTTAACTTTTTTTATTGTTTCGGAGCTTCTATGATGGTTGAAAAAAAACGATTACTTTTGTTTGTTATTCTTATCAAATTAGCCTGTTTATGTACGAATCCGGAAAAAAAAGACCTGTTTTGTTTGTGCTGCTTGGCCCTACCGGCGTAGGTAAGACAATGCTAAGTTTGAAATTGGCCGATTTGTTGCAATGTCCTGTTATTTCGTGTGATTCTCGCCAATTTTATAAAGAGATGAGAATCGGTACTGCTGCTCCAACGGAGGAACAGCTCCGGCAAGTGCAACACTATTTTGTGGGTACTCATTCTATCTGGGATCAATACAATGCAGGTAAATTTGAACTGGATGTTGTCTGTTTGTTGAAATCTCTTTTTGCAGAGCATCCATTTGCTCTTATGGTAGGAGGTTCGATGCTTTACATCGATGCCGTGTGTAACGGGATTGATGATCTTCCGACCATATCGCCTGAAATCAGAACGGACATACGGAATCTCTATGACAGGGACGGTCTGGAAGGCATCCGAATGCGGCTTAAATTGCTTGATCCGGTTTATTACGATCAGGTCGATTTGATGAATGTGCAGCGAATTCTTCACGCACTGGAGGTGTGTGTTACGTGCGGTAAACCCTATTCTTCGATGCGAACCAATGCGGTAAAAGAACGTCCGTTCGATATTGTGAAGATCGGATTGAATCGTCCGCGTGAAGAGTTATATAGTCGGATCAATGCCCGGGTGGACGAGATGATGGCCAAGGGATTGGAGAATGAAGCACATAGGCTTCTTCCCTGGAAAAATCTGAACGCATTGCAAACGGTTGGTTACAAAGAGCTGTTTAATTATTTCGATGGAGTCTGGACAAAAGAATTTGCGGTGGATATGATACGGCAGAACTCGCGTCGCTACGCAAAGAAACAGTTGTCGTGGTTCAATCGAGACAAGACGATTCGATGGTTTAATCCTGATGATGAAAATAGTGTGCTGCGGTTTGTATCGGAGTTGACAGGTTGTGTGGTATGAAAGATTTTGATTGTGTGCTTAAAATATACGAACAGGAGACGGCTTTGTTGCCGTCTCCTGTTTTTTTTCTTATATTCTGTCTTTTATTTAAGGTATGGCACTTTTCACAAAGTATAAAAAATGGGCAGTCTCACGACTACCCAATCCTTGTTAACCTTAAAATCTAATACTATGAAAAAATCACACTGCAAAGGTACAAGCTGTGTGAGCACAGAGCAAATTATTATGGTTAATAAATATCAATTTAATGTTAAAACATTGATGTTTGTATCAAAATGGTTTGAATGTTGCATATTGCTATCAAAATAATAAATATATGGCATTGGTGCTTACGTTTTGATTTTATTTTGATAGATTATCATGGTAGGTTTTACAAAATGCTCCTAATTTTAAGATTAAGCTTAACTGTTGTGAGTTTACAAGAGATCCTTCTGTTATATGAAAACAAATTGCGGCTCTTGAGCTGACATATTTGTTTTCGACCGGAATAAAGGCAAAGTCGACTCTACCATAATCGCCCGACCGATACAAACCATCACCATTGACAATTCGGAGTTTCCCTCCACGGTAATAAGATGCATCTATCCCGAATCGTTTTGAATAGATGTGAGCCTGTGCAAAAGCGCCTGCCAGAAAGTGAAGAGAGGGATCGGGTCGATCGCGGTCGTAACATCCGAGCGTTCCCAGTTTGAAGGACAGCTCTTTCAATTTCGTTTTGCGGGTAAAGTCGGCTCCGAAAAGTAAGGCGAAAGCTCCGTTGTCGCGGATATGGTCGTCTTCGAGGTGGCCGGCATAGAGAGCCCGGTGGTACATATAAAAATAATGGTCGAAAAATAAGAGAGACGAAAGATTGATTCGTCCCGAAAATCCGGCCAAAAACGACTCTTTTACGTCGGTGCGTTGGCGGCCGGTCCAGTCGCACCAAAAGTTTTCGTATCCCCATTTTCCTCTTGTTTCAAGGTAGGCTCCCTGAATATCCGGGCGGTAGTTGTCGAGCGAATCGCAGAGCAGAGCCAGCGGATAGTCAAGCAGTCCTCTGCGGGGAAAAGATCCCAAAAGTCCCGTAAGGCCGTCTTTTTGGTAGTGATAGAACAGGTTTATCGTAGGCGTGTTACCATCAATTTTATCGCCATATTCGTATAGGTAATTGACTCCGGCCATGATGCCTTGCGCGGAATCTATTTTAGCTCCCAACATCGTATTGAGCCGGGCGCCGAGCATGGTTTGCGAGAGGGCATACTTATCGCCATTGCCTGAATACTCCCGATTGTCGAGAAAGTGGCTGAACTCTACAAAATAGTTCAGTTTTTGCGCTTCGATGGTGCCGACAGTACAGGCAAAGAGTGCCGCAAGAATTATTTTTCGTAACATTGTTGTTGTATCTGATTAATCGGATAAATAGCCCTGTTTTTTAAGTACATCTATAAAGAATCCCGAGAAGGTTTCGTTGGCCTCTTTGGTGTAGCGTACATCAGTAAAGACTTGTGCCAGTGTTTCTTTGTTGTTCTCTTCTATAAACTTCTTGTTTTCGGGCAGACTCTCTTTGTAGGCGTATATCTGGTCGATGTCTTCGGGCGAATAATCCTGATAGGTTTCGAAATGAACCACCCCTTCCAGTGGTAGACGATCTACCGGTTGTGGCGTTTCGGCCGGGTAGCCTACTGTTAATGTAACGATGGGTACTACGAATTTCGGAAGTTTAAGAACGTCGATAATTTTATGAGCATTGTAGGTGGTTGTCCCGAAATAGCAGGTTCCCAGTCCGTCGCTTTCGGCTGCTACACAAAAATGTTCGGCCACGATGGTGGCGTCGATCATGGCCGAGGTGAACGATAGCAGATTGTCGTATCCGGGTGTTGCGTTGCGTTGTTCGCACCATTTGTTGAAGCGGTTGAAGTCGGCGCAAAAAGTGATGACTGCCGGAGCCTGTTTGATGGATGGTTGGTTGAAATGGCATGGCGACAAAGCCTCTTTTATAGCCTGATCCTGTGTTACTACAATGCTGTATGTTTGCATGTTGCCGGTGTTGGCGGCGCGGCATGCGGTTTCCAACAGTTCGTTCAATAGTTCGGCAGAGATAGCCTGATCTTTATATTTACGTACGGAGACGCGATCTTTCAATGACGAAATCATAGTGATGAATAATAAGTTGTGTTGATAATAAATAGCAATTAAGTCTTCGGACTTAACGATTTATAAAGGAGTATATCATTCTCTTGGACCTTTTACCTTATACCTTTTCCCTTACACCTTTTACCTAAATTATCTGTGCAACGGCAGGTAGACTCCTTTCTTTGTTTCAAAAAACTCTTCGGCAAAATAGTCGCTCAGATTATAAAGCGTGACATCGTTTTTGAATGGCAGAACTTCGTGTTCGAGCTCTCCTCCCTTCAAACAGATCAATCCGTTGGGAAGGGCATTTTGTTGTTTGGTCGCGATGTTTTTGCGCACAATCTTCACCAAATCTCCCAGCGGCATCACGGCGCGGCTTACTACAAAGTCGAATTGAGCCTTCTCCTCCTGTCCGCGACAGTGTCGGAAGGTGATATTTTTCAGTCCGATGGCGGTAGATACTTCTGTGGCAACTTTGATTTTTTTGCCGATAGAGTCGATCAGATGAAATTGTACTTCGGGAAAGAGTATGGCCAGTGGTACTCCCGGAAAACCGCCTCCGGTGCCAATATCCATCACCGATGTTCCCGGTCGGAAGGTGATGATTTTGGCAATGGCCAGCGAGTGCAACACGTGACGTTCGTACAGGTTGTCGATGTCTTTGCGCGAAATGACATTGATTTTGCTGTTCCAATCGGCATAAAGTGCCTGTAGTTGAGAGAATTGGTGTTGTTGCGTTTCTGTTAGCTGAGGAAAATAACGAAGCAGCAGTTCCATCATAGTGTGAATGAATTTAACCGCAAATGTACGACAAATTTTGTACCTTTGCGCAAAACCAATGTTGTTCCAATTTGTAAACTCTAATTCTCAATATTGCAACCGATTGATTGGTTGTTGGTTGTAAATTGACGTTGTAAAATGAGACCAGTACTCTTCATAGACCGGGACGGCACGTTGATTGTCGAACCCCCCGTAACCTTTCAGGTAGATTCGCTCGAGCTGCTTGAATTCTACCCCAAAGTATTCCGCAATCTTTATAAAATTGCTACCAAAAGCGATTTTCGGCTGGTGATGGTTACCAATCAGGATGGATTGGGAACGGAAGATTACCCCGAAGAGGCATTCGATGCGGTTCAGGGTAAGATGTTGAAAGCGTTTGAAAACGAAGGAATTATTTTTGAAGATATTCATATCGACACCTCCTTTCCGGAAGATAACTCACCTAACAGAAAGCCCCGTACCGGTTTGCTGACCGGCTACATGGACGGCAATACCGATATTGAACACTCCTACGTGATCGGCGATCGGTTGACGGATGTTCAGCTGGCAAAAAACTTAGGTTGCAAAGCCATTTTTATGCGCAACTACGACGAAGTGTCCGTGTTGTTGAAAGATAAACAGCTTGAGGAGTATTGTGCGCTGGTTACCCCCGACTGGGATCGGGTCTCCGACTTCTTGCTGGCTACGCCCCGTGTTGCCGAAGTGGTACGCAAGACCAGCGAAACGGATATTCAGGTGAGACTCGATCTCGACGGATCGGGTAAATGCGATATTGACACCGGATTGGGTTTCTTCGATCACATGTTGGCTCAGATCGGTAAACACTCGGGTTGCGACCTGACCGTGAAGGTGAAAGGGGATCTCGAAGTGGACGAACACCACACCATTGAAGATACGGCGCTGGCGTTGGGCGAAGCGTTTGCCAAAGCATTGGCCGATAAGCGGGGCATTGAACGTTATGGTTTTTGCCTGCCGATGGACGATTGTCTGTGTCAGGTGGCGCTCGATTTTGGTGGCCGTCCCTGGTTGGTTTGGGATGCAGAGTTCAAACGCGAAAAAATAGGCGAGATGCCCACCGAAATGTTTCTCCATTTCTTCAAATCGTTCAGCGATGCGGCCAAAATGAACCTCAATATCAAGGCCGAAGGTGAGAATGAACACCACAAAATAGAGGGCATCTTCAAAGCCCTGGCACGTGCCATCCGCATGGCTATTCGCCGCGATATTTTCAGTAGCGATCTGCCCAGTACCAAAGGCGCGTTGTAAAACGGTAAATGGTTAACGGTAAATGGTGCTGGAAACAGGATTGGTAAACATTACACACTAAACAGAATCAATGATAGAGAGAGTTATTCGTTTTTCGCAATGGGGCTATTACCTGAGTTTTTTACTGGTGGTTGTAGCTGCTTTTGCCGGCTATTTTTCCTCACGGTTTATTCATCTCGACAAAAGTTCCGAATCGGGAATAGCGTTTCAGTCGTTTGTGTTTTTGTTGATGCTGGGTAGTTTGCCGGGCATTCTGTGGTGGTTTCACCGCAAGGCGAAAGAGATGCGGGATTGTCGGGACGATGAGAAAGAGAGCCGATACAAACGTTTGGTAGTGCTTCGTCTCTTTGTGGTCGATTTCAACATGGCGTTGAATATTCTCTTGTTTTTTCTCTTTGCCGATAAATCTTTTTTTATGTGTGCGGCCATTGCGGCTATTGTACTGCTGTTTTGCCGTCCCAACCAACAAAACATTGAGACAGATCTCGGGATTGCCGATGCAGAGCCCGACGATGAAGAGGCGGCAATGAATACAAACGATCGGTAACTGGTAGAAATACGTATACCTATGGTAATAGCGGTTGACTTTGACGGTACGATAGTAGAACACGCATATCCGAAGATCGGACGTGAGATTCCCTTTGCGTTTGAAGTGCTTAAACGATTGCAAAAAGAGGAGTTTCATCAACTGATTTTGTGGACCGTGCGCGAAGGAGCTCTGTTGGACGAGGCGGTGGAATATTGCCGCGAGCGCGGTCTCGAGTTTTATGCCGTCAACAGCGATTATCCGGGTGATACTTATCCTGAGGTTTTGAAAAGCCGCAAACTGCAAGTCGATTTGTTTATTGACGACCGTAACGTGGGCGGACTGCCCGATTGGGGCGTGATTTATCGCATGGTGAAATACAATGAATCCTGGACCGAAGCAATGGAAAACCCCGAACAACAATATGTGCGCCGCAAGAAACCGAATCTCTTGATACGGTTGGGACAAATGTTCGAATCGCGCTAATTGATACTGAGGTAGATCAAAATAGTAAAGCCTGCTTGCCAATGATTTTGGAAGCAGGTTTTTATTATTAGGAGTAGAGTCTCGATTGAGTTTGAATAATGTTTCAGAAGCTTAAACTGCAGCTTATCTCCGCATCATCATCTGCATAATGCCACCTCCGTTTTTTACATTGGTAAATCCCATTTGTAACAACATGCGCTGTGCATAAGCCGAACGTGCTCCCGAAGCGCAATAAAGCGTGATGTCGCGCGATTTGTCGCCCAGTTCGTCCACTCGCGTCGGCAGTTCGTCCAATTGAATGTTGACTGCTCCCGGATAGGCTCCTCCGGCAAATTCTTCGGGGGTGCGAACATCGACAACCAGTGGTGACGAGACGGTTTTCTGGGTTTCCGGCTTCTGAATAGGACGCCGGGCCATCATTGTGGAGAGTCCACCTCCGTTGGTGACGTTTGTATAACCAAGCTGCATCAATATTTTCTGTGCATAAGCCGATCGGCCTCCCGAAGCGCAATAGACAATAATCTCCCGGTCGGTTTGGTCGCCGAACTCGTTGCTACGCATCGTTACTTCGTCTAACGGAATATTGATGGCGCCGGGATAGGCTCCCGTGCGAAACTCTTCAGGCGTCCGAACATCTACAATCAGTGTCGAATGGTTATCGACCGGTTGGTTTGTTGCTTTTTCAATTGGTTTCTCTTCTGCCTTTTCTGTTGCTTTGTCCTCAATAGGCAACAGGTCGAGGTGTAACTGCTGAAATCCTACGGTACGGGCTTGACGTTGCAACGAGGTGTGTCCGCCTGAAAGGTTGACTACATTGCTAAATCCGGCACCTTTGAGGGTGCGTAAGGCCTGATGTCCCTTTTTCCCCGTTTCGTCGTATACCAGAATCAGCTGATCAGACGAGACGGCAGGAAGCTGTTGCGGTAGCAGTTCCAATGGAATATGCAGCGCACCTTCAACATGACTCTTTTCAAACGCAAAGACATCGCGCACGTCGATAAAAAGTGGCTGCTGGTTTGCTACGAAAGCGTCTAATTGTGCAGCCGTAACCGACGGGCTGAAACCCGATAGTTTGTTCTCGGCAGTGAAAGCGGCCATGTTCAGGGCGTCGTTGGCGGTACCGATGGGTGGCGAGTAGGCAAAGTCGATATCCGACAGATCGCTTACCGTTAGTTTTGCGGCGGCGGCCGTGGCAATCACGTCCAACCGTTTGTCGGCTCCTTTGTAACCGGAGGTTTGCCCACCGAGCACAATGCCTGTTTTTTTGTCGAAAATCAGCATCACGCTTACGGTTTCTGCTCCGGGCATATAACTGGTGTGATGTTCTTTGTGTACAACTACTGCATCGGCATCGATCCCCTGAGCAAGCGCTTGCTTTAGCGATAGTCCGGTGGTGCCGGCAACGGCATCGAATACCCGGACGACCGAAGTGCCTAAGGCTCCTTTGTATGGATGACGACCGCCCAATGCGTTTTCGGCGGCAATGCGTCCCTGGCGATTGGCCGGTCCGGCTAAGGGAATGCGCACTTTTTTGCCATTCACCCGGTGCTCGATCTCCACCATGTCGCCAGCAGCAAAAATATCCGGATCGTTGGTTTGCAAATACGAATTTACCAGCAAGCCTCCAGCCTCTCCAATGGTCAGTCCGGCATCTTTAGCCAGTTGCAACGTGGGAGAGACGCCAATGGAGAGCAATACCATATCGGCTTTGAGTGCAGTGCCGTTTGATAGCTTAACAGTATCGGGCGTGATCTCGGCAACGGCCGTTCCGGTATGAATACCAATGCCGTGCGCGAGCATCTCGTTTTGAATAAAGCCTGCCGTTTCGGCCTCCATCACCGACATCACGTGTGGCATCATCTCCACCACATCCACGTGCAAACCCCGTTTGGTAAGGGCTTCTGCCATTTCGAGACCGATGAAACCTCCGCCCACCACGATGGCGTGCTGCGGATTTTGTTGTTGAATATGGCCGAAAATGGCATCCATATTTTCGAGTGTCCATAGGGTGAAAACATGACTCTGGTCGGCTCCGGGCAGTGCTGGTTTGACCGGCCGGCCGCCTTGTGCCAATATCAGTTTGGTATAGGGGAACTCCAAGGTTTCACCTGTTCGGGTATTGTGAGTGGTGACGGTATGTGCCTCACGGTTGATGGTGGTAACCGTGGTATGTATGTGCACATCGACATTGTACTGTTGATTGAAGCTTTCGGGACTTTGCAGTATCAGCTTCGAACGGCTTTGGATGTCGCCGCCGATATAGTAGGGTAGGCCACAATTGGCAAACGAAATGTCGGGCCCGGCTTCCAGCAGGGTGATTTGTGCGTCGGCAGAGATCCGGCGCGCTTTAGCTGCTGCAGTTGCTCCCGCAGCAACGCCTCCAATGATGATGATTTTTTCCATAGTCGGCTTACGGATTGAGTTTTCTGTTTAATCGCATCCAGCTGCCTCCGTTGTGTACGCTGGTGTAGCCGCGTGAGGAGAGGATGCCTTTGGCGGTCGCGCTTCGCATACCCGAGGCACAACAGGTGATGATGGGCTGGTTTTTATTTTTGAGTTTGTTGAGATTGGTACTAAGTTGGTCGACGGGAATGTTGAGGGAGCCTTTGATGTGGCCGCCTGCAAATTCGCCTTTCGAGCGGACATCCAGAATGATGGCGCCTTGTTGCGCCAGTTCGCTTAAATCAGGTTTGGGTGCAATTCCCAATAGTTTTTTTAGTACATCTATCATAAGTTGCTTTTTGTTTATTTATATGGTGCAAAGATATATACAAAATGATCGAATTACAATAATATCACTAATTAAATTATTATAATATCACTTTGACGTAGTACGGAATGGAAAACTGAATATAAAGACGAAGACTCAACAATAGACTTTTTATCTTTGCGTTAATATATTAACTTTGTTATGCCAAAGGGATTGGTTTTATGTGTTAAACTTTCCGATTCTGATTTTTGATAATTGATATTATAAGAGCATTGGTTTGTGAAGAAAGCAGCATTACTGATATTGATGGTCTATGCTACAACTACATTTTATGGACAACATAAATCGCGGTTATTCGGCTATGTGAACGATGCGGATAAGCATCCGATAGAGCTTGCTGCTGTCTCGGTTAAAGGAAAAACGGTAGGTACCATCACTAATAAAAACGGATTTTATGACTTGGAGTTGGACGAAAAAGACTCGGTAGAACTGGTTGTCTCTTGTGTGGGATACAAACCGTGTAGCCGGCGAATAATGGCTGGTTTCAAACTGGCACAACTCAATATCACGCTTCAGATGGAGGCTCACGAGTTGTCTGCAATCGAAGTGAAGGCTCCCCGTTTGCAGACTTCAACCTCCGAAATTATCGATGTTTCGCAATGGCGGATGTTGCCAGACGCTTCGGGTGGATCGATCGAATCGTTGATTGCGACATTGCCTGGAGTACATTCTACCAACGAGTTGAGTTCGCAATATTCGGTGCGGGGCGGGAGTTATGACGAAAATAGTTTGTATGTCAACGGAATAGAAATTTATCGCCCATTGTTGATTCGTGCAGGTCAACAGGAAGGTCTGAGTTTTATCAATCCCGATATGGTTCAAAGCGTATCGTTCTCGGCCGGAGGTTTTGCGCCGAAATATGGCGATAAAATGTCATCCGTACTCGACATTACCTACAAACGTCCCTCGACTTTTGAAGGATCTGTTTCGATCGGTTTGTTGGGAGCATCGGCCTATGTGGGCAGTTCCAGCCGTAAATTTAGTCAAATGCATGGTTTGCGTTATAAGAGCAACTCGTCTCTGTTGGGGACATTGGATACAAAAGGGCAATACGACCCATCCTTTTTCGACTATCAGACCTACCTTACCTATGCCATCAATTCCAAACTAGAACTTAGCTTCCTTGGCAATATTTCTCAAAACAATTACCGTTTTACACCTAAGGAGCAGGAAACCTCTTTCGGTACATTGGAGACTCCGTTACATTTACGTGTGTATTTTAATGGAAAAGAGGAAGATGTGTTCAAAACGCAAACGGGTGCATTGGCGATGACTTATAAGCCACAGACAAATCTGAAATTGAAAGTGTCGGCTTCGGCATTTAATACCGAAGAGGAAGAGACTTATGATATATTGGGTCAATACTGGCTCTATGAATTGTCGATGAGTGGACAAGGCAAATCGGAGGTATCCAATGCTATCGGTGTGGGATCGTATTTGCAACATGCACGCAATGAGCTTAATGCTACTGTGGCCGGATTAAATCATACCGGAGAATGGAATGTGGGTAGGCATTTGCTGGAGTGGGGGATAAATGCTCAGAGAGAATGTGTAAGCAATAAAATGAGAGAATGGGAATATCGCGATTCGGCGGGCTATTCTTTGCCATATACCTCGAGCCTGAAAATATATTATAATCTTACCGCCGATCTGCATTCGGAGTCGTACCGGTCGGGCGGTTATTTGCAGGATACCTATAAATTACGAACTGATGGTGGGCTCTGGGCTTTTACCGGAGGTGTCAGGATGAATTATTGGTCCTTTAATAAAGAACGGCTGGCGAGTCCGCGTTTTACGGTCTCTTTTTGTCCCCGGTCGAGCAATCTTTCATTGCGTTTTGCTACAGGAGTGTATTATCAGACTCCGTTTTATAAAGAATTGAGAGATACTACTGTTGTTGGAGGCAATGCGGTTGCCAGTCTCAACCAAAAGATAAAATCGCAACGTTCGCTTCATTTTGTGTTAGGTGCGGATTATCATTTCACACAATGGAATCGTCCGTTTAAATTTACTGCAGAGGCTTATTATAAACCGGCAACCAATGTGATTCCCTACGTGGTTGATAATGTAAAAATAACCTACTTCGATGGTAATTGTGCCAAAGCCTATTCGGCCGGGCTCGACATGAAGCTATTCGGCGAATTTGTCCCTGGCACCGACTCGTGGATCGGACTTTCATTGATGCAGTCGCGACAAAGCATTCGGATGGGAGTCGATAATGCCGGTCGACCCATCTATTCAGGATACATATCGCGTCCGAACGAACAACGGTATAGTGTTACCATGTTTTTTCAGGATTATGTGCCCGATAATGAGCGTTTGAAGGTGAGTTTGAAGTTGATCTGGTCCGATGGTTTGCCAGTTGCGGCTTCGCATAATCCGTATGAGGTTGCTTTTCGCACACCGGATTATCGCAGGATAGACATCGGAGCTTCTTATGCTTTGATAGATAAGCAACATCGCCCTCAATCGGGTTTTTTATCTCACCTGAAGAGTGTTTGGCTTAATTTGGATGTGTTTAATCTGTTGGATATTAGTAATGTAAATTCATATATGTGGCTGTCCGATATTTACGGAAGGCAATATGCCATACCGAACTATCTTACCCGCAGGCAGCTCAATGTCCGGATTTCTGCCGATTTTTGATGATCGTTGCACCGTTGAATTGAAAAGCGATGCATTGCAGAAATCGATTTCAATAAGCGGGTTGTTCCTGTTTTCTCGGTTCATTGTCAATGACTTGTCAATATTAACATATTCCTTACCTTTAAAATGCCTGATTTTTGGGAAGTTTTGCTATTTTTGTAGTTAAAACTCTCGGATTATGTCGCAAAACAGTGTTATGGAGTTACGTACCGAAGATCTTGTCAAACGCTATGGCAAGAGGACGGTAGTTGATCATGTATCTATTGATTTAAAGCAAGGCGAAATTGTTGGATTGCTTGGCCCGAATGGTGCTGGTAAGACGACAACTTTTTATATGACCACAGGACTGATTACTCCGAACGAAGGAAAGATTTTTTTGAACGAACAGGAGATTACGAAATTTCCTGTATATAAACGGGCACAGGCAGGCATCGGTTATCTGGCACAGGAAGCTTCGGTATTTCGTCAGATGACGGTTGAAGATAACATACGTGCAGTGCTTGAAATGACCGGTTTTTCGAAAGAAAGACAAGAAGATAAGCTCGAAACGCTCATTAAAGAGTTTAGTTTGGGACATGTCCGGAAAAATATAGGCAACCGTCTCTCGGGCGGGGAACGTCGCCGTACTGAAATTGCCAGATGCTTGGCTATCGAGCCGAAATTTATTATGCTGGATGAACCTTTTGCCGGTGTTGACCCGATTGCGGTTCAGGATATTCAGGATATCGTTTGGCATCTGAAAGATATGAATATCGGGATTCTTATTACTGACCATAACGTCGACGAAACTCTTTCAATTACCGATCGCGCATACCTGTTGTTCGAAGGTAAAATTTTGTTTCAGGGAACTGCCGAAGAGTTGGCAGAGAATCCTGTTGTTCGAGAAAAATATCTGGGTCGCGACTTTGAACTGAAACGCAAGAAAGGACAATTTGTTCCTCAAGCGTGACCGTTAAAAATAAAGATGCCATGATAGTTGATCCCATAAAGCAGATACAGGATGAGCAGATGATGATTCAACAGGCTTTCGATGAAGTGTTGGATATTTACAGGCATTCACCTCATCGTCAGAAGGTGGAAATTATCCAGAAAGCATTCGAATTTGCCAACGAAGCGCATAAGGGAATTCGGCGACGATCGGGGGAGCCTTACATCATGCACCCGATAGCAGTGGCGAAAATTGTGGCACAAGAGATCGGGCTTGGTTCTACATCAATCTGCGCTGCTTTGTTGCACGATGTGGTAGAGGATACCGATTTTACGGTTGAAGATATTGAAAATCAATTCAATAAGCGAATAGCGATTATTGTCGACGGACTGACCAAGATTTCGGGAGGCGTATTTGCCGAAAGAGTTTCGGAGCAGGCTGAGAATTTCAGGAAGTTACTGCTCACCATGTCGGAAGATATTCGGGTGATTCTGATTAAAATTGCCGACCGTCTTCACAATATGCGTACTCTCGGATCGATGCCTCCGGCCAAGCAGTATAAAATTGCAGGCGAAACTCTTTATATTTACGCTCCTCTTGCCAATCGCCTCGGCCTTTTCTCCATCAAAAGCGAACTTGAAAATCTTAGTTTCAAGTACGAACATCCCGAAACATTTGCTCAAATTACTGCTCAGATCGAAGCTGAATCGACTGAGCATGAAGAGATTTATAACGAATTCAAAGCTCCTATCGAGGCTAAACTGCAGGCCTTGGGATTTCAGGCTGAGTTGGTGGAACGGGTGAAGTCGGTTTATTCTGTTTGGCACAAGATGCAGACAAAAAATATTCCGTTCGAGGAAGTTTTTGATTTGTTGGCATTGCGAATCGTATTTGACCCAAAACCTGAGATGACCGAGCAGGAGCAATGTTGGATTATCTATTCGGCTATCACTCAGTTGTATCGCCCACATCCCGAACGTATCCGAGATTGGGTGAGTACGCCCAAAGTAAATGGATATTCGGCTTTACATGTAACGGTAATGGGACCGCATGGACGTTGGATCGAGGTGCAGATTCGAAGTACGCACATGAACGAAGTGGCTGAAAAAGGACTTGCTGCACACTGGAAGTACAAAACGGGAGAACAACGTGACGATGAGACTGAACTTGATAAATGGCTGAAAGAGCTTAAAGAAGAGTTGAAGAATCCTACTCCGAGTGCAGTCGATTTTATGGATAATGTGAAGCTCAATTTGTTTGCTTCCGAAATTTTTGTATTTACTCCCAAAGGTGAAATTAAAACCATTCCGCAAGGAGCGACGGCACTCGATTTTGCATTTATGCTACACTCCGATCTGGGTTTCAAGTGTATCGGCGCGAAGGTGAATCATAAGTTGGTGCCTTTGAGTCATGTCCTTTCTAGTGGCGATCAGGTGGAGATTCTGACCGCTAAAATGCAAAAACCTCAGGCCGACTGGTTGCGATTTGTGGTCACTGCTCGAGCGAAAACCAAGCTGGAGTCGGCGCTGAAAAAAGAATTGACATCGGTATCTCAAATCGGTCAGAAAAATATAGAGGAAGAACTTAAAAAAGTTAATCTGTCACCAATGCCCGATACCATTCAGCGCTTGGTAGAATATTACAAACTGGCAGATAAAAAAGAATTGTATCGTCAGGCGGGCAAAAAATATATCGATCTTTCAGATATTTCTAAGAAAGTTTTCAAACCGAGGCAGCAGAACTTGCTGAAAAAATTTGTGACGTTGCAATTCGGTAATTCCGAGGGCAAAAAAAACAAAGAGGAGGAGCCTCTTCCTGTAAAAGTTCATAAAATAGACCGTAAAAAGACGTTTCGCCTTACGGATGAAAAGTCGGGAAAATCATTTCGGATTGCTCCCTGTTGTCAACCGATTCCGGGCGATGATGTGTTCGGATATGTGGATGAAGATGAGGTGGTCATCGTTCATAAACGACAGTGTCCAGAGGCACTTAAATTGAAAGCAAGTCATGGTGAGCGCATTGTGACGGCCGAATGGGCCATGCACAAGGAACTCTCTTTTGCGGTAACTGTTGAGATGAACGGTATCGATCGGCTTGGAATGCTTCGCGAAATCTCTAAAGTGATTACCGACGAATATTCTATTAATATACAGAGTATCAATATCGAAACAAAAGATGGGATCTTCTTCGGACGGTTGCATTTGTTCGTTTTTGGTACCGAACAAGTGAACAACTTGTGTATGAAACTTTTGAAAATTAAAGGGATGAGCTCCGTGAAACGGGTTGAAGTGTAAAAAACAGCAAACGGTTAATGGCCAACGGTTTGTGGTTGATTGTTTGTCGTCGCATTCAGTTTTTTAGATTCCAACGCTTTTTTCTTTTTTGCGTGTTTGTCATAGGCTTCCACAATTTGGCGCACAAGTCTGTGTCGTACGATGTCTTTTACCGTAAATTCTACTTTTGAAATTCCCTTTACATTCCGCAGAACGTCCAGAGATTCTATTAATCCCGATTTTTGTGATGGTGGAAGGTCTATTTGTGTCATGTCTCCCGTGACGATTACCTTGCTATTGATACCCATGCGCGTAAGAAACATCTTGATTTGCATGGTGGAGGTGTTTTGAGCCTCGTCGAGAATGACCACGGCATCGTTTAGGGTACGACCACGCATAAATGCCAACGGTGCGATCTGAATGGTTCCGTTTTCCATAAACTCTTTCAGCTTGGCTCCCGGAATCATATCCTGTAACGCATCGTAGAGTGGCTGGAGGTACGGATCGATCTTTTCCTTCATATCGCCGGGTAAGAATCCCAGCTTTTCGCCGGCCTCCACGGCAGGGCGACTCAGAATGATACGTTTGATCTCCTTGTTTTTCAAAGCACGAACTGCCAATGCAATGGCGGTGTAGGTTTTTCCCGAACCGGCCGGTCCGATGGCAAAAAGTAAATCGTTTTTCTCAAATTCTTTCACTAACTTTTGCTGATTCGCGGTGCGTGCGGTGATAGTTTTGCCGTTGATACCGTGAATGATAAGATTGTCGAGCTTGACTTCGGTAGGGGAGTTGCCTTTGACGATGTCAATGATAACTTCTTCACTCAGCAGGTTGTATTCGGCACAGTAGTTCTGCAGTTTCTGCACCGATTCGTCGAATGTCACCATAATCTCTTCGTCGCCCAATGCCCGTAATACATTTCCCCGGGCTACAATCTTCAGCTTGGGAAAAAGATTTTTGATCAGGGCGATATTGGCATTGTTGACTCCGAAAAAGACTACCGGGTCAACGGTTTCATTAAGCAGAATGGTGCGTTCGATCATGAGTTAGAAAACGGTAAATGGTGAAAGGTACATGGTAAAAGGAAAGAAACTTTACGTCATATTTCTTATGCCTTTTACCCTATACCTTATACCTTATTTTAGTATGCAAACAGTTCGTAACCTGCCATTACGCTGTTCACTTTGTCGCGAACGGATTTAATGGTTGCTTCGCTGTCCGGATTTTGCAGTACGGTATCGATCATTTCAACGATTTCGCCCATCAGCGCTTCTTTGGCACCACGGGTGGTGATGGCTGGGGTTCCTACGCGGATACCCGATGTCTGGAACGGAGAACGGCTGTCGAACGGAACCATATTTTTATTGACGGTGATGTCGGCTTTTACCAGGCTGTTTTCTGCCACTTTGCCCGTCAGATCGGGGAATTTGGTGCGCAGATCAATCAGCATGGAGTGGTTGTCGGTCCCGTCAGAAATAATTTTGTATCCTTTTGCCATAAAGGCATCTGCCATTACAGCTGCATTCTTCTTTACCTGTGTCTGATATTCAACGTAAGATGGTTGTAATGCTTCGTGGAATGCAACGGCTTTAGCAGCAATCACGTGTTCGAGCGGACCGCCCTGAATGCCCGGGAATACGGCAGAATCGAGCAATGCAGACATTTTCTTGATTTCTCCTTTGGGTGTTTTTTTGCCCCATGGATTTTCAAAATCTTTTCCGAGCAAGATGATACCCCCACGCGGACCACGCAATGTTTTGTGGGTGGTAGAGGTAACGATGTGAGCATATTTCAAGGGGTTTTCGAGCAAGCCTGCAGCGATCAGACCGGCAGGGTGAGCCATGTCGATCATTAACAGGGCGCCAACTTTGTCGGCAATAGCACGCATGCGGGCATAATCCCAATCACGGGAATAGGCAGAAGCGCCACCCACAATCAGTTTCGGCCGTTCTTTCAACGCAACCTCTTCCATCTGATCGTAATCAACGCGACCGGTATCTTCTTTTACGTTGTAAGCCAACGGTTGATAGAGAATCCCCGAACTGTTTACCAACGAACCGTGCGAAAGGTGACCACCGTGGGCCAGATTCAGTCCGAGGAATTTATCGCCGGGGTTCAATACTGCGAGGAAAACGGCGGCATTGGCCTGAGCTCCGGAGTGGGGTTGAACGTTAGCATATTCGGCACCGAAAAGTTGTTTCAAACGGTCGATGGCAAGTTGTTCGCTCAGGTCAACCACTTCGCAACCTCCGTAGTAACGGTGACCGGGATATCCTTCGGCGTACTTGTTGGTAAGCCATGTGCCCATTGCCTGCATTACCTGGTCACTTACAAAGTTTTCGGATGCAATCAGCTCAATACCTTTTAATTGACGCTGGTGTTCCTTTTCGATAATCTCAAAAATTGCGTTGTCGCGTGTCATGTCAGAAAAGAATTATGTGAGGTTAGAAATTGCTTTGAAAGGAAAGCGCAAAGGTAGCCATTTTTATTCAGAACGAGCGTAGAAAAGTGACGATAAAATGAGTTGAATAGGAGTGAAAAGTTGATTTAGTGGAGCTGAGAATAAGAAAAACTTTTCTATTGTGTGCAATGCTGGCGTTCTACTGTAAGTTATTGGTTGCTTTGGTTATTCAGGTTTTTGATTGATAGCTACATATTTGCTTTTTAGTTGTTGCAGGTGTTGCTGTATGCTATATTGTTTTTTTGCCCATAATGCTGCCGTAGCAGCATTCGTTTGATACTGTTCTTTGTTGTTGAGATAAAGTTCAAACTCGCGTAGCAGGTCTTGCGAATCTTTGGTATTGTAGAGATGAGCATATTTACCACCTTCTGTGATTTCCTTCATCACGTTCCAGTCGTTCACAAAGACCGGTATTCCGCTGGCGACTGCCTCAAGAACAGCAATACCAAAAGAGTCGTGGTTGGTAGCGTACAGAAAGGCATCTAGCTGGTGTAAAATAGCAGGTACATCCGTGCGTGAACCCAGAAAGTGGACTCTGTTGTCCAACCTGTTTCCTTTGCAAAAATCCACACATTGATCGTATCTCCATGCTTCTGCCGGATTTTTGCGACCCACAAATACAAAATGAAAATCAAGGCCTGTGGCGGCTAATAGTTTGATGAATTTGCAGATGGTCAACTGATCGCGAACATCTCCAAAATTTCCAACGCTTCCGAATAATAAAGCTGATTCTGATAGTTGCAATTCGTTTCGAATGGACGTTGACTGTGCTTTGTTCTCCATCTTGTCAAATGCAATTCCATTATGTACAATAGCTGATTTAGAGAGTGGAAACAGGTAGTGTAATTGGTAATATTCTCTCTGCGCATTGCTGACAAATATATTCAAGTCTGTACGTCGTATAATCCGGCGGATCAAAGCTTTTTCTATTTTAGTCATGCCCATATCATAACCATGAAATGTAAGGGCTATTTTGATGCCGGTACCGTAACAGGCAAAATAAGCAAAAAGGGCATCCAACGGTTGTTGAGCATGCACAATCGTTATTTTTTCTTGCATGAGTAGCTTTCGCAACCTGAATAAATAGCCGATATCTGTTTTTGATTGAGGAACAAAATGAAAAAGAGGAACCTTCGTTTGCTTAAAATCCTCCGTAAGGACGCCATCTTTCCTGTAAATTCCGATAAATGGAAAATCTGCATCGTCACCGTTACGGAAGCAATCGAGCAGGAGTGTTTCAGTGCCACCCCGGTTCAAAGATCCCAGCAGGTAAGCTATTTTCAATGATTTTGTTTGTTGTTGGTGTCGGTCAGACATTTATAAAGATTATTTTCAGCAAGTAGTATAAATGATGGTTGAGATCAAATGAGAGAACGTGTATGTTTGTGATAATTAAATATGATTGCAAGATCGTATCTTTTTCATTTTGCCATGCAAATCGTGAACGTTGAAATTACTCAATGTCCGCTGTGCCTTAAAATATATTGTTTGATTTCTGAGCCCCATATCATGGCCTGGTATTGTGCTTTTGCAAGCATCACCGGACTTTTATAGCGAAATCGTTCTTTGAATGGCTGCATCTTCCAGTTTACCTTAGCCAATTCGGCTTGCGCTTCACGACGTGTCGGCTTGTTGAGGTAGTAAGGCCGCAGAGTATATACCCGCAATGCATCGAGTAGTTCTTTCAGATCGGGATTGTTTTGTTCTTCCGTTTCCAGGTAATTCAAATTGAAAATAACATGTTGGCTCGACGGATAAATCCGGTCCCTGACGACTGCTCGTTCATCTTCGTTCTGGTCGTGATTGTAATAAGCCAACGGTTCGTTAAGTAAAGCCACTTTATACTTGAGCGCTACCCTGATCCACAGGTCGAAATCTTCACCCATTTTCAGGTTCGGATTAAAACCGCGAAACTCCTCAAACACTTTTTTGCGAATCACGGTAGCACTGGTCCATACCGGCATACAGAGTATCCGGGCATACACCCTGCAATAGTTTATATATCCTCTTTTGAATCCAGGTTCCACGCCGATAGGTGCCGGATTTATGTTTCCTCTTTTTATCTGATAATAGGCTGTGCTATAGAGCACTGCTTCGGGATAATCTTCTATCAAGCCTTTAAGATTTACCAGATAGTGTTTATGCCACCAGTCATCGGCATCCAGAAAGGCTATATAGTTGTGCGTTGCCGCTGCCGCTCCGCTGTTGCGGGCTGCCGACACACCTGCATTGGGCTGATTGATAATGCGTACATGTTGCAGCAGGGAGCTATTCCCCTCTTTTTCCTGTGCATGCAGATAATGGTTGACCACCTCCATGCTATTATCCGTCGAACCGTCGTTCACTATAATCAGTTCGAACTCGTGGTACGATTGGTTCAATACCGAGCGAATGGCTTTTTCAATATGGCCGGCTTTATTATATAAGGGAATAATAACGGAAAACATGATAGCAATGATTAATAATTGGAATTGTAGTTATACAAAGCTGTTTTCTTCTTCAATCAGGCGTATTTTGCTTGCGTCCGTATGCAAAGTTAATTTTTTCTTTTAGATTTTGTACTCCCAGCCGGTAAGTTTATGTGCCTGTTTGTAATGAACAATTACAAGGGACAAAAATGATAGGATATAGAGCGTATATAACCAATATATAGCAGGCTTAAAGTAATAGTGTGTAGTAACTTACATGATGCTTTATTCTCTTGTTTATAAATTTACTATGATTTTGGAGTGTGGCTATGGAGTAATCCGAGAATGCGTGCCAGCTCGTACGATTCATGCATGTTTTCAACGCCCAGTTTGGTAACAATCTTTTTGCGAGTGTTTTTTACAGTGCCTTCCGTCGAATGTAATCTGACTGCAATCTCTTTGGTAGCATAACCGTCGTGAGCCAGCTCTAAAATATCCGATTGAAAGTCAGTGAGTGTCGTTTTACGCACTTTTTTCTCTTTCAGTACAATGGGTGTATGCGAGAATGTACGGATCTGGGGTTCATGTGGTTTATGCTTGGCGGGTAACCGATGGGTAGTAATCAATGCCAACCATGGATTCCCTGCATTATCGAAGGTGTATGGTTTACACACCAGTTGATAGTAGACCGACTGCTTTTCACTCTCTTGAAATTCAAGAAAAAATCGTACCTCAAAGTTAGTCCGCTTCAGGGGCGAAAGTGCCATCATCTCTTCATAGGCAATTTGCTCCGTCTCAAAAAGAAAATGCTGTGTTTTTGCATTCGTAATGGC
Source organism: Bacteroidota bacterium (assembly GCA_017860295.1). Lineage (GTDB taxonomy): Bacteria > Bacteroidota > Bacteroidia > Bacteroidales > Paludibacteraceae > Microbacter. The sequence goes on along the minus strand of JAFNAS010000005.1, from coordinate 133,902 downwards.
TCGTAGTTGTTCCACCGTCAGACTTTTTTCAATACCAAGTTTGGACCAATGGTTAGAATGATGGTAGATGAACAGTCCGGATGTCAGGTCGATCACGGTAATGCTGAAGTCTTTGGCATCGAGCAATCCTGCCATCTGTTGTTGCATTAGTTTCCATTCTTGTCTCATCTTATCAGTCACCATGCAAGGATGTAGCTGAAACATAGCATCCCGTTCTTTTTGCCATTCATCGAATGATCTCATAAGCTTGAAGTTTAGTACGATGACGATCTGTTGCAGAAAATGTCATCGAATATAATTGCATTGTCTTTAATATCAACACATTTGACTAATTTACAACAAATATAAACTTCAAATTTACGTTTTGTAATAACCCTTATCGAATTAATACCAATATATTTGATAATCATGGCCCCGCAGGGCCATTGTTTATAAATTAAATCTGCCTCATCTTTGTTATACGATAAAACAAGCTCTTTAACGTTTTGATGATGCGAATACTGTGTCGGTTGATAAGTAATGCTATAAATCCGATCGTTTTTGACCAGAAAGCATACCGTATTGGCAAAATGCCGATCCGTAATGGAGCAAAGCCGACCCGTAACGGAGCATTACGGATCCGTAATGAAGCAAAGCCGACCCGTAATGGAGCATTGCCGACCCGTAATGAGGCAAAGCCGACCCGTAACGGGGCATTACGGATCCGTAATGAAGCAAAGCCGATCCGTAATGGAGCATTACGGACCCGTAATGAAGCAAAGCCGATCGGCAATTCATTAGAATTGGATCTAATTTGGGCTTATGAGCATTGCATCAACTGAACGTTCAATCGTTATACTGGTTTTTCTGTATAGTCTACATAGTTGCTTTGAAACGTTGAATCATTTAAAATTTTATTACTATGGCAAAAGTTAGTACTGATTTTTCGAGTCACAACTTCACGGATAATGGATTGTGTGTAAAAGCAAATTCCATATCCGATGGTTTAACAGACAATCCCGATTTTGCTTCGTTAGCCACAGTGGCTACGCAGATTCGGAGCGAGAGTAATGCGTTGCTTGATCTACTGACTAAAATGAATTCGGGCAACAAGCAACTGACGGTACAAAAAAGAAACGCCAGAGCTGCTTTGGAAAATACACTTCATACTGTAGCTTATAAAGTGCAGGATTTGAGCGGCGGTGACGAATCGAAAATTTTGAGCACAGGTTTTGATGTGATTCAGAAACCTTCTCCGGTAGGTTTGCTCGATCAACCGATTAACGTGCAGGTAAAGCAAGGTAAGATTTCCGGTTCGTTGGAATTAAGCTGGGACGTGGTAGATCATGCACATTCGTACGAAGTACGTTGCACGAAGAATCCAAAAACGACGGAAAGTGTGTATCAAATTACAACGACAACCAAGAGCAAGGCTGTTGTGAGCGGACTGGATTTGGGACAAACCTTTTCGCTGCAGGTGGCAGGCGTCGGTTCCGATCCGCGACGTGTCTGGAGCGTGGAAGTGGTAAGCTGCTACGTCTCCTGATAATGGGTACTCAGAGAGGTCTCAGACACGAATCTGAAATCAGGGACACAAATTTCACGAATCTACACGAATAAAAAATGTAGTTGAATGATTAGTGATACGTCGTGTCTGTGACAGCTCTTCTCTCAAACATTATACCAAACACAAAGCAACTATTTTATAGCCGTTTCTGCCGCAGGGTGGGGACGGCTTTGTTTAAAATTAGGGGCAGGGGATCAGGTACCAGAGATTAGAAATCAAAAATAAGGGATGAGGAAATCATCTTCTTATCTAATGTGTTTCCATGTCTCCCATTTGAATAAGCCACGTTCTATCCACCAAACTAATTTATTTGCAAATGTATAGCGTTTGATGCGTTGCATCTGTTCGATCGAGAATGCATGTTTTTCGTAATCCTCCAGAATAGTTGTAGGCAATAAGGATTGTAGTACCTGTTGACGTTCCGATCTGTCCTGGGCGACATTAATGGTACTGATACCGTTCATATCAAACAGCGTTACGTCGATATTAACATAAGCAATTTGTTCTCCTCCAAAGATAATTGCTTGCAAATACCATTTCCAGTCGGAAACGATTTTCAACTGTTCGTCATATAAACCGTATTTATCAAACAGGGAGCGTTGGATATAGGCCGGTGAATGATTTAATGTTCCGATATAAAAATCAAGTAGGGTGGGTTGTCGTCCTGCAAATCCCCGGTCACGCAAAATACCTTTCGGTAGTGATTTTAGCATATTCCCATAAATAATTGACAATTGACAATTGACAATTGACAATTGACGTAGCATCTTTTCCGTAACATTGTTGGCTACCAAAATATCTCCTGAATTCAAAAACTGGACATATTCTCCCTTAGCCATGCGGATTCCCTTGTTCATGGCGTTGTAAATGCCATTGTCGGGTTCGCTAATCCATCTTAGGAAGTGAGATGGTGAGGAAGTGAGATGGTGAGAAGAAAAATGTTCTATAATTTCCTTGCTGCCATCAGTTGAGGCGCCATCAATCACAATGTATTCAAACTCTTGCGAAGTCTGGGAGAAGACACTTTTTATGGTCTTTTGCAGACCGGAAGCGTTGTTGCGGTTGATAGTGATGATGGTGAGTTTCATGGTTGTGTTTGCTTATAGACATTAATGCCGTCAAAACTATCCGATAAATAAAGTTTGTTGTTGTGAACCAAGGCCTCAAACCCATTTTTAATTTCAGCAACATTGTTATTCTCGATAGCGTAAAGTAAAATAAAATGATTGGTCGATTGATTTTGACCATCACCTGCTAATAGTTGATAATGCCTATTGTTCTTCATGCTATAATTTATATAGTATTCTAAACTCGCTTTTTTTGCATCATTTACTGTTGGAACTGAAGACTTGGTAGTAATTGCAGTATTATACCAGATAACATCATATCCCTTTTCAATATCATCGATTAAACGCGATGTACAAGCCGTAAATGTAGCTCTTTCTGTTTGACTCTCTTTGATATAGTGATATGTATATGTAAACATGATCAGAATGCAGGTGGATAAAATCAATACAATTCCAGTTTTTAGTTTGTAATATTTTAATGCATTAATTATCAAAGAAGGCATACAGAGTACGATTACCGTGAAATAGTAATGCGAAAAATGAAGCTTTAGGTATATAAGTATAAGAGAATATGTGATGCCACTTACAAGAAGTGCATCGTAGTATACCTGATTTCTTTCTTTCTTAACTATAAAATAATACGCTCGAATACAGAATATGCCATAAAATAGGAACAAAATTTTATGACTCCGAAAAACCCGATTTATTATTTCGATATAGGGTAAAGCACTGAAGTCTAATTGTTGGTAGTAGATTATGTCTGCATGACGATATCCAATAAAGTAATAAAGCAATAAAAAAATAATCATGTTGATACACAAAAACAAATTTAGGACTTTCTGTTGTAAGGTTAATGCTTTATAGTTAAATAATAAAATTACAGTTCCAAAAACACATAATGCAATAGAAACGGGTTCTTTGGTATAGGTTGAACATAAGGTAGAGACGATAATCAAGATGGCGTAAATAAATTTATTGGTTTTTATCCAATAGATGTATGAAATCATAAATGCAGTCAGTAAAATGATCAACATTCTCTCAGGAAATACAATGCTGATAAATAGCGGATATACTTTCAATAGAATAAAAAGGCCAAATAAAAGAAGAAGCAACTCTTTTGGTGCTTTGAAATTTATACATTCTGATATAATCCGATGATAAAACAATAATGATAAAGAAATAAACACAATATAACTGACAGCCATTAATAGATAATGAGCTATGAGTGTATTGCCTTTTGGAATCAATAATAGAACATTAAAGTCAAACAGCGCAAGAGGAGAAAAACGTCCAGAATCTCCATGCATATAAAGCATGAGCTTGCCAACGGCCGTTGATTTCAGTAATTGCATGTCATCTCCGAGTCCCCAAGCTGCACGATATACAATAAAAAAGAGTAATACTGACACTATCAGTACAAATAGTATCCAACAAATCGACAATAGGCGATTAGTCTTTGATATCAGTAGTTTCATCCAATTATGGTTTTTATTTTGATGTGTTATCTGCAATACTTTTGTCTGTCGTTTTTACAAATCAGTTTTTTACCACCGAATCCTCCAATGGATGTCTTTGTGAGTATTACAGAGTTTTCTTTGAAATAGTGATATTGACCACAAAATCATATACCTTGAACAACCGAAATATCCAGGTTAAGATCACGGCAAACAGCAAAGTGCACAGTGCCAATTTTAGCGGACCCCACCAGTAGAACCAAGTGGAACAAAAGACCAAAATGCCGGCACAAGTTAAGACTACTGTCTGAATACTATTGTGTCGATGTTTCTTTAACATTACTGCTTGCGCGATCATGTATACTAGGTAAAACAGTAACAGATAGATCAGTGCATTTAACAATTTGATCATGGTAATATCTTTCGGCGAAATAAAGATGCCCTTTTGATGGAGAATTTTGCTCAGCAAATTTTGCCTCATCAGGTCTTTCGATTGAATAGAGTTGATAAAGATTCCTTCTTTTTTTAATTGCCGGAAGGTATAAAAACGTACCGATGGATTTTGTTTTAGGAGAGTAAGCGCCTTGTCAAGTTCATTTAGCGCTTTGTTTTCCGTGAAGTCATACCTGTGCATCATTACGACTCCAATACCACCAAATATCTGATTATTCAAGACTAATCCCTCCATTTCATGAAAATCTGCCGTGCTCATGGGATAGTAAGTGGCTTCAGTCCAGACATCGTAGATGGAGGAGGAGACGATAGAGATTCCGTTTTCCTTCAGAGCCTTTACTGTATTTTCGTCGTGTGCGTTCCACGGGGGAATATAGGTAATGACCGGTTCTCTAAAAATTGAGTCCAAAAAGTGTTTCCCTTTTTTTATTCTTCGATTTTGCTCTTCAAAGCTCAATCCTTTGAATTCTCCATAGGGCGTCATTTTTTGATGGGTTAATCCATGCAGCGCAATTTCTATGTCTCCTTTGCGAACAGACTCTTTTAGCATTAATAAAAATGAGCTTAGAGGATCGAGTATTGTCTTTTCGTTAATATCACAAGGTATCACTCCCAGAACAAGCGGTATGTTATGCTGCTGGAAAAGTTGAATCACTTTTATATCCGTAGAGTCATTACGAAGCACTACATCATCGTAACGAAACACGATGTTGATTTGTTCGGCCTCGCAGATAGAGAACGTAATCAAAGAGAGCAAAAGAATATTTAAATATTTCACGTCGCTATTGTTTGATATATTTGAAGGTAGTTCTGGGTTATACGCTCAATAGAAAAGTGCTTTTCTGCTTTATGGCGAACCATTTCTGTTATTTTCTTTTCGTTTTCGATACACCAGCAAATCCCATCTGCCAAATCGGTAGTAGAAAAGGGGGTTGCCAGATAGCCATTTTCCATGTGTCCAATCATATCTCCGTTTCCTCCGATATTGAAAGCCGCAACCGGAGTTCCGCAGGCCATACTTTCCAGAATGGTGTTCGATAAATTTTCAGAGAGAGACGGTACTACCATTGCGTCGGCTGCTTGATATAGTCTTATCAGTTGAGATTCATTATTTACCACGCCAAAGTTATGAATTTGAAATGGAATATCATTTTGATTCAATTGTTCTGCGCCGAAAATTATCAGCTCAAAATCAATTGTATGATTGTTGTGAATAAGGCTTAATGCTTCGAGTAGCAGATGATACCCTTTGCGTATATCCTCAATTGCATTGTATGCTCCAAAAAGGATATATGTCTTTGATGGATTCAAACCTAACTCTATCCTGATTTTTTCCTTATTCTGGGGATGATAACGATCCGTATCGATACAGTTCGGAATTACGGAGACGGGAAAGGTTGATAAAAGAGAACTTTTTTCAGCACAAGAGCCCATCCATCTACTGGGGGGCACGATATGCATCCGGAGATGACCATATATCTTTTTTTTCTGCACCCAAATGGTATGTGTAAAGTCGTATTCTTCTGTCGAGTGAAGCATCGGACATTTTCCGCATTGTTGCTGATATCGGTTGCACGTATCAAAATAATGGCAGATGGCCGTAAAAGGCCAACAATCGTGCAGAGTCCATACCACCGGTTTGCCGATTTTGGGAAGTTCTTTCAGATTAAGAAATCGATTGGCAACAAAGTGAAGATGTAGAATGTCGAAATCGAGTTGTCTTAGGGCTCGTTGCAGAGAAATGTTGTTGAGATCATTTAGAAATGCAGCTTCGCGATCGGGATATTTCTTCCATTTCTCTTTTTGTATCCGGTTTTTAATTTTCCAAATGAAGCGATCCATCTTTCCCAGCCAACCCGTTCGGTTATAATCAAAGCAGCAGAATACATCCGGATCATTCGAGTGTTTTTCGCGAACTAGCATTTGTACGCGAAGTCCTTTATCCCGTAAACCGCAAAACAGTCGGTAGGCTGCTTTTGCCGCGCCTCCATTGGTGTCTGAATGGTTAAGGAATAGTATTTTTAAATCTTCAGGCATAGATCTTTTTTTTGATAATAAACAGATTCTTTGCTCCCAATACTCGGCAAATTCGGTTAATCATTTTCTTCCAGACCGGTCGCTTTTTTGCACAATACACATTGTAAAAGGCATTGATAATACGGTCATCTTCGTAGATTACTTCCGGCAAATGAGGATTCGAGATTGCCTTTGATAAGTCGAAATGGAGTTGGTCTCCATCTTTTGGATGATGAGTTCCGCTACCGTCTCCTCCTATATTGTCGGTATACGAATACCGGGGGATGATGGAAACTGCATGCTGCCGGAATTGATTATACGTGAATTGTATGTCCCAGGCATCACTTCGTCCTTCTTTCTGATCCAGCAACATCGGAATCAAATCATCTCCACCTCTTGAATAGGCTTTGCACATAGCAGGGTTTGCCAGTAGTTCATCTATAAAGGAGAGACTCCAGTCTATTTTTTTCCATCGATCTTTCCAGGTTGCCCATCCGGAATTCAACTGACGAAGAGAAATAAAGGCATCGTAGGAATAATCTTCCGGCAAATGAAACTTCTCTTCGGGTAGAGTTCTTCCACTGATGGAGAATACTGCCTCATAGTCTTTATAAAAGGTCAGGCATCTATTCATGAACGTGAGAAAGGAGGGTGCAGTTACGATATCATCCTCCAAAATAATGGCTGCTTCGAAGCGTGAGAAGACTTCTGTTAATCCTTGTATAATCGAATTGCGGCAGCCAATGTTTTTATCGGCAAAATGATATTCCACACTGCCACACCATTTCTCCTTTTGTACAATCTGGCGAACAGTTTCAATCTGTTCTAATTGTTCGCTAGATGCATCCGGTTTTGGCCCGTCTGTAAAAACAATCAGATGACTAGATGCTGACAGTTCATTTTGTCGCAATGCTTCCAATACTTTTTGAGTGTGTAGTGGACGATTGAAGGAAAAAAGAATGATGGGGGCAAGATGGATTGTCATAGTAATTGCTAGTTTAACCAGGAAGAAACTCTTTTCTTATTTTGAACTTTACTTGCATGGATTCTTTTTCTAACCCTGAAGACGAAAGAGGCTTGGATAAACAATATACTTGTCTCTTTTAATTTCAGTTTCAGAGCCTTTTGTATAGCTTTTCTAATGCTAAACAAAATGAAATGACGGGAGCTTGATTTTGCGTTGATATCAGCCAGTTTTACTAATAAACAGGTCAGAGATGATATATTCTTAAAATGCTTTTTTATTTCCCTTCTTTCGGTATCGTGACAGATAGTTACCAGAGGACATAGACCGATTTTCATTTTGTGAAATCGTACCCTTTGCATATAATTATCATCTTCTCCGTAATGGAAAAAGATGGGATCGAAGCCACCCACGATTTCTAAAGTATTGCGAGGCAACAACCAGGCGGCAGCATTGACATAATTTGTAGGATAAATTTCAGATAATCGCTGAAAATATAAGTCCTCAATGAATTGAGGAGATGTAGTTTTATAATCTGCAATATAATGCATCAGCCCCTCTTCAATTCCGGTCTTGGATGCATTGAGATGAAGGGGGCTTAGAATGCCATATTCGGGATGCCGTTTCGATATGTCAACAAGCTGTTCTATTGTGTCTTGTTCTATCCATGCATCCTGATTTAATAGAAATACATAATTAGCACCATTCTCTACAGCATAGCGAATTCCTTTATTGTTTCCCTGACCGAATCCTAAATTGACTTCAGACTGGATTAACTGTATCTCCGGGAAGTTTGATGTAATATAGTTTGCTGTATCATCTGTAGAGGCATTGTCAACCACTACCGTATGCACAGGAAGTGTTGATAAACGCAGGCTATTGAAGCAACGTTCGTACCACAGAGTTCCATTATGTGTTACAATAATTACAAATATTTTGTATGTCATATTATAAGCAGTCTAAAGCATGTACATCATACCAGTATATAAAAGGGTATCGAAATACAAAAAAATAACTGGCTAATAAATTCTTTAAATTTCTATCAGACAAAGGTTCCGTCAAATTCTTTCTTAATATCATGCATAGAATGCCTGCGTAACAATAACTAAGAAAGGTTTGGCGGGAGATTGAATGTGTAAGTTTTGTCAATACGGAGGAATGTGTATAGTTGGTCTCTTTATCTTGTAGGATAGTTGCCAAAAATTCAGTCCTGGCTTCGTATGCTTTTGCAATAGCCGGCGATTTCTTCCCTTGTAGGAGCATTCTCATTGCATGAAAGAATTTGTGATAGCTGGAAAGTGGTGAGTATACGCTATTGTTTTCGCTATACTTCACAGATTGCGTGCAAACATTATCATGTCTTCTCCATATTTGCAATTTTTTATTGGTAATTTTATATGACTTTTTGCAAACACAATATAATGCGATCATATGATCAAAAGAAATATACCGGTTGTGGTTTTTAAGAAATAAAGGGAGCAATGATTTATGAAACATCAAGGCATGTCCAAGAAAAGGGTTGTCAAAAACCAACTTTTCAAATGTAATGTACGGATTATATAATTCAAAAGAATCTTGCCGATCATTGTCCGGATATAAAATCTGTGATTGGGAATATACCATTAATTTATTGTCAATTGCATTTATAAATGTTTCAATCTTATTCGGTTCCCATATATCGTCCTGGTCAGAAGGGGCAATATAATCGCCTTTTGCTTTTTTAATTGCAATTTTAAAAGTATCATGAGCTTTCAGATTTTGGCTATTTCTGTCTAAACGGATCATGGAATATCTTTTTTCGTATTCCTGCAGAATTTCCCAGGTAGAATCCGTCGAACAATCATCCTGAATGATAATCTCAAAAATAGGATAAGTTTGATTGACGATTGATTCCAATTGTTCTTTTATATATATACTACCATTATACGTAGCCATAACAATTGAAACTTTAAATATTTGATTATTCATTTTTAGCTGTTTGGTTTAGGGTTAGGTAAATTCTCTTAAAAAACTTATAGACAGTGTTTTGGTTCCGTTTGCGTCGAACTATTCTATCGGTTATGGTTCGAGCTTCTTGGTTGGAGAGATTGATGCCTTTGATAACAGGAAGTTCTCGTTCCCATTTTTTGAAAAATCGTTTTTGAGCAGATTTAAATCCGGTTCCTCCGTTTCCATATGAAAAATGTTCAATAAGAATATCCATTACAATAATAATTTTATAATTATTTGAAATGACCTGCATAGAAATATCCATATCATAAAAATGAAATCCTTCATGGAGTTTTTCGTCAAACGCAATCTCATTAAATAAATTTCTCTTGATTGAAAACCAGAATCCATCTATAGCGGCAGCTTCTATAAAATTTTTCTCAAGGGTATATTGAGTATGCTCAACCAATGTGTGAGTGTATCGGTTATTGATAGTCTGTCCTTGAATAAGCCTTCCAGACAGTAAAGTGGTATCACACCAATACGATAAAGTTTTGGGTATAAAATGTGTGCCGACAACTCCTATGAGTCCGACTGAATTATCAGATTGGAAGTGCTTAATCAAATTATTTCCCCAGTCTTGAGTGTGAAACCGCACATCCTCATGCATAAAACAGAGATAAGGGTATTTTGCTCGTTTTACGCCTTCGTTATAAGCTTCAAAGATCGAATAAGTATTGCGTGAATTATCGATCATTACCAGTTCATATTCACAACCGATCGTAGTATGAATATTCTCTTTCAGTTGAGTCGAAAGTTCTTGATTCCGTGAACAGATAATTAATGATAACATTTTGTTGGTAATGGGATATCGTATATGTAAATGCTATTTGTTATTATTGCGCGTCGTTGTAAATATTTGATATATAGCATTATGGTAGTTGGTTTGGTTTGCTGAGTTAATCCATTTCGCCTATTTGAGTTATTGAAACGCTGATTATGTCAATTTACGATGTGTATGCCGTAAATAGGATAAAGGGTGTAAAATAATTTTTCCAATTTTATAAGCTTTTGAGTGACTTAGATGAGAAATTTCCATTAGTGATTTATTGTATTCAATAATCAGTTCAAAATAGCTTTTCAAATAAGACTCTCTAATTTGCCATTCTTTTTCGGTCATAGAAACTCCGGCTATTTGAGGAAGTTTTTCTTTCCATTTTTGATTGAACAGAATCATGCTGTTTAGGAGTTGGTCATATGAATTTATACCGTTGATATTGCAATGTTCTATTAAGATATTCGATACGATTCTTACTTCATAGTTATTCTCTCTCACTTGCATCGAGATGTCCATGTCGTATCCATGGAAACCATTAAAAAGCTTATCGTCAAATCGGATGTGTTCGAAAAGGTGTTTGGGAATACAAAACCATAACCCATCAATTACGACGGCATTAATTGAACAATCATTCTGTAAATACTCATTATGTTGGACCAATTCTCTTTGAATCTCTTTCCCAATTTTCTTATCCTGAATATAAATGCCGCTGTATACATTGGTATATGTCCAATATGAGACAGTCTTCGGTAAAAAATGAGAACCTAAAACCCCGATTATGCCTGTTTTTGCTTGCTGAAAATGATCTATTACTTTTTTACCCCAGCCCAGGGTGTGATATAGGATATCATCATGCATAAAGCATAAATAAGGGTATTTAGCCCGTCTTACTCCTTCGTTGTAGGCCGAAAAGATAGAATGACTATTTTTGGAATTGTCAATTATAATTAATTCGTGTTCAACCCCAATAGTTTCTTTTATGCAGTCGTGTAACTTCTTAGGTATATAAGCATTGCGGGAACAAATTATAATAGAGATCATATTAGGTTTTGTTTAAAAAAGATCTTTTTAGAAATGCAATTGGATGCAAGAGTAACTTTCCAAGCTTATAAGCCTTTGAATTTTTAATTGAATTAAAACGAGATTGCATGATTTCTAATTCTTGAAGATGAAGGTTATATATGTTTTGTGTTGTAGATAACTTATACCAATCATTAAATAATTCTGTTTTATATTTCAATTGTTCAAATGAGAGAGCATCTTTTCTCTCTGCTAAGATAATATTCTCAAATATTAATGACGCTGATTCCCAATCTTTCCATGTGGAGGCTGTTCTTAATGCGTTGTTTTTTAGTCTTTTGAGCTCTTTTGTCTGCTCTTTTAACTTATTGATGCGCTGAATAACTTCAGCCTCATTATCCATTTTAATAACATATCCATTGTAATTATTAATAATGTATTCATCATGACCAGTTACATTGTATACAATTACAGTTCCTCCACAATGGAACATCTCAAGAGGAGGACCAAACATGCCTTCAACATAACTTAATTTGACTAATAAATCGCAAGATCGATAGATATTAGCTGTGTCCCTAATAGGAACTTCAGAAAAGACTTTGTGAACTCCATTATATGAATCAATTTTTGAACTCGTCATTAACCAAACTTCATCGGCATTTGATTTTAAGCATAGTTCAATGGCTTTTTCTGTATTTTTATAAGGAATGTTTAGAGGACCTTCAACTAAAACTCGAAGGTGACCCTCTTCTCTTTTTGATATTACAGAACCACTTTCATAATAAATATCTTTGCGAATTCCATTTAGTACGAGGTCTGAGTTTATTCCATAATTTTTAGAAATATGCTTTTTTATCCAAGTGGCTTCTGTAATTATTTGAAAGCCTAATAAATATGCTGAATTTGAATGGGTTATGTGGATGAGATCCTCTTTGGGGTAGAATTTGGATTCAACTGATTGATTAAAATAAAAATATGATTTTGCTTTAATTTGATAAGCTAGGAAGCAAGTATACCACCATGTAGAGATAACAGCATCAAATAACATGTCTTGAGCTTTATTATAAGAAATCCAAGTTAATCTTTTAGCCTCAGGATACCAAAATAAATCTGCATTGTTGACCTCATGATCCATAATCATATATACAGTCGCATTTCCTCTAAAACTAATTCTGGTTGCATGTTCGAAAATAACATTTAGTCCCCCACTTAAGGAGGTGTTGCTAATTAAAAAAGCTATAGTCATGATTGGATAGATGCTTATAATATTGTCAATTACTTGATGTTGCGAATTATTTGAATTTGACCCAAGCTCTTAGAAAATAACCATACATAGTGAATATCGATATATGTTCACTCGTGATAATTCTATGTCAAGAAATAATTTGTTCATATTACCGTATTAGCCTGTTGTTGTAATCGATGAAATTTTTCTCTTGTAATTTTTTCTTCATCCAAGTATTGCAACCCATATTCATTTTGGATATTTTCCTTAGAAATACGGGTTCTATATGTATTGATTCTTTCCAATACATAATTTAATCCCAAATATTTATAGTGAAGTAATTTAAGAGTATGCTCGTCATAAATGATAATACCTTCTGGATTGCATTCATGAGCTCCGGCTATATAGTTTATATTTACTATTTTATATGGGTTAAATAGTACACATTTATCAAAACCGAATGTCCGTACTCCGGTTTTTATACTTTCGGTTATCGGCAGTGATAAACATGGAAATTCAGATGAAACCATATCATATCCCATAGGTTTGTAGATGGTAGTTTTATTCGCTTGAGAATTTAGTATAAGGAGTAGATTAGGATGATATAGCAATTCATCTAAATCAATAACAATCACCCAGTCAGCTTTCCCCCTTGATTGCTTCCAAACGCTATTTTTGATTTGCTGATGAATTATGTCATTGAATGTTCCTTTGGTATCAAATTTATGTATAGAGACATTTGAATAGGAGGATAAAAGTGCATCTGATCCATCATTGGAATAGTTATCATAAATATAAAAATGATCTATGAATTGATTGTAATAATCAATTATAAGAGGAATTATTTTAGACTCATTCCAACATACTGTATAAAGATGAATGACAGGTTTCTTAATTCCGGATCTATTTTTTTTTATCCTCCATGCCTTTTCCTGGAAAAAGAAAAATAAAAGCGAAAGTAATACTTTCAGTCGATTTGTTTTTCGAAATCGAAAATTATATTGTAATAGAATCTTTTTTAGCATCTATTTAGAATTCAATCCATTCAAATTTATCTGTTTTAATTCCTGCCGGAAATAGTTTTTTTACTTTGTGCCCCAACCAATATTCGGGGGCAATAATCCGGCTATTTTCTTTTTGATTAAGATACGCCGCCCACCATGCAAAAGTACTGTTGGCTATAATCGCTATGTCTGCATGTTGAATTAATTGAAAATCTATAATTGGAGAATTAGTCTCAAAATGATAATTGGGTTTTTGATCAAAATGTGATTTGATATAATTGATATCATCACCAACAAAGAGCACTTGATACTGACTGATATCTGTGATCATTGATAAAGCTTTTTTATAATATATCATCGGTAATGCAATCCCAGGGCCTCCCAAACCATCAAATTCTACAATATCATAATCGCTTCTTCGGACATGCACCACTATTATTTTGCGATTTTGAATCAGTTTTGTATATATAATTTCAAATTCTTTCGTGTATTTTTTTTTTACAGTGAATGCTTTCTTGATTAGATTTTCCTGTTGATCAAAATAAACATCAGACTGAAAAAATCCATCATAATAAGTATTATTTTTCAGTTTGATGCCTACTTGCCAATCATTATCGGTGATTGTTTCTTTGAATACATATTTTCTTAATCTTCGGCATATCCGTTTGAATTGTTTGGCAATTCTTCTCTGAGAATAGATCAATCGGGTAACAATATCCAATTCAAAATAGTTTAGTTTGAATGGATAATAAGAATTACTTACAAATGGAAGAAACCCTGTATTTAACTCTTTGGCCGCAACACGAGCAAAAGCATACTGGAACATCTGATTGCCCATTTGACAATGTAGAGAGACTAGAATCATAGCTAATGCATATTATGGGTGATAATTTGATTTTTGTGTTGTGTTATTTTTCGAATATTAAATAATTACAGTTGTTATATGTCCTTGTTTGAAGCTGAAGTTATATGTTAGTTCAATCGATTTTGTATTTGCGAATGAAATCTTCAACTTGAAAAAAGTCATTTTCAACTTCTTTCAATTGATTAATATCGAAATTCCACCATTTTATTTTTGATAAATTTTCAATTTGGTTTTGATTGAAACGATAGCGTATTATTCTGATTGGCGAACCTACAGCAATAGCATAAGGAGGAATATCTTTTGACACAACAGAACCTGCACCAATCACAGCACCATCACCAATAGTTATTCCATCTAATACAGTGACATTAGCACCAATAAAAACGTCATTGCCTATTTTAATCGTTTTTCTTTCTTCTATTTTATTCTCAGCAGAGAGAGTCATGCCGTTTTGCTTCAAAGTAGAATAAAACATTGGAGATGTACTAATTCCATTTGTTGGGTGTATGCCCCAACCACACAGAAAATTGGGCCCAATAGAACAAAATTTTCCAATCTCAGTCAGTGAAATCCATGAATTTATTGCGATGTAAGAATAATCTCCAATAGAAGCATTACTTATATGAGCAGGTATACCTATGTTTACAGTTTTGCCAATTTTATTCTCAGATAGGGAATAACTGATAAAATCCCAATTCAGATTTTGACGTAGAATCTTTATTTCTGGGATAATAAATTTTAAAAGCTTATAACCACATTTTTTTATGAATTTTCTGACCATAATGTATTTATATTTACAAAGCCAAATTCAGAACGATTATAAATAGAATAGATGCTTCCGCTATCTTCTATCCTAAAAGAGAGATAATCATCACAAATATCTAAAAAACGGACATTGGGAATATGAAGTACGGGCTTAAGATAGTAATTCCCTGCAAGTAAAAACTGGGCAGGTAAATAAGCCGTTATTGTTTTACTTTTGAAGCTTAAGGCGTAATGAGAAGTTGTAATGGGATTAAGTTTTGCATCATACAAGATGAAGCTTAATGTTGCATTGGATATAAATTTATTGATTCCTAATTCAAATTTTATTCCGACTTTTTCATTGTAGGCAATATTGTTTGTGGTCTTACCCTGCATGTTAATGATGCGGATTTCTTGTAGATATATATCATTGTGAGGATTTTTTCCTAAAATTACAGATTCCCTTGCCCCTTCTGAAATATATAATGAAATAGTATCGTTAATATCACCAATATAAGCGATACTTCCTTTGTTAAAAAAAACTCCTTTGTTGCACAACGAGGCAATGCTCCCCATATTATGGCTTACAAATAACACCGTTCTTCCATCTCCCCGAGAGACATCCTGCATTTTACCAATAGCCTTTTTCTGAAATTCGGCATCGCCCACTGCCAATACTTCATCTACCACTAAGATTTCTGGTTCCAGAAAAGCGGCTACTGCAAAACCGAGGCGTACGGTCATCCCTGAAGAGTAGCGTTTTACGGGGGTGTCAATGTAGCGCTCTACTCCGGCAAAGTCTACAATTTCATCAAACTTACGGTTGATGTCATTA
This sequence comes from Bacteroidota bacterium, assembly GCA_017860295.1. Classification (GTDB taxonomy): domain Bacteria; phylum Bacteroidota; class Bacteroidia; order Bacteroidales; family Paludibacteraceae; genus Microbacter. The sequence goes on along the minus strand of JAFNAS010000005.1, from coordinate 117,942 downwards.
CGAGTCATTCCCATAATGGCTCCGTTCATATAGATATTTTCCTTTCCCGTCATCTCGGGATGAAAGCCGGTGCCGACTTCCAGTAAAGAGGCAATGCGTCCTTTGGCTTTAATTGTTCCGGTGGTAGGTGTAGTTACCTTCGAGAGAATTTTTAAAAGAGTGCTCTTACCGGCTCCATTCTTGCCGATAATGCCTACCACATCGCCCTGTTCCACTTCAAAATTGATATCTTTCAGCGCCCAAACATATTCACTGCTCCCTTTGTGGGCGCGGTCGTTTACTTCTCCAATCTTCAGGTAAGGATCTTCCTTCCTCAATATATTCATCTGCCACCACCGGTTCAGATCGTGAGAAAGGGTGCGGGTAGAGACAAGACCGAGACGGTATTGTTTGGATATATTTTCAAATTTGATTGCCGTTGGCATGATACTAATTTTACGAATTAACGCGAATGATACGAATCTTACGAATTGAGAATGCGTTTGTAAGTTAAAGATTTTTCGCCAAAGTTTACTAACAAGCCTAATTTATATTGAGTTGCTTTTAGATAGTTCTTGGTTTGGGCAATGTTGTCAATATGGATAAACGATGCTGATTTTAATTCTACTATAATTTGGTCATAACAAACAAAATCGGCTTTGAATGTTTTTCGTAGTTCTTGTCCGTCGAAATGAACTTTCAGAATTTTTTCACGCGCATAAGGTATTTGGTCTTTGATAAATTGTTTTTCAAGCGCTTCCTGGTAGACAGATTCCAGAAACCCGGCTCCCAATGCAGCATGCACTTTCATACACGCTCCGATTATTTTATAACTCTCCTCTTTGTAGATTATTTCAGTCATGTGCTCTTCGCGTAATTAGCATTAATTCGTCTAATTTCTGGCAGTTAAACCGTATCCATAAAGCTTCTCTGTACCTTATTGAATACGATGATACCTATAACCAGCAGTACAAGCATAAAGCCGAAACTGTAGGCAAGCATTCCCCAACTAAAAGTACCGGTTCCCAGCGCACCGTATTTGAATGTTTCTACAATGGAGGTAAGTGGGTTAAGGCCCATGATCCATTGCCGCTTGGCTGACATTACACTTAACGGGTAAATAACCGGGGTGGCATACATCCAGAGTTGAACGATAAAGCTAAAGAGCAGCGTCAAATCTCGGTATTTGGTTGTGAGCGAAGAGATCAGAATACCAAAGCCGAGCGAAAGGCCTGCCATCATCACAATCAGCAACGGGAAAAGTGACAGATAGAGGTTGGGATGCACATGGACTCCTTTTATAAGATAGAAAACGTATACTACGATGAATAAAAGCAGTTGAATTGCCATCCGGATAAGGCTGGAGGTGACGGTTGCCATAGGTACTACCAAACGGGGGAAATAAACCTTCCCAAAAATATCAGCATTGGTAGTAAAGGTGGATGAGGTGCGGTTGAGGCACTCCGAAAAATAGTTCCACATGCAGATGCCCGCCAGATAGAAAAGGGGCTGGGGCAGACCGTCGGTAGAAATGCCTGCAATGCCGCCGAAGACAACCATATACATAATGGTGGTCATGGCCGGTTGAATAAAAAACCAGAGAGGCCCGAGAATGGTTTGCTTGTAGGATGTGATGATGTCGCGCTTGACATACATTCGCCAAAGATCGCGGTAGCGCCAAATCTCTTTGAAGTCGATGTCGAGCAAATGTCCTTTGGGCTTAATGACGGTTGTCCATTCCTGTTGTATATCCTCCATCCGAATCGAAACTCTTTATGTGAAAAATTGTTGATTGAAATGCAAATATACGAAATGATATGAACTTTGTCACCTTTCGGATAAGGAAAAGGGCGATTGTTGTGAGAAACAATTTAAATTTCGGTAGATTCTAATTCATCCTTTTGTGTCAATGTGTTTTCCCATTTTTCCATTTCGGCAGCCAACTGTTGTTTCATCCGGTCGTATTCAGTAAAAATATCCGGAGTGGGATTGTCGCTCATGCTTATTTCGAGCAGAGCCAGTTCCTTTTCTAACTTGTCGATGAGCGCTTCCGACTCTTGTTGTTGACGTTCCAGTTTCTTTATCTGGCGACTCAGCTCTTTGCGGGCGGCATAATCTGCCTTATTGTCGGTCGCGGGCTTGGGAGTATTCTCTTTGACCACCGGAGCCGCTGTTTTGCGTTCCAGTTCCTGAAGGGTTTCGATTTTTTTGCTTTGGAGAAAAGCATAAATTCCACCCAAATGCTCTTTTATCTTTTTATGTCCGAATTCGTACACTTTGGTTACCAGCCCGTCGAGAAATTCGCGGTCGTGCGAAACCACAATGACCGTGCCGTCGAAGGACTTAATCGCTTCTTTAAGTACATCTTTCGATTGCATATCGAGGTGATTAGTGGGCTCATCGAGAATCAGCAGATTGACTGGTTCGAGTAGCAGGCGAATCATAGCTAAGCGGCTGCGTTCACCTCCCGAAAGTACTTTCACTTTTTTGTCGGATGCTTCGCCTCCAAACATAAAGGCACCCAGAATATCGCGTATTTTGGTACGGATATCGCCAACGGCAACGTCGTCGATGGTCTGGAAAACGGTGCGGCTCTCGTCGAGTAGGGCGGCCTGGTTTTGTGCAAAGTAACCGATCTTGACATTGTGTCCCAAACGAAGCGTGCCGCTGTATTCTATCTCGTTCATGATACATTTCACCAGCGTCGATTTTCCTTCTCCGTTTTTACCGACAAACGCCACCTTCTCGCCACGGTTGATAATGAGTCCGATGTTGTCGAGCACCGTGTGCTCACCATATTGCTTGGTTAGTCCGTCAATTTCTACCGGAATAGTTCCGGAACGGGGCGCGGGTGGGAATTTCAGGTTGAGTCGCGAATTATCGACATCTTCCACCTCAATGCGATCCAGTCTTTCCAGTTGTTTTATGCGCGATTGTACCTGTACGGCTTTGGTGGCTTTGTAGCGGAAACGTTCGATAAAATCTTCCGTGTCCTGAATCATTTTCTGCTGATTTTCAAAGGCGCGTTGCTGTTGCTCGAGTTGTTCTTTGCGCAGCCCGACATACTGAGTGTAGGGTACACGGTAGTCGTGAATGCGGCCCAACGAGAGTTCGATGGTGCGGTTGGAGACGGCATCGAGGAAAGCCCGGTCGTGCGAAACCAGAAGCACCGCATTGGCCTGTGTCGCCAGAAAAGTCTCCAGCCATTGAATCGATTCGATATCGAGGTGGTTGGTCGGCTCGTCGAGCAGTAAAATATCGGGTCTGCGCAACAACAGTTTGGCCAGTTCGATACGCATGCGCCATCCTCCGCTGAATTCACCTACGGGACGATCGAAATCGCTTCGTTCAAAGCCCAGTCCGATCAGCGTTTTTTCGGTTTCAGCCCTGAAATTGGTACCTCCGAGTAGTTGCAACCGTTCGGTGTCGTGTGTCATCTGCTCAATCAACTTATTATATTCGGGCGAGTCGTAGTCGGTGCGGGTGGCTAATTGATGGTTCATCTCGTCAATGCCGGCCTGAAGTTGTTGCAGTTCCGCAAAAGCCGTTTCGGCCTCCTCAATAACGGTGAGGTTGCCGCTGGGAAGAAGGTGCTGAGGAAGATATCCGATAGAGACATCGGAGGGAATAGCAACCTTTCCCGACGTGGGGTTTTGCTGGCCGGCAAAGATTCGGAGCATAGTGGTTTTTCCGGCTCCGTTTTTACCGACTAAAGCAATGCGGTCTTTCGGGTTGACAAGAAAAGAAATGGAATCGAAGAGCGTATGCCCGCCGAATTCGACCGTAAGTTGTTCTACAGAAATCATTTTTACACTGAAAATTTAAGGGTGCAAAGATACGAAAATTGAACGAAGAGGCCGCGTCTCGACGTCATTCCGGTTGTTGAAAAAATCATTTGGAGGAATCAAATTGAAATCTTAACTTTGTCTGTTGCAAAAAAATACATTTAAATATTTTTGCAACAGAATTGGAACTCCCCATGACCAAGGGGCGTTTTTTGTAATTTGTTATTCATAAAATAATACACGTATGAAATTTGTAGCCTCCAGCACAGCATTGTTAAGCCATTTACAGGCTATTAGCCGCGTGATTAATAGTAAAAATACGCTGGCTATTCTTGATAATTTTTTATTCAAACTTGAAGGAAATACGTTGACACTGACGGCTTCCGATCTGGAAACTACGATGATTACTTCGATGGAAGTAGTTGATGTGGAAGGTGAGGGTAGTGTTGCCGTGACAGCCAAATTGTTGCTGGATACCCTGCGTGAGTTCTCGGAACAACCGTTGACATTCGATTTGGATGATGAAAATCTGGCCCTTGTCATCTCGTCCGATAACGGAACCTACAATTTTATCGGACAAAAAGGAGACGAATATCCCCGTATTCCTTCTCTTTCTGAAAGTACCAATACGTTTGCAATTGACGCATCTGTGTTGAATAACGGTATTCAAACCACCTTTTTTGCAACAGCCGACGACGAATTGCGTCCGGTGATGAATGGCATTTTCTTTGATATTACCACAGAACACACCACCATTGTAGCTACCGATGCTCATAAGTTGGTTCGTTTTCAGACCGAAGCGCCCGAAGGTACAGAGGGTTTCTCTTTTATTCTGGCGAAGAAGGCTGCCAGCTTGCTGAAAAACATTTTGCCGAAAGAGACCGGTGACGTGGCCGTAAGTTTCGATGAAAAGAATATTTGCTTCAAGTTGCAAAACTATACATTGTTTGCCCGTCAAATCGAAGGGCGTTACCCCAACTATGCCGGTGTAATTCCGGTCAACAATCCGGTTCGTGTTATTGCCGATCGTGTTACTTTATTGAATGCGGTAAAACGTGTTTCGGTATTTTCGAATCAGGGAACAAGTTTGGTAAAATTGCAGATTACGAACAATCAAATTCATATCTCGGCGCAGGATATCGACTTCTCCATCTCGGCAGAAGAGACCATCGCATGTCAGTTTGAAGGCGATAAGATCGAGATCGGATTCAAGTCCTCTTTCCTGATCGATATTTTGAATAACCTGTCGTCGACCGAAGTGACAATCGAATTGTCGGAACCTTCGCGTGCCGGCTTGTTCCTTCCGTTCGACCAATCTGAAAGTGAAAATGTACTGATGCTTTTGATGCCGATGTTGCTCAACAGCTAATTAAAAGCGATTGATAAAAATAATAAAACGAATGTGGCGCGCTGGTGCCACATTTTGTTTTTTATGCTGAATTTAGAAATAGACGGATCGATGACAAAGCGTCCACAACAAATAGATATTGATGAGTATGACTACCTGCTGCCCGATGAACGTATTGCGAAATTTCCTCTGGCCGAAAGGGATGCGTCAAAATTATTAGTATATCAACAAGGCAATATCTCCGAATCGAAATTTCGGAATCTGGTGGAGTATTTGCCGGCAAAAACACTTTTGGTACGCAATAATACGCGGGTTGTTCAGGCCCGTGTTTTGTTTTTTAAAGAGACGGGAGCCCGTATTGAAGTCTTTTGCCTGGAGCCTCACAAACCGTTCGATTATACGCTGGCATTTCAACAGACCGAAAGCTGCGAATGGCTTTGCATGATCGGTAACCTGAAAAAGTGGAAAGAGGGTGTGTTGACCCGAGAGTTCCCGTCGGGCAATCAAACCGTGACCGTAACAGCCGAAAGGATATCTTCCCATGGATTGTCGCATATCGTTCGCTTTTCGTGGAATTCAACGGCATTGACCTTTGCCGATATTCTCGATCGGGTGGGTGAGTTGCCTATTCCACCCTATTTGCACCGGGAGACGGAAGAGTCGGATAAAGAGACCTATCAAACGGTTTACGCTAAAATAGAAGGCTCGGTGGCTGCCCCAACAGCCGGGTTGCACTTTACGGAGGCTGTGCTTCGCGATTTGGAGCAGCATGGTGTCGGTTCGTTGGAGGTGACGTTGCATGTCGGAGCCGGTACGTTTCAGCCGGTGAAATCGAAGGCTATCGGCGATCATGCAATGCATTCCGAAATTATTTCTGTGCGGAAAACAGCCATAGAAGAGCTGCTTCGTAACTTAGGTTCTGTTATTGCTGTGGGAACCACTTCGGTGCGTACGCTCGAAAGCCTCTATTTTCTGGGCCGTCAGTTGATTCTGGCTCCGGATGCTTTTCGGTTTCAGGTAGAACAATGGGAACCTTACGATAGCGAGGCCGGATATCCTTCAACAGAAGAGGCATTGTCTGCCTTGCTTGTGTATATGAATGAGCATCGATTGGATAAATTGAATGCAGCTACTCGCATTATCATTGCTCCGGGTTATAAATTTCGTCTTGTGAACGGGATTATTACAAATTTTCATCAGCCCAAGAGCACATTGCTACTTCTGATTTCAGCATTTGTCGGTAGTGACTGGAAGAAAATTTACGAATACGCATTCAATAACGATTTTCGTTTTTTGAGTTACGGAGATAGTTCACTCTTGTTGCCGGCAGATAAATACTGATTAATAAGTTATTTGTCGGATTTAATATGTAAATTGCAGAAAATTATAGTTGTAGAATGCAACTAATTATATTGTTTGATAATTAAATAGTTATCGCGTATGAACTGTAGTAGGAGAGCGTTTTTAAAGACCGGAGGTATGCTGGCCGGAGCGGCTTTGATTCCTGGAGCCGCCCTTCTCGAATCCTTTTCGCCAAAAGAACTTACCTTGCAGTGGGTTCTCGATCATTTCAAGGTGACGGAGAATGAGTTGAGGAAAGTAATGGCAATTGCTATGGAGAATGGTGGTGATTATGCCGATATTTTTTTCGAGCATACACTAGATAATATGCTTGTTTTGCGTGATGGAAAGGTGAATTCTACTTCATCGAATATCGATTTTGGAGTTGGCATCCGTGTGATTAAAGGAGATCAGACTGGGTATGCTTATACTGAAAATGTTACGGTGCTTGATATGATTAAAGCGGCACGGATTGCAGCTAAGATTGCGAATGGAATCACAGGGGTTAAGTCTATGAATATTAATGAAGTGCCGTTTAAGAAAAATTATTATAACGTTATTTCATCGTGGGAAGAAACCGAAGTGAAGGCGAAGAAACCGTATCTTCAAAAAATTAATGATAGAATATTTAGTTTTGACAAGCGTGTCTCCCGGGTGATTGTTTCGCAAACCGATTCAACTTCATATATTCTGTTTTTTAATTCGGACGGAGTGTTGATGCACGATTACCGTCCGATGGGAACGCTTAGTGCTACCTGCATTATGGAGCAAAAGGGGCAGATAGAAAACGGTCGTTCAGCGCGAGCATACCGTATGGGTGCTGAGTTTTTGACAGACGATCTGGTGGAGACTGTTTCTCAGGAAGCTGTTAAGCAAACTGCACTTATGTTTGATGCTATTAAACCCAAGGGAGGTGAGATGCCGGTGGTGATGGGTGCCGGAGGCTCAGGTATTTTGTTGCACGAAGCGATCGGTCATGCTTTTGAGGCTGATTTTAATCGAAAGAATACCTCTATTTTTTCCGATAAATTGGGTAAAAAAGTGTGTGATTCCTCGATTTCTGTTTTGGACGATGGAACCATTCCTTTCAACCGAGGATCGGTAAATGTGGATGATGAAGGTGTGTTGGGACAGAAAACCTATATTGTAAAAGATGGCGTTCTTAATAGTTACTTGCACGACCGGATTAGTGCGAAGCATTACGGTGTGGCTCCAACCGGTAATGGTCGCCGTCAATCATTCCGTTTTACGCCTATTCCCAGAATGCGCGCAACTTACATGGAAAATGGAAATGCGCACGAAGAAGATATGATAGCCTCGGTGAAAAGAGGAATCTTTGTTGATAATTTTACAAACGGGCAGGTGCAGATCGGAGCTGGAGACTTTACCTTCTTTGTGAAGTCTGGGTATCTTATTGAAGATGGAAAACTGACCCGTCCGATAAAAGATATTAACATCATTGGTAACGGACCGAAAGCTTTGTCCGATATTACGATGGTGGCCAATAATTATAAAATGGATAACGGCACCTGGACCTGTGGTAAAGATGGACAGAGTTGTCCGGTGACCTGTGGAATGCCTTCTGTGCTGGTTTCGAAACTGACGGTGGGTGGTGAAAATGCTTAATGCAAGATTGCAGTTATGATAAAGAAAGAACAAAAAGAACTGGCACGTTGGGCAATGCAGTATGCCCTCAAAAAAGGTTGTCAGGAGTGCCGCGTCGGAATATTTTCGGGATCGGAAAGCTCGTTTGAAGTTCGGGATACGCAGTTGGACAAACTACAACAGGCCGAAGAGAATCAGATGGTGCTTTATCTCTTTGTTGATGGACGCTATGGCGCGATATCGACCAATCGCATGGATCGCCGGGAGCTGGAGAAATTTATTGCAGACGGCGTTACCTCCGTGCGTTTTCTGGCCGAAGATCCTGCTCGTAAATTGCCCGATCCTTCACTCTATTTTTCCGGTAGCGAAGCTTCTTTGGAGCTTTACGATCCGAAATTCCAATCTGTTTCTGCCGATGAAAAGCTGAAATTGGCAAAGTCGGCTGCTACTGAGATTTATGGAAGCGATTCTCGAATCATCTCCGTGTCGTCCGCATACGGCGATACTGAAAATTTTGCCTATATCGTGGCCAGTAACGGATTTGAAGGCGAAAGCGCTACTTCGTCGTTTGGTGTATCGGTGAGTGTTTCGGTAAAAGGAGATGGCGATGCCCGCCCTGAATCTTACTGGTACGATGAGTCATTGACATGGGAAGGTTTGCAGAAGCAGGGTGTAGGTAAGAAAGCCCTGGAACGCGCTTTGAGAAAGATGGGGCAGTCGAAAATACAATCGGGTAAATATCAGATGCTGGTTGAAAATATGGCAGTTCGCACACTTCTTTCGCCTCTGATTTCAGCTATTAACGGTTCGTCTATTCAGCAAAAAAACTCGTTTTTACTCGATAAAATCGGGCAAAAAGTGGTTGCAGACAAGATAACTTTGGTCGATAATCCTCTGTTGCCGAAAGCGCTGGGGGCCAAATGTTTCGATCGCGAAGGTATTGCCACCAAAAAACGTAATGTTTTTGAACATGGAGTGTTGCAGACCTATTTTATTGATTCGTATATTGCCAATAAATTGAACGTGGAACCCACTACCGGTTCGCCTTCGGTGCTCTATTTCGATAAAGGAAATTACAGTCAACAAGAATTGATCGGTAAGATGTTGAAGGGTATTTTAGTTACGGGTTTTAATGGTGGTAACTGCAATAGTTCGACGGGCAACTTTTCTTATGGGATAGAGGGATTTCTGATTGAGAATGGGGAATTGAAACAACCTATATCTGAAATGAATATTACCGGTGATATGCTTACTTTGTGGAGCAATTTGGCCGAGATTGGGAACAATCCTTTGAAATCTTCATCGTGGCAATTGCCGACACTTTTGTTTGATAGTGTTGATTTCAGTGGTTTGTAAAAATAGAGTCGTATTTGAAAATATTATGGGGGCTTTTCTGTTAGGAAAAGTCCCTTTTTCTTTTATCCTTTTTTGAGACTCAATTATCGTAAAAAAGATGTAATTTTGTCAGTCTTTTCCTGACAATATTGGCGGGTTGTTCATGAAAAGTATTGCAATGTTTGTAGCTCAATCTATTTTATGCAACCATCAGAATTACAATCGGTAAAACAAAGATTCGGAATTATCGGAACCTCTCCGTTATTGAATCGTGCAATTGATATAGCCGTGCAGGTTTCGGCAACAGATTTGTCTGTTTTGATTACCGGTGAAAGTGGCGTTGGAAAGGAGACTTTTCCTCAAATTATTCATCAGTTCAGCCATCGGAAACATGGGCCGTATATTGCCGTCAACTGTGGAGCTATTCCCGAAGGGACTATCGATTCGGAATTGTTCGGACACGAAAAAGGATCGTTTACAGGTGCTTTGGGTGAGCGTAAAGGTTATTTTGAAGTAGCTGACGGTGGAACGATTTTTTTGGATGAAGTAGGAGAACTTCCTCATTCTACACAGGTTCGTTTATTGCGTGTTCTTGAAGCCGGAGAGTTTATCAAGGTCGGATCGTCGAAAGTACAGAAAACTAATGTGCGTGTGGTGGCGGCTACCAATCTGAATATGATTGAAGCAACACGGCAGGGTAAATTTCGCGATGATCTGTACTACCGTCTCAATACCGTTCCCATTTCTATACCTCCTTTACGTGATCGGAAAGAAGATATTGTACTGTTATTTAGAAAGTTTGCTCTCGATTTTGCTGAAAAATACAGGATGCCTCCTGTAAAACTGAACGACGAAGCTCAACTAATTCTTGCCAACTACTATTGGAGAGGCAACATTCGACAATTAAAAAATATAGCCGAACAAATTTCGGTTATCGAACAAAATAGAGAACTGACAGGTTCTGTTATTAGAGCATATTTGCCTGATAATGAAATGGAAACTCTCCCTTCTGTATTCGGCGGAAGCCATGCGGAAGAACAGCGTTCGTTCAGCAATGAGCGAGAGATTCTTTATCAGGTATTGTTCGATATGCGTAAGGACATGAATGATTTGAAACAGTTGGTGCACGAAATAATCACTAAGGGTGGAAATGTTGATGTTGCTACGGCGGCGAAAATGGAGGAAATGCAGTTGTTTCGACCTCAGTATGTTCAACCAAATGAAACAACCATAGTTGCTCCACAACATCAGCCGTCTTCCTTTAAAACGAATGGAAAACACGATCATATTGAAGATACCGAAGAGTATGTAGAAGAGTCTTTGTCGCTCGAAGAGGTGGAAAAAGATATGATTAGAAAAGCTTTGGAACGACACAAAGGCAAACGGAAATTTGCAGCTCAAGAGTTGGGTATTTCCGAGCGTACTCTTTATCGAAAAATCAACGAATACGGATTGGAATAATGCTAAAATCAGTTTGTGTATATTGCTCGTCCAGTAGTAAACTAAGTCCGGTTTATTACAAAGCTGCCGAACGCATGGGCAAACTCTTTGCAGAAGCGGGAATTCATCTTGTTTTTGGAGGTGGTAAGAGTGGTCTGATGGGAACCATCGCCGATAGTCTTTTGCAGCAGGGTGGTGAAGCAATCGGAGTAATTCCCGGTTTTATGTGTGATGAGGGTTGGCAACATGATGGTCTCACCGAACTGAAAGTGGTAGAGACGATGCATCAGCGAAAAGCGATGATGGCCGAAATGGCCGATGCTGCGGTTGCTTTGCCGGGAGGTATCGGTACGTTTGACGAATTGTTTGAAATCATTACTTGGAAGCAACTGGGATTGTTTACTAAACCGGTTGTTATTCTCAATACCAACAACTATTACCGTCATTTTATAGAATTGCTTCATGTGGCAGCTGCCGAGAATTTCTTGCGCGATGAACATCGTCAGATTTGGCAAGTGGTGAATACCCCGGAGGAGGTTATTCCTGCAATTAAGAATGCAGTGGCATGGCCCGATGATGCCCGAAATTTTGCTGCTGTTTAATACTAAGATTTATTTGGAGTGGCTGAAACAACTACATATACAAGTAATAGCGATACTTCGTTGGTCAAAATAACACCTGTCGATACGCTTTGGGGCAAGCAGGGAAACAATATTTATCTTCGTACGCAAACTACTCCGAGTAAAATTGTGAAAGTCTCGGGTTACGAAGGGAAAGTTGCTCCTCAAGGGCTTTTTACTTACGATACCTCAAGCGGATTGCTACTGTTTATTACGTTGATTTATTCGTATATGTTTTTCCGTTCCAGATCGGTGGTAAGAGGTAGTCTCAATTCTATTTTCAGAAAACAAAGAGAACGTTCCAGCATTTTTGAACCTGAAGTTACGGCTCCAGAGGTACGATTCAGAGCATTAGTCAGAATCTTGGGGGTGATCGGTCTTACGGTGTATGCTTATACGTTTGTCGCAGATTTGGTTCCCCATTCGGATAATTTGATGGCTTTATTATTGTTAGTCGCATTGGGTGTTGGCATCATATTTTTTCTATGGATAAAGTATCTCATTTTTTTGTTATTGTCGTTTGTTTTTTTTGATAGAAAACAAACAGTAGCTTTTATCCATGCCTATTTCACTATTATTTTTGGATTGGGATTATTGCTATTACCGCTTGTCGCGTTTCAAACCTTAGTTGCCGTAGATTTTATTCCTTGGTTACAAACCACGAGTATAATAGCTTGTGTGGTGGTTGTTTTGCTGGTTCTTTATAAAATTGTACAAATTTTTTGGCTTGACTATTATTCAATTGTCTATATAATTGTGTATCTTTGCACACTCGAAATATTGCCTGTCTTGGTGGGATTGCGAGTGATGCAATTATTTGATATTAGCTTATAAATTAAGTATTTGTGCTTTGAAGATAAAGAAAATTCTGGTTTCACAACCACAGCCGACATCAGAAAAGTCACCCTATTTTGATATTGTTGAGAAATATGGAGTGAAGATAGATTTTCGTCCTTTTATTAAGGTAGAACCTGTACCTGCGAAAGAATTCCGTCAGCAGAAAGTGTCTATTCTTGACCATACGGCAGTGATGTTTACTGCTAAGACGGGAATAGACAATTTCTTCCGTATTTGTGAAGAAATGCGTATTACGATACCTGAAACAATGAAATATTTTTGTGTTTCGGAGTCAGTGGCTCTCTACTTGCAAAAATATATTCAGTATCGTAAACGAAAAGTGTTTTTCGGAACTACTGGTAAATTGCCTGAGTTATTTACGGTTATTTCGAAACATCAGAGCGAAAATTTTCTGGTAGTTTTGTCCGACGTCCATAATGAAGAGATATTGAATTTACTTGAAAAATTCCAAGTAAAGTATGATGTCGGGATTATGTATCGAACCGTAAGTAATGATTTTACTCCGGAAGAAGAGTTTAATTACGATATGCTGATCTTTTTCAGTCCGCAGGGTATAGCATCTTTAATGAAGAATTTTCCTGAATTTGATCAGGGAGAGATACAGATCGGATGTTTCGGAGCTACTACGGCGAATGCCGTGCGGGAAGCAGGATTGCGCCTTGATTTGGAGGCTCCTAGACCCGATGCTCCTTCGATGACTACTGCTTTGGATCTTTTTATTAGGGAAAATCATAAAAATGCCAAGAAATAGGCGTTAACCTTCAAAAAATAGCAAAGGCCTTTCTCGTAAGAGAAAGGCCTTTCTTATGCCTCATAAATTGAAGCGACAATTGTGTTTAGAGCCCTTTTGCTTTAGCTTCGTCCCAGATTGAATTCATCTCATCCAGACTTAATTGTTTCAGATCGATGCCTTTTTTGATGGTCTGTTCCTCGAGGTAATTGAATCTGCGAATAAATTTGGCATTTGTTTTTTCGAGCGCATTTTCGGGGTTTATATTGTAAAGACGGGCGGCATTGATAATGCTGAAGAGAAAATCGCCGAATTCAGCTTCTGTTTTTTTCGTATCTGCGTTTATAATTTCATTTTTCAGTTCATCCAGCTCTTCGTTCACCTTATCCCAGACCTGTTCTCTCTCTTTCCAATCGAATCCGACGCCACGAGCCTTGTCTTGCATCCGATGTGCCTTAATCATTGCCGGTAAAGCAGCGGGAACGCCACTCAGTACCGTTTTGTTACCTCCCTTTTCTTTCAGTTTCAATTTTTCCCATTGCTCTTTTACTTCTTGAGGCGTATTCGCGGTATTTTCGCCGAAAATATGAGGGTGTCGGTATATGAGCTTTTCGGAAAGAGCATCGATTACCTGATCGACAGTGAAATCACCTGTTTCACTACCTATTTTAGCGTAAAAAACAATATGAAGTAGAAGGTCGCCCAACTCTTTTTTGATGGCAACAGGGCTCTCTTTAGCTATTGCATCGGCCAATTCGTAAGTCTCTTCAATGGTCAATGTACGGAGACTTTCAAAAGTCTGTTCTTTGTCCCAAGGACATTTTTCGCGTAATTCATCCATGATTTCCAGGAGATGCCGGAAGGATGCAAGTGCTTTATCTATATCGGTTTTCATTATAGTTGATTTTAAAAATGCAGCTTCTTTTCTTTTATGAACAAAGGTGTTCGATGACAATTTTAATGCCGATTGCAATCAACAGGATTCCTCCGATGATTTCGGCCGATTTCTGAAATTTGTGTCCCATTTTCCGCCCGATCCATATTCCTGTCAGCGCAAATAGAAACGTAGTAATTCCGATAATAATCGTTGGATACCAAATGGTTTGTCCAAGTGTAGAAATGGTAAAACCTACTGCAAAGGCATCGATACTGGTGGCTATTGCAAGGGTGGTAACCACTTTGTAGGAGGATATTTTCAGCTTCTTCTTTTCTGGATGGCCGCAGATACCGTCGTAAGCCATTTTTCCCCCTACTAAGGCCAAAAGAGCGAACGAAATCCAATGGTCGAATTCGGAGATGAGATGAGTAATCTTCTCTCCCAAAAACCATCCGATGATTGGCATGGCAGCCTGGAACAAAGCCAGAATGAGCGCATACCTCAGAACAATTGTCGGTTTGAAACGATGTTTATTACACCCGGCTGCAATGGAAACGGATATGGTATCCATGCACAAACCGACTGCAATGGCAAGAATGGTTAGAAAATTCACAATATAATTAGTTCAAAAGTTTGATGTTGAAAGTTTTGTGGCGAAATGTATTAGTTGAGTTATGAGTCTTACATCTCTTCAATAAGATTCAACATTTTAATGGTAGCCTTGATTGCAGCTACCGTTTGGTCACCATCCAATCCTCTGGTTTTGAAAATCTTTTCTTTGAATTTCCATGTGATAATGGTTTGCACAAAAGCATCGGTTTTACCTCCGGGGGGAATCACCACCACATAGTCGAGCAGTTCGGGGGTCGGTTTGTGGAGTTTTTTGTAAATTTTCCACATAGCTTTCGAAACAGCATTGTACTGACCGTGTCCGGCAGCTGTTTGTTCGTTCACTTGCCCGTTGATTTCCATTTTGACTGTGGCAACCGGATGCAATCCATAAGTCAAAGCTAGTGAATAGTTAAGCATCTTAATGGCTTGATCTTCTTTTTCACTTTTCAGAACATCGGCTACGATGTACGGTAATTCGTCGATGGAAACGGTCTCTTTTCTATCTCCCAGTTCAATCACGCGGGTTGTTACCCGGCGCATCAGTTCGTCGTCGAGTTCGATGCCCAGAAGCTGAAGGTTTTTTAGAATATTGGCCTTACCGGATGTTTTTCCGAGGGCATATTGGCGTTCACGTCCGAAACGTTCAGGCAAGAGATCGTTGTAATACAAATTTTTTTTATTGTCACCATCGGCATGTACACCGGCTACCTGAGTGAATACGCTTTCTCCGATGACGGGTTTGTTGGGCGGAATACGAATGCCGGAGTAAGTCTCAACAACCTTACTGATAGCATTTATTTTGTCTTCACGTAGTTTGGTCTCAATATTCAAATGGTCATGCAACACGGCAATGACGCTTGAAAGCGGGGCATTGCCGGCTCGTTCGCCCAAACCGTTGACTGTGACGTGTATGCCATTAATGCCAGCTTTGAGTGCTTCATATACATTGGCAACGGCAAAGTCATAGTCGTTGTGAGCATGAAAATCAAAATGCAGCGCCGGGTAGCGCTCTCTCATTTTCCTACAGTATGTGTGGGTTTCTGTCGGATTCAGAATGCCGAGTGTATCGGGCAGCATGAAGCGTTTGATATGCTCGTTTTTCAGAGAGTCGACGATGAAATAAACATACTCTTCCGATTCGCGCATCCCATTCGACCAGTCTTCCAGATACACATTGACGCTGATTCCCATTGTGCGGGCAGTTGTGAGCACCTGTTTGATATCGATAATATGTTGTTCGGGACTTTTTTTGAGTTGATGTTTACAGTGCTTCAACGAGCCTTTGCATAACAGATTGAGTACCGTACAACCGGATTCTTTAATCCAGTTGAGCGATAGATTGCCGTCGACAAAGCCAAGCACTTCAATTTGGTCGATGTGTTTGTTTTTTTTTGCCCAATCGGCAATGCGTTTTACCGAGTCAAATTCGCCTTCCGATACACGCGCAGAGGCGATTTCAATGCGATCGACTTTGAGTTCTTCGAGCAATAACCGCGCAATACTTAGTTTTTCGTGAACGGTAAAAGAGACACCGGAGGTTTGTTCTCCATCTCTTAGCGTAGTGTCCAGTATTTCTACATTAGTCATAAGCGAGTTGTTTGTAGTCCGTAGTCGACGGTGTGAACATTCACATGGCGTTTGTTGCATAAAAACTAACGCAGAACACACAAACATAATTGCTTTGCGTGGCCTGCGTAGTAAGGTTGTTTGTCTAGAGACGAAAAACGATCAAGCGTTCATTCCACCGCAAACTTTGATAACTTGCCCTGTGACATAAGACGAAAGGTCTGAAGCCAAAAATAGTGTTACGTTTGCCACGTCTTCTGGAGTACCGCCTCGGTGTAATGGAATTTTACTTTCCCATTCTTTGCGTACATCTTCGGGTAACTGGTTGGTCATCTCTGTAATAATGAAACCGGGAGCGATAGCGTTACAGCGAATATTGCGGGTGCCGAATTCTTTGGCTACCGATTTTGTAACACCAATAATACCAGCTTTGGATGCCGAATAATTGATTTGATTAGCGTTGCCGGATACTCCTACAACCGAGCTCATGTTGACTATGCTACCGGTACCTTGTTTCCACATAACCGGTTGTACTGCTTTGGTAAAATTGAATACGGATTTCAGGTTTACGGCAATCACGGCATCCCATTGGGCTTCACTCATACGTTTTAAAGCTCCATCTTTAGTAATGCCTGCATTATTTACCAATATGTCAATACGTCCGAATTCTTTTGTAATTTCGGCAACCACGGTGTGGGTATCTTCAAAATTGGCAGCGTTGGAAGCATACCCTTTGGCTTTGACGCCGAAAGCTTCAATTTCTTTTTGTGTTGCCAGCGCGTTTTCATCGATGTTCAGATCGGTAAACGCAATGTTGGCACCTTCGCTAGCCAATTTCAGAGCAATGGCTTTGCCGATACCGCGAGCGGCACCTGTCACCAGAGCAACTTTCCCTTCTAATAATTTCATTTGATTCAGTTTTAATTTTCAGGTTAGACGTGATTTTTAATCTCTGATCGTGATGTTCGTTGGAATAATCACTAAGTTGAGATTTCAAAGTTTATCATCCTTTTTGATTATAAACGGGCTGCAAAGATAGATAATTTTGTTTCAAATTCCTAACATCGGACAATCCCTTACAATTCCGATTCCTTGAGCCTTTCTGCATTTTCGGCTACGATTAGTTTGTCGATAACAGATTGTAGTTCTCCATCCATAATGGCTGGTAAATTGTAAAGAGTTAGGTCGATGCGGTGGTCGGTAACGCGACTTTGCGGGTAGTTGTAGGTGCGGATTTTGGCCGAACGGTCGCCGGTGGATACCATCGTTTTTCGCTTGGATGCAATTTCGTCGAGGTACTTCTGATACTCCATGTTGTAGATACGGCTACGGAGTTCGACCATGGCTTTAGCTTTGTTTTTAATTTGCGACTTCTCATCCTGACATTGTACTGTAATGCCGGTTGGTAAGTGAACCAGACGGATGGCTGAATAGGTGGTATTAACCGATTGTCCGCCATGTCCCGAAGCGCAGAAAATATCGACGCGGATGTCAGATTCCTTGATTTCGACATCAAATTCATCGGCTTCGGGCAGTACGGCAACCGTTGCCGCCGAAGTATGAACACGACCCTGGGTTTCGGTAGCCGGTACGCGTTGTACACGGTGAACACCTGACTCGTATTTGAGCGTGCCGTAGACATTTTCACCCGAAACTTCCATCACAATTTCTTTGTAACCGCCTGCGGTGCCTTCGCTAAAACTGGTAACCTGCGTTTTCCACCCTTTTGTTTCGCAGTATTTGATGTACATGCGCCAGAGGTCGCCGGCAAAAATAGAGGCTTCGTCACCACCAGTGCCAGCACGAATTTCAAGGATAGCATTTTTACTATCCTGCGGATCATTTGGAACCAGCATTAGCTTGATACCTTCTTCCATTTGTGGCAACCGGCTTTGTATCTCATCGATTTCAGCCTTTGCCATATCCTTCATTTCGGCATCCGATTCGGTGTCAAGAAGCGTTCTGGCGTCTTCCAGATGATCGAGTGCGAGCTTGTATTCGTTGCGTGCAGTTACAATTTTTTCAAGATCGTGATATTCTTTATTTAGTTTCACGAACCGTTTCATATCGGCAATAACTGCCGGGTCGGTAATGAGTGTGGAGACTTCTTCGAAGCGGCCAGATAGACCGTCGAGTCGTGATAGTAATGTATTGTGATCCATGTGCGTCTGTTTTCGGATGGCAAAGGTACAATTTTTAACCGTATCTGCCTACAAAGCATTAGCTCCGGCCGGCGATCTTAACGTAGTTCCAGGCGATGACCACTAAGACGATAAAGACGATATAAGACAGAAACCATTTCTTCTCTTTTTTCGTGATGTGAGTCATTCCGAAGGCCGCCAGACATAAAAGAAAGGGCACGGCAGGCAAATGAAATCGTTCAGCAACCGCAAAATTGCTCATTGCTATAATAATCAGGTAAGTACTGAAGAAGGTGATAATGAGCAGATGTTCACGCCATTCTTTTCGCTTAATGAGCAGAATAAGGGCTACAAGAACAAAGAAACTATAGACGTTTCTCGTAAAATAACCACCCGAAAACATTTGTTGATTTTGTTGTTCCCGATTAGCATTCGTGAAAGAGGGGAAGGGTAGTATAATAATCATAGGCGCGAAAATAGTCGATGATCCGTATTTTGCAAATGAATTTCCACCTTCCTGCGTGGCGCGTGATTGCATACCGACTTGTTGATTGGCAACCCGGTTGTTATACACGGTTTCTATTTCGCTGATAACTTTACCCGAAATCAGCACGGCAATCAAAATGCCGATCCAGGTTGCCATGGCAAAACGTTTGTTCCATCTCTTCATGGATTGCCCTTTTGTCAGAATTAATGCGGTGAAGAGAGAAAATAGTGCGACAACGCCCAGCACTGTTCTGAAAAAGAATAAAACAAGAGCGGCAGCTATGGTAATGATAATGTTTTGCCACGAAGCTTTAGTGCTTCGTAGCAGGATGTCAGCATTGTAGGCAAAGGAAACAACCAGAAAAATCATCAGAGTTTCTTTTAGATGAATACCGGCGTAGAAGAAAAAATTGGGTAGAAGCATGCACATAATGCCCGTGAGGCGTCCGGTAGCTTCCCCGAAATTACGCGATGATAGTTTGTATAGTAACACGGCTGTCCATGCACTGAAAACAGCGTGTATTAACCGGGGAGGTAGAACCGAAGTACCAAATATCAGTTTGATGAAAGCGAGCCATAGGGGATATCCGGTGTCGGAGATATCAATGGAGGGGACATTAAAGATGCCGCTGAAATTTCCCTCCCGCATCATTTGGAGGAAGTCGCTTGAAGCTTCGTCGTAAAAATGGGAATCGGCGGCGGCAAACTCAAACGGTTCTCCATTCATCCAGGAATAAAAGGCATAAGCAATGATTACCCATGAAATTCGGAGAACGAGTGTTGTGGTGAATAGTTTTTTTTGAAACCGATTTTCAGAGTAGCGTATCCACTGACGGGAAAGAGTGTTGGTGAAATAAAAAAAACATACCGCTTCAATGGTTGCCGTCAGCATCCATTGAAAAGGGAGCATTTTGTGAATGAAAAGAATGTTGCAGGTCGCGATAGCGATAAAAAAAGCAGCAATAGCCTTGTCGCTGTAATACTTTGGCAGGTAAAAATGAGTTTCCGGTATCATAGGCATTTGTATACAAGGCTATCGGTAGAGTTTTGGCGAATAACAGTTTTTCTACTGCTTCTTCTGTACGCTCCATCCGAATTTACCGATCTCTTCTCCGAGTTTATAATAATGCCCGTGCGAGTAAGCAATCAATTTAGCGGCTTTCATATCGAACTGTCCTGTCGCGGGAACAATAAAGCGTTCATCGGCCTGAACGGCTACGACGTCGGCAATAAACATATCATGTGAGCCTAACGCAATCACTTCCTTGACGCGACATTCGATATTTAACGGGGATTCTTTGATAATGGGTGCTGTAACAGCAGTGGCTTTGCCTGCCGTTAGTTTCATTTCATCAAATTTGTTGTAGTCTTTGCCCGATCGCACACCGCACCAGTCGGTGGCATATGCCATATCTTCGGTGGTAAGATTCAATACAAATTCTCCCGTTTTTTTGATAATAGAATAAGAGTGCCGTTCGGGTCGAACCGAAATATAGCACATTGGAGGATTGGTGCAAATGGTCCCTACCCAACTTATAGTCAATATATTCTGCTCTTCGATACTATCGCCGCAACTTACCATGATAGCCGGTAAAGGATAAACCATGGTGCCGGGCTTCCATATTGTTTTGAAATGATCATCCATCGGGTTACAAAATTTTCACGTCGTCTCCACTCATTACTCTTTCGCAGTAATGGCACCGGAGCGTCAACGTTTTGTTATCTTCTACATGAAAACGGGTCATCATTGGCTCGTGGTTGGTGATACAATTGGGATTACCGCACTTAACAATGTCTTCGAGTATGCTTGGTAGATGTAACGTCTTCTTTTCTACAACTACATAGTCTTTAATAACGTTCAATTTGGCATTGGGTGCAATAAGGGCAATCTTGTTTATGTCCTTGCTGTTAAAGAACTTGTCGGATACTTTAATAATGCCTTTGGTACCTAATTCCTGACTTTCGAGGTTGTTGCCGACGGTGACTTGGTCAGACAACTCTTCAATATGCAGGATAGAAGCTACCTTAAATAACTTATCGGATGGGATGCGGTCAATTACCGTCCCGTCTTTGATTGCCGCAACAATTTTCACCTGCTTATTTTCTGTATTACTCATTATGAAAAGTAATTAGTTTAAAGCACCACCCCGAATGTGAAAGTGAGGGAGTGACGATTTAATGAGTATTCACCAATATGACCTTCTTCTGTTGTAAGGTCATTCCAGGGGGTAATGTGTTTGAATTCATAGCCTAAAGAGGCAGTAAAGCATTGTTTTCCAGAGAAGAACTTATAGCCTACTCCTAGCGTTGTCCAAGAACCGGGGGTGAAGGCTTTCCACCACTGGAGGCAGACACCCACTTTTGCAAAGGCAAATGGTGTGTTTTTGGTGTCATATAAATATCCTCTCAAGTCGACATAAGTAGGCAAAGAGGTCGATTTTGGATCGGAATATTGCATTACTCCGACGCCGATACCGGCCGAATATAGTGGAGTAAAATGATAGCCGAAATTCAAAAAAGCACTATAAGACATGGGCGTGTAGTTGTCGTAGGTTGATTTGATAGAAGTTCCTGTTGCCTTAATCATCGGGTTATTGGTGTCTAGAAATCCATAACCAATACGTATTTCAGGAATTAAATATAAGTCTTCGTTTTTGTTCGGATCACGGTCTTGACGATTTTGAGCGTGAATGGAAGATAGCGTTAGGATAGCTACAGCAAATAATAAGAATTTAATTTTCATGTGTCAGAATTATATGTAAGTTTCAGTATACGTGTATTAT
Source organism: Bacteroidota bacterium (assembly GCA_017860295.1). Classification (GTDB taxonomy): domain Bacteria; phylum Bacteroidota; class Bacteroidia; order Bacteroidales; family Paludibacteraceae; genus Microbacter. The sequence goes on along the minus strand of JAFNAS010000005.1, from coordinate 96,436 downwards.
AATAATCCGAGTGAGTAGGAGATGACAGCCTGACGGGCATAGAGCCCATTGAGGGCTTGATCGAAATAATAGGCTTTTTCGCTATCGTCTACGTCGTAATCGATTTCTGTTACGCGAGGCAGCGGATGGAGAATACGCATGTTGTCGCGGGTATTCTCAAGCATTTTGCTCTTTAACGTGTATACGTTCTTTACTTTTTCGTATTCCATCAGGTCGGTAAAGCGTTCCCTCTGTACACGAGTCATGTAGAGAATATCAGCATCGTTAATGTTTTCGTTGAGTTCTTTGTGCTCGATATACGGGATCCCCTGTTCGTCGCAAAATTGCTTGTATTCCGCTGGTATTTTCAACTCTTCCGGAGCAATAAAATGATATGTGGGTTGAAAATGAGCCATGGCCATCAGAAGCGAGTGTACCGTTCGTCCGTATTTCAAATCGCCGACCATAAAAATATTCAGGTTGTTGAGACGTCCCTGCGTCTTGCGGATTGAATATAGATCCAGCAGTGTCTGGGTCGGATGTTGATTCGAGCCGTCACCGGCATTGATAACAGGCACTTTGGCAACTTCCGAAGCATAACGGGCAGCTCCTTCTAGAGGATGGCGCATTACAATCAGGTCAGCGTAGTTACTTACCATTTTGATGGTGTCTTTCAGTGTTTCGCCTTTCGACGAGCTGGAAGTGGCTGCGTCAGAGAATCCGATAATGCGTCCTCCGAGACGATTGACAGCAGTTTCGAAACTAAGGCGGGTACGGGTTGACGGCTCAAAAAAAAGGGTGGCAACCACTTTGCCATCCAGAATGTGCTGGTTGGGATTTTTTTCAAATTCCGCTGCATAGTCCAAAATCCGAAGCATCTCTTCTTTGGAGTAATCGGTAATGGATACTAAACTTTTTTGCATAGTAGAAGTTCTATCGAAATGGATGTTTGACGACGGTGCATGTTTAGATGGTGTCCAATGATAGACAGATGATTAAACAAAAAGGTCGTTCAACGCATTAATTGGACAAATTTACTTCTTTTTTTTAAAAGGCTCTATAAGGGGATGCTAATGTCGTTTTTTTTTGTTTTTTTTGCAGGAGAATAGATTTGGCTTGGTCAAACATGCAAAGTTATTTCTGTAATATTCGAATTATTAATTGTTAGTTATTCAATGTCAATGCGTCCGATTTTTTTGGTAGGGTACATGGGTAGCGGTAAGTCGACCGTAGGAAAAATGATTTCGGCTCGTCTTGGTTTTCAACTGATAGACCTTGACGCGTTTATTGAAAATCGTTTTCATAAAACAATTGCTCAGTTGTTCGATGAAAAGGGTGAAAATGGATTTCGCAATCTGGAACATGCCCTTTTGAGAGAGGTTTGTGGGTTCGAAGATACGGTAATAGCGACCGGAGGTGGGGCGGCTTGTTTCCACGACAACATGTCTTTGATGAATGAATCGGGGCTGACGGTTTATCTACGGGTCCCGGTCGATATTCTGGCCGAGCGGCTCAAATATGGGCGCTCTCAGCGTCCTTTGATAAGTCAAAAGTCGGACGAAGAGCTTCATGCATTTATCGAGGATATGTTGCAGATGCGCGATCCGTTTTACGCACAGGCTCAGATGACGGTCGATTCGAGAGCCGTTCTCGACTTCGGTTTTGTCGATGATATTGTTGCTCGTGTAGAGCAGGAAAGGGTCGGATAATCTTAAATACTCAAACAGTCGGCCAAAAAATCGAATGCCTCGAATATCTCTTCTTTAGTGGCATGTTGATTGATATGAATGTTGCCGATACCCGCCAGTAGCGTAAAATTGATTCCCGAACGATCGTTTTTCTTATCGTGAGTCATCAGCTCATAAAGGGCATCGTAATTTTTGCAACTGTAGTGTAATACACCGTAATGTTCTTTGACTAACCGAACCAGTTGGGATACGACCGGAGCCGGAAATCCGAGTTTCTTCCGAGAAAGATAGATTTCGCACACTAAGCCGAATGCAACCGCAAATCCATGTAATATAGGTTGTTCAGAAGTAAAGGAGAAGCTTTCGAAAGCATGGCCGAACGTGTGTCCGAGGTTTAGTGCTTTACGAATGTTCTGTTCAGTCGGATCTTGAGCCACAATAGCCTCTTTAACCGCAATGGAGCGTTGTGTGAGATCACCTAATAAATTGTAGTCGATATTGTCAAAGTCAAACCCTATTACCGCTTTCCATTCTTCTTCCGATTTCAATAACGCATGTTTCACCATTTCAGCATAGCCCGAGAGGAGATTTTTTCTGTCGAGTGTGCGGAAAAATGTGGCATACAGAATGACGGCATCTGCCGATTGTATGACGCCGATCTCGTTCTTTAGCCCGTTGAAATTAATGCCGGTTTTTCCTCCTACAGCGGCATCTACGGCTCCTAAAAGAGTTGTCGGTATGTTGATGTAATGAATTCCGCGTTTGAAGGTTGAAGCGGCAAAACCGCCCATATCAGTGGTCATGCCTCCGCCGATGTTGATAAGCATCGATTTGCGCGTAGCTCCGTGCGAGGATAGGTATTCCCAAACGATGGCGATGGATTGCAGGTTCTTGTGTTCATCGCCGGCCGGAATCTCAATGACGGGGTAAGATGCCAGTGTGCCGTCTGTGATCAATGATGGCAGGCACAGGTTACGAGTGTTGGTATCGGTGAGTAGAAAAACCGAATCGGGATTGAGTCGGTCGATTTGGTCGGAGAGTTCCTGTGCCAGATTGTTGGTGATGATAACCGTTTGATCCATATATTTGTCTGAAAATATTCGTTTTATAGATTATTTTTTTTGCCGATATTTTGTCGTTGAGGTAATAAAAAAACCTGCAAACTATTTATTTGCAGGTTTTTATGGTCGGGGTGAGAAGACTCGAACTTCCGACCTCCACGTCCCGAACGTGGCGCGCTAGCCAACTGTGCTACACCCCGATTTTCGCGCTGCAAAGGTACACTTTTTATTGCAAAAAAAGAATGCAATTGTACCTGGCGCTTAATTTTTTGATCCTTTTTATTTTGCCGGTTGTTGCTGGGGTTGAGTCTGAGGCTTGGCGTTTTCGTTGAAATTCGGGATTTTAGTTTTCGAAGCTTCCTGTTGTTGGGCAGCACTTGCACCTTCAGTAACTTCAGAACCCACCTGCATCGATTGTTTTTCAACGTAACCTGTAGCAACAATACTCAGAAAAACGATTGCAATGGCCAATGTCCATGTGGCTTTTTCCAAAAAATCGGTTGTTTTGCGAACCCCCATGATTTGGTTGGAAGAGGAAAAGCCCGATACCAATCCGCCGCCTTTGGAGTTTTGAACCAGTACGACGAGCACCATTAAGATGGCTGCCAAAACAATCAAGATAGTTGCTAAAATATACATATTGCTATGATTTATTAAGAGTTGCGACAATTTTTTCTAAATACCGAATTTGGTCTGCAAAGTAAACACTTTTTTCTGGAATATTCAAATGCAAAACCCGTAATATTTTCAATGCGGATTTAAAATTCTTAGCTTTGATAAGTCGTATAGCTTCTTCTTCAGTATAAAGGATGTTTTCTTCTGTAATAACGGGTGACTTGGTTATCGGTTCCTGATTGGGAGCGACAGCAACAACCGGTTCTCGTTGCGCTTTTTGTAGTCGTACATTTTTTAATTTTTGAGCCAGACTTTTGAGCGATTGTGAGTTGTCTAACGGCTCTGGTGATTCTTCCAAGCTGAAATAATCGGTTGGCAATTCGTTGTAAAGTGCAGTGGAAAATTCAAATGCTTGAATATTAGTTTCGGCAAAGGGATAAAGTAAAAAAAATAGTTTTCGTCTGTCGGAACAATAGGTGGCTGTTTTGCGAATTTCCGTTTCGAACAGCACGTCGTTGGCGTTTTGAAGTGCTTTGGTTAAAAACAATCTAGATATGGAGAAATAGGGAAATTCTTCACAGAGTTCCCTCAATTCCGCAATATGCTCTTTGTTGAGCGTTTGCGGGTGATGCATCCATTGTGAAAATTGTTCTATTGTCATAACCGGGTTACCAGCGTGCTACTGTTTGATTATAAATTTTTTCTGTAAGCTCTTTCACCATTTCGTTGGCCAGAGTCTCCTGCACAGTGGTCAGCATTTTCGAACTGTCGAATGTTTGCGATGCCGAGAGAGTGGTTTCTATGTCGTCCTTCGAATTTTTGGTATTGGTAAATTTGAACCGAATGCTCATTGTCAACTGCGTTTGTGCAGCCAATGCATTTGATTGAATGGATAACGGAGTGATTCGGTAGTCAGTAATTTCTCCTTCTATTTGCATGTCGCCGTTGCGTTTCACTTGCTGCAATTTTGTGCGACGATTGAAAAGATCCTTCAAAGCCGTATTCAACTTGGGTGCCAATTGCGGATAAATCAGAGTGGCATTGTTCGGAAAATCGGTAATTGTGATTGTCCGTGTTTTGGTATAATCGATGGACGAACCGTTGAACTTGTAAGAAATAGAGCAAGAATTAAGAATAATCCCAGTTAAAACAATCGAAACAAAACGAATCGAGCGATTGCCTAAAAGACAATATTTGAAACAAGAAAACATATTGGAATTTATTTTACAGGCTTGATTTTATAGTTGCATCTGACCGTTCCTTTGGTGATGGCCAATAACTTGCCTTTGATTAATTGCCTCCGTATGGGCGAGATGTGGTCGATAAACATATGTCCGTCGATGTGGTCGTATTCGTGCTGAATTACACGTGCCGTATAGCCTTCGTAAGTTTCGGTGTGCTCTACAAAATTCTCATCGCAATACCGGATTACTATTTTGTCTTTTCTGGGTACCGTTTCGTGAATTCCGGGCAAGCTGAGGCAACCTTCCTCGTCTTTGGTTTCTTCGCCGCTACGTTCTGAAATTTCGGCGTTGATTAAAACTTTTTTAAAATCGCGCAATTCGGCTTTAGATTCCGATACGGGAGCCAGATCAATTACAATCAGCCGGATAGAAAGCCCGATTTGAGGGGCTGCCAGTCCGATTCCATCCGAATGATAAAGCGTTTCGAACATATTTTCGATTATATTTTTCAAATCGGGATAACTGGCGTCAATGGGTTCTGCTACTTTTCTTAAAACAGGTTGTCCGTAGGTGTAAATAGGATAAATCACGTATAATAAACTCTTTATAATGAATAATTCAGAATTGTCGGCTTTCAAGATAAGATTGTAGCAGAATGGTGGCGCTGATTTGATCGACCAAGGCTTTGTCCTGACGGGCTTTTTTCTTCAGACCACCGTCGAGCATTGCCTTGTGAGCCAGCACGGAAGTGAATCGTTCGTCGTACATTTCGATTTCCATGGAGGGAAACCGCTTTTTGAATCCGTTGACGAAAGGCGTGATATAACGCATCGATTCCGAAGGTTGGTTGTTCATCTGGCGGGGCAATCCCACAATTACCTTATCGACCGGCTCGTTTAAAAAATAGTTTGTCAGAAAATCAAAAATCTGAGCCACAGGCACTGTCGTCAATCCATTGGCTGTGATCCGCAACACGTCGGTAACAGCTATTCCAACGCGTTTTTGGCCATAATCAATGGCGAGTAGTCTGCCCATATTCTTATAATTGAAATAGTTTACAAAGTTAGTAAAATCGAACCAGATTGCAATTAGGTATAAATCGGGTCTATTTGCTGACTATTTCGAGTGTGTGGGGTAGTATCTCGAATCCTCCGAAGGCTCCGTGTCCGGGAATGACTATGCGCGCCGACGGAAATTTTGCCATTACTTTTTTGATGGTATTCGGCCATGCTTTTATATCGGCATCCGCGAGATTTCCTTTGGATGTGCTCTGCATCTCTTTTGCCATGCAACCGGCAAACAGAATCTTTTCGGAGGGTATCCATACTACAATATTGTCGGTCGAATGAGCTGCTCCGGGATAGTAACATTCAATTGCTTTATCGTTCAGTTTTAATTTCAGGGAGTCTCTGAAGCCTTTATCTGGGAATGGCAGATGGTTTTTCTTTGCAAGATCAATGGTCATCTGGTTTGCGTACGATGGAATGTGGCGCGACTTGAGATAAGCCAGTCCTCCCATGCAGTCGCCGTGCCAGTGGTTGGGAACAAAACCGACGAATGCAACGTGTAAGTTTTTTTCAACCCAGGTTATTAATGTTTTGGTTTGGGCATCGTCAATAGCCGTGTCGAACAGAAAGGCTAGTCCTTTGTCGATAAAAATCAAGCCGTTGGATGATACTAAGCCGAATGACCCCATGTTTGCCCGTGAAACATGGATGTAGGCATTGGGCGATAGGCGGATCAGGTCAATATCGTTCGATATTTTAATGGTGTGATTGCTGGTTTGTCCCCAAAGAGTACAATGGAGTGAAAATAATAAGCTGAAAATAATTGTTTTGTGTTTCATTTTGAATGATGAATTTGTAGTAAGTCGTTGAGTGCATCTTGTAGTACGGGATGACGAAATTCATAGCTGGAATTGATTATCTTTTCTGCCGATACCCGGCTCCCTTCCAATAATATTTCGGACATTGAGCCTAATGCCAGTTTTAAAACGGCGGCCGGAATTCGGTGCAGACGCATCTCTTTGTGCATGGTCAGAGCTATCGTTTGCATAAATTGTCGGTTGGAAACAGGCTCCGGGGCAACAGCATTGTAAGCTCCGGTCATGGATGAATCTTCGATTGCTTTCAGGTAGATGCAACACAAATCGTCGATATGAATCCACGGCATGTACTGGTCTCCTGTGCCGAAGAGAGTGCCAAGTCCCATTTTCAGCGGAAGCTTCATCTTCTCGAGCACGCCGCCGGTTGGCGAGAGCACCATTCCAGTTCTGATTTTGATGGTTCTGATGCCGAACTCCTCAAATTTGTCGGCCTCGCTTTCCCACTGGCGGCAGGTGTTGCCCAGAAAATCGTTGGCGGCAGGATCTTGTTCGGTGAAAATATGTTCGGACGTGACCGCTCCGTAATATCCGATGGCAGAAGCCGAGATGAAAGCCTGCGGTTTGTGCGTGCTTTTCGAAACCGCATCGAAGAGCAGCTGCGTAGGGAGAATGCGGCTACTGATAATCTCTTTCTTGCGTTCTTCCGTCCAGCGCTTTTCCCCGATGTTTTCTCCAGCCAAATGGATGATGAAGTCGGACGATAGAATGGCTTTCGGGTCAATAATTTGCTTGTCGATATCCCAATAATAGACCGGGAAGTCGTCTTTTTTTTGTTTGCCCGACCGGCTCAATATGCCAACCGTATAACCTTTCTCCTTCAGAAGATGCGACAGATGCCTGCCGATCAATCCGGTTCCTCCTGTTATTAAAACTGTTGCCATGGTAAAAATTGTGTGCAAAAGAACAAAGCTCAAAGTTGATTAATTTATGCTTCAAAAGCAAATATTCAGGCATAAAAAAAACCTTTGAATCAAAAATATTCAAAGGTTTTTTGTGTAAAGGTCTCTGCCTTTGGTTATTCGCTAAGGAATATATAACGAGCTACTACCAAGGTAAATAAAAGATACATCATCCAGTGCACTTTCTTTCCCTGACCGGTTGCTACTTTCAACAGGGTATAGAAAACGATTCCGCCTGCAATACCGTTGGCAATGCTGTAGGTAAAAGGCATTAGGGTGAAGGTCATAAATGCGGGGAAACCTTCGGTGAAGTCTTTGAAATCGATTTCTACGATTGAAGATGCCATTAAAACACCCACAATAATCAGTGCAGGAGCGGTAGCGGCATCGGGAATCAATTGTGCCAGCGGGGCAATAAATAATGCCAACAGGAAGAGGAATCCGGTGGTGATAGCAGTAAGTCCTGTGCGGCCTCCTTCGCCGATACCGGCAGCACTTTCTACATAGGTGGTGATTGTTGAGGTACCCATCAAAGCTCCGAAAGAGACTCCGATAGCGTCGACCAACATCGCTTTCCCGATTTTCGGAGAGCTACCGTCTTTGTCAATCAGACCTGCTTTATTCGCGGTACCTACCAGCGTTCCGAAAGTATCGAACAATTCAACAAATGTAAAGGTGAATACCACCGTCCAGATACCCATGTTGATGGCCCCCTTGATATCGAGAGCACCAACAGCGAGGTTATGGAAATCGGGTAGGGCAAAGAAGGTGAAGTTGGCCGGAATAACGGTTACTCCCATGGGGATTCCGATTAATGTAGATGCGACAATTCCGATCAACAGAGCTCCTTTGACTTTACGAGCCATTAAAATGGCTGTAATGGTCAGTCCGATGATACAAAGTAACATGGCTGGATTTTTGAAGGAGCCGATACCTACATTCCATTCAAAAAATTTCAGTAGCGCATGACCTCCGTTTTTGCCCATAGCGTCAATTGTAGGTTGAATAGCTGCTGTACTGACAGTCATTATTTCAGAAAGCTTTAATCCGATAATGGTAATAAAGAGTCCGATGCCTACGGTGATGGCTAGTTTTAAGGAGGTTGGGACTGCAATCACCAGGATCTGTCGCACCTTTGTCACTGTGAGTATAATGAAGATGATCCCCGAAATGAAAACAGCGCCGAGTGCTACTTGCCACGACATCATACCCACTCCGGCTACGGCAACAGTGGCAAACAGCGCATTGAGTCCCATTCCGGGAGCCAGAGCCATTGGAAAATTGGCAATTAGTCCCATCGCAATAGTTACGATGCCGGCTCCCACAGCAGTGGCAAAGAATACAGCATTTTTATCCATACCGGTTACCGAAAGTATATTCGGATTCAGAAAAAGGATATATGCCATCGTCATAAATGTGGTGATACCGGCAATCACTTCCGTGCGGATAGTGGTTTTGTTGTCGGTTAGTTTGAAAAAATGATCTAGCATAATTATTTGATTATAAATGTTTTTTGAAATGAAGTCTTTTTGCTATTTTCCGGACTTAGAATGTCCATTTGGCAGCAATCGTCGGATTTACATAAAATTCTTTGTGGCTTGCAAATCCATAGCTTAAATCGATTTCGCTACCCAGCGAGAGATGTTGATCGAAATTGTACCAGAACTGAGGTTGTGATGCCATCGTAAATTTTGTGTTGGTAGCATAATTGTGTTCTCTCCAGAAATCGAGGAACCCACTTGCCGTGAATTTTTTCTTGAAGAAATTCAATGTCCATACACCGGTAATCTGAAAAGATGCATGATAGTTAGTGCGCATTGTTTTGTACATTGCCTGTAGTGTGAATATTTTTGAGAAATCAGCTGTGTTCCAAGTGTATTGTCCTCCGAATAACCAAGCGTCGTTGATGGTGTAGGCTCCATTAGTCGGTGTAGAGACGTACTGTCCTAAGCCGCCATCGTATTCTACATGAATTTCGAACGGTGCTTTCCAGAATTTGATGCCTCGAGAAATTTCCCAGTAGGCCGAAGTTGCACCTTTTACTCCTTTTACACCATAATCGAAGTCAACAAAGAAATAGTTGCTACCGTTATTGTCTGTCTTAAACATTTCGACTGTTGAGGTAAGGTGCTTTTCGCCGTTGGTGAAATGGTAGAGAGCCTGCACGTCTGTTTGTGCTTTCATGGTGGCTGCAGTGATCAAGATAGCAGCTAAAATCAGAAGTTTTTTCATAAACTTGGTTTGAAGAGGTGAATAATAAATTAAAAAACAGCCAGAATATGAGGTTCATAAAATGGCTGTCCGAAAAATGAATAGATATTGCAAAGGTGCATATTTTATTTTTAATCACAAAACAAAGACGAATTTACGGTTTGTTTTAGTTCATTAGTGAAATTCATAATGTTGAAAATGTAGAATTCGACTAAGCAGATTTTCCATTTTTAGGCACTGAGTGAATGTTTTAATGATCTGTTTAAAGTATGTTGCGTGAATTTCGAATCTGTTTCTTGGAAGAGAATTTATAAAGTGGTACACCGTGAATGGGGACTTTGATAGCTAATGAACCGGATTACGTGTTTATATTGCTGATGTTTTGTTCTCGCCACAGGGTGTGTACAATAAATCGTCCCTTCAATCCGAGTTTATCGAAATCGGTATCTTTAAGATTAACCGAAAGTTTGACCTGCAATGGAGAGAATCTGCCGTCGAGGGAGTTGTTTTTCATAGGAGTTTCATATTTCGATTATACTTAGAATGATGACGAGATCCGCAATGGCAGTATCCTGATGTTACTTGATGCTTTTATGAATGTTTTTGAGGTATTGTTTTTTTTGTTGTTGGCAGAAATGGGTCTGTTTTATTGTATTTCAGTTGGAATATAACTACCTTTTATTTCTCTTTTTCTGAGAAATAAATTTAGGTTACTCTTTTGAACAGACAAATGACAAACGTTGAAAAAAATGTTGTTTCTGTTGAATTAAGCCTCACAAGGGTAGACGCTACCACACCTATCATGTATTTTGCTTATTTTTGTTCCAAAGTTTCAGTCCATGAAAAATGTGTTAATAATTATTTGTTTTTTTGTCTCCGTCCTGTTGGCTGCTCAGGAAAATTATGTGTTTTCTCCGATTAATAGCAGCAATGGACTTTCGGACAACCGTGTGCGCTCCATTTGTCAATTGCCCGACGGACGGATGATTATTATTACCGAAGGTCTGGTTAATATATACGATGGAGCCCGTTTTAGTTATATGCATTATGATGACAGGAAAGCATACAACTTGAGAGAATATTCTGGTTGGCACCGTGTTTATATAGATAAAAATAACTATTTGTGGCTGAAGAACCAACATAAGCTCTTCGTTTTCGATATCCGTAAAGAACTGCTGGTATCTAATGCCGATAGTGTATTCGCAGCGCAAGGTGTGCAAAGCCATGTGAATAATTTTTTCATGGATACGGAATCTAATTTTTGGTATGTAACCAACAAAGATGAACTGATTTATCGAGATAACAGACAAAATAAAACCATGCTCTTCTTGACTCAGGTTTCAAAAATCGGTGGCTTGAAAGACAGGCTATACGATATTGTTGTACATAATAAACACCTTTTTCTGTTCTATAAGTCGGGACGTTTGCTTTGTTATGATATGGGTACCCACAAAAAATTATATGTCGAAGACCCATTTAATGGCAATAACAAATATTCAAGTAATTTAGCTGTATTTTCTTATAAAAACTATTTTTATCAGGTACGTAATGGTAATGGTATTGGTCAGTTGTTGCGTTTTAATGTTAGTAATAGGAAATGGGAGTGTGTTTTGGAAACCAATTACTGGCAGAATACCTTAACGATTGATGATAAAGGAAATTGTTGGATCAGTTCGTTTGCAGGCCTGTGGGTTATAGATAAAAATTTGAAAAATAAGCATTTGGTGTCACCTTTGCATTTGGTTGATGGACGTGTCTTTGAAACCGAAATAAGCACACAGTACAGCGATGATAAAGGGGGATTATGGGTCGGAACTGTAGATAGAGGGGTGTTGTATTATCATCCCGATCGGTTCAAGTTTCGAAATTTTGGACCTTCGCTCTTTAATCTTCCGTATACAAGAAAAATAAGCGTTCGTTGTTTTGCAGAAAAAGACGGATATCTTTTGGTGGGAACTCAGAATGGTTTGTTTCGGAGGGGAAAAAACTCTCCTACCTTGGACCCATTTAGAGTCATTCCAACAAATTCGGTATGTGAAATGTTGTTAAAAGATAGCAAGCAACGCATTTGGCTGTGTACGCAAAATAATGGGCTATATTGTATTGATAAAAATAATATTAAACATTTCAATAATCCTACATGTTGCTTGTCTATTTTCGAGGATTCAGATGATCGATTGTACCTTTGTACCGACAAAGGAGTCGGCGTTTTCGACCCCAAAACCGGCAATTATAAGAAGTCTGTAGCGCCATCGGGTGGTGTTGCTGGCTATACGTATCAATTGACAGAATTTAAAAAAGATATGCTGTTGGGCTATTCCGATGAGGGTTTGTTTTTGTACGATTGTCGCAAGAATATTATTTCTATCCCGGACAAAAAGAACGGATTGCTACAACATAGTTGCCATCATTACCATTGCCTGTTTACCGACAGTCGGGGGTTAATTTGGCTTGGTACAATGGATGGCTTGAATGCTTATAACCCGGTAAATAATATTACTGAAAGTTTTTCGGAAAAAGAAGGTTTAATAAATAACAGTATTCGATCTATTACAGAAGATAATCTGGGTAGGATCTGGGTCTCTACTTCGAATGGTATTTCGCGTATTGATGTGAGCAATAACGGAGGGTTGTATCACTATTCTTTTTCTAATTATAACAAGTTTGATGGAGTCATTGAAACTGAATTTTTGCCTCGTTCTGTTTTGAAAACGTCCTATAATAGTTTGTTGTGGGGAGGACTCGATGGCTTTAATGAAATCAATCTTGATCAGATTAATCGGCCCGAACCGGCATTATCCGTACCTCTATTGACAAAACTTTTTCTTTCCGGTACAGAAGTCAGGCAAAACGAGTATTATGATGGAAACAAAATATTACAACAAGCCATTAGCTCTACATCGGAAATCCACCTCAAATATTTCCAAAACTTTTTGGGGTTTGAATTTTCTGCACTCAATTATGTCAATCCGACACAAACTTATTACCGTTATAAGTTGGAAGGAGCGGATAACTCCTGGAACGAAATAAAAACAGCCGATGGAGTTGGACATGCGACCTATACGAATTTATCTCCGGGCACATATCATCTGAAAGTCTTTGCAGCTAACAATAGCCGTCATTGGGGTAATAAGTGTGCCGAGATTACCGTAATTATTGATCCTCCATTTTGGAAAACCTCTTGGGCCTATGTGTTCTATTTATTGTTAATTTTCGGCGTGTTGTATTTCCTGGTTTTATACTATATCAGATGGAATAAGCAAAAAATGGAAAAACAGAAAAAGGAGGATCTCGATCAATTAAAATATTCATTCTTTACGAATGTCAGTCATGAGTTGCGTACGCCACTTACACTTATTCTGACGCCGCTCGACTCTATTTTGAAGAAAATAGACGATGAATCCTTGAAAAAACAGTTGAGCGGCATCTATCGGAATGCGAACGAATTGCTTAAGCTTGTTAATCAACTGCTGGACTTTCGAAAACTAGAGTTGAAAGGCGAAACTCTGGAGTTGAGTTATTGTAATATCAGCGATTTTCTTGAAGTCATTGCCTTTTCATTTAAAGAAATGGTAGCTAATAGTGGCATCGAACTCGCGTTGGAATGTGCCGACGAAAATATTTGTGTTTTCGTAGACAAGGACAAAATGCGGAAGATTGTAAATAATCTTCTTTCGAATGCGGTTAAATTTACTCCTGCCGGAGGAAAAATATGGCTGAAAGCATGGAAAGAGCGAGACGAACCGACGTTTGCCATTCAGGTGACAGATAACGGCATTGGTATTCCCGAGGTAGATGTAAGTCAGATATTCGACCGTTTTTATCAGGTGAAAAAACAGGCAGTGACCAATACCGGAAGTGGAATCGGATTGCATCTGGTTAAAGAATATGTTCAATTACATGATGGTACTATTGAGGTTGAAAGCCGAGTCAATGAAGGAAGCTCATTTACGATACATATACCTATCGACTTACATCCTGAAGGTTACACTCATTTGGACACCGAGGAGAAGCGCAAAAATAAGCATCTGAAATTACTTGTGGTTGAGGATAATTTTGAGTTTAGTTCATTTTTGCAGAGTGAGCTTTCTGACAAATACAGTGTAATTGTTGCAAATGACGGAAAGGAAGGTCTGGAAAAAGCGTTGGCTCATCAGCCTGATTTGGTTATTACCGATGTGATGATGCCGGAGCTGTCTGGAACAGAGCTTTGTCGTTGTTTGAAAAAAGAGATACAGACATCCCATATCCCGGTAATATTGCTTACAGCCAAAGCCTCCGATAAAGCACAGATTGAGGGTTTTGAAGCCGGTGCGGATGCCTATATTTCCAAACCTTTCAACATGGATATTTTGATGCTTCGTATTCAACATCTGATAGAGCAGCAAGATCAACGTAAAACGATTTTTAAAAATACTGTTTGTATAGATCCGGAGAATTTCACCTCCTCCAACGTTGATAAAAAGCTTATACAAGATGCCCTTCGTCATATCGAAAACAATATTGATAATGCTTCATATTCGGTAGAACAATTGAGTAAAGATCTGTTTATGGACAGAACCGGGTTATATCGAAAATTATCAGCTATTGTCGGACAAACTCCCAGTGAGTTTATCCGGTCGGTTCGTTTGAAAAGAGCAGCTCAATTGCTAGTCGAGGGATTACCCGTTGCAGAAGTTGCCAGTAAAGTGGGCTTTGGTACTACCAGCTATTTTACGAAATGTTTTCAAGATGAATTTGGGATAAAGCCATCTCAATACAAAAATTTTGAGCGATAATAGGGGCGGAGAGAGCCTGATTTTGGAGTAAATTGCTTTGGTATAGATTTAATATTGCTACACTCAGCGGTTTTGTAGTAGGTTGTTCTATATTTATTATTGGTTGTCAGTCGGTTTGCAAAGACCACGATCTTTGGGTTAAACACCTGTTTTAATGCTCGTTTCATGTGCTCAGACTGCAAGCAACTTGTTAAATATTAATTCTTTAATTTGTATTTTACTCCAATGTTGACTATAAATCCTTTTTCATGTAGCTGATTTAAAGGTTCATTACCAGGCTCACCTAAAGTTGTTTTTATTGTCCAAATACTTTTGCTCGGTAGTTTATATGTAGTGAGACTTCTGTTTAAGCTATAGCCCACCATACCCGACAGCCACCATTTTTTATATAATTTCCAATCAGAAATCAAACCTAAATTACGTTCGTGTAACCATACGAAATCATAATCGGTATTTTTTGACAACGAAGAAATGTTGTTTTCTGACAATTCGACTCCCATATACAGACTCGTATTCAATTTATGTCGTAGGCTGAGGTAAAGCGGAACTCTGCCGACTAAATTCCAGTCATTTGTGGGATTCCAGTTAAAACCAGCCATTGGACTTATAATATTGTTTCTATACCTTTGAGAGTAAGCAATGCCAATAAAATAACCTAAAATAGGATGGGTCTTATCTATTTTTAATAAATTATTCAAAATCAGCCCGGTTTTGTTGCTCAAAGGAGACGTGACGACCGGAACTCCCAGCCATTGAATTTTCCAACTTTTTTCAAATTGATATTGCCATACAAATCTCAAACTAACCTGATTTAAGAATTCTGCCGATAGTAGTTCGTTGCTTTTAGTAAAAAAAAATTTGTACTCCGGTGATATAAAGAATAGGCTCCTGCTTGATTTATAAACAGGAACTCCAAACAATACTTTACCCGATTGATTAAATATTGAACTGGCTCTGTATGGCTCGTATTCTAACATTACAGTTTCATTCCCTTGAGCACGAAGTTGGTTGGCAGTAAATATCAAAGATATTCCGATTGAAATAATTATTTTTAAGTTCATAATCCTACACAATTAGACCATCAGCCATTTCGATAGTTCGATCGGTATTTCGTGCAAAGTCATTGTCGTGGGTCACGCAAATAATTGTCTGACCGAATTCATGAGCCAAATTACGAAAGATGTCCTGCACGGCTAAAGAATTCTTACTGTCCAGATTTCCTGTAGGTTCGTCTCCCATAATGACAGAAGGACTATTGATAAGCGCACGAGCTATAGCCACACGTTGTTGCTGTCCGCCCGAAAGTTTATTCGCGCTTTTCATCGCCTGATCCTCTAGATCTAGCAAGCGTAAACTTTCATAAGCATTGTGTTCTATTTCTTCGAGTGAGAATCGGCCAAGCTTTTTGGCTGGTAACATTACATTTTCTAATGCTGTAAATTCCGGCAAGAGGTAATGAAATTGAAAAACAAAACCAATATGCTCATTACGAAAAGTGGAAAGCGTATTTTGAGCTTGCCCTGTTAATAAATGTCCATTTACCGAAAGAGTTCCTTCATAATCGGTATCCATGGTAGACAACACATAAAGCAATGTTGATTTGCCCGAACCGGATTTGCCTATAATGGATAGAAATTCACCTTTTTGTACATCAAAAGATACTCCTTTGAGAACTTGAAATGTGGAAGGATCGTGAAAATATTTCACTACATTTTTAACTTCCAATGCTTTTGTATGATCGTGATCTGTCTTCATTATCCTCGTATAATCAGTACAGGGTCAATTTTCGAAGCTTTGCGGGCAGGAAGATAACCTGCAATAATAGTGGTAAGTATACCAAAAACAATGGCCGACATAAAATCTATTGTATGATAATTGATTGGTAACGTAGTTAGCCCGGCAACTTTAAATGGAACTCGGTTGACTAAAGACGATATTCCCACGCCAAGAATTAATCCCGTTGCACCTCCAAGTAAACCAATTATGGAAGCTTGCGTAAGAAAAATGTTGAGTATATCTTTCCCTGCAAATCCCATGGCTTTGAGAATGGCTATCTCTCTTATTTTTTCGTTAATCGTCATATTCATAATGTTGTAAATGCCAAAACCGGCGACAAGTAAAATGGCAAACGAAACAGCTATGGCAATAATGTTTCTCAGCTGTGATGCTGCTAAAAGTTGCTGGTTTGCTTCTTGCCAGGTTTCCATTTTATATTTTATTGCTGACTTAGTGTTAGCAACTATTTGATCCGTTTTATTTCTGTCGTATAAATTGACCAGAATGTCACTGGAGTAATCGAAGTTTTTACCCAGTACCTGACGTGCGGTATTTATATTGATATAAGCCCGCGACCGATCGATTTCTTTAACGGAGGTTTCTATAATACCAATTACGGAAAAATTCTTCGAAATGCCATCAGATGTCAAAATATTGACATTATCGTTTAGTTTCAATCCGAGATTTTCGGCCAATGTTTTACCAATGATTAATCCCGATTTCTGAAAATTCAAATCGTCCCATTTGCCAGTAATTACTTTGCTTGCTGAGCCAAACATCCGGTTTTCATTCTCTACATCTACCCCTGATATACTGCCATTGATTTTTTTCGATCCACTACGAAAAAAAACACTAAAGTTCAATTGTGCCGTAATATTGCTTATTTCAGATTGCTTTTTTAGCACTGACATCACTTCAGTTGTGTTCTTAATGTCGTTTTCCGACTGGATGTCTTTTTTATCGCGAATATTAAACAGCGTTGATGCCGGAAATTTATCGGATACCGGGTTATAATCTCTTTTTTCGCTCTCATTATCAATTCGTATATGTGCCAGATTACTAAATGCTAAATCGTCCTGTGCTTTGTTTACGCCATTCATGAAGCTGTTCATGAAAATATACATAGATACCCCAAATGTTACTCCTAGTATTGCCACTGCTGTCTGCCATTTTTTTGAAGTCAGATGTACGGATGCAATTTGCTTGTTGACGTTATTTTTTCTTTTTCTTCGCATTTTTGTCTAACATTACAATTTTGTCATTTTCATTCAATCCTTCTTTTATTTCAACCCATTCGGGAGTTACTATTCCAATCTTTACATTCTTTTGTTCTCCTGTTCTGGCCAAAATAATCTTATTTTCAGATAACAGAAATCGGTTAGGAATAACCAAGGCTTGCTTGCTCTCGCTAATAATTATGTTGGCTTGTAGCTGAGTGCCAACCCTCACTAAAAGAGATTTTTCTGCAAATTCGGCTTCTGCCACAAATGATTGTTCATTGCTATCGAAAGCCGGATATATTTTTTTGATAATGCCTTTATGGGAAGTGTTTTTTTCTGTATTCAATTCAATAAAAACTTCTTGTCCCAACTTTATTTTATTAATGTCATTTTCGGAAATCAACAACCTGGCAAGAAACTTTCCTGCCCCGATTTGAGCCAATATATCTCCATGTTTTACCAGTTCGCCGGGTATTTTAGGCGAGCTCAATAAAACACCCGAATAGTCCGATTTGATTATATATTGCTCATTATTGGTTTGCTGCGCAACATATCCTGCTTTTGCATTTAAAGCCTCAACATGTAAACTTTTATGCGTATCAGCCATCGTGTTTTCGAGTATCTTCAGTTCTGCCTGTGTGTTGTTGTAAGCTAATTTCACTTTATCATATTCTGCCTTCGATACGGCATTAATGCCGTATAAGTTCCGGTATCGGATATATTGAGCCGAATCATTTTTTAATTGATTGTTTAGTTGAACCTGTTGTTGTTTTAATTTTTGCCATACCGGCGAGTTAGACCTCATATTATTTAAAGCGTATTGATAACCCGCCGCCGTACTATTAACCAACGCTTCCTGTGTATTGTTTCTTACCTTAAAAAGCAATTGTCCAGCATTGATCGAATCGCCTTCTGTAAAATGAGTTTCAACTAAATTTCCTTCGGCCTGTGCAGTTATCAGATAATTTTTTTCCATAATTACACTTCCGCTCGCAAACACTACATCCACAATGTCTCTGCGTTGAGGAAATGTTTCTTCTTTTTTGTCGCAAGCTGTAAGTAATATGCTTACTAATATAACCATTACATATATTCTGCTGGTTTTCATTTTTACAAACAGTACTTTGAAATTATTATTTTCTTGATTCGATTTATTGAAAAGACAGGCTGGCTGTTTTAATTTTCCACATTACCACTTACTTCGTAAGCAAAACCAGTTTCTGTTTCTACCTTTTTATATAAGGTTCCGTGGTATTCGTAAAAGATTTTTCCTTCTATACTTACTTTTTCTGCACTTTCTGGAATTTTCGGTATCTGAGCACCAACCGGAGGTGTTACAATTTTGTACCCTTCCGGAACTTCTTTATAAAATATGCCTTCAAAGTACAGGTAAGGGCACGAATAAGCTGTTACTCGTACAAATCCCGCAGGAGGAACAGTTATAATAACACCAACCGGAGGATTAATGACGACATAACCTTCGGGTCGTTGTACGTAATAAACTCCACCATAATAATAGTACCGTGAATGTCCATACGCAATGGTTACGGACGTTGCAGGTATCGTACGTACCACTACTGGACGTGGAGGAGTGATTACTCTGGGATTAATATACATAACCCTGCTTCGGGGAACTCTGGTGACTACAACTGTCTGTGATGGCTTTGTAACAACTACGCGTCTCTGTGCTTTAGCTGAAATGCCTATAGAAGACAGAAACAAGATGGTAGATAGTAATTTACATGCAAATTTTGTTTTCATAATAGGTTTAATTAGGAATAAATTATTATTTTCTTGATTCTATGGTCGATTTAATTGATAGATATTCTGATAAATCTGTAAGATATTGATTTTGAATTGATAAGTTGGTGTTGAATGTTTCCAGATAATCGGTCAAGTTGATTAAGCCCTGATTATATTTTTGTTCTGCGAGACGCATGTTTTCTTTTGAAAGCCGAACTTTTTCTAAGGAAGAATTAACCACACTGATTGATGTGAAATAATTTTTGGACAATATATTGTCTTTCAATGCATTGTTTGTTATTTCTTCGTAGTAAGCAATTTGAGCTATTTGCTTTTCAATTTTGGCGGCATTGTATTTTGACTTATTTGCAAATCCGGCAAATATGGGTATGCTTATTGATAACCCGACGTAATTGGATAAATGCCAATCCTGTTTGTTGAATGAAAAATCAAGACTATTCCAAAATTGATTTGCTCCGAAATAGCCCTTGAAACTTATTTGTGGGGCAAAAGCAGCGAGCGACGACTTCATCTCATATTCCGAAATTTTTTGTTGATATTTCAAAATCTCTGTATGTGAATCAGGTAGAATAGTAACAGGTAAAATCTCCAATTTGCCGGTATCTAATTTTTCAGTCAATTGAAGATCAGTTTTCTCATCTATAGCGAGCAGCATTTTTAGCTGATTTACGCATTGTTGTGCATACAAACTGGTCTTCTGTACTTGTTGTGATACTTGATTTGTGTTTATTTTTGCTTGATTCACAGCCAATAAATCCACAAGGCCATCTCTAAATTTTTGAAGAGTGATTTGCTCAATCGTATCCGCAATCAGTTTGTTTTGTTTCCATATTTCTTCTGCTCGTTGTGCTGTAATGGTTGCATAATATATTTGTCCGGCTTGCTCTTTCAGCTGTTGTTTGGTATAAATGCTATTGGCTTCGGCTAACTGAATATTTACTTTTGAAATCTTTGATTGATATACCGATGACCAGTTCAATATATTGTAGCTTACATTTATCCCTGCGTTATAAGTATATTCTTTTCCAAACTTCATATAAATTGTTGCTCCCGGCTTCCCCATGAGATCGCCCGGAACTGGGGTTTCGGAAATATCAATATTATATTGTCCGTTGAAAGATCCTGTAATATTAGGGTAAAGAAAGGCATTGGACAGATTTCTGTTTTCTTTTGCTTCAAGTGTCTTTAGTTTCTGAATTTTATTTTCCTGATTGTGCTCCAATGCAAACTGCTGAACCTCGTTAACAGAGGTAAAGCGTAGTTGTGCTTCTGCCTTAAGAAACAGGGATGCGAAGCAAATCAATGTAATATTTCTTGTTTTCATTTACAGCGAGTCCAGTTTTTTGTTTCGGAGAAGATTCCTTTTTTTGCAGAAATGCTAATTTCATTATTTGAAATCATAGTGACCATACAGTTTGCTGTTATACCCCGCTTGGGGGCATAAATCTTACCTGAACTATAGGTTTTCTTTCTATCGTATTTCAGATTATAGATAATTACGGTGCCTACTAGTGGGTTTTTGCGTAAAGCAGGATTAGGGTTTTTAGTATCTAATTTTGGCTTACCATTTTCATCGTTGGCTTGCTCCATCCAGGTGATTTTTGCAGAATGACCGATAGTAGTTTTGAAAAACTCAATTTTAATGTTTTTCTTATCGTTCTGCCAAATGCCGTTAATTGCATCAACATTTGTTTGTGCAAATATGATTGCACTGAAATATATTGCAACCGTGGCAATAATAAATCTTTTCATACCTTATGCGTTTTAATTGGATATAAATTATAACGCAAAAATATGACTGAAAATCAGATATGTAAATTGGTTTTTGAGTGAAGTGAACAAATAGGAGGGTGAATTGAACAAAATCAGAGTTGTTCCATCCATTTCATAAATTCAGGAACTTTCAGTCTGCTGACAACAAGAGTCTCCGGTAGTTTGATGGAAGTTTTAACGCATACTTTCCGGTTGAAGTAAGGCTGAATTTCTTTTACAGCTTTTCGGTTGACTAATGTTTGGCGACTGATACGAAAGAAGGTTTCCGAATTCACTTCATCTTCAATTTCAGAAATAGGTTTGAATATGGCATATTTCTGCTGGTCGAAAGTATAAGCATACAGGATCTCATCGACTAAATGAAAAATGGCAATGTCATCCATTAGCAATGGAATATAACTTTCACGATATTGGACTAATATAGATTTGCGAAATGTTTTTTTCTGTGTAATGGCGTTTTTAACCAACTCCAATACATCAGTTTCGGGTTTAAATGTTGATTTCAGGGTTTTAATTTTGCTAAATGCTTTGGCAACATCTTCTTCCCTTACTGGCTTTAATAAGTAATAGATGCCATTGGTTTTAAAGGCTTGTAACGCATATTGATCATAAGCAGTGCAAAAAATAATAGGGCATTTTACTTCCACCTGTTTGAAAATTTCGAAACACAATCCATCTGCCAACTGGATATCCATAAATATCAGGTCGGGGAGTACGGTCTTTCCCGTCAGAAAGTTTGTTGTGCTTTCAATGCTATCAAGTACGGCAAGTATTTGCGATTGAGGCTGCTGATCGAAAATAATTGACTTCAGTATATTGGCGGTTTGGGGTTCGTCTTCAATGATCAGAATATTCATGCGTTCATCAGTTTAATTTTCACTCTAAATACCGTATTATCCGAAAAAACAGAAACGGCCTCTTTTTTACCCAGCAGTTCATAGCGTTTTGTAAGGTTTATTATTCCAAAACCGGAAGTTTGTTGTGGGGTCATTTTGGGTTGTAAGTTATTCTCAATTACTAAACACTCTGTACCGGAGTTGAAAATTTTGATATGTAGAGGCTTTTCTTTCGAAATAATGTTGTGTTTAATGCAGTTTTCAATTAAAATCTGTAGGCTAAAAGTCGGTAAGTGTTTAGAAAGCAAATCCTCAGAAATATTTTTCTTGATAGTCAACATATTCTCGAATCGAGTGAAGAGCATATAGCTATAGTCGCTCACAAATTCCAATTCATCCTGTAATGAGATTAATTCTTTGTCCCGTTTTTGTAAAAGTTGTCTATACACTTCCGACAGTTTTAGAACAAACGTTTCTGAGTTTTCATTCCCATAATGAATCATAGAGCGGAGTGTAGAAAGAGAATTGAATAGAAAGTGAGGATTTACCTGTTGGCGGAGAATTTCAAACTGAGCCCTAAGATTTTCGGTTTTCAATAGTTGGTTTTGCATTGAAACTTCTTGTGCCTTTTTATTCGAATTTAGACCAAACTGAAGAATCTGGATTAATAGAATACTGAAAAAACCTTTGAGGGCAACATAAAAATAACTTTGGATATCGCGGTTTGTAATAGCTTCAAGCCCAGAAATAAGAGTAACACCAATTACAATAAATCCAGCCAACAAAACAATGTTTAATACGATAGTTGAGATAACCCGATAGAGAAATTTATCTGCGCATTTATTCTCTAAAATTTTTATTAACCAATAGTTTAAATGCCAACATATCATTAAAAATGAGAAAATAATGACCCAGTTCAATGCCGTTTTTTGCCAATCAAAAAGCACACGATGCTGACTGTTGTTAATAAAATGAAATACAGGTAGGATCGCAGAAAAAAGAATAGCTACTTTCCAGTTGGTAGTTTTATTTGATTTTTGCATATTGTGATTTTATGGTTGGGCGATCAATCGGGATGCACCAAAATGGCAAATACAAAACTAATCAATTATTCGTTACAACATTCACCGGCCAACCGCCTAACTGCCTTTTTTATTTCGCAGAATGGCACATTAACCGATCCGTAGGAAGCCTTTATTTCAATATCAGAGGGCACAGTCATTGTCTGTTTATGATGGATGTGCTGTAAGCCGCATTTATAAAGCAAATGCATGACTTAACGACAAAAAGCCCAGATAATCGAATGATTATCTGGGCTTAAGGCGGTATGGACGGGACTCGAACCCGCGACCCCCTGCGTGACAGGCAGGTATTCTAACCAGCTGAACTACCACACCATTTCTTTGTTATTGCTATTGCTCTCAATTGCGATGCAAAGATACGATAAATTTTGAAATCTGCAAATATCGAACCGTAAAAAATGACTGTTTTTTAATGTTTGTTTTAACCTTTTGTTTCTGAATAAAGTAGGCCTGTTTTGCTGCTATTTCTTACGAAAAAAGATGAATTTTGCACCAAACAAAAAGGCAAATGAAGATCAAGGCAGGCAACATATTCGTTACTTTTATTCGTTTTACCTCCAAAATAGATAGCGCAACGCCTATTAAAAGAATGCCGCCGACGGCTGTCAGTTCGTTGACAATGACCATCGATATATTTGCTCCGAAGAACATGGCCATCAGGGTAAGTCCTCCCTGAAAGATGAAAAGCGGAACGGCAGTGATGGCAACACTCGCACCGAATGTGGTGGCCAGCACCAACGACGAAAAACCATCCATCAACGCTTTGGTAAATAAAAGTTCGTGTCCCTGCCCCAGGCCCTCTTGTATGGAACCCAAAATTGTCATCGAACCGGAACAGAATAGAAGGAACGAGGTAATCAATCCCTCACTGAATTTTTCGTTATTCCCTTTGAATCGTTTTTTGCACCACTCTCCAAACCGATCGATGCGTTTATCCAGTTTTAACCATTCACCGGTTAATGAGCCGAGAATAAGCGAAAAGATGATCAGCAGGATCTCATGCCCCTCGAGTGCCATTTTAATGCCGAGTGCCAACGTAAACAGACCGACAGCTTGAAAGAAGATGCCGGTAAATCGCTTGGATATGTGGTTTTTGAAGATAACTCCCAGTGTGCCACCAAGCAGAACGGTTACGGTGTTGATGATTGTGCCGATCATGTTTTCATGCTGATTATTTAAGCTGACAGAAAGTCGTTGATTGAACGATCAATTCCTTCGGCATCCAATTCTACTTCGTGATAGAGCTCGGCCTGAGTGCCCTGTTCGATAAACCGGTCGGGTAAGCCGAGTCGTTTGACAGAAGGAGTGTATCCGTTGTCGGCAAAAAACTCGAGTACGGCACTGCCAAATCCACCACTGATAACGCCGTCTTCGATGGTTATTATTTTATTGAATTTCTGTGCAACAGAGTGTAATAATTCTTCGTCGAGTGGTTTGAGAAAACGCATGTCGTAATGCGCTATCGATACTCCCCGGGCATTTTCAACGGCAGTGATTGCTTTTGAAGCGCTATTGCCGATTGTGCCGAGTGAGAGTATTGCCAAATCGTTTCCATTCTTCAAACAACGGCCTTTGCCAACGGCTATTTCGCTGAACGGTTGTTCCCATTCGCAATGGCAGAATACACCATTCCCTTTCGGATAACGGATGACAAACGCCCCTTTGTCGGGCAACTGAGCCGTGTACATCAGGTTGCGCAGCTCCAGTTCGTTGAGGGGAGCCGAAATGGTGAGGTGGGGGATACAGCGAAAATAGGCAAGGTCGAACATGCCATGATGGGTTGCTCCGTCAGGGCCAACCAAACCGGCCCGGTCGAGGCAGAATACCACGGGTAGTTTTTGCAGGGCAACATCGTGAATTACGTTGTCGAAAGCACGCTGCATGAATGAGGAGTAGATGTTGCAAAACGGAACCATTCCCTCGGCAGCCATGCCGGCCGAGAAAGTAACGGCGTGTCCTTCTGCAATGCCCACATCGAAAGTACGATGAGGCATCTTCTCCATCAGAAAATTGAGGGAGCAACCGCTTACCATCGCCGGTGTAACACCAATTATTTTTTCGTTCTGTTCCGCCAGTTCAACCAGTGTTTTGCCAAAGACATCCTGATAGAGTGAGGGTTGTCCGCAGGGATCGCTGATGATGCGTTCTCCGGTTTCCTTATTGAACTTGCCGGGCGCATGCCATTCGGTGGCCGACTCTTCGGCAGGTCTATATCCTTTGCCCTTTTTGGTTACGATATGGAGCACTTTGGGACCGTTATAATCTTTAATCTCGTCCAGTATGCGTACCAGATTGATGCAGTCGTGGCCATCGACCGGACCGAAGTAACGGATGTTCATCCCCTCGAAGATATTACTCTGACGGGCGAATGAAGCCTTTATCTGATTGCTTATCTGGGTGATTTTTCGTTTCTTTCCCGAGGTAAGAATGTTCATATCGGCCAGTAGCTGCGATAGTTTGAAACGTAATTGATTGTAGGTACGCGAGGTGGTGATATTTACCAAGTAATGATGCATTCCTCCGCGAATGGGATCTATTGCTATCTGGTTGTCATTCAGTATCATAAGTAGGTTATTCGGGCTGATGGAAGCATTGTTTAATCCTTCGAATGCCAGGCCTCCCGTCAGGGACCCGTCACCGATGACGGCTACGATGTGCTGGTTCTTTTCGTGTTTCAGATTGGCTGCTACCGACATGCCCAAACCGGCCGAAATGGAGGTGGAGGCGTGGCCCACACCAAACGAGTCGTATTCGCTCTCTTCCGGTTTCGGAAAGCCACTGATGCCTTTGTACTGGCGGTTGGTGTGGAAACGATCTCTTCTACCTGTTAAGATTTTATGCCCGTAGGCCTGATGACCGACATCCCAGATAATGCGATCGTAAGGTGTTTTCATTACGTAGTGTAATGCAACTGTGATTTCTACTACTCCCAGACTGGCGGCAAGATGGCCCGGATGCTCCGATAATTCATCGATAATGAAATTCCTGAGTTCATCGCAAACTTTCGGAAGTTCATTGAGTGGTATTTTTTTTAGGTCATCGGAAGTATTTATTCTATCAAGTATTGGATATGTATTTTTTGACATGAGATTTTTTCTATTAGTTGACAAAAAACAGACTGGAAAGGCTATGGAAGGTATTTGCTGATGCCCTCTTCGCATTCTACGGTCTTAAGTCGTTGCGCCTCTCTCAGTAACTGATTATTTCGTTCGAGCCGCCGGTTGCTTATTTTTAATTTATGATGCAGGTGGTAGCAAACAGCGCCGAACTTGATTACTTTAAGTTTGATTCCTGCATTGTAAAGTCGTACGGCTAATTCTTTATCTTCGCTTCCCCAACCGACAAAACGTTCATTATAGCCATTGATTTTAATCAGATCCTTTTTCCAAAACGAAGCGTTGCAACCCCGTATGCGTCTGACGCTCTGAATGTGAGTCCTGGTGAATATTCTGGACAGAAGTGGAACTGAAATGGTATTGTGACGATTGTAAATAGCAGGATTGAAGAATGAAATATGCGTTTCACCACTCTTCAGTATTTTTTTCGACGCGGTTTCAAATAAAATAACCCGACCGCCCTGAATGAAACATCCTGCTTCGGCAAAAGCTTTGTGAT
The DNA here is from genome assembly GCA_017860295.1 of Bacteroidota bacterium. Classification (GTDB taxonomy): domain Bacteria; phylum Bacteroidota; class Bacteroidia; order Bacteroidales; family Paludibacteraceae; genus Microbacter. Next base: position 70,070 of record JAFNAS010000005.1, on the reverse strand, counting down.
CGCGTATAAAGTGGTGATGCAGAATGATATCTCCATCGATAGAGATCAGGTAATCGTACCGGGCCTGAGCAATTGCTTTGTTGCGGATATGCGCCAACCGGAATCCTTCGTCGGGTTGCCAAACATGAATCAGGGGCACAGGAAAGGACTCTTTTTCCTTTTTAATTAGTTCTTTTGTCGTATCGCCGGAACCGTCATCGGCCACAATTACCTCTTCCGGCAAAACGGCTTGCAGGCGTACGCTTTTGAGCAGCAACGCCAACGCTTCCGTGTTGTTGTAGGTTGAGATTATCAATGATGTTTTAGGTTCCATGAGCGATTACTGGTTGGTAGTGTACAATGTTTGCAACTTGCTGGCCAGCCGGAAACAGCGCCCGTCGTGCTTGTCTATCAGGCGGGGATCCAGTTTGGGAATGCGTATTTTCGTGCCCGGAGGCAAAACTCCCGGATCGCGCAGTTTGTTTTTGTTGGCTTCGTAAATATAGACCCAAAAAAGTTTGTGTCCATAATATTTTAACGATAATATGGTCAGCCAGGTTCCTTCGGTGGCTGTTTCGGTTGCGATAAATTCTTTATAAACACGTGATTCTGAAAAAACATCTTTCGGCTTCTCCGGTGCTGCTTTTTGAACCGCAGGTGTTTCGGGTTTCACCACAGTATCTTTCTTTTGTGCAACCGGAGCCGGAGGTGTAGGTTTTGCTACGGCTTGCACTACAACTTGTTTTGGCTCTGCCGTATGTGAAAATAGCTCGGGAAAACAAAAATAACATGCTGCTCCGGCACCTGCCAATAAGATGACGATGCTCGCTGAAATATAGAGCCATTTGAGGCTTCTTCGGGCGGGCTGCTCTTCCATTCTTTCAATTAGCAACGATTCGGCACTCTTTGTCGCGGGAGCTGCCTCTTCTACAGCAAGTGCGTCGGTCGGAACCGGGGCTTCAGGTGTCGGTTCTGCTTCTGGCTTTTCCGATTCCGCCACCACTTGTTGTGGTTCTGGTTCCGGATTTACGTTTTCTGTTTTAGTTTCTTCTATCAGAACTTCCTCTTGTGGTTGTTCTGCTTCGATCTCGGATTGCTCTTCCTCTATGGGTTCCGGTGTCGCAATGGGTTCGGTTATTTGTTCAGAGGCCGTTCCTATTTTTGGGCTTTCCTCCTGCACGGTCGGCTTTGCTTTCTTTTTGGGTTTGAAAGCTTGCATGTCGGCAATCAGGTTGACGATTTCGGATGCCTGCTCCGAGAAACGCTTCATGTGTGGATCTTCTTCCGGTAGTTCGGTAGTTTTTTCTACGGAAGAGCCGTCCAGATTAACCGGTTCGAGATGGGCAAAGGGGCGGTTTACAATTTCAGAAACTTCGTCGTCGGGAGTGAATGTAATCTTATTGTGCCCGGCAATCTCGTACCGTTCGCCGGTGTTTACATTGATGCTCGACCGGCTTTCGTTCCAGGTTATTTTGAAGGTGCCGAATCCCTTAATTTTTACAATACCGTCGCGCAACAACGCCTCTTCAACAGTTTCGCTAAACTGTCGCATAAAGGCAGTGGCAACCTTTTTGGTGGTGCCTGTCTGTTCTGCAAGGGCTGAAATCAGCTCAAGAGATGAAATCTTGTCGTTACTCATGACGGTTACTTTGTTTCGCTTTGTCTTTTAATAAATTACTCGGCTTGAATACCAAAACCTGTTTGGGTGGTATCAGCGTGCGTACTTTCGTGCGGGGATTCACGGATACCCGCTCTTCTTTGCGTCTTGACTCGAAAACCCCGAATCCCTGCATATTGACAGAAGTCCCTTTGCTGAGTTCTTCGGCCATCAGTTGAGCTGTAGCCTCGAGTAAAGCCGTGATTTTCTCTTTCGGCAGCTCCAGAATGCGTGTCAATTCTGTGGTCAGTTCTTTGTTGTTCATGGTTCGCGCAGGTTAATAGTTTTACCGAATAGGTCGTAGTCGTCAAAAGAGGTGATAATTACCGGGTAAAAATGGCCGGTTTTCAGTTTCGTCTCCTTGGATATCAGCACTTCGGGGTCTACTTCGGGCGAGTCGAATTCGGTACGACCAACGTAGTACTCGTTTTCTTCCCGGTCTATAATGACCTTGAAGGTTTGACCCACTTTTGTTTCGTTGTGCTTTGCCGAAATGGGGCGTTGCAGCTCCATGATTTCGTCTACACGCTGTTGTTTTACCTCGTCCGGAATATTGTCATTGTAATGTTTGTAGGCATACGTGCTCTCTTCGTGCGAATAGGCAAATACCCCGAGCCGTTCAAATTTTTGCTCGCCGACAAACGCTTTCAGGTGTTCTATGTCCTCTTCCGTCTCTTCGGGATGACCCACCAGAAGTGTAGTCCGGAGGTGAATGCCGGGAACTTCGTTGCGGATGCGAGCCAGCACATCTTTGGTTTCGGCAGCCGTTACATTCCGGCGCATCAGTTTCAACATGTGGTCGCTGCTGTGTTGCAGGGCAATATCCAGATAGTTGCACACATTATCGCGTTCTCGCATTACCGGCAGAATATCGAAGGGGAAGTGCGCCGGATAGGCATAATGCAATCGTATCCATTCCACTCCGTTGATGTCCGACAAACGTTGTGTCAGCTCGGCCAGTTTCGATTTTTTGTACAGGTCATAACCGTAGTAGGAGAGATCTTGCGCGATGAGCTGAAATTCTTTCACACCCTGGCTGACAAGCCATTTTCCTTCGTCTACAATCTCTTCGATGGGGCGCGACTGATGCTTGCCCGTAATGATGGGAATGGCGCAATAGGAACAGGTGCGATCACAACCTTCCGAAATTTTCACATAGGCATAATGCGGAGGTGTAGTTAACGTCCTTTCGAGTTCAAGATCGGGGCGGTAGGCTTTTCCCAAATCGGAGATCATCGACTTGAAATCAAATTTGCCATAAAAATGATCCACCTCCGGCAGTTCGAGTTTGAGCTCTTCCAGATAGCGTTGCGACAGGCAACCCATCACAATCAGCTTGTCGATCTTCTTTGCTTGCTTCAGTTCTGCAAATTGCAGGATGGTATTGATCGATTCCTCTTTGGCATCGCCTATAAATCCGCAGGTGTTGATAATGACAATACCTCCTTCCGGGTTATTCGAGTCGTGTTTTACCCGATACCCGTTCGATTCGAGCTGGCGCATCACATGCTCCGTATCCACAAGGTTTTTGGAGCAGCCCATAGTGATAATATCTACAAGATTGGATTTCTTCATACTTTTAATGACACGAATTACACAAATAAATAATTATTACACAAATGATTCTACACAAATTGTGTAATGGGTGTCTACAAATTTTTTAGCTTCATCTCCAGGTTATACTCGTCGGAAATCAGTACCTGACGCGGCTTGCTACCGTCGGGCGGACCTATAATACCGGCGGCTTCGAGCTGGTCGGCAAGTCGTCCGGCACGGTTGTAGCCGATAGAGAATTTTCGCTGAATTAGTGAGGTGGATCCCTGTTGGCTGGCAACAATCAAGCGTGCAGCCTCTTCAAACAGCGGATCGCGTTTCGAAAGATCCACATCCGACAGATCGCTGCCTTCGCTTTCGCCTCCCACATATTCGGGCAGATAAAATGCCGTGGGGTAGGATTGTTGCTGCGAAATATATTTTACAATATTCTCTACTTCGGGCGTGTCCACAAACGCGCACTGCACACGAACCAGATCGCCACCTTGCGAGAAGAGCATGTCGCCGCGTCCGATCAACTGGTTGGCACCCGGCGTGTCCAGAATGGTGCGCGAATCGACCATCGCCATTACGCGGAAAGCCACGCGGGCAGGGAAGTTTGCTTTGATCACACCGGTGATGATGTTTGTAGACGGACGTTGTGTCGCGATTACCATGTGAATACCTACCGCGCGAGCCAACTGGGCGATACGTGCAATCGGCAGTTCCACCTCTTTGCCGGCCTGCATAATGAGGTCACCGAACTCATCGATAATCACCACGATGTAGGGCAGGAATTTATGCCCTTTTTCTGGATTGAGATGGCGCGAAACGAATTTTGAATTGTACTCTTTGATGTTACGCACATGCGCTTTCTTGAGCAGCTCGTAACGGTCGTCCATCTCTTTGGTGAGCGAGTTGAGCGTTTGCACCACCTTGGAAACGTCGGTGATGATGGCCTCTTCTCCGTCGGGTAGCTTGGCAAGGAAATGCTTTTCGATGCCCGAATAGATGTTGAATTCCACCTTCTTCGGATCGACCAACACAAATTTCAATGTCGACGGGTGCTTTTTGTAAAGCAGCGAAGTGATAATGGCATTCAGACCCACCGATTTACCCTGTCCGGTTGCTCCGGCTACCAGTAGGTGAGGCATTTTGCACAGGTCGAGCATGAAAATTTCGTTGGTGATCGTGCTCCCGAATGCAACCGGCAAATCGTAGCGCGACTCCTGAAATTTCTTGGAGCTGATCACCGATCGCATCGACACAATCTGCGGATCGCGGTTCGGTACTTCGATACCGATGGTGCCTTTGCCCGGAATCGGGGCTATGATACGGATGCCTAACGCGGCCAGGCTTAACGCAATGTCGTCTTCCAGATTCTTGATCTTGGAGATACGGACACCCGCTTTCGGAACAATTTCGTAAAGTGTAATCGTCGGGCCGACAGTCGCTTTGATGCTGTCGATTTCAATGCCGTAGTTTTTGAGCGTGTTGATGATTTTGTGCTTGTTGGCATTCTGTTCATCCATGTCCACGGAGGTGATTCCGTTGTTGTACTCTTTCAACAGCTCAAGAACCGGGAATTTATAGTGCGACAAGTCGATCGTCGGATCGTATTCGCCAAGCGACGATTGATCGTATTCCTCTTCATCATTAAGCGGTTTGGTGTTATCGAACAGATGATGCGTTTCGGCATTGTTTAAAGCCGGTTGGTAAGCTTCTGGCTGTGGTGCGACTACTTCAAAATCACCTTCTTCATTAGCAGGAGAATTCTCTGTGCTAACGACAAAAGCTTCATCTTCATCCAAATCGTCCACCTCAATGGTCAGGGTGTTTTCTTTGGCTTCTGAGTCTGTTGCAGGCTCTACTTCAATAGCTTCCATGACACCTGCCGTGGACTCCGCAGCAACCGCCGCATCGGGTTTCGGTTTGCGCGTAAACAAACCTCTTAAGAAGGGCAGGGTGCCGCTGAAGATGATAATGCAGAAGATAAGACAGGATACCGCCAGTACCAGCACGGTTCCCGACCACCCGAATTTGCTGCGCATCCATTCGCCGAGGTAATATCCATGTTCGCCTCCCAGAAAGAGAAACGAGTCTTTGTAAAGATACGAAAGGGTAGTGCCCAAAAAGAGCGAAAGCCATATCATAATGAGCATAGGGTAGATAAAGGCTTTCCAAAGTTCGATCGTTCTGACCGACATCAGGCGCAATCCGATCACGATAGGAAAAATGAGCCAGGCAAATGCAGCAACCCCGAATCCGCGGTTAATCATCGCCTCGGCAATGTGAGCACCGATAGCTCCGGTCCAGTTTTCTATGTTTTTGTCGTTACCTCCCATGTTCGAGTACCACGACTCCTGTATTTTGCTTTGGTCGGCAGCTCCCGTGTAGAAGAAAGAGATGAGCGACAGTGTCACGTATACAACCCCTACCAGTACGATCAGTCCGAGAATAAAGTGCGTGCGTTCGTCTTTCAAAAGCCTTACCACTTTATTCGGGGTTGTATTGGATTGGGAGTCTTTAGATTGTATTTTTTTTCTGGAAAAATTGGTCTTAGCCATAGGTGTTATGCAAATTATCATACAAAGGTAATAATTTCGCTTTGTTCTACCGATGAAATCTGCAAATTTTGTCAAACCAAGGTAAGAGTATTTCCTCTCCTGAGCGAGTCGGGATGTTTATGAGATGATTGTTAGAATTTAATAGTGATAGAGACGTCGTAGACGGAGTATACCGTAGATCGGTTTATCCTGATGAATATTCGTTACTTTTGCAAAAAATATAGATAGCATGACCGGACAAAACAGAAATGATATAAGCGCAGGCCTGGAGGTCGGCATTGTGTTGAAAGCAGATCAGCGATCGGGCCGTATAACCGAAGGAATCGTGCAGGATATTCTTACCAACAGCATGTTTCATCCTCACGGCATTAAAGTGAGACTTACGTCGGGCGAAATAGGCCGGGTTCAGTATATCAAATAAATAGAAAACAATGAAAGCGGCTTCCCTGAAAGAGATTAAAACCGAACTGGATATGTTGCATCCTGCACAATTGAAGGAGCTGTGTACCCGCATGGCTAAGTTCAGGAAAGAAAATAAAGAGTTACTGACTTATCTCCTGTTTGAATCTCAGGACGAAGATGCTTATATAAAAGGTATTCAAGAGCAGATGGATGAACAGTTCAAAGAGGTGAAAAAAGGACGGACGTATGAAGCAAAGAAACAGATCCGGAAAATTCTCACTTTTGTCAACAAGCAGATAAAATATTCGGGCTCAAAGCGCACGGAGGTTGAACTGCGCATTTATTTTTGTCAGAAGATGAAGAAAACGGGCATCACATTATCGGCCAGCACTTTTCTGGGAAACCTCTATCTGAGGCAATATCTCACTATCCAAAAAGCGGTAGCAACGTTGCACGAAGATCTGCAATACGATTATTCAGAGGAGATCAAATTGTTGTAAATTAATTCGATATGAAAATATATCTGGCTCCTTTGCAAGGGCTTACCGACTGGCTGTTTCGTGAAGCTTATTCAAAACACATCGGATTGTTCGACAAAACGTTCACGCCGTTTGTGCGGGTTCAAAACGAAGAATTTTACCGCCCCAATCAATGCAACGATCTGTTGCCGGGACATAACTGTTTTCAACGACCGGTACCGCAGTTTCTGGGAAATGATGCCGTTTCCTTTTTTCGGTTCGAAGAGTTGTGCTTGCGGTACGGTTATACTGAAGTAAATATCAACATGGGGTGTCCTTATCCGATGGTTACCGGTCGGCGCATGGGAGCCGGATTGTTGCCTTACCCGGACGAGATAGCCCGATTGTTGAACGAAATTTTTAGTTCGGCGAGGACAAAAATATCCATCAAATGCCGTCTTGGAATGGAAACTGCCGCTGAATTCGAAGCGCTGATTCCTCTTTTCAACGCATTTCCTTTGGAAGAAATTATCATTCATCCGCGTGTGGGCAAGCAACAGTACAAGGGCGATGTTGATTTTGAGGCCTTTCTTCGCTATGCGTCGGCACTAAAAGCTCCGGTTTGTTACAATGGGGATGTCAATAGTTACGAAGATGCGGCGCGTATTTTGCAGAAGGCACCGGAGATTCAGGGGCTGATGTTGGGACGCGGTGTTTTGGCGAATCCCTTTTTGCTATCGGAAGTAAGAAACGAACTGCTCACTGCGGAAGAAAAAGCGACGAAGCTGAAAAATTTTCATGCGGAACTGATTGCCTATTGTCAACAAAAATACTCGGGCGACCATCACTTTCTGAAACATCTCGAAGAGTTGTGGGGTTATCACGCGACGGCTTTTGAAAATAGTCATAAGTTGTTGAAGCAGATTAAGAAATGTAAGTCGCTGGCGCAATATAAAGCCATTGTTTTTCAGGCTATTGAAACATCCATGCGTGCGGTGTAAATCTGAATTTTGAGGGGCTGTTGCGGCGCAAAGCCCGGAATTGAGTAGCTTTGTGTGAAATTTGAGAATAATTGAAATGTTATTACAGAAGGAGCGGAAAGAAATAGTCGGGTTGATCCAACAGGAAGTTATTCCTGCTATCGGATGTACCGAACCGATGGCAGTTGCTTTGGCAGTAGCTAAAGCGGTAGAAATATTAGGCGTTGTGCCACAAAAAATCAATGTGTATCTGAGTGCTAATATGCTGAAAAACGCGATGGGCGTTGGAATTCCGGGTACCGGAATGGCCGGGTTGCCTATCGCCATTGCGATGGGGGCATTGGTTGGAAAATCGGAATATGGGCTGGAGGTGCTTCGTGACATTACGCCCGAATCGCTCGAAGAGGGCAAACTGATGATCAATCAAAAGGTGATTAACGTTCATTTGAAGGAGAATATCAGCGAAAAACTCTATATCGAAGTCCTAGTTGTTGCTGACGATAACTCGGCGAAAACTATTATCAGTCATGAACATACCCATTTTGTTCATCTGGAAAAAAACGGAGAAATAGTGATGGCAGAGAAGCGCGAGACCGAGGATGCAGTGGCTGTTGAATCCGAATTGCAACTTTCATTCGATAAGGTGTGCGATTTTGCACTTGAAACCCCGGTCGATGAGCTTCATTTTATCCTTAAGGCCGGTGAAATGAACAAAGCGGCAGCGATGGAGTCGATGAAGGGCGAGTATGGCCATTGTGTGTCGCATACGCTGGCTAACGGGATGCTGGGCAATAACGTATTTACCCGCATGTTGTCGGTGACAGCTGCTGCCTGCGATGCCCGTATGGCGGGCGCTATGTTTCCGGTGATGAGTAACTCGGGAAGCGGAAATCAGGGTATTGCCGCCACTTTGCCGGTATCGGTCTATGCCGAAGAGACCGGTAAGTCGGAAGAAGAACTGGCGCGGGCGCTTACGTTGAGTCACCTGATGACGATCTATATCAAGCAAAGCCTCGGACGTTTGTCGGGCCTGTGCGGAGCGGTGGTTGCGGCTACCGGTTCGGCCTGTGGAATCACCTACCTGATGGGGGGCAGCCGCGAACAGATCGGCTATGCCATTAAGAATATGATTGGCAACATAACCGGAATGATTTGTGATGGAGCAAAACCCAGTTGTGCGTTAAAAGTTTCAAACGGGGTTTCGACGGCAACCCTTTCGGCTATGATGGCCATGGAGAATAAGGTGGTATCGGCAGTGGAGGGTATTACCGATGAAAATGTGGATAAAACCATTCAAAACCTGACCACAATAGGTCGTGACGGTATGTGCGAAACCGACCGGTTGATTCTGGAAATCATGACCAATAAATAGCAGCTAATTTCTAAACAGTTACTAAATACAACGATCCCGATTAGGAATCGTTTCCCTGGCAGATTATCTTTGTGCTCAATTTATATTAGTTAGAAATCACCAAAGACAGATAAAGAATGAGAAGATTCAGCGCATTATTCGTCGCATTGTTGTTGGCAATCGTTGCTTTCGGACAAATTGAACGTCCTGTTACCTGGTCATTCGATCAGAAAAATGGTAAGGGGCAAGAGGTTCAGTTTGTGTTCAAAGCGTCCATCGATCATCCCTGGCATATCTACGGGATGAATATTCCGGCTGGAGGGCCTGTTGCAACTACCATTCATTTTGATAAAACAGCGGGAGTGAAGCTTGTGGGCAAACCTGTTTCTCAATCCAGACTGGTTGAAGAGTACGACAAGTCGTTCGATATGAAACTTTCGTGGTACGAAGGGCAGGCTGTATTTGTCCAGAAAGCGGTTGTTACCGATCCTAAATCGTTTGGAGTATCGGGTTATGTGGAGTACATGACGTGTAATAATGAAAACTGTCTGCCACCGACAAAAGAATCCTTTACCTTCGGAAAAGCTCCGGCTACGGTTGCTTCAACGCCTTCCAATCCGGCACAGCCGACATCTACGCAGGCTATTGCTCCCCTGAAAACCGATACGCCGGTTGCTGCGGTTGCTGTACCTGCTGTCGTATCTTCCAATCCTTCGTCTCCTACCTGGGTTCCGGTTATCGACCAGATGAAAACGTTTGCGTCGGGCGGCGCCGAAAATAAAGCGGGAGGCTCTTTGATTTCTATTTTTCTGTGGGGATTGTTAGGAGGTTTGCTTGCACTGTTTATGCCGTGTATCTGGCCTATTATTCCGATGACTGTCAGCTTCTTCCTGAAGAGAACCAGCGACCGTAAAAAAGCAGTCAAAGATGCAATTATGTACGGTTTGTCGATTATTGTGATTTACCTGACACTCGGCTTGCTGATTACGGCTATTTTCGGAGCCAGTTCGCTGAACAATCTGGCAACCAATGCCTTTTTCAATCTCTTTTTCTTCGCTTTGCTGGTGGTGTTTGCTATTTCATTTTTTGGCGCCTTTGAGTTGGCATTACCCTCCTCCTGGTCCACCAAAATGGATGCTAAGTCCGAGTCAACCTCGGGCATTTTGAGCATTTTGTTGATGGCATTTACGTTGGCTCTGGTCTCGTTCTCCTGTACCGGGCCACTCATCGGCTTGTTGCTGGTTGACGTTGCCGTAAAGGGATCTATTCTCGGACCGGCAATCGGTATGTTCGGCTTTGCCGTTGCTTTGGCCATTCCGTTTATGCTGTTTGCCATCTTCCCAACCTGGTTGAAATCGCTTCCGAAATCGGGTGGCTGGCTCAATACGATTAAGGTGGTGCTCGGTTTTCTCGAACTTTTCTTTGCGCTGAAATTTCTGTCGGTTGCCGATCTGGCCTATGGTTGGCGCATCCTCGACCGTGAGGTATTCCTGGTGATCAGTATCGTTATATTTGCTCTGCTGGGCGCTTATCTGCTCGGAAAAATCAAATTGCCGCACGACAGCGACCTGAAACATGTATCGGTAGCACGTCTGTTTTTAGCGATTATTTCGTTCGCTTTTGCCATCTACATGGTTCCCGGTTTGTGGGGTGCTCCGCTGAAAGCGATAAGCGCTTTTGCTCCACCGCTCTACACGCAGGATTTTAAGTTGAATGAAACGAAAGAGATTCATGCCGAATTCAAAGATTACGATCAGGCGATAGCAGCTTCTGCTCAAACGGGTAAACCGGTGCTGATCGATTTTACCGGGTTCGGATGTGTGAATTGCCGCAAAATGGAGGCTTCCGTCTGGACCGATCCGGAGGTGAAAAGCCTGTTGACCGATAAGTTTATTTTGGTTTCACTTTTTGTAGACGATAAAACGGCTTTGCCGCAGTCGATGCAGGTGTCCGAAAACGGAAGGTCGTCTTTGTTGACGACGATAGGAGATAAGTGGAGCTACCTGCAACGGTATAAATTCGGGGCAAATGCGCAGCCATTCTACGTGGTGGTGGATGCAACAGGGAAACCGCTCAACGGTTCTTTCTCGTTTACCGAAGATCCGAAGAAATTCGTCAACTTCCTCGAAACAAGTTTGAAGAATAAGAAATAATAGCGGAATAAGCACACGGAATACACTGAATAAACGGAACAATACGGATATTTTTTCGATAGAAAAAGTAGTCGTAAATGTTGTTTGTCTGTAAAAGCTGTGTGTTCCGTGTGCTTGTTTTATAACTTTGTCTTTGAGAAAAAAACGGAGCCGATAATCATCGGAATTACCGCGTTTACAAACCAAACCAGCACGCCGGCCAGCGCGATTCCCACGCTGTTGTCGGAGAACATTCCCACGAAAATTACCGCGTACGATCCCCGGATAGCTGCCTCAGAAAAGGCAATGGAAGGGGTAAATGTAAGAAAAAGATAGAAGGTCGAGATGGAAACCACACCTTGCCACAAATTAATGTCGATGGTGCAAAAGCGCAACATGCAGTAAAGCTGCACGCAAAAGACAAGGTAACGCGCGAAAGCCAGCAGCAGCACATACGCCAGTTGTTTGGACCGGAAAGTACTGAGCCATTTGAGCAAGGTGTTCACCTTTACCGAGATATTCCAGCGGCTGAAGAAATGAGAAAGTTTCGGGAGCGATAGGTAAATGGAAAAAGCAATGGTCATTTCCGCAATAAAAATTGCCATCAAAAGGGTTTTGTCTGCAAGAAAAGGCATTTGTTGGTGCCCCATCAGCAGCATAAATGAGAAAATGCCGAACAGGGATATAATGATAGTTTGCGCCAATGTACCTACCATCCCGAAGGTGATGGCTTGCCAGCGATTGTTGCTTTGGAGATAGACCGCCCTGCCGGGAAATTCTCCTACACGATTGGGAGTGAAGAAGCCTGTGGCGTAACCGCTCATTACCGATTTCAGGGCTTTGCGAAAACTTAAATGTTCAAGGCTGGAAATGAGATAACGCCATTTGGTGGTTTCGATCAGAAAGTTGACAGGCATAAACGCGACCGCTAACAACAACCATCCCCATTTACGCCACGACAAATCGCTCCAACCCGAAGCTGAAGAGGGACTTTGAATAAACTCGTAAATCTTATACGCTAAGAATCCATACGAGAGTATTAAAATCAGCCATTTAATCACCGGGTAATATTTTTTCCACGCCGACATAATGGTTCTTTTAACAAAACGATTCTGAAGTCAAAGATAAGGCCGGTAAAGTCCAAATGGTGCAGGGATTGATTGAAAAATTCATTCCCTTTATTTTGCCTGTTTTCCGGTAATAATTTTCTTTATTTCATTGAGTTTGTTCAACGCTTCTACCGGAGTCAGGTTGTTGATATCGGTGTTCTTTATTTCGTCACGGATTTGCGCTAGTACGGGGTCGTCTAACTGGAAAAAGCTCATCTGGAAGCCTTCGCGGGTCGAAGCGATTTTGTCTACCGGCTTGGCAATGCCCGATTTGCGGTTGTCGCTTTCCAGCTGTTCCAGAATTTCGTCGGCACGCTTTACCACGCTTTGTGGCATACCGGCCATTTTAGCTACGTGAATACCGAAGCTGTGTTCGCTGCCTCCTCGTACCAGTTTGCGCATGAAAATCACCTTCTTGTCGACCTCTTTTACCGAAACATTGTAGTTCTTCACCCGTTTGAACGATTTTTCCATTTCGTTCAGTTCGTGGTAGTGGGTAGCAAACAATGTTTTTGCATTTGCCGACGGATGTTCGTGAATGTATTCCACAATGGCCCACGCGATAGAGATACCGTCGTAGGTGCTGGTTCCACGACCGAGTTCGTCAAAGAGGACTAAACTACGGTCGGAAATATTATTCAGAATGCTGGCGGCTTCGTTCATCTCCACCATAAAGGTCGATTCGCCCACCGAAATATTGTCGCTGGCACCCACGCGGGTAAATATTTTGTCTACCAGCCCAATTGTAGCGCTTTCTACGGGTACGAAGCATCCGATTTGTGCCATCAGTACGATCAGAGCTGTTTGGCGCAGCAAGGCCGATTTACCGGCCATATTCGGACCGGTAATAATGATAACCTGCTGCTGCTCGTTGTCGAGGTAAACATCGTTGGCAATGTAACTTTCGCCGGCGGGTAACTGTTTCTCAATCACCGGGTGCCGCCCTTGTTTGATGTCGATAACGTAGCCGTCGTTCATTTGCGGACGGACGTATTTGTTTTGAGCTGATACTTTCGCAAACGACAGCAGGCAGTCGAGTTGTGCCAACAGGTTGGCATTGAGCTGAAATGCCGTGATGTAATCGGTCAGGCCGACGACCAGATTGTTGAAGAGTTCGGTCTCCAGCGCCAGAATTTTATCTTCGGCACCCAGAATCTTTTCTTCATACTCTTTCAGCTCCTGCGTGATGTAGCGTTCGGCACCCACCAGCGTCTGCTTGCGGATCCAGTTTTCAGGAACTTTGTCTTTGTGGGTGTTACGCACCTCGATGTAGTAACCGAAAACATTGTTGAAGCTGATCTTCAGACTGGGAATGCCGGTAGTTTCGCTTTCGCGTTGCTGGATGTGGAGCAGGTAATCTTTGCCGGAATAGGCAATCTCCCTCAATTTATCCAACTCGTCATTGACGCCGTTTTGAATCACTCCACCACGGTTGACGGCATTGGGGGGATCGTTTTGAATTTCACCGGCAATGCGTTCGCGGATTTTTTCGCAGGGGTTGAACTGCTCTCCGATTTTGTGCAGCGTAGTATTTTGCGTCGCCAGACAAGCCTCTTTGATCGGTTCGATGGAAGAGAGCGCCACTTTTAGTTGCACCACTTCGCGGGGAGAGACGCGTCCGACGGCAATTTTCGATACAATCCGTTCCAGATCGCCAACCAGCGCCAGTTGCTGACCGAGCATCTCTTTCATCTCAACGTCTTTGAAGAAATGCTCTACCACGTTGTGACGTTCTTCGATCTGTTTTAGGTTTTTGAGTGGAAATGAGACCCAACGTTTCAGCAGGCGGCTCCCCATCGGGGTGACGGTCTTGTCGAGCACGTCGGTTAGCGAAATGGCTCCTTCCTGTTGTCCTGAGAATAGTTCCAGATTGCGCACTGTGAAGCGGTCGAGCCAGACGAAGCGGTCTTCTTCGATGCGGGCCAGACGCGTAATGTGGCCGATATTGGTATGTTGGGTATGATCGAGATAGTAGAGAATGGCTCCGGCAGCAATAATTCCGCTCGGCAGGTTGTCCACTCCGAATCCTTTGAGGTTGGAGGTCTCGAAATGCTTCAGCAAACGATCTTTGGCTGCATCGGCGGTGTAAATCCAGTCTTCCTGTTCGTAGGTGTAGAGCTTATTTCCAAAAGTATCGGCAAATTCTTTGCGTTTGTTGCGCTCGTGCAACACCTCTTTCGGTGAAAAGCTATTGATGAGTTTGTCTACATATTCCGGTGTGCCTTCTGCGGTCAGAAATTCGCCGGTAGAGATGTCCAGAAAAGCTACCCCGGCTGTTTTTCCGTTGAGGTGTACGCTGGCCAGAAAGTTGTTTTCCTTGTGATTCAATACATTGTCGTTGATAGAAACCCCTGGCGTAACCACTTCGGTGATTCCCCGTTTGACGATGGTCTTCGTCTTCTTGGGGTCTTCCAGCTGATCGCAAACGGCCACACGCATTCCTGCACGAACCAGTTTAGGTAGATAGGTGTCGAGTGCATGATGCGGAAATCCTGCCAGTTCTACCGATTGAGCCGAACCGTTGGCACGGCGGGTGAGGGTAATGCCCAGAATTTCGGACGCTTTGATAGCATCGTCCGAGAAGGTTTCGTAGAAGTCGCCCACCCGGAAGAGCAGAATGGCATCCGGGTGTTTTTCTTTTACCTGATAGTATTGTTTCATCAAGGGTGTTTCCACCGCTTTCTTTTCCATGTATGAAGTGTGATTTATTGCTTAGTAATGAAATTGATAGACAAAACGAACTGGTAGTGCTATCGGTAATTCAAAGATACTACTTTTTTTGTGGAGACATAAAACACGAAATACGCAAATAACGCAAACCTGTTGGTGGATTTGCGTTATTTATGCAATTTGCCTTCCTTCAATTTATCCCCATTTAAAAAATCTCAGACCCAGGATAAAGCAGAGTACTCCGAAAGCTGACAAAGCAAGCGTAGGTGTGGCAATGTCCATCCATCCGGCACCTTCGTTGAAAATGCTGCGCACACCGTCGGTGAGGGCGGTGAGGGGCAATAATTTGATGGCCTTGACTGCTAAGTCGGGGAAGTTGTGGTAGCTGAAGAAGATACCGGAGAGGATCATCATCGGCATGGTAACGGCATTGATCCATCCCTGACCAACCTCGGTTTTGGCTGTGCGGCAGGCAACCAATACAGATAATCCGGCAAAAGCAATATTTCCGGCAAGCAGTACCGTCATCAGCGCGCCGATATTGCCCTGAATGGTGATGCCGAAAAAGAGCCATGAGAAAAAGAACAAGATGCCGGCTTCGATTAGATTCATTACAAAGCGCACCAGCATCATGGCAATGAGAAAATTCGATTTTTTCATTGGGGTGGCCACCATGCGGCGCAGCAGTTTTTGATTGCGTCGTTCGATGATGGCGTAGCTGATACCCCACATCAATGCATTGAGGATGCCGAGCGTAATAAGCCCCGGAATCAGAAAGTCGATGTAACGAACCCCTTTCAATGTCAATGGTTCTATTCTACCCTGATCCGACGAGGCAACTGTTGTGGGATGCTTCATCAGGTAGGATAGCTTCATGTAGATAAGCTGTGCCTGTGAGTTATGTGGATCGAAGCGGTAGCATATCTGTCCCAGTGAATCGGAGATGATCACATCGGCTTCGCCCCGTTTGAGAGAGATGATAGCATTTTTCCAGTCTGTATACAAGAAGTTGAGTTCAGTGTTGCCAAGGGTTTTGTCGGTAACTTTCCAGGTTTGCACCGTCTGCCCTTTGTGCTGTGTGGGCTTTGCAGATATTTTCAGCAGCGAATCCAATTGGGTCGGTTGCTTTTCGACCACGGCAATGTGGAATTTCGATTCGGAGGTTTGCGTGAAGGCCAGTCCCAGACCGATGGAGATAAGAATGGGGAAGACGATACCCCAGAAGAGTACCGATGGTTCACGCACCGTCTCCAGAAGCTGGGTAAGTGTGAGTTGATATAGTTGGTTGGTTTTTATTGATTTCATAAAATAATATGCTAATTTGAAAATATGCTAATGTGCCAATGCAAGTTATTGGGTACTGCAGACTGTGTACTGTCTACTTGATTTGAGCTTCTTCATTTAGTTTTTTACCCGTCAGATTGATGAAAAGTTCGTCGAGGTTGTGTGAATTTTCGTCCAGTAGCTCGTGCAATTGCCCTTCGCGGAGAATTTTACCCTCGTCCAGAATAATGATGTGGTCGCACAACGATTCAGCCTCTTCCATGTAGTGAGTGGTAAGAATCAGCGTCGTTTTGCCCTGATCTTTTAATCCTTTCAGAATATTCCAGAGGTCGAGGCGGGAGTGCGGATCGAGACCGGTGGTCGGTTCGTCAAGGAAGAGCACTTCGGGATGGTTGAGAAGTGCCACTGCCAGTGCCAGCCGTTGCCGTTGTCCCCCCGAAAGTGTCCCGACAAAAGATTTCTCCTTGCTTTCAAGTTCGGTGAGGGCAATTACCTCGTTCACCCGGTCATCGCCCAATTTGAAGAAACTGGCAAACAACCGCAGTGTTTCGCGAATGGTCAGCTTTTCGGTGAAGCGGGTCTCCTGCAAAGAGAGTCCGATGATTTTCCGGAGCTCTTTCTCGTGTTTTTGCCAGTTTTTGCCCTGAATCAGGATCTCACCTTTGTCGGGTTTCTTGAGTCCTTCCATCATCTCTACCAGGGTGGTTTTCCCAGCTCCGTTGGGTCCCAGCAAGGCAACAAATTCGCCCGGTTCGATGGTGAGCGATACGCCGCGTACCGCCTGTACGTCTTTGAATGATTTGATTACGTCTTTTACTTCTATCTGGTGCATAAAATCGTCTCTTAAGTGATAAATTAATGGGTTGAAGGATTTGTTCTCCTCTTCAAAATAGGTTGCTACAAAGATCGGCTCTTTCTCCCGAGAAGAGAGATCGTGCCATATTTCTGTTTTTCCGGTGTGTAAACGTTAGGGGTCTTTGTCTGAAATCGGAAATCATCTTCCTTTCGGTGAAAGGGACTTTCCCGAAGCCTTCGGGAAGATTCCTTTTTTAAAAAGGCACCTTCCTTTTCCTTTCGGGTATCTTCCTTTTTAAAAAAGACACTTGCCCTAAAACTTCGGGAACATTGCTTTTTAAAAAAGGAACATCTCTTTTTCTTTCGGGCCAGTTCCCGCCGGCAAAAGGGGAATGACTATCGGATTTCGGGTAGCCTTATTGCTCTCTGCATGTGGAGAAGCTCAAAAGAGCGATCGTTCTGCAGCGTGTTTTCTACAGCCGATGCAAAGATAATGCAAAGAAGCGCAAAAACGGACGGGTTTGGACAAAAGAAAATTTCCAAAGCAAGGTACCATTCTATTGGAAGCGATGCTTTGGAAAATTGTATGGAGTGCCCTCAAATGCGTTGCTTATTCCTCATTGCGTTTCGGATTCTTTGGAAACCATCCCTTTCTCACCCGTTCACGTTGTTCAAAAATCTCTTTGATGCTCCATAACGATGAGAAGCCGGCAACAGCTAATATTGCCCGGATGATGAAATTGCTGGCAATTAACGATGATACGCACAAGATGAGGCCTACTACGAGGAAGACCGGCCATATTTTAATGCCAAAATAATATTCTCCTTTAATGACCAGTGGGTGAAATAAACCGATAATCAGAAAAGAAGCCAAACCGATGATAAATCCGTCGAAAAGCATATTGTTCGTTATTTAGCGCATTGCCAAATTACTCTCATATTACAAATTTTCGATCCATTTCTATTGTATGCTTCGACCATATAGTTGATATGTTGAGTGCTAGATGTTTTGTCTGTCCAGAGAAGACTGTTTGGGGAAGATGTGCTATTGGAAGAAGATTTGGTTATGGTTGTTACCAAGCGATATTGATTATCACTTGTGTCTTTTTTGTATATTTTAAATTGATAAAATCGCTCTTGGTTGGGGATGTATATCCTATTTTCTTTTCCCTTACTGTGGGTTACGAAAGCGGGTTTTCCTGAGTCGGAACTGCTTTGCCCGTGTGCAATGATCCCTGAAAAAAGGAGGATAGGGAGTGCCAAAAGTAGTCTGGCTTTTCTAGTAGATTGTGGTTGCATGTTGGGAAACGATTAAAAAAATATTTGCAAATATAATATAAGTTTAAACAGAATGTATTGCGACGTCGTGATATTTGATTTTATTAAGTGGTTTGCTTGGAAAGAGGATGAAATAAAAGCTTCATTAAATGAAACAAATAACATACAATATTTTCAGTAAAGATCGGAGGTATGATATTCATCGAATGCTGTTTTTAGATAACATTTTTCCAAGCAGTCAAAAGAATATTTTAACTTAAATTATATCGACGTTCTTCTGATAGCAAAAGTAGATGGATTTCTTTAGTATTACAACTGTGTTTCTATAAGTCGGCTTTTTTGGGGAATAAACTGACAGAAATGGACATTGAGTACGGCATTGCTTCGCGTATATTCTATGTTTTTATTGAATAATCGGAGATCCATATAAAAATAAAAAATTAAAGAATTTTGGCATTTGTAAAGCCGGGGGTGAGATCAGGTTTCATAAAAAACAAAAAGAGGCTGCCTCATTTTGTTTTGAGACAACCTCTTCTTGTTTGCCGTTATTCTTTTACAATTCCAGTTTGTTGAGCAGATTGTTGACAGCTTTCTCTATATTGTCGGGTGATTGTTGTAACTCTTTGATAAACTGGCTTCCGATGATTCCTCCATTCGCATTGGCATAAGCCGCTTGCAGAGTTTCGGCATTGGATATGCCAAAACCAATCAGTAGCGGATTACGAAGCTGCATGTTGTGGATGCGGCGGAAATAGGCCTGTTTGTTTTCATTGAAACTGCTCTGTGCACCTGTGGTTGAGGCTGACGAAACCATGTAAATAAAACTGTCGGTTTGTTTGTCGATTAAGCGGATTCGCTCTTCTTCTGTTTGCGGAGTAATGAGCATTACCACCGAAATACCATATTGGTCGGCAATAGGTTTGAATTCCGTTACATATTCGTTGAAAGGCAGGTCGGGTACAATCAATCCATCGATACCAGTCTCGCTGCAACTTTTACAAAAAGCTTCAAAGCCGTACTGCATAATGGGGTTCAGGTATCCCATCATTATCAACGGAATATCTATTTTATTTCGAATATTTTTCAATTGCTCGAAAAGCACGCGAAGCGTCATTCCATTATTTAGAGCAGCCTGACTGCTTTGTTGGATCACTGCGCCGTCGGCCATAGGGTCGGAAAAAGGGATTCCGATTTCGGCCAAATCGGCACCCTGCTTTTGCAACTCACTTAAAATTGCAGTCGTATCGTTTAGTCTTGGAAAACCGGCTGTAAAATAGATGGAGAGGATGTTGTTTTGTTTTTTTTGAAAAAGAGTTTGAAGTCTGTTCATATTTTTTGATTGTTAGTTCTGATTGCATTCAGAAAGGTTTTGAGTGTCTCTGTGTTTTTTACTCCCGGTTCGGTTTCAAAACGGCTGTTTATGTCGATGGCTTTCAACTTGGGATGGACAAAGGACAAGATGCGTTCGGCATCTTCTGATCCTATGCCTCCACTCAGGAAAAAGGGACGGTCTCCCATGTAATTTTGCAGTATATTCCAGTCGTATTGTTTCCCGGATCCTCCGCGCAAAGGTGTTTTGGTGTCGAACAAGAGATAATCGCAGCACGACTGGTAATCATTGGCCAAGTCTAAATCGGAGGCATCGGAAATACTGATGGCTTTGATGACGAAAAGATTATTGTCTTGTAGTATTTTGCAGCTGGTTGGCGTTTCGTTGCCATGCAGTTGAACAGTTCGAAGACCATATCGGTGTGTCGTTTGTAAAATGATATCGATCGGGGTATTAACGAATACACCGACCGGGCATATTTCTGCCGGAAGACTTTTGATTACTTCGAAATTCAGATTGCCGGCAAATCTGGGTGATTTGGAATAAAAAATAAAACCCATATAATCAGGTTGTAAAGCTGCTACGGTAGTGATATTTTCCGGAATTTTCATTCCACAAATTTTTATTTGAACATTCATTCTCTTGATAAATGCCTCTTGTGAAAGAGTAAGCTAATTTAATGCTTTTACAAATTTTGCCAATGCCTGTGCCGGATCATCTTCTTTCATAAATGTTTCGCCGATCAGGAAGCCTTTGAATCCGGCACTCCTCAATCCTTTGATGGTGTGCGGATCACTGATTCCGCTTTCCGAAATTTTCAAATAATCGGATGGAATTTTTTCTCCGAGTTGAAACGAGGTTTCAATATCTGTTACAAACGACTTTAGGTTGCGGTTGTTGATGCCCACGATGTCGATGTCGGATGTGATATGTTCGAGTTCCGATTCTTCATGAATTTCGAGTAGGACTTCCAGATTCAAAGCTTTAGCCTCTTTGGCAAGATTTGCACAAGTCGTCTTATTCAAAGCGGCAGCGATTAACAAAATTGCGTTGGCTCCGATCGCTTTGGCCACATGGAGTTGGTAAGGATCTATAATGAAATCTTTGCGCAAAATAGGAATGGTTACCGACGGGCGAGCTGCTTGTACATCTTTGATCGAACCACCGAAAAACGATTCATCGGTAAGAATAGATAAACCTGTGGCGCCTGTTTTTTCATACGCTGCCGGAATAACGGTAGCTTCTGCATCAGGATAAATCCATCCTTTGGAGGGTGATTTGCGCTTGAATTCGGCGATAATTCCGGTTGTGGATTGCTCTAAAGCGGCTTTGAGTGATAGCGTGGGGTGCATGATGCTTCCCAATGATTCAAGATAACTGTTCTCCTTACCAGTGGTAACTTCCAATTTCTTTTTTGCGATGATCGTTTCCAGAATGTTCATAATCAAAATAATTGAGTGTTTGTAGCTTGGTATTGGGTGCTGTTCAGGGTAATTATGTTTAATTCAGGATGCCAGTCTGTTTGATAAAATTCACTAACTTGAAATTAAAACACAAAAAAATACAACTGAACGATGATAATGTTTTAACTGTTCAAAGCTACAAATTTTTTCAATATCTGCAATGCTGCTCCACTTTCAATCGAAATTTTAGCCTGATCGATACACTCTTCTATCGAAAGTTCTGGTTTAATCGTTTGTATAGCAAAAGCAGCATTGACGATTACCGTGTTTTTTTGTGCCAGTGTTGCCTTGTTTTTGAGTACATTATCGAAAATTTTAGCGGCATCTTCGGGAATTTTACCTCCGTCAAGTGCTTCCTGAGGAATCCGTTCGAAGCCAAGTGCTTCAGGGGTATACATCTTTTCTCCGAATTTGGTGATGACTTTGAAATCACTGGTAAGCGAAATTTCGTCATATCCGTCGAGACTGTGAACGATAGAAAAATCGCCGCCAGTTTGTTGATAGAGGTAATAGTATAGCCGAGCCATTTTCAGGTTGAATACCCCCAACATGTTGCGTTTCGGCTGAATGGGGTTGACCAGCGGACCAAGCACGTTGAAAAAGCTTCGTACCTGAAGTGCTTTCCGTACCGGAGCCACCGTTTTCAGTGCCAGGTTGAACAGCGGTGCATGTAGATAGGCAATGTTCGTTTCCTCGATAGAGCGGCGCAATCGGTCGTTATCGTTGGTGAATTGCACGCCGTGTTGTTCTATGACGTTGGAGGCTCCGCTTACCGAAGTGGCTCCGAAGTTGCCGTGTTTAGCTACTTTATAACCGGCTCCGGCTAACACAAAGCAACTCAAAGTCGAAATGTTGAAAGTGTTATGGTTATCGCCACCGGTACCTACAATGTCGATGGGATTGTAGTCGTTCAGATCTACCGGTACGCGCATTTCCAGCAGTGCTTCGCGAAATCCGATCAATTCGTCCACAGTGATGCTACGCATCAGGTAAACGGTAACAAAGGCGGCAATCTGTGCTTCGTTGTATTTGCCTTCGGCCATATTGGTCAGTACGGTTTTTGCCTCTTCTCTGCCAAGATATTGATGTTCAAAAAGGCGATATAGAATTTCTTTCATAATCAGTATTGTGTTTGATGTTGTACGAAATAAGTATTGAGAAGAGAGGAAAACTAGCGACATTTCTTTAGTACATCCTCAAATTTTTCAAATTAGTGAGCTGTTTGGTTTTGCTTTCAACCAGTTGGCAATAAGTGTTTCGCCGAGTGGTGTGAGAACCGATTCGGGATGGAACTGAACCCCTCGTACGTCGTACTCTTTATGGCGAAGAGCCATGATGGTTCCTTCGTCGGATACGGCAGTCACGCGGATGCATTCGGGCAATCCGTCACGACTTACGATCCAGGAGTGGTAACGCCCCGCATCGAAAGTGTTGGGCATATCGTCGAACAGCAGGTCGGGATCGACCACATGCACGGGAGTACTCACTCCGTGAAATACTTCCGGGGTGTTTTCGAGTGTGCCTCCGAAGCTTTCGGCAATGGCCTGATGTCCGAGGCAAACTCCCAAAATAGATTTTGTCAGAGCATATTTTTTGATGATAGGAAGAAGGATACCGGCTTCCGAAGGAATGCCCGGACCTGGCGATAGAATTATTTTATCAAAACGATCGACCTCTTCCAGCGCGATTTTATCGTTGCGGATCACCTCCATGTCGGTGTATCCCAATTTACGAACAGCATGTACCAGATTGTACGTGAACGAGTCGTAGTTATCGAATATCAGTAGTTTTTTCATTGCGGTTTTCTTTAGAGCCTCACCCCAACCCCTCTCCTCAAGAGAGGGGTTGGGGTGAGTTGTTTTTATTCATTAATAGCTATCCGTTATTATAAATGTCCGATTTAAGTCTCTCTCTTGTGGAGAGGGATTCAGGGAGAGGCTATTTAGTTTTTCAGCGTTGCGGCCAGATCAATAGCGGTTTTCAATGCGCCGAGCTTGTTGCTTACCTCCTGACGCTCGCTTTCGGGCTGCGATTTTGCCACGATACCTGCGCCTGCCTGATAGTAAAGCGTGTTGTTTTTGCTGAGAAATGTACGAATGGTAATCGCCTGATTGATATCTCCGTTCAGTCCGATATAACCGATGCAGCCTCCGTAAATGCCTCGTGTGGTTGGTTCGATGTCGTTGATCAGTTGCATGGCGCGTACTTTCGGTGCTCCCGACAGTGTGCCGGCGGGGAAAGTGTCGGCAAAAAGGCGAATCGGATTGACACCCGGAAGAAGTTTCCCGCTGACTCGCGATACCAAATGGATAACATGCGAATAGAATTGAACTTCCTTGTAGATCTCAAGTCCGACTTCCGAAGTGTTTCGACTCAAATCGTTACGAGCCAAATCGACCAGCATCACGTGCTCGGCATTCTCTTTCGGATCTTTGAGCAGTGCTTCGGCCAACTGGCGGTCTTTCTCGTCGTCACCCGTACGACGGAAGGTACCGGCGATGGGGTCGATATATGCCTTGTCGTTTTTGATTTGAACGTGCGTCTCGGGCGAAGAACCGAAGATGCGGAACGAACCGAAATCGAAATAAAAAAGATAAGGCGATGGATTGATGGAACGCAGTGCCCGATATACTTTGAAATCGTCACCGGCAAATGGTTGCCCGAAACGGCGCGAGAGTACGATCTGGAAGGTGTCACCTCGTTTGCAGTGCTGAATGCCTTTCGAAACCGTCTGACGGTAATCTTCGTCGCTCATATTCGAAGTTTCGGTACCGATCGGCTCAAAGTTATAGGATGCAAAATTTCGATTATCAAGCAGTTCTACTACGGAATCAATATCACTTTGTTCTCCATCAAAAAGATTTTCAATGATTTCGAGCTCGTTCTTGAAATGGTTTACCACGATAATGTATTTATAAAGAATGTAGTACATATCGGGAACCTGAGTTTTGGTCTTGTCAGGTACAATATCCACTTTTTCGAAATAACGAACGGCATCGTAGGAAGTGTAACCGAAAAATCCGTTGAAAGGCAGGCGATTATTGTTTTCTGTGATTTCGAACGATTTGACGAATGTGTTGAAATGTTCGGGCAATGAATATTCGTTATCGATAGCGGTACGGACGATCTTTCCGTTAGGATACGATTCAACTATTTCTCCGTTTTCGACTACGAATTTTGCTGCGGAACGTAACCCGATAAACGAATAGCTGTTTTCGCCTCCATGGTAGTCCGAACTTTCGAGTAGTACCGATTCCGGATAAATATCTCTTATTTTCAGATATATAGAAACCGGAGTGTGGAGATCGCCCATCAGTTTCTTTGAATAAGTTTTGATATTGGTTTGCATATTGTTTCGTTATTTGGGATTAGCAATGTAGGTTTCCATATCTTTATCTCCGCGACCCGATAGGTTGACTACCACGACATCATCGGGCTTGAAGGTCAGCTTTTCGAGTGCTGCTAATGCATGAGCCGATTCCATTGCCGGAATGATTCCTTCGATTCGGGTGAGAAGAAAAGCTGCTTCCAGTGCTTCATCGTCGGTAATGGCAAGGACTGTAGAACGGTTTGTTTTGGACAAGTAAGCATGTATCGGTCCGATGCCGGGATAGTCGAGCCCTGCCGAAATAGAGTAGGGTTCCTCTATTTGTCCATCTTTCGTTTGCATAATTAGTGTGCGGCAACCATGGATAATACCCTCGCGTCCCAGGTGGATGGTAGCGGCAGAGTAGGGTGTGTCGATGCCTTTTCCGGCAGCTTCTGCTTCGATAAGCTGCACTTTTTCGTTATGCAGATAGTGATAAAATGCTCCGGCAGCGTTGCTTCCCCCACCTACGCAAGCCAGAATATAGTCGGGATAGTCGCGGCCTTCGTGTTCCAGTAACTGTTTTTGCATCTCTTCGCTGATAACCGATTGCAGGCGGGCAACCATGTCGGGGTAGGGATGCGGGCCGATGGTAGAGCCTATTACGTAGTAGGTGTCTTCGGGGTTACAGCACCAGTCGCGGATGGCCTCGTTGGTGGCATCTTTCAGGGTTTTATTGCCGCTGTACACCGGAACGACCGTTGCTCCCAGCATCTCCATTTTTTGTACGTTGAGGTGTTGACGTTGTACGTCAAGCTCTCCCATGTAGACAAAGCAGGGCATATTGAGCAGTGCACAAACCGTTGCGGTGGCCACGCCGTGCTGACCGGCGCCAGTTTCGGCAATGATGCGGGTTTTGCCCATGCGGCGAGCTAACAGTACCTGACCCAGTGAATTGTTGATTTTGTGAGCGCCGGTATGGTTGAGGTCTTCGCGTTTAAGATAAATCTTCGCTCCGTATTTTTCCGACAACCGCTTTGCCAGAAACAGTGGCGAAGGACGGCCTACATAGTCGCGCATCAGATCGTTAAACTCTTTTTGAAAAGAAGGATCACCAAGAATTTTCAGATAATTGTTTTTCAGATTCTCAACATTAGCATGAAGAATTTCGGGAATGTAGGCTCCTCCAAAATCACCATAATAACCGTTTTCGTTTACATTGTAGTTCATCTTGATCGTATTTTTTTGTTTCGTTTTTTTTATCGGATTGGAATGTTGTTTTTGGTTTGCTTGCTGGGGAAAAAACAAAAAAAGCCCGTCGTGGTTGCGACGGGCTTTATCTTTTTACCTAATAATAATATTTAGTGTTCAAACAGATATGCGGCGATGCTACTCACGACTTTTTTGAAGTTGTAAGCGCCACCACCAAAATTTATTTACTGCTTGAAATGACATGCTTTCGTTGTTTTGTGACGGCAAAGGTAGAGTAATTTTTTGAACCGACAAATAATTTATCGGATATTTTTCGGGAAAAGTTACTTTTTGCTGTTTAAAAGGGTGATTTAGCGTTGAATTTATTATAATAGAACTATCCCGAAGTATTTTCATTACGAAATGTTTTCCCTCACCTTCTTCAGGTACTCTTTCATGCGGTCGGCATCCTTGTGCTCGATAATGTCGAGCAGGTTGCCGAGCTCTTCGCGGATGTTGGTCAGCTGCTCCGGCGTGTAGGGGTTGAAGAGAATTTCCTGCAGCAGGTAATCGTCTTCCGACAGCAGTCCGTGGGCAATGGCCAGATGGCGCTTGAAGGTGGTCCCCGGCGCTTCCTGGTGCTTCATCACCGAGGCAAACACCAGAGTGGAGGCAAACGGGATGGAGAGCGAGTAGGCTGTGGTTTCGTCGTGTTCGCGGAAGGTATATTCAAAAATGTTCAGTTTCAGTGAACTGTAGAGATCTTTGAAGAATACCTTGCCCAGGTGGTCGGACTCGGCAATGATGATGGCACTCTGTGTGGAGAGGTCGCTCAGGCTTGCAAAGGTGGGGCCGAACATGGGGTGCGACGATACGAAACGGAAGCCACAGTTCTGGTAAAATTCCGGCAGTCCGGTTTTGACTGAAGCAATATCGGACAGGATACAATTCTTTGAGATATAGGGAATAATGCTGTTGAAAGCATCCAGCGTGTGTTTGATGGTCACCGCGTTGATAACCAGTTCGGGGTCAAATTCGTTGATCTCCTCCAATTGCGACATGCGGATGGTGTTGTAGACAAACCGCAGGCGCTTCGGGTCGGCATCGTACACGGCCACTTCGTGTTGAAAACTCAGTACGTCGGTAAAGAAGGAGCCCATCTTTCCGGCTCCGAGAATCAAAATGCGCATGATAGTTAGTGATAAGTGATAAGTGGTAAGTGATTAGTAAACGGTTTTGTAGCCCGACTTATACCTTATCACTTACAACTTACCACTATTGATTTATTTTTTATTGATTAGTTCGAGCTGCACCCGTACCGATTCTTCATGGATGGCTTCGAGTACGGTTTTCATAAAGTCTCCGTTAATATCCATGCTTTCGGCCTGCGAGATACGGTCTTTCAGAATTTCGTCGTAACGGGTGGCTTGCAGCACAGCCATGTTGTGTTCTTTTTTGTAGGTCCCTATTTCGCGCGAGACGCGGAAACGTTTAGCCAGTACTTCCAACAGTTTGTTGTCCAGTTCGTCGATTTGACGGCGTAAAACTGAAAGATCCTCGGTGGTCTGATTGGTTTTGCGGACTACCAGATGAGTCAATATCTCAGCCAATATATCGGGCGTAATCTGTTGGTTTTTGTCGCTCCATGCCTCGTCGGGGGTGCAGTGCGATTCGATAATCAACCCCTCGAAGTTGAGGTCGAGCGCCTGTTGCGAGATGGAGGCGATCAGTTCGCGGCGGCCACCGATATGGCTCGGGTCGCAAATGATGGGTACCTGCGGCAGGCGGCGACGCAGTTCGATGGGAATATGCCATTGGGGCGTATTGCGGTAAATGGTTTTGTCGTAGGTGCTGAAGCCGCGGTGAATAACTCCGAGGCGACGGATGCCAGCATTGTAGATACGTTCCATCGCTCCGATCCAGAGTTCGAGGTCGGGGTTGACCGGGTTTTTGATAAGGATGGGAACATTAACGCCTTTCAGCGCATCGGCCACTTCTTGTACGGCAAACGGATTTGCTGTGGTACGAGCGCCTACCCAGAGCAGGTCGACACCGGCATTGAGAGCCTCTTCCACATGCTTGGCTGTAGCCACTTCGGTGGATGTCAACATGCCAGTTTCCTGTTTTACGGTTTTTAGCCAGGGAAGACCTTCGCTGCCAATGCCTTCGAATCCCCCCGGTTTGGTACGGGGTTTCCAGATGCCGGCACGAAATATTTTGATGCCTTTTGAAACCAATTGTTTGGCGGTCTCTACGGTTTGTTCTTCTGTTTCGGCGCTACAAGGGCCGGCAATCACCAAAGGACGGTTCTCTTCGGTAATCGGTTCGAAAATAGGTTGTAAATCCATATTGTTTAGTTAAAAGCCCCTCCCGACCTCCCCACAGACGATAAATGTCTGTATTGTGAACACAAGGGAGGAGAATAAATCTGTGTACAGGAGGATGTTTTGATTATTTATACATTATCTTTTTATCGTTTGCCTGATCATTTTGTTAGTGCAGACTCTTATTCCCCTCTTGAGGAGGGGTTAGGGGAGGCTTGTTTTAATGCGTTCAAGCGATTCTTCCAGCATCTTCTCTGTTGCACAGAGCGAGAGGCGTACGTAACGGTTGCCTTTGTCGCCGAAGATAAATCCGGGTGTCACAAACACATGCGCGTTGTACAATACTTTGTCGGCCAGTTCGCCTGCATCTTTGTACCGGTCGGGAATTTTGCCCCAGAGGAACATGCCCACCTGTTTGGGATCAAAGGTACAACCCATTTGTTGCATTATTTTTTCGGCAATGACACGGCGTCTCCGGTAAACCTCAATGTTTTTCTCGTGGTGCCACTCTTCCGTATTTTTCAATGCTTCGGCAGCGGCCACCATCATGGGGCGGAACATGCCGGAATCGATATTGCTCTTCACGCGCAGAATCCATTCGATAAACTGCGGATTGGAGGCCACCAGTCCCATACGCCAGCCCGACATGTTGTGCGATTTGCTCATGGAGTTGAGTTCGATGCAAATATCTTTTGCCCCCTCGGCAGCCAACAGGCTCAGACGGTTTTCGTTGAGGATGAAGCTGTAGGGATTATCGTTACAAATTACGATGCTGTGTTTTTTGCCAAAGGCTACCAGTTTGTCAAACAGCTCTTTGGTGGCCGGAGCACCGGTCGGCATATTGGGGTAGTTCACCCACATCAGTTTTACATTGGTCAGGTCGAGCTTTTCGATGGCCTCGAAATCGGGTTGCCAACCGTTGTTTTCGTCCAGATCGTAGCTGATGACGTTGGCTTCGGCCAGACGGCTCACCGATGTATAGGTGGGGTAACCCGGATTGGGTACCAGTACCCCGTCGCCCGGATTGAGAAATGCCAGTGAAATGTGCAAAATACCCTCTTTCGATCCGAAGAGCGGTTGAATTTCATTTGCCGGGTTTAGTTCCACCCCGAACCATTTTTGGTACCAGTCGGCAAAGCCTTTGCGCAGCTCGGGAATGCCGATGTAGCTCTGGTAGCCGTGAACATCCGGTTTCAATGCCTCTTCGTTTAATGCTTTGATAGTACTGTCGGATGGAGGTAGGTCGGGTTTACCGATTCCCAGACTGATGACATTTTTGCCGGCTTTGTTCATCTCATCTATTTCGCGAAGCTTTTTCGAAAAATAGTATTCACTGACAGTGTTTAACCGGTTGGCCGGTTTGATATTTGTGTTCATAAATCAGAAGCCCCTCCCAGCCTCCCCTCAAGGGGAGGAGATTGAATCTGCATAGGAGGATTTTATTATTATGGTTGAAATTTTATATATTATCTATGATCAGAATACCTTTTTATTCCGATTTTTGTCCCTTCTTGAGGAGGGGTCGGGGAGGCGTTTCAAATCGTCTGTTCTCCTTCCGCGTATTCGCCCAAAATCCGCAGTTTCTTCGTTAATGGGATGATGGCATCAAGCGATTGGCGGTATCGGACGAAGTCGTCGAATTTTACGTCGATGTAAAAGAGGTATTCCCATTCGTGACCCATTACCGGTAATGATTGTATTTTAGTGAGATTGATGTTGTAAAAGGAGAGAATGGTGAGTACTTTGGAGAGGCTGCCCTCTTCGTGAGGTAAAGAGAAGACCAGTGATGCTTTGTTCTTTTCTTTATCTCCTGCTAGTTTGTCCCGCATAATTTCGTTTCCCACAATCAGAAAACGGGTGAAATTGTGCTTGTTGGTCTCGATGCTTTTTGCCAGAATGTTCAGCCCGAACAGTTCTGCGGCATATTTGCTGCAAATGGCAGCTTGTCCCATTGCTTTTTCTTGCGAAATACGTAAACCCTCAGCAGCAGTATCTTCAGATTCCACGTGTTTGATATGTGAATGAGCTTCAAGAAACTCTTCGCATTGCAACAGCGCCATATAGTGAGAATGTACCTCTTTAATGTCGTCGATGGTTTGGCTGGGCATAGCCACAAGGTTGTGTTTGATGCGCAGCTTGTGTTCGCCTATGATGGTCAGTCTACTTTCTTTTAATAAATTGTAGTTGGGAAGCAAACTGCCTGCAATCGTATTTTCAATTGCCACGATGCCCACCATGGATGCGTTTTCGGTCAAACAGGCAAACAGATCCTTGAATGTGTTGCAGGGAACCAATTCAATATTGTCTTTCCCAAAATAACACTGTGCGGCAATGTCGTGAAACGACCCTGCAATTCCTTGTATAGCTACTTTTACCATAAAAATGAAATTATTAAAAAAAAATCCCGCTGTGTGAGCGGGATTTTTGAACAACCTTAAAATTGATTACTTATGGTTAAGACAACAAACTCCCGCTCTTACCTTGGCTAAAAAAGTAAAAGTAAAAAAAGTAATATACGAAAGATTGTGTCATCAATAAAATCGTTATGTTTTCGATTGCAAAAGTAGGAATTTATTATAAATCCACCAAGAAAATTGATAAATATTTTTCCGAAACTCTATTTTTATCAAAAGCTGCTTTTTTACAGGCGTATTTTTGGCTGTCTTGTGGAATGAAAAATATCCTAAACAGCGCAAAAAGAAGAATGTTGAGTGACAAAAATCTATTTTAAATTGTAAATTTGAATCAATCTATATTATTTGGTTCTAATAATTAAATGCTTATATTTCAATGTATTCAAAATTTCAAAGTTATCTCCGAAACGAACTTTCTGCCATACAATCGGGTGGTTTGTATAAAAATGAAAGGATTATAGAATCGGCTCAGGGAGCTGAAATTGAGGTGAATGGACGTAAGGTACTGAACTTTTGCGCCAACAATTACCTCGGTTTGGCTAACAATCCGAAGTTGATTGAAGCAGCCAAGCAGGCGTTCGATACCAGAGGTTACGGAATGGCTTCAGTTCGTTTTATTTGCGGTACGCAGGATACTCATAAAGCACTCGAAGCGAAGATCGCTCAGTTCTTCGGCACGGAAGATACTATTTTATATGCCGCCTGCTTCGATGCCAACGGTGGCGTGTTTGAGCCCTTGCTGGGCGAAGAAGATGCAATTATCTCCGATTCGCTGAATCATGCCTCGATTATCGATGGAGTGCGTTTGTGCAAGGCGCAGCGCTTTCGTTACGCCAATGCTGATATGGTTGACCTTGAAAGACAGTTACAGGCGGCGCAATCGTGTCGTTTCCGTCTGGTGGTTACCGACGGTGTTTTCTCAATGGATGGCAATGTGGCTCCGATGGATAAGATTTACGAACTGGCAAACCGGTACGATGCCATGGTGATGGTGGACGAATCGCACTCTGCTGGCGTGGTCGGTAAAACGGGTAGGGGAGTAACCGAACGATTTGATCTGCGCGGCAAGGTGGAAATCATTACCGGTACGCTCGGAAAAGCTTTCGGTGGTGCTATCGGCGGATTCACAACCGGCAAAAAAGAGATTATCGAGCTGCTGCGTCAACGTTCGCGACCGTATCTCTTCTCCAACTCACTGCCGCCTTCGGTAGCTGCTGCGGGTATCAAAATGTTTGAGATGATGGACGAAACCAATGAATTGCAGGATAAGTTACACGCCAATACCGACTATTTCGTGTCGCGTATGAAAGCTGCCGGTTTTGATATTAAACCGACCGAATCGGCCATTTGTGCGGTGATGTTGTACGATGCCCGCTTGTCGCAGGATTTTGCTGCCAAAATGCTGGAGGAAGGAATTTACGTTACCGGTTTTTACTATCCGGTAGTTCCTCAGGGTCAGGCACGCATCCGGGTACAGGTGTCGGCTGCACACGAAACAGAGCACTTAGATAAAGCAATCGCCGCATTTACCAAGATCGGGAAAGAACTGAAGGTGATTTGATAATGTGCCAATGAGTCAATATTCCAATGAAAATTTGGAATTTGAAATTTGGAATGTGGAACGCAATTGTAAATCGTAACCCCGATAGCTATCGGGATAAATCGTAAATAGATGAAGGCTTTAGTAAAACTTCGACCCGAAAAGGGAATTTGGATGGAAGATATTCCCATGCCGCACGTGGGCATTAACGATGTGTTGATAAAGATACGGAAAACGGCGATTTGTGGTACCGACCTGCATATCTACAAATGGGATGAATGGTCGCAGCAAACCATCAAAACGCCGATGACCATTGGGCACGAATATGTGGGCGAGGTAGTCGATAAGGGGCGAGGGGTACGTAATATCCAGATCGGCGACCGGGTGACTGGCGAGGGGCATATTGCCTGCGGCCACTGCCGAAATTGCCGTCGGGGAAAGCTCCATGTGTGCGAGAATTCTATCGGTGTCGGGGTTAATCGCGACGGTGCTTTTGCCGAGTATCTTTCACTTCCGGCTCAAAATGTAGTCAAACTCGATCACCGTATCACCGACGAAATGGCTACCATCATGGATCCGTTTGGTAATGCCACGCATACGGCGCTGTCGTTTCCGTTACTCGGTGAAGATGTGTTGATCACCGGTGCAGGACTGATAGGTTCGATGGCTACGGCTATTTGCCGCTTTGCCGGAGCGCGCAATATTGTGGTGAGTGATTTGAGCGCATACCGCCTTAAAATTGCGAAGAAAATGGGTGCCACGCTGACGGTGAATCTCTCTCAGGGCGATACCATTGAACAGGCAGTGAAAGATCTGAAGATGCATGGATTCGATATCGGCCTAGAAATGTCGGGTTCTCCTGCTGCATTTAAGAGTATGGTCAATAATATGTACAACGGATCGAAGATTGCTTTGCTCGGAATTTTACCAAATTCTACTGCGGCCGACTGGAATAAAATTATTTTCAAGGCGTTGACACTGAAAGGTATTTATGGACGCGAGATGTGGGAAACCTGGTACCAGATGGAACAGATGCTGATAACCGGTATTGACCTGACTCCTATCATTACCCATCGTTTTTCGATCAACGAATTTCAAAAAGGATTCGACGTGATGGAAAAAGGTGAGTGCGGAAAAGTGATTTTGACTTGGTAGCGAGAATGTGTTTTCTTGCACGGGAGAGTAGTAATGCTCTCCCGTTTTGCTTTTAAAAGCGGATGTCGTATCGGATAATTCCTTTTGCATTAGTTCCACCCGATGTGAGAGAGATTCTGTAGATGGAATGTCCGTTCCAGGAAGCGGTCAACCCTTTCTCTTCCGGAATGTTTTTTTCTACCTTCTCAACCGATACTTTCCACAGTGACGCATCGTAGGTTAGAGTTACTTTTTTATTGTTGGGTAGCAGAAACCGAATCAGTCCGAGTGCGGACAGATCTGCCGGGCAGGTGGTCATAAACGATTGAGAAAGGCTTTTTAAAGGGGCGTTTGCCAAATAATGGTCTGTGATTGAGATCCCTTTTGCCTTGTTCATTTCAATAGTTCGTTGCCACGATTGAATGCCGCTTTCTCTCGGATAGGCCTTGGCCATGTCGAGGCTGAATTGCGAACGGTTGCCTTTGTTTCGATACGTCACATCCGAAGCGGCAAACTGTCGGCCGTCCGATTGCTGGTAGCCGTTGATGGTTGGCAGGTTGTGATATGCTGATGTGTTGAACCAGATATCATACCGGTTTCTGGAAAATGTTCTGGCGGTGTAGGTGCCTCTTCCTACGTCAATAATAACAGGGTAGCCATCGGCATATACCATAAAATCGCCCACATCGTTGTGGTTATGGCTTTCTCCGTTGTCGCCCCCATGCGCGGCAACAAATAACCCACGTGCCGATCGGGAGGCCATAAGCTGTACGCTGGGGAGCCATACATCAGGCAGGTCGCTGACAGTCCCGTTATACTGTTTGCAATTGCCGATGGCTTTCAGGTTGTAGAGCTGACGGGTACGATAGAATCTTTCGTGAGGTAAGGTGTCGTTTTCCGTAGCTTTGAACGACATAGCCCCGAAGCTTTGCAGGGCGCCGTTGCCGGTTGCCGAGCCGAAGCGATAGAGTAATAAGCCGTCGGCTTCGAGTGAAGGAGCGGCATCGGCCACGTTGATAAAATAGTTTCCGGCAATGTGCATCTTGCCGATATACGCTCCGATTTTTTTGATAAAGTCGTTTTGAAAAAGATCGATTTTGCCCGCCGTAGCATCGCGCAGCAGAACCAGCCCGTCGAATACGCAGGCTCCCGATGCAAACCAGTAGTGAGGTCCCTCTTCGGTGCTTCCATCATCGCCCAGACTGTTGATATATTGGTTGATGATTTTTGTTGCCCGGATAACGCCATCGGTTCGGCGTTGCGCGTTTTGTTCAAGCAGCAGGTTTGCCGTAAGGTAGTTGGATGCTACCCATGGAGCCCAGTTGCTGAGCTTCTCTTCCGGATTTCCTCCGCCGAGGTAACTATACTGTGCCGTAATCATCGGGGTGAGAACTCTTCGGTCGACTTCGTAGCGGATGCGTTGCCGAATAAGTTTCGACTGTTTATCGAGGCTGGAACCGAGCAGGTAGTCGGTCCACGAAAGGATAGCTGCCGTTTCGGCAGCAAAAAGATCTACTACGGGTTCCTGCACGTCGGGCAGTCCGTTGCCTGCTTTTTGCATTCCGATGTGGGCATTGATTCCCCAAAACGACTCTTCGCATACCGACCAAATGCCATCGATGATATGGTCGGTAAAGCGCCCTTTCCCCTCAATGGCTTCGGCCAATACTATATCCCACAGCATGTACCGTTTGTCGAAAGAGATGGCTTCGTAGTCGGTGCGGTTGCCCGTGCGCAAAAATTCGAGTGTAACCGTGGCGGGAATCGGTTGAAACGCTTTTTTCAGTGCTTGCTCTCCCTTGTGAATCAGTGCTGCTTGCTCCTCTTTTGGAATTATCTTTTGCCATTCGTTCGCTGTTTGCGGAAAAGGGTTCCATTGATCGACAGGAATCAGTCCGGATGCGATCTTGCTCTCGAAAGGTGTCAGAATATTGCGATGGCTTATTTGTGCATAAGTTAACGACGATAATAACCAAAAGAGTAAGAGGAGTGGATGTGTTTTCATATCGCGATTTGCATAAGGATGGCTCAGATGTATTTATTGAGCTCCGATTTTTTCTGTTATCCGTACTTCGACGGTCATTGTTTTTCCTGTAATGATATAATTGAGCTCTACGCCGAATTTGGACTGTTCGTACACCCAGTATTTCAGAAATTTACCGGGAACAACGTGGTTCTGGGCATCATAATAAGGCGATAGGGGTAGGGTGTCGGAAGGGGAGATCTTCATGTAATCTTCAATAATTGCCTTTAATTCAGCGGTTTTTGTTATGCTTACATTGTTCCAAGTGTACAACACATCACTCTTTTTGAATTCTTTTTTAGTGGCGTCAGAACCTATGTTACTATTGAATTTGCTGATAATACCGCTTCCGGGAGATGAACAGGAAATGGTAAACAGTGCACAAACAGCGAGCATAATAAGTGAAGTTGGAGTCAGATTTCGTGATTGCATGTCGGATGAGTGGTTAGATTGTTTGAATAATTGCTACCGGAATGTTATTACTGCAAAGTTATTATCTAACATTCAAATTTGCTAATGGTATAGGGCGAAAAACAGTCGAAGACAGTTAAAACTATAAAGCCCCTATCCGAAGACAGGGGCTTTGCGTTTACCGGTATCCGTATCCTCAGAACTTCACAAAGATACGAAAAACTTTTCCCGGGTCGGCTTGCCAATGTTGCATGGCTTCCTGTGCCTGTTCGGGTGCATAGATGCCGCTGATCAGCTCCTCTTTCGGACAGGTACCGCGTTTCATGTATTCGATTACGGCACGGAAATCCTCGGGCATGGCGTTGCGCGAACCGCGAATATCCAGCTCTTTTTGAACAAAATATTTGGTCTCGAAGGCAATCTCGGTCTTGGCATAACCGATGCAGACTACCCGTCCGGTGAAGGCAACTTCGTTGATCGCCATCTGGTAAGTAGGAGGTGCACCCACAGCTTCGATTACTACATCGGGGCCGAAATTGTGGGTAAATTCCTGCAGACGGGCGTGTACATCTTCCGTTTTGGAGTTGATGGTATAGGCAGCGCCCAGACGTTTGGCCAATGCAAGTTTAGTATCGTCCACATCGACGGCAATCACACGTGCGCCACGCAACGCTGCACGCACAATGGCACCTACACCGATCATGCCGCAACCAATTACCATCACTACGTCGAGATCGGTAACCTGGCCGCGCGAGACGGCATGAAAACCGACACTCATCGGTTCTACCAGCGCAAAATCTTTGGAGCTGATTTCCGGATCGGGAATTACTTTGCCCCAAGGTACGGCGATGTATTCGCTCATGGCGCCGTTGCGTTGCACTCCGAAAGTCTGGTTGAACTGACACGCATTCGGACGTCCGTTGCGGCACGAAGGGCAACTGCCGCAAGCGGTGTAGGGATTGATGGTGCAGGGTGTACCCGGCTGAATATGTGCGGGAACACCTTCACCCACGGCTTCGATAACCGCGCCAATTTCGTGACCCGGAATAACGGGCAGTTTTACCATCGGATTTTTGCCCAAGTAGGTATTGAGGTCGGAACCGCAGAAACCTACGTAGCACAATTTTACCAATACTTCACCTGCTTTCGCAACAGGTTTCTCTAGCGAGACGACTTTCATCTCGCCGGGCTGGATAATTTGTAATGCTTTCATTATTATAACAGTGTAATCAGATATGAAGTGCTTGTGCTTTTCGCTCAATGTCAAACAGGAAAGAACAAAAGCCGTTCATACAGAATTTAAAAAATGTAGAGAGCAGCGAATCAATACGATTCACTGCCCGAGAACTTAATATTTTATTTTTTAATCACCAGTACATACGTTTTACCGGCTTCGGTCGGAAGATCGTAAACGAATGTCGGGGTCAGTTTTACCGGATTCAACTTGGCATCCGGCGAGATCAACGGATCTTTCACCTTGTTGACTGCAAAGAACGGGTTCGGATTTTCGCCGTTGGCCGGTTTGAGGCTTTTGCCACCTGCCTGAACCAGTTCATTCGCTACACGGATACGGCAGTTGCCTCCGAGTTTCGATTTGATGGTGATTTTTTGCGCTTTGTTTTCGTCCCAGCCGATGCTTACTTCAAATCCTCCGTAAGCTCTCAAACCGGAGATGGTACCTTTCTTCCAGTCGTCGGGCAGAGCGGGCAGGATATGGATTGCTCCGTCCTGAGTCTGCAACAGCATTTCGGTGATTCCCGAAGTACAGCCGAAGTTTCCGTCGATCTGGAAAGGCGGATGCGCATCGAACAGGTTAGGATAGGTACCCCCGCCACTGCGGAAGCCACCTTTCGGATCTACCAGTGTCAACTGATCGGTGATCAGTTTCTTGGCGTGGTTTCCGTCGAGCAGGCGAGCCCACAGGTTCACTTTCCAACCCATCGACCAACCGGTGGAAACGTCGCCACGGTAATTCAACGATGTTTTTACCGCATCGAAAAGTTCGGGCGTTCTGTATGCCGAAATCTGGTTACTCGGATACATGCCATACAGGTGCGACACGTGTCGGTTGTGGTCGCTGGGACTATCCCAATCGCCCATCCACTCCTGCAATTGACCCAAACGGCCGATCTGCATCGGAGCCAGACGGTCTTTGATTTGCTGGAATTTAACCATCAGATCGGCATCTTTGTTCAATATCTTAGCCGTCGCAATGGTTTTGGTAAAGAGGTCGAATAGCAACTGATTGTCCATGGTAGCACCTGCCACCAATGCGCTCGGATGACCCGGAGGTGTGTTCTCGGGAGAGTTGGAAGGACTAACAACCAACCATTTGTGTGTCGGTTCTTCAATCAAAAAATCCTGATAAAATTCGCAGGCCGATTTGAGAATCGGATAGGCGAATTCGAGGAATTTTTTGTCGCCACCATAGAGATATTTTTCCCAGAGGTGTTGCGATAACCAGGCGCCACCCATGGGCCACTGCCCGGCATCGGCAAAGTCAACCACACCTGAAATACGCCAGATGTCGGTGTTGTGGTGGGCTACCCATCCGCGACTTCCATACATCACTTTGGCAGTCTCCTGTCCGGCCTGAGAAAGCTCTTGAATCAGCTTCATCAACGGTTCGGCCAGTTCGGTCAGGTTACACTTCTCGGCCGGCCAGTAGTTCATCTCCGTATTGATGTTGATGGTATACTTGCTGTCCCACATTGGGTTGTTGCTCCCGTTCCAGATCCCCTGAAGGTTGGCAGCCTGTCCGCCGGGCTGAGAGCTACAGATAAGCAGGTAGCGTCCAAACTGATAGTACATGGAGACCAGTTCGGGATCGTACGATTTGGAGAAATTCTGAATACGAACGTTGGTCGGTTGCTTGGCAGCTTCCGAAGTACCGAGGTCGAAATTCACCCGTTTGAAATACTTTTGATAAGCCGCAATATGGCTTGCCAACAAGTTAGCGTAAGGTTTGTTGCCAACGGTTGTCAGGTATTTCTGGCAACGTGCGGTTTCATTGGCAGCCAGAGATTTGTAATCGGTAAAATTGGTTGCCATCGAAATAAGAATAACCACTTCGTTGGCCTTGCTGACTCTGATTTTATTCCCTTCGATGGTGGTAGAACCTCCCTTGTTGATGATGCGGGCGCGGCTATCTACTTTTACCTGTCCCATTACACCTTCGTGTGAGCCGGACAAGCCGGTCATCTCTAATGTATTTTTGTCGATCGGTTGATTCGATTTTGTCAGCTCGCTATCGAAACCTGCTACAAAACTGAGGCTACCGGGCTTGCTGGCCGTTAGGCGTACAACAATCACCTGATCGGGTTGCGAGGAGAAAACTTCGCGTTTGTAAGTTACTCCGTTGGAGATAAAGGTGGTGGAAAACAGTGCCTTTTCAAGATCCAGTTCCCGATAATATTTCGTGTAACTGCTGTTGCCGTCAAACGTCAGGTTCAGATTGCCGACGCACTGAAATTTAGATCCGTGCAGTTTCTTTGCCGTGAGGTATTTATTGGAAAGATTGTTTGCCAATTTGTAATTACCGGCAAAAATAGCCTGACGAATCGAGTCGAGTCCTTTTAAGCCGTCCGGATTGTCATTGCGCGACGGGCCACCCGACCAAAAAGAACTCTCGTTGAGTTGAAGTTTTTCGTTGGACGGATCGCCGAATACCATTGCCGCGATACGTCCGTTGCCGATCGGAAGCGCTTCGTTCCAAACGGTGGCGGGTTTATCGTACCACATTTTCAGTTTGCCTCCCTGCTGCGCCCATCCGCAAACGACAGCAAAGAGGAAACTTGTTACTAATAAAAATTTCACTTTCATGGTTTTTTGTATTAAAAGGTACGGAATCAATCGACTACTTTGTAGCCTTTCCATCCGTAATATGCACAAATTGCAAAACAAATCATCGGAATAACATAGGCAATATAATAAACCGCGCTATTCCGATCCATGATGTAGGCCGTCAACTGCGGCAGACAGGCATTACCCACAATCGCCATTACCAAGAAGGCCGAACCGCTCTTCGTGTTTTTGCCCAGGTCGGTAAGTGCCAGCGAGAACTGTGTAGGATATATAATCGACATGAAGAAAGCAATAGCCAACATGGCATAAATGCCGACCATTCCGCCGAAAATCATAATCACGATACAGAGCAATACATTCAGCAAAGCATAAACCACCAGCATATTTTGCGGGCGGAATTTTACCATCAATAAAGTGCCGATCCAACGTCCAGCCAGAAAAGCAAGCATATACAGACCGAAGAATGTGGTAGCAGTTCCTTCCGGCAATCCGGCATACGAACAGCAATAGACCAAAAACAGGCTGTTGATTGCCGTTTGTCCCCCATTGTAGAAGAATTGCGCAATCACACCCCAGCGCAAATGCGAACGTTTCAATACTGAAAAATCAATCAGTTTATCGTGCGATACTTCACCTTCCACATGGTCGCCTTCCTTGATTTTAGGCAATTTGGAAAAGATGAAAACAACGGCGATCACAATCAGCACTGTTGCCAGAATCAGGTATGGCAGTTTCATCGCATCCGACTCCTGCTGTATATAACCGGTCCATCCGCCGGGGAAATCGGTCGGCAGGGTTTCGCGGGTGAATTTATGACCGCTCAATACCAGTTTGCTCAGGAACATGGCCGAAATAAACGCGCCCAGCCCGTTGAACGACTGCGCCAGATTTAACCGACGGGGAGCCGTAGCCGGATCGCCCAGCACCGTAACGTAGGGATTGGCTGCCGTTTCGAGGAAACACATGCCGGTGGCAATAATAAAAAAGATACAAAGATAAGCCCAATACTCCTTAATCATTACTCCTGGAAAGAATAACAATCCGCCGAAAGCGGCCAGCACCAATCCGAAGATAATACCGGATTTGTAGCTGTAGCGTTTCATAAACATGGCAATCGGAATCGGGAAGATGAAGTAAGCCAGCCAGTAAGCCGATTCGGTAAAGGAGGCTTCAAACGTTGAGAGTTCACATGTTTTCATCAATTGCCGTATCATGGTCGGCAAAAGATTGCTGCTGATGGCCCAGATAAAAAAGAGGCTGAATATCAGCAATAATGGCAAAGCATAAGGTCGTTTAGACATAAATGATGGTTTTCAATAAATGGTTATTCGGACATGTTTTTAATATAGGGTAACTCCACCAGATCGGTAAAGCCATAGAACGATGCCGCATTTTTACCCAGGAAGGCTTCTTTCTCTTCCTGAGTCAGTTCCTCGGTTTTCAGTACAAAGTCGTACGACATGCGGTAGGTAATTGCCGTAATGGTGCGCGGATAGTCCGAACCCCACATCAGCTTCTCGATACCCACTTCGCCGGCAGCTTCTTTGATAGCTTTCACCGCTCCTTTGAACGGATAAAACTCGGAGTTGAAGAGCCAGGTGATGCCGCCCGATTCGATACGTACGTTCGGATGGCGAGCCAAGCGGATTTGATCCAGCCAGTTGGGTTGGGTTACCATGCCGAAGTGTCCGATAGCAATACGCAGCTTCGGAAACTCTTTGATGATCTCCTCCATCTCGGCTACCTGCTCGTTGCCGTCGGCCAGATCGACCGAAAAGAGCACGTCATTTTGTTCCATCCGACGGAAAAGCTGCATCATCTCGTCGCAGGTCAACCACACCCGTTTGTCGGACATAATCAGCCGTCCGGCAGGTAGTTTGATAGCGCCAAAACCTTGCTTAATCAACTCCTCTCCCTGTTTCAGGTAACCCGGCACACGGGCATCCACCATGCCGCAACAGCGGAAACGGTTCGGATATTTCTTCTGAACCTCCCACAGGTAATCGTTTTGCAGTCCGTCGATATATTCCTGTGTGATGACGGCAGCCGACACCTGCGCGTAGTCCATATTGGAGAGAAAAATCTCGGCAGTATTTCGGCCGTCGGTAATAAACGGTGGCACCATTTGCCGGATTTCGCCCATAAAAAGCGAACGTCCGTTTTCCAGCGTCTTTATTTTCATTCCGTTCACCTCCGTATCCTGATGAAGCCAGAGGTGAGCATGAGCGTCGATCAGCCCCCCAACCCCCACAGGGGGAGCTTGTGTGTTATCATCCGTTATCATTCTCTAATTGAATTTTGTTTGTTTTTAATAGAACCCCCTTGAGGGGGGTAGGGGGGCTTTTAGCTGTTCAACCAGGTATCTCTGAATCGCGGTTCCAACATTTTCTGCACCTCTTTCAACAACTCTTCGTCCAATGGTTCGTTTACCCAACGGATATTATCGAGTACCGCTTCGGAACGGGTGGTGCTGAACAGGGTCGTTGCAATGCGCGGATTGGTAGCCGAGAATTTAACGGCAAGTTGTTCAATTGAAGCTCCTTTGCTCTGGCAGTGAGCCACCGCCTTGCGGCAAAGATCCTGCAAGGGTTTCGGAGCCGGATGCCATGCGGGAGCGCCACGGTCGGTCAGCAATCCCATCGAAAAGGGAGAGGCATTGATTACGCCGATGCCTTTTTCTTCGAAATAATCGAGATAATCGGCCAACGCGTCGTCGTTGAGGCAATAGTGGCAAAACGAAAGTACGCTTTCCACCGTACCGGCCGGCACGTGATCGATCACATATTTGAAATGACGGAGCGTCAGATTGGTAATACCCACGTGTTTCACAATGCCTTTGTTGCGCAGTTCGACCAAAGCAGGCAATGTTTCATTTACCACCTGATCGAGGTCGGAAAATTCGATGTCGTGCACATTAATCAGGTCTATATAGTCCACGTTGAGGCGTTCCATGCTTTCGTAAACGCTTTCGGTAGCCCGTTGAGCAGAATAATCCCAGTAGTTTACGCCATCTTTGCCGTAACGGCCGACTTTGGTGGACAAATAATATTTGCTGCGGTCGATCTCTTTCAATGCTTTCCCGAGTACCTGTTCGGCCTTTAAATGTCCGTAGTAAGGTGACACGTCGATAAAATTAATGCCGTTGTCTACTGCGGTATGAACGGCAGCAATGCCCGATTCTTCTTTCAATGAATGAAAAACGCCACCCAGCGACGATGCGCCGAAACTGATATTGGAGACTTTCATGCCGGTTTTTCCGATCTCTCTGTATTCCATATTGTTTTTATTTACAATTTATATATTTACAATTTGCGAATTAACGGATTAGTTTTTCAATGTTATTTTGAACGTTACAACCGAATAATCAGGAAGTTTCGCGGGCTTCTTAATTATCAGCGCGTCGTTGTTCTGCGTCCAGCTGATTTTTTCTCCGCTTCCCAATAGCGTAACGGACGCAATTTTCTTTCCAGATAATTTGCCGTTTTTAGCCAACGACGTCAATTGAATATCCTGTGTGGGGTTTTCCATACAGAAGGCATAGATGGTATCCTGTTTTGTGGTGTAACGAATGTCGGCTCCGGTATAT
This sequence comes from Bacteroidota bacterium, assembly GCA_017860295.1. Lineage (GTDB taxonomy): Bacteria > Bacteroidota > Bacteroidia > Bacteroidales > Paludibacteraceae > Microbacter. The sequence goes on along the minus strand of JAFNAS010000005.1, from coordinate 27,348 downwards.
TTACGCACATCTTTCAAGCCGCCGAACTGCCCTTTTTCCTGAGTCTGAGTGGTCGAAGGACCTTCGCCGTACACTTTCCATGGACGTGAGCCATAAATTCCTTCTCCATTATCTTTTATCCATGCACCAATGCCTTTGAGGATTGCAACCACATCGGGCTCCAGGTTTCCTTCGGGTGTCTGCACGACGTTCAATAGCAAGTTCCCGTTTTTGCTTACGATGTCAACCAACATCTGAATTACCTCGGGAGCAGTTTTGTATTTTTGACCGGTGCGGTAGAACCAATCACCGATAGAGGTGTCGGTTTGCCACGGATAGACGCTGATCGAATCAAGCACTCCACGTTCTACATCCTGTACAAAACGGTTTGCCGAAGGTTCTTTGCAGGTATATACAGCTTCGAGGCTACCGTTGTGATCATTCATATTCTGATTGTAGAAGTGCGCAATCAAACTTCTTCCTACCTCATTTTCGAACGGAATTTTGCTGTCGGAATATAAGAAATCGGGGTGATACATATCTACCAACTCTTTAATGCGATCGAACCACTCCATCTGCCAAATCGGATTTTTTGTCATCCAACCGGTGTCGTCACTAGCAGCCTTGCCATGATATAAATCCTCGTATGCCGGATCGTTTCCATCATAGGGTATTCCTGCTTTATCGCCGGTTTTATCTGCCCCATGAGCTTTCTGAAACCATGTATAACTGGCGGCAAGGTGTTCGGAAATTCCGAAATACAAACCTTCTTTTTTAGCGGCAGTTTGCCAGAGTCCTACCACATCTTTATGTGGTCCCATATTCACCGAATTCCATTTATGCAGTTTGGAGTTCCACAAAAAGAAATTATCGTGATGTGTTCCCATCGAAACGAAATATTTTGCCCCGGTTTGCTTGTAGAGTTTCATCAACGCTTCGGGATCCCATTTTTCGGCTTTCCACAAAGGAATAATATCCTTGTATCCTTGTACGGAAGGATGCCCGTAACGTTTCAAATGATCTTGATAAGCGGCTGTTTCCCAACTTTCTCCCTGTTGTATATAAAGGTTGCGTGCATACCAGTCGCCTTGACGCGGAACGGCTTGCGGTCCCCAGTGTGCCCAAATACCGAATTTGGCATCACGAAACCATTCGGGATACTGGTATTGTTTCAGAGAAGCATCTGTCGATTGGAATTTTCCGTGAGTAATCGGTAAAACAGCTTGTTGAGCACTTGAAGGGAGGCAAATGCCCAGAAAGAGAACGATTGGAATAAGTTTTTTAAAATGATGTCGTTTCATTGTGGTATCGGTTTGGAGAGTTAAAATAAAAAACTATGCATTTGTGTAATATCTCATTTTAGTGACCACAAATATACTTGTAAATCAGACACAAAAGTTGTATATAAAAATCAATTTTGTGTATAGAATAAACATTTTTAATTTTGTGGTTCGATTTCTTCCATATTTAGCACTACTATGAATACCAATTTATCGGAACAACAAAAATACGACCCCTGGGAGTTGCAGCAAGAGGTTGCCAACTTCAAAATCACGGTGCATTGCTGCCGCTACTGGATGTTGTCGGAATGGGAGTGCGAAAACATGTCTTTTCCCTTCTGGCGATTGTATCATAGCCGACTGGGAGGTGCTTATGCCTCTTTGGAAGGAAAAACGGTGCATCTGTCGCCCGACAAAATCATTATTATTCCTCCCTATACCTCATTTTCCACACATCTTAAAGGATCTTCGGGCAATGAGAGCATCAAAGGAGTACGTATAAAAGAAGAAGCCGAAATTTTGTTCTATCAAAAACAGGGAATGACCGACCAGATGTTTGTCCATTTCAATCTGGGTTATCCTTACGATCAGATCAAACAGGATGTGTACGAAATATCCGTCGATCATATTACAGAAAATATTGTCCGGGAGATAGAAAACGACCGGCTGGAAGAGCCCAACACCATCGGTTTTCAATCGAACTTGAAAATCGTTACGCTGATTCTGTTCGCTCTGCAACGATTTTCTCCTGCGCTCTGGAATATTCCCGAGACCGACAACCGCATTCTGAAAGCTATCCGTTATATCGACAAAAATCTGGATAAGCAACTGACCAATGAGGAATTGAGCACGATGGCCAATCTCGCCGTCAATTCATTTGCCCGCCTTTTCAGGGAGTGCATGAACAATTCGGTGCAACAATACATCCAGCAACGTCGGATCGATCAGGCCATTATTCTGCTGCATCACTCCGATTTGTCGATCGAAGAGATTTCGTCGCAATGCGGGTTTTACGACCGGCACCATTTCTCCCGAATCTTCAGGAAACAGACCGGATTTCCTCCCGGTTCGTATCGGCAACGCATGCGGGCCAATTGATCCCTATTTCGGCCCGTCGTAATCGTAATGAAAGAAATTGAAAGCTGCTGTCCCGCCATCATTCAGTACATTATACGAAAACAACGCTACCCGGGCTCCCTTCCAAAAACCCCATTTAGGTTCAAAGTCAGCTCCGAGTGGAAGGAACGTTTTATTGTCGAAACTGTAATAAAAACGACTCTTAGCCGCCGGAATATCCAATTTTAACTTCAGAAAAGCACTTTTTTTTGCGATGGGCACAGCGGTTGATTCTTTACCGTTTGCTTCGAAAAAGAGGAACAATTTACCCGCCTCGTTCTTTACTCCAACAGACACAAACTCTTTGCCCATGCAGGCCAGTCCTGCCTTTTGTCCCGGCAATATTCCGCTGGCATCCAGTTGTGTAATTGCCTCGCCACGATCGCCCATTATTTTCTGGGTCAACGTGTTTCGCGCATTCTTCAGATCGGGAGCTTTCAATGCATTCAGAGACAATCGTCCCGGTTTTGCCGTCAACGACCAGGCTGCATCCACCGGGTTGTGATTCCATTGCCATTGCAAACCCAATTGAGGGGCACTAAACTCGTCATCGGTCTGCGGAGCGCTCACTGGCGAAACGGCTCCCGTAACCGGTTTTTTCCATACATACACAGGTTCGCCAATTCCGTTTCGGTCGATGTCGATACCTACTACCGGCCAGTCGTCGTGCCAACGCATCGGTTGCAGGTGCAACACCCGCCCCACCGTTCCGGCCGACTGAAAATGAAAGAACCACCATTCTCCGTCGGGTGTATCCACCATTGCACCCTGATGCGGGCCGTTGATCGGAGTGGAACCTTTTTCCAGCACGACTCTCTTTTCGTATGGTCCGTAAATGTTTTTTGAACGTAATATTGTTTGCCAGCCTTTGTCTACGCCGCCCTCGGGAATACTCATATAATAATAGCCGTTGCGTTTGAACAGTTTTGTTCCTTCGGCAACAGGGCCGGTGTAGACTGTTACGCCGTCGTCGAGCAGGCGAGTACCGTCGGCACTCATTTTATGGATGATAATAGGCCCTGCGCCGTAAAGACTGTGTCCTAAATAGGCCTGTCCGTCTTCGTCCCAAAACGGGCAGGGGTCTTCCCACTTTGCAACCGGCTTAATACACAACAGAGGTGACCACGGGCCTTCCGCTTTGTCGGCCGAACTCATAAACAATCCTTCGTCGGGAGTACAAAAATAGAGGTAAAACTTGTTGTCGTGGAAACGTAGCGCCGGAGCCCACGATCCGCCGGCATACCGGTTCATCGAATCGTACCCTACGCCGGGTAGTTTGTTATATATTCGTCCGACAATCTGCCAGTTTACCATATCGTCCGATTCCTGAACGGTCATTCCCATAAAATGAAACTCGGAGCAAACCATGTAATATTTTTGGCCTACTCGGATCACGTCCGGATCGGAATAGTCGGCATTCAGTATCGGGTTGATGTACGTACCGTTGCCCTGATCGCCCCACGAACCGGTATGGTGTTGTGCCAGAGCAACCGATCCGATAAAAAGGAGTAAACATATCAGTTTGTGTTTCATGCTCTTTTTGGGTTAGAGTGTATGCCGTATATCCGATTGTAGGGTAAAAATTATCCATTGAGCATTTTGCCCTTTGCAAAGGTAAAGAAAATTTCTGTCGGGTATAAAACCGATCAGCGGTTTATAGGGGCAAACTGTTAGTCTGTCCGTTTGCTATTCTGCCTACATTGCAGTAATTTTGCACTCCAAAATCAAACAGCTATTATGACCTTTCAGGAAGAGATCAAACGCCGACGTACATTTGCTATTATCAGTCACCCCGATGCGGGTAAAACCACTTTGACAGAGAAACTTCTGCTTTTTGGGGGCGCTATTCATGTGGCGGGCGCCGTGAAATCGAATAAGATAAAGAAGACCGCTACATCCGACTGGATGGAGATTGAAAAGCAGCGTGGAATATCGGTAGCCACTTCGGTGATGGGTTTCGAATACGGCGATTATAAGGTGAATATTCTCGATACTCCGGGTCACCAGGATTTTGCCGAAGATACTTTCCGTACGTTAACGGCTGTCGACAGTGTTATCATTGTGATCGATGCGGCAAAAGGGGTGGAAGCGCAAACCCGTAAGCTGATGGAGGTGTGCCGGATGCGTAAGACGCCGGTAATTGTCTTTATAAACAAGATGGATCGCGAAGGAAAAGATCCCTTCGATCTGCTCGACGAGGTGGAAGCCGAACTCTCTATCAAAGTACGTCCGTTGAGCTGGCCGATCAATATCGGACAACGTTTCAAAGGGGTATACAATCTCTTTGAACATCATCTCGATCTCTATACACCCAGCAAACAGATTATCACCGAATCGATAGCATTCGACGATATTAATAATCCTGAGCTCGAAGAATATATCGGTGAAACGGATGCTGCCAAATTGCGCGAGGATATGGAACTGATCGAAGGGGTATATCCCGAATTCGACCCCGAACCTTACCTTGCGGGCGACATTGCTCCCGTATTCTTCGGTAGTGCGCTGAACAATTTCGGGGTAAAGGAGTTGCTGGATTGTTTTGTGAAAATTGCGCCGAGTCCCCGTCCGGTACAGACGCTCGAAAGAGTGGTGAATCCCGAAGAAGAGGGATTTTCCGGCTTCATCTTCAAGATTCATGCCAATATGGATCCCAATCACCGTAGTTGCATTGCCTTTGTGAAGATCTGTTCCGGAAAATTCGAGCGTAACGTTAACTACAAGCACGTTCGTCACAATAAATTGCTCCGTTTCTCCAGCCCGACGGCTTTTATGGCTCAAAAGAAGGAGGTGGTGGACGAAGCGTTCCCCGGCGATATTGTCGGTTTGCCCGACACCGGAAACTTCAAAATTGGCGACAGTCTTACCTCCGGCGAAGAGATCCATTTCAAGGGACTTCCGAGTTTCTCTCCCGAGATGTTCAAATACATTGAAAATGCCGATCCGATGAAGGCCAAGCAACTGAATAAGGGTATCGATCAGTTGATGGATGAGGGTGTGGCGCAGATATTTACTCACCAGAATAATGGACGGAAGATTATCGGAACGGTGGGACAATTGCAGTTTGAAGTAATTCAATACCGTTTGTTGCACGAGTATGGCGCTCAATGCCACTGGGAGCCGATATCGCTTTACAAAGCCTGCTGGATTGAGAGTGACGATCCGGCTGAGCTGGAAAATTTCAAGCGTCGAAAATTTCAGTATATGGCGGTCGATAAAGAGGGTCGCGATGTCTTTCTGGCCGATTCGGGCTATATCCTGCAAATGGCGCAGAACGATTTTCAGAACATCCGTTTCCACTTCAGTTCGGAATTTTGAAGCCTCCCCCAACCCCTCCACAAGAGGGGAGTTTAATCTGCATGATTCGACAAATGTAGGTTGACTAAGTAGTGGGTAAATAATATCTTATTTTTGATCACTTCTGCTTGTGTTACCGTCCTGCCTATTATCAACTCGGAAAACCATCTATTGGCAGATTTTATTAGTACATTGGCATATTAATTCATTAGCATATTTATTATGGATATTCTTGTAGGATCTACGCTCAAAAGAACAATGACAGTCGGTGACGAACATCTTGCCAGTCGTGTGGGCTCGGGAGGTCTCGACGTGTTTGCAACCCCTTCGATGATTGCATTTATGGAGGGTACGGCCCTGCAGGTGGCTCAGGAGTTTTTGCCCGAAACGTCCAGTACGGTCGGTACGCTGGTTAACGTAAAGCATCTGAAAGCTTCTCCGCTGGGAGCTACCATCACCTGCGAAGCTACCATTACCGAGGTAGACGGTCGCCGCTTGGTGTACGACGTAAAAGCGTTCGACGATCACGGACTGATAGGCGAGGGTATTCACGAACGCTTTGTGGTGGATTGTGCCAAATTTATGGCAAAGGTTTCGAAGTAGCGACTCGTCGGTCGGTTGCGCGGGGTGCCTAACCGGTATATGCCATAGATACTTTCCGGACAAAAAATGGAAGTTTATACCGTCTGCCCACCGTTTATTCAACCGGGCTCTTGATGGGTCGGTATCGATCTTGTTTTTCCGGCTACACGATAACTGTTTTTCCGAATTTTTCAGGTAACGATCTTGTTGGAATAGCCCTGTTTCGGGCTATTTTGTTTATAAGCGGCTACAACGTACATAAAGGCGTTGTAGTCGCTTTTTTTAACCTAAAATGATAACAAACGGCCTTATTTTACATACACTATGCAACAATTAAAGTGTTAAATAATACAAAATAATTATCATACAGATTACAAATTGGTAAATATCGATTATATATTTGCAATTGAAAGCAAAATATTGAATGTAATAGGCTTAATTATGAAAAAACATGGAAGAGTGTTGCCTGTTTTTTTGAAAAGAATGTTTTTCATCTATTTTGTCTAATTACACTACAAACACAACAATGAAAGCAGGAAAAAATGCAGGTTGTTACTTTTGCACATACGATAATCCGGGACGAAATTGCCGTAGCTACGGCAGCCTTTCCGGTAGCAGCAAGTTGTTTTTTCGTAGCTACGGAAAAGAAAAAAGTAGCTACCGGGTTTCGTGCAGTAACTACGATATCGGTTTCGGTAACGACCGCATTTTTTTTGGTAGCTCCCGCACTGGTTGCAGTAACTACCGCCCCATTTGCAGTAACTACAAAAAAGTCTCCGGTAACTACGGCAGCCTTTTGGATAGTTACCGTATTATCAGAAGTAGCTACGGGAATGTTTGAAGTAATTACCGAAAACTCTGACGAAACTACGAAAAAATACGGAGTTTGTATATAATTATTTGTCGTTCAGTAATATAATAAAAGTTCAGGTATCATTATAGTGATTTGATTGATTGTTGATTACTAACTAAATTTTTAATCTGATAAACACATGAAAGATTACATGCCAAACTCAGATGCCGGCTTTAATGTCTGGCAATTAAATTTACTGATACTCATAGCAGCCAATCTGGCCGGCTGGGGAATCGAAGAAGCTAACTTTGCGGCTTTGCAGGTAAAACAAAAACGCTGGTCGGATGCTTACACGATAGCCTCCAACAAGCAAAACCGGACTTCGGCCGATGTGCAGGAGAAGACGGCTGCCCGCGAGGACTACGAAAAGGCTCTCCGCCTCTTTGTAGCAGAGTGGCTGTCGAGCAACAGTAAAGTATCTGACAGCGATCGGGAACGGATGGGACTTACCATTCGTACCGAAAGCCGTACTCCGGCACCCGCTCCGACTACCCGTCCTGTGGGAACCATCGACTATTCGGTGCGGTTGCAACATACCGTTCTTTACCAGGATGAAGCCAGTGGCCGAAGTAAAGCAAAACCTGCCGGAGTGCACGGTTGCGAAATATGGATGAAAAAAGGGGGCGATGCTCCCAAATCGGCTTCGGAATTGAGTTTTCAGGCCACTTGTACCGCCTCGCCCTATACCGTTTCGTTTGACGGTGGCGATGCCGGAGTGACCGTTTATTACTGGATTCGCTGGATCAATACCCGTGGAGAGCGCGGCCCCTGGAGCGCCCCTTTCAGCGGAATGATTGTCGGCTAACCAGTATGATTGCCTGAACCTCAAAGCGGTGGAGAAATTCATCGCTTTGTTTGTATAAAGAAAAAGGGGTATGTAGGAAGAAAAATAGATGAATAGAGCTGTAGTGTATTTAAAAAAGAGATATTGAAACGTGATCTGTTACCTTAATTCTTCTGCTTGTCCCGATCTCTGCTCACGACGATGGCATGTCGTAGTCAGATATTTATTGTCTCACCCAGCCTTTTCCCGGAGAGAGGTAGCCGAACTTTGCAATCAGTAGCGTTGCCTTTTCAAATTATATTTTCCCGATTTTTTTCTTTCGGGGAGAGAGTTTTCGATGGGGGAGAGCGATTGGTAAAAGTGTTTACAGGGTAGATAAAAAGACAAAAGGAGACATCACTGATTACACCGTTTCAACTCAATGTAGCAATTTATTACCATGTTGTCGGAATGACATACCGGGTGCGATGCCGTTCTTTCTGGTTTTGCCTTTCGCTGGTGGAAAGTGGTTGTGCGGAACGGTACGGTACAGGTAGTGCTGAGTATCCGGTTCGATCGGTTGTATTTATGGCGGCTAATTGCCATCTGATTACAATTGCCGGCGGGAGATGCCGCTTCAGACCGTAGGTACACATACCATTCGCGCCGTATCGTCGTTGCCCGACATGGCCCGTACTTTAACGTCTACTCCGTAGATAGTCTTCAGAATTTCTTCGGTAATGATGTCGTTGGAATAGCCGTATTTCCAGATGCTCTGTTCGTGAACGATGGCTACGTTGGCGTCGCACATAAAGGCGTGGTCGGGCGAGTGGGTGGCCATCAGAATGCCGAGCTCGTTATTCTTCAGGGAGTTGATCCGCTGAATGATTTTGATCTGATTGCCGAAGTCGAGACTGGAAGTGGGTTCGTCCATAATCAGAAAAGAGGGTTGTTGCGCCAGTGCCCGTGCCACGATCACCATCTGTTGTTCGCCTCCGCTCAGTTGCGTAAAGATGCGGTCCTTCAGGTGAACGATGTTGAGCATCTCGAGACATTCGTCCGCAATCATCCGGTCTTGTTTACCGGGCGATGCAAAGGCTCTCAGATGAGCCGTACGACCGAAGAGCACGACATCCATTACCCTGAAGGGAAAGGGCAGAGCCCGTGCCTGCGGAATATAACCGACCAATTGCGCAAATTTGCGTCGGTTCCAGTGGTCGATAGGGGTGCCGTTGAGCAGAATGGTGCCGGCGAAGGGTTTCAGAACACCCAGCAGCGCTTTGAATAGTGTCGTCTTTCCGGCCCCGTTCTTTCCCAGCAGGCAAACGGTTTCCCCGGTGTTCAGTTCGAAATTGACATCGGACAAAACGGCTTTGTGCCCGTATCCGATAGTACCCTGTTTTATTTCAAGAATCATAATTATTCAGTTATCGGGTTACCATGTTTTTTTTGATGATTTTCGCAGAAAGAGCAGGAAGAGCGGCGCCCCGATCAACGAAATCAGAATGCCGATCGGTATTTCGAGCGTGGTAGCCGAGCGCGCCACATTATCGACCCATAGAATAAAGATGCTACCCGACAGAAAAGAGGCGGGTAGCAGTACCTTGTGGTTGGGCCCCACCAGAAACCGCGCAAAGTGGGGGATAATCAATCCGATCCAACCGATCAGTCCGACAATGCACACCACCGATGCCGTGATAAGCGATGCGCAGCAGATGATGATAAAGCGCAACCGCCCGGTGTTGACGCCGAGCGCTTTGGCCTCTTCGTCGCCGAAAGAGAGCACATTGAGCCTCCAGCCCAGCAGCAGAATGGGTATGATACCGATCAGTACCACCGGCACCACAATTTGTAGCTCGGCCACCGTGATGCGTGAGAGGGTACCCATCAGCCAGAAGGTGATGTCGGGCAATTTGGAATCGGTATCGGCAATGTATTTGGTGAGCGATACCAGTGCATTGAAAATGGCGGCGGTAACCATACCCGACAATACCAGCATCAATATCTTATCGTGATTTTTACCGATGGCTTTACTGACCGATAGCGCCAAAAAGACCGCTCCTACGCCGAAGATAAAAGCCATGGCCTGTATCCCCAGCACGGTAAACGACATCAGTATGCCGATGGATGCACCGAAGCCCGCGCCGGAACTAACGCCCAGAATATCGGGACTGACCATCGGGTTGCGAAACAACCCCTGATAGGCCGCTCCCGAGATGGAGAGCGCTCCGCCCACCAATATCGCCCCGATAATGCGGGGCAACCGCACATTAATAAGCACGGTAGGGAGCAGGGGATCCGTGTTTTTTCCCGTGAAGATATAGGTCAGCAGATCGGTTACCGTTAGCGGATAACGACCCAGACAGATGGAAAACAGAATGGTTGCCACCAATAATAGACCCAGCACCACGAAAAGTAAACCGGAAAACCGGTGTATCCGGTACGGAGACTGTTTGGAAGTTTTGTTCATTTTACAGAGTGATATTTCGCGTTCTTCGTTTTGTTACTACATTTTCACCTTCGGATCTTAACCCGATTCATCTTTGCTCTTTATTCTTTGTTCTTTGGTCTATTTGAACCGTTCGTCCGATCGCAGCGCCTCCAGCGGCAGATCCTTGTTTTTCTCGAGCCATCCCAGTTGCACATCTTCTATGCGGTTGTCGTAGCGCGGATAAAAGGGCTTGATGTCGATCAGCGGAGTGCCGTCGAGCATATCCACCTGCTCGATATAAACGATATTCCCCTCCACGCCGGTCAGTTTTACCGTCGATACCCCGATAGCATTGGGACGTTTCGGCGCTTTACAGGCAAAAATTCCCCGTTCCTGCGTATCCATAAAGGGAACCACCACCAGTTCGTGCCCCTTTATTTTATGAAAATGGTAGAGCAGCGTGATATGCGAAAAGCCTTCGATATCCTGCAGTCCGGCGGCATATTCGGGCAATAGTTCGATATACCCTTTGATGCCTTTGGCGGCGATGGGTTGTATCGGCATGTTTTTTACATCGTGGTGTGGCGTGTGTATTACGCCGATAGGTTGTATGATAATTTTTTCCATTGTTCTGTTTTTTTTCGATAGAGATGCACGGCCGTGCATCTCTATCTATGCATTATCGATAATCTCTCCGCTACGCAGGCGGTTACGCAGCGCCAGCATTTTGGCATCCAGTTCCTCCAACGCTACCAGATTAGCCTTCTCCTGCGGCGTGGTGGTAATCAGTTTGTGAATGCCACCGTTTTTAATCACCATCCGTTGTTCGGCCATCAGCGCCAGAATCGGGTCGTGGGTGGCAATCAGAATTATCTTTTCATTCTTTACCAGTAGCTGCAGCGCCCGCTTGCGGTCGATACCGGCATTTTCTATCTCGTCGATCAAAACCACCGGTGAGGTGCTCAGCAGCGCAGTGTCGGCAATCATCAACGCCCGCGACTGGCCGCCCGAAAGTGCTGTCAGCGCGGTGTCGTTCGTAAACTGCTCGCCTGCCAGCAGATTGGCCTGGCGGATAATTTCGCCCACTATCTGTTCCACATTCTTTATCATCCGGCTTTCGGCATGCATGGCGATAAATTCACCTACGGAAGCATCCATTACGAAGTTCATGTTTTGCGAAAGCTGTGCCACCAGTTTGTGTTCGAGCGAGAAACGCAGGTTCGTATCGGGTATCGCATCGTTAATAAGGATGGAGCGACCGGTAGGCGTATCACCCTGCGCCAGCCATTCTATATCGCCCAAAAGCCGGCTTTTTCCCGAACCGGTAGGCCCTACAATACTGGTGATGCTTCCCACATGGAGCGTAATGGTTTTATCTTCCGGCTTTCCGCTTTTATCGTGGCCGCCGATAATAGTGACGGAGTTTACCTTAAAGACAGGTTGCTGATCGGCAAGAGCGACAAATCCCACCAGATTGCTGATAAGCTGGCTTCTGTCGATACCTATATCTTCGTAGAATTCATCCGTCAGCGTGTCGAGATATTGTCCCAGCCGAACCGAATCGTTTTGAGGCCGGATGCCGTAGGTTTCAAAGAGAGTGCCGATATAGGGAATCTCTTTTATTATTGTTGTTATTTCTTTTTCAAGTAGTTCCATACTATTCATCTCCGATCGTTTATTGGTAATTAAGCTTTTATTTTTTTGATGTTCCCCATCTGGTAATCCTTCCCTATTTTGGTTTCACCCAGGCAATAGGAGCAGAGGGCGGCAGGCATGGAGAAGCGCAGGGTGCCGCCGTTAAGTGTTTCGGTTTCGTTGGCATCGTAAAACAGGGAGGTCAACTCGTAGGCTCCCTGTCCGGTAATGCCGTTCACGTGGATAATCTTTGCCCTGGCATTCGATTGACGTACCTTGAAGGCAAACACTTCGCGTTCGGCCTGCGAAACGATGTCGCCTTTCGAGATAATGACGATGTCGGCAAACTTAAGCATCGGCCCCACTTTTTTCGGCGTATTGATTCCCATCAGGTTATCGATGACACATACGGCCAGTACATTTTTGGCGTGGGGCGAACAGCGGTTGCAGAGGCCGGCACTTTCCGACAGCAGGAAATCGAGTCCGCTCTCTTTTCCCCATTCGATGCAGTCGTCGATATTACTTACAAAATAGTGGTCGGGACAGAGGTTGCCCGACAGTCCCACGCGGACGGGAACACCAAGCGCTGCGTATAATTTGTCGTCATCGGTGCTCAGGCAGTCGAACTTTACTACGCCTACCTTTTTATTGTCGGCCAGCAGCGCCTTAATGGCATTGAGCAATATAGATGTTTTGCCGGACGACGGCGGCCCGGATACGGTTATCAGCTTCATAATTTTTTTGTTTTATACTCATAAGGTGACTTTGAACCACCCCATGAGTGATACGTTTACTTATTTATTCTTTCGGAACATTCAGCCCTTTTTGAAATACCACATCCAACTCGTCCGATAATTCGGTGAAATCGTGCGTGGCCAGATAATCCCAACTCGGGAAACTGTAGTTCAGGCTCCAGTCCATCTCATCGGGCATGTGGAAGTCGCCCTTTCCCAGAATCTCCCGAAAGGTATCGCTCCAGAAAAAGTCGATCAACGGTCGGCAGGCTTCCAGTTTGCTCTTTTTTACAAATAACATCAGCGGTGCCATCAACGGCCCGTCTTTGAATTCGATCATAGCCGCGTTTTTGCGGGACGGTATCTGCACCGAAGCCGCATTAGGCAGAATATTGAACGGCACTCTGTCGGGATCGGGCGAGTCGATACTTTTGATTACTTCGGCAAAGTGTTTGATGTTCTTGATGTTTTGCGCAAACTGTCCGATCGCTTTTTCGCCCATTCGTTCTTTCAGAACCAGCAACAAGCTGGTTCCGCTGGCTTTGCCATGATAACCGTGCATCGACAGTTTGTTGCGAAATTCGGGCTTGGCCAGATCGGTCCAGCTCTTCGGATAGCTACCTGCGTTCTCCACCGACATATCGAAGATGAGGCTCCACGCTCCGAAGGCCAGGAACCCGATGTTGTACTGGGCGGCAATGCGGCGGTAGTCGGCAGGCATTTTATCCAGAAATTCCGGTTTGGTAAGTCCGGTGTAGACTCCTGTTTCGAGATATTCCTGTTTAAACGGTTTGGAGAAAATGGTATGAAACCCGGTGGTGATAAGCATCTCGGGCAGATCGTCTTCTCCGTGTGCCTCCTGCATTTGCGCTTCGATGCTTTTGGGAGCGCCGTCGAGAATGGTAGGGCAATAAATAGGTGTGGCACTCTTGCTGTTGTGCTCTGCCATAAATTGTTCGAATGCCTGCTTAAACCGAACCTTCAGCGGGCAGGGCAGGATTGTGTAGATGTTGAGCGCACCCTGTTGCAGCACCGGAATACCGTGTTCGCTCACTCGTTTCGACATGCGAGGCCGCGGTCCGCAAGTCATTAAAATGGTTTCTTCAATATTGGTTATACAGCTTGCCATTGTTTCTACATTTTAGGTTTTGAAATAATTAACGCTTTTGCTTTTGCTACCGATAGGTTGACATGGTAAAACTTTCGGAAATATTCCTGTGTCACCTTCACCATGTCGTATTTGAAAATGGCAGGGTAGAGCAGGTTGGCCGTCCAGATGGTGCCCAGAATGCGGTTGGTTCCCGGAGGACGATCGAACCAACCGTAGGGCAGCCATGGAATCTGATACACCAGCTTGTTTTTAACGGCTCTGATATTTGCCCAGAGCGGATCGGAATGGATATATTTATAAGTTACCAGATTCTCGGCGCTACCGGTCCAGACTAAGATTACCTCCGGATTCCACACCATTACCTGTTCCATCGAGACCACCGACATTCCTTTGCCGGGAATAATTTCAGCTTTGGCAATATTGGTAGCTCCTACGAAGTCGATAATCTGGCTGTGTTTCGAACCGGAAGGATCGGTGCTCAATCCGTTGGGACCTTCGGCATAATAGACTTGTCTCCGGGCGTTACGTGGTATCTGTTTTGCCCTCTTTTCGATGACATCGAGATATGTTTTGATAAATCCGATCAGTTCGGCAGCCTTCTGTTGCTTCCCGAACAGATTCCCCAAAAACGCGAGATTTGGCTTGTATCCCTCCATATTCATCTCCAGCAAGACGACCGGCAATTTCAGTTGTGCCTGCATCTTATTGGCTTTATCCACTACACTCGGACTCAGCTCGTCCGACATAAAGACAATGTCGGGATGCAGTTTGAGAATCTCTTCGGCCGATCCTTGCGTGTAGGGTTTTCCTTTCCAGATAGCCGGCGATAGCAGTTGCTTCGCTTCGTTCGAGGGATTGAAAGCTACGTTGACGGTCAACTCCGGAGCAATGGCATTTACCATCATGGCGCAATGTTTATCGATGTAAACCCGCTTGATGATTTTAGGAACGGTTACTCTCCGACCACCCATATCGGTGATGACACGTGTCGGTTGCCCGCCGGCGAACGAGCAGCAGAGCGTCAGCAACAGCAGGGTATAAATGCTTTTTAGTTGTTTGTTTCTCATTGTTATTCTTGTTTTTGAAATATGATCCATGTGCCGGCGGAACCATACTGAATGCCGCCGGGAATTTCCAACTCTTCCAATATCTTCTGATAATGTTCGGGAGGATTCTTCTTCATTCGGCAAGCCCTCCCTTTTTCCCATTCGGGATCGTCTTTGCGGGCCTCCATTACTTCGGCAAGCAATTCGGGTGTACCGAAACCCCCGCCGATGTAGGCCCAGCCACCCGGCTTCAATACCCGGTGTACTTCGGCAATACCCTTCTTCTGATCTTCCCAGAAAAAGATGGATCCGCGACTGATTACCAGGTCGACGGAATTATCCGGAAATTGGATGTCTTCCGCTTTTCCCTGCCGGGCAGTTACTCGTCGGTTAAGCTTTCGTTCGGCAATGTTCTCGTTGGCTACCTCGATGCACTCTGGAAGCAGATCGTAAATAACCACCTCCAGATTGGTGATGGCGGCCATCGAAATACCCAACATGCCCGGACCGCCGCCCAGATCGATACATTTTCCCTCCGTTACTCCCGTGTAGTCGAGTATTTGTTGTGCAATAACCGGATAGATCTTTTTGAAGTATCCTTTCATCACGTTTTCGCTGTACTCGCGGGCATTCATTTCATACATAAATAGTCAGTTTTGCTGTTTATAATTTAATCTTTGCTCCGATAAAAAATTGTCTGCCATAATCGGGATACACCGGCGATACGGTGCAATATTTAACATCGCCGATATTGATTACTCTGCCGTAAACAGAAAATCCTGTTTTGGGGAAATTATAGGATAACGAAGCGTCAACATTCGTATAGTCGCCAATATAGACTTTCGTGCTTGTAGTTGCTAATGTGATGAAACTGGTAGAGGTATACCGGCTTACATATTTGCCGAATATGCCGAGCGTGAAACCATATTTGCAGGCATTCACGGAAGCATTGAAAATGGTTTGCGGCTGGGTGGTGTACGCACTCGTCGTACCGTTTGATATCTGGTACGATTTCATGTGTGTTGCATTGATATTGGATGTGAGAAATCCCATATAAGTGGGACTTTGCCATAGAAATTCGACGCCGTACGACCGGATGTTCAAATTGTTGAGGTATTCCCGTTGGATTCCCTGATTGTCGTAATAGAGAATGCCGGTATATTCATACGCATTTTTGCGATTGATAAAGAATGCCGTTAACGTGATTTCACCTACAGTGGGCAACCGTTTCACGATTCCGAGATCGACATTGAAGCGGTTTTCATTTTTTAATATAGTATAGGTTGTATCTTTTCCTACGATGTTCCGGTCGATCCCGTTGAGCGGTGCATTTACCACTCCATCGCTAATGAGACAGTTAACGCTGAAATCTTTATCTATGTTATAGGACGCTCCGATGTTGAAGCAAGCCGTAACGGGTTGCCATTGATTCGTGATGTAGACGGACGAGCTTCCGGGAGCATATTTTTTATAATAATTCTGCATCAGTTTAACGCCACCGTTTATCGATAGGTTTTCAAATTTATGCTCATCAACGATTGTTCCGCAGAATGCCCTGATATCGGTACCGGTGGTGGTTCCTTTCGGGTTGGTTTGTGTCGGAGTAGTTTTCTTCGACCCCATAAGTGCTATCCGTAGTATATTATTATCGATGAGTCGCAGTGTCTGAAAAATTCCGCCACCAAGCACATAGTCGGGTTCTTTTGTTGTTGTATAGGGGGGAATAGAATCGGTCAGAACCTTTTGCTTGTTGACTGTTTTGGTGTAATAAGCGCGTTGATTCCAGTCCCGTTGGCTGTCCACATAATATAGTTGTAGTTCCGTCGTGGCATTTTTGCTTGGAGTGAATTTGACTTTGCCAATCGTGATATTGAAGCGGAGCGGGTCGAATTTCCATATCATGGCAAGGTTTGTGGCAGAAACCGTATAGGCGCTGGATGTGCTGTTTTGCATTTGAGCAAATTCACGCATGCCATTCATAAAATAGTGTTGGATGGAAAATTCCCATTTGTCCGAAAGATTGTATTGTAGTTTTCCCGATACGTTCCACATATCCTCGGCTGCATTCCGATCTTTGGGTCCGTCGGTTTTATCTTTCGAAACAGATAGAGCATAATATAACCCCTGTACTTTCCCTCCTAGAGTTATATTGGCATGCATTTTATTGAATGATCCGTATTCGACTTCTCCCAATGCGGTAAACTTTTCGAATAATTTGGTTTTATAGTTGGCTACTCCGCTCAAACCGCTGTATCCCATCAACAGAGAATTGCTCGACCGGTTTACGTCGATTTCTTCGATTATATTTGCCGAAAGTGCATTAGGAGCATCCATAAAGTTGTATAACGATACTCCGTCAATGGCATAATCCATCGATTGACCTCTCAGGCTGATAAAATTTTTACGCTTACGTCCTTGCATGGTATAGTTCCCCGATGTACTATATTTCATCGCTTCAATCACATTGATGGCGCCGGTTTGTTCTATTTGTTGTGCCGAAATAGTTTGTATTGCCGACTGTAATGCCAGTGGTTGTTCGGTAGTCTCTCTGATCGGATTGTACCGTTGTGCGGTAACTTCTACTTCCTGAAGATTCAAATTCTTTTCCTGAATAGCGAAAGTATTCTCTTCATCTGTTTTTGCCAGAGCTTCTATTCCATGAAAACCGACACAGGAGATTTGGATGGATACGGTTTTGTTGGCAAGGTTCGAAAACCGGAATAGGCCGGTAGAATCGGATACAACTCCACTTTTAGTGCCTTTGATTTTGATAGTGGCATTGGCAATGGGCTGATGATTGCTCTTGTTGTAAATATGCCCTTGAATGTTGTACGTTTGGGCGAAGACTCCGGCAGTGCAAAGGAGCATCACAACGAATGCGATTGTTTTACTCTTTAAAATAGGTTGAATGATTTGCATAACGGTTTTGGTTTTGTTGTTACTATTTGATTAGTGCTAATGCTTTGATTTATAGTCGTTATTATTATTATGAATAACGCATGGTAAAAAAGAAGGAGTAAGATTACTCCGAAAACATATCACGTTCGACTATTGTTGTGCGATCAAAATGGCGGTAGCATTTGTGAGCAAAATAAGGTGTTTGTCGTGCTATCGTTTTTTCTGAACACAGGCAATTATTGTGCCATCGTTTATAAATATCAGAATATTATGATTTTAAATAATTATGACGGATTTTTTGAAAGCGAAGAACCTACGTTTTTGTGGTAGCCTGTAGACTGTTTCTACAAAATGGTAACGTTGGTGAGGCATGTTGCCTGTAGGTTGTCCGGTTACGGATAAAAAGCCAGTTACTGTTTGCCGGGATCATCGCTTCGAGGGAGGAGGATAGTGATTGGCAGCTCTTGAAAAAGGAACTTTGGGGACTGTTTTATGGTTCGGTTGGGGATGCAGATCGGCTGTTGGCTCGATTCCGTGCTTTTCTTGGGGTTAATCGTTCTACATTTTTGTGTAGATCGTTCCATATCCGCTACCTGGATGTAAGAAATGAAAAATAGAATGGAATTGATACTGTTTTTAATGCTTTGTAATACAGTGTTATATGTTTGTGTAAGATGATTCTGGCATACACTTTGCTTGATATTCATTCTATAATGCTCTAAAAATCAGGATGTCTTTTCATCCTCTTTTTTTACCTGTCGTTATTTATTATAAAGATAACGATGCAAACCAGACTGATAAATAAATATATACCAATATCAATTGCATATGAATAAAAAGACAAAAGAACGCTACCCGGTAAAGATTGTCGGGGCCGGACCGGGAGATCCCGGTTTGTTGACGGTTAAAGCTTACCGCAGTATTGAAGAAGCCGATGTTTTATTGTACGATTGCCTCCCTGCAGTGCATGTGACTGAGGTCGCTTCGTCCAAAACAGTGGTCAGATTTATAGACAAGCACAATGAAGATCCGGCCAGACGGGTAGATATGCTGGACGTGCTTGAGCAGTATTATAATGAAGGCAAGAAGATAGTTCGCTTGAAGGCCGGAGATGCGCTGATGTTCAATGGGGGTGGATACGAAGCCAAAAAACTGAAAGAGAGAGGTGTCCCGTTTGAGATTATCCCCGGAATCACTGCTGGTACAGCCGGATCAAATCTCTTTGCCATCCCGCTCAATGAAAAAGGAGAAACCAACGCAACGCTCTATCTGATCGCAGATCAACTGGACGACAGAGTCGGTCTGATCAGAAGTGCCGCCCGCATGATGCGCGACCAGGATGCTACGGTGGTGCTTTATATGGCCTACGACCATCTCCGGGAAATTTTTGCTCTTTTCGAAGAGGAGGGTTTGATATCCGATTTGCCGGTGGTAGCTACCTCCATGATTTCGTTGTCCGACGAAGATTGCGTGGAAGGAACCATGCAGAATATTCTGCAGAAAATGGAGAGTCGGGAGATGGTGGCTCCTTTTACCTTTTTTATCGGGAAATATGTTACGCACTATCTCTCGCCTAAGTCGCAGGCCGAACGTGATTTGGCCCGAATAACTCAAATGTGTTGATCAATCCGTTAATAACTAACTCCAAACACTTATGAAGACTAAATTTTTACTATTGCTTATGGCATTGATAGTATGTAAGTTGTATGCTTCCGATGGCAACGAAAAGAACGATTCCATCTCGAGAGTGTATACCTTGGGTGAAGTGTCTGTCAGTGCACTGAAAACCAGTTCGCAATTTCAACAGGTGGATATGCAGCAGTTGCAACAATTTAACCGCGACGATCTTGCTTCGGCGCTGAAGTTATTGCCCGGACTGAACATTACGACTATCGGAGGTCGGAACGAGGCGATGCTCTATTTGCGGGGATTCGATCTGCGTCAGGTTCCTATCTATGCCGACGGAGTACCTATCTATGTTCCTTACGACGGGTATATCGATCTCTCCCGGTTTACAACGTATGATCTTTCGAAAATAACTGTTTCGAAAGGATTTACATCCATATTGTACGGATCCAATACACTGGGAGGTGCAATCAATCTTATTTCCCGAAAACCGGTCGATAAATTTGAGATAGGTGGTGAAAGCGGTATTAAACTGAGTAATCAGGGGATTAACGGTTACCACTCGGCGCTGAGTATCGGAAGTAAGTTCGACAAATTCTATTTTCTGGGGAATATTTCATTGCTGAAAAAGAATTTTATGTCGCTTTCCGACGACTTTGTAAAGAGGAAAGGCGAGAATGGCGGACGACGGAATCATTCCGAATCAAAAGATTTCAAGACCAATCTGAAGTTGGGCTACACGCCGAATGCTACCGACGAATACTCGATCAACTACATTGTGCAACATGCCGAAAAGGGAATTCCGACCTATTGCGGACTAAATACGGCTACATCGTCGTATAAATATTGGGAATATCCCGACTGGGACAAGTCGAGCCTCTATTTTATCTCCAAAACCAAATTGTCGTCGTCTACTTATGTCAAAGCCAATGCTTTTTACGACAAGTATTACAACAAGTTGAATGCCTGGGACGATTCCACTTATACGACAATGAATAAAAAATCGTCATTCATAAGTATTTATGACGATTATACGGCTGGAGGTTCGGCTGAGTTGTCGACCGATTATTTTACAAATAACACTTTGCGTTTTGCCATTCACGAGAAATACGATGTGCACAACGAACACAATGAAGGGGCAATTAACAAGCATTTTGCCGATAATACTTTGTCGATCGGTGCGGAAGACAGCTATCGCTTATCTTCGAGACTGAATGCCATCGCCGGTATCAGCTACAATACACGAAGCAGTGTGAAAGCCGATTCGGTGGTAACATCGACCTCCAATATTCAGTTCACTACCAGCTCAAGCAACAATTTCAATTATCAGTTGGGATTGGTCTACAATCTGGCAAGCGATCAGCAGATAACGCTTTCGGCATCCCGCAAATCACGTTTTCCGACGCTGAAAGATCGCTATTCGTACAAAATGGGTACTGCCATCCCGAATCCGGCGCTGAAAGCCGAATACAGCTGGAATTTCGAGTTGAACTACGCCGCTACCTTGACAGACAAACTACAGGTGGAAGCAGCCGTGTTTCTCAATAAATTACAGGATGCCATCCAGTCCGTTACCATTGGAACCAATCTCACACAGATGCAAAATACGGGCAAGGCCACTTTCAAAGGGTTTGAGCTACAGGCAGGCTGGGCTCCGGTCAAAGCGATCAATGCCGGCATAAGCTATAGTTTTATCGATCGGAAGAACAACTCCAATCCTTCCATTCTTTTTACGGATGTACCTAAAAACAAGGTGTTTGTTTATACACAGTTGAATTTGCCCGATGCCGACGGTTATCTGCAAATTAGCGGAGAGTATAATTCGGAACGAATCAGTACCAGCGACGGGAAATACAAGGCTCCATCCTATTTGTTGCTTCATGCCAAATTGCATGCGTCGCTCTTTAAGCCGCTTGCGTTGGAGTTTTTGGTTAACAATATTCTGGATAAAAACTATGCCGTTGTCGAAGGTTATCCCGAAGAGGGGCGTACTTTTCAGTTTCTGTTGAAATATAAATTCTAAATTCAATATCCATGCGTCAATTAACGTGTTATGTTATCGGATTACTATTGATCGTCTTGTGCGGCTGTGGCGGAGGGAAAACAGGCAGTAAAGGCGGAACAAGAATCATTACCGATATGGCGGGTCGGCAGGTGGAGATTCCCGATTCCATTCGTTCGGTATTTATCGACCGCCATTCGGCAACGCTTATTTATGCGTTTGATACGGCGATAACGGTCAATGCGGTGTTTCATTACAACGATTCGGAAAAGAAATACCTGAAGAAATCGTTTTACGAGGGAAAACCTTATGTCATCGAAGAGGGATCCGACGAAGAAATTGTGCGATTGAAGCCGGATATTATACTCTATGCCAACGATCTGTCGCCTCAAAAAATCGATCAGGCAAACAAGCTGCAGGCCAAGTTGCACATTCCGGTGGTGTTGGTCGATATGCGGGTCAATCGTTATAAAGAGGTGTTCCGGTTTGTGGGCGACCTGCTTCACAAGCAAACCAAAGCCGAAGAGCTGGCCGAATTTGTTCATCATTATATCGATTCCATTCCTGCCGTGGCAAGGAAAATTCGGACTGATAAACGCCATCGGGTTTATTATGCCGAAGGAGATGACGGGTTGCGGACCGACCCTACTGGTTCGGTACACAGCGTGTTACTCGATTCGATCGGCGTGCAGAATGTAGCGCAGGTGGAGGTGTTGTCCGGCAAAGGGATGACTGTCGTTTCCATGGAACAATTGTATGTGTGGCAGCCCGAAATCATTTTGGTGTGGTCGGGCAATTTCGATGAAATGTCATCTTATAGAGCCATCAAAACGTCGCCTAAATGGAAATTATTGAATGCGGTGAAAAACAACAAAGTCTATCAGGTTCCGTGGCGGCCGTTCGGCTGGATCGATCGTCCGCCGGGAATAAACCGCATTATCGGTTATATCTGGCTGGCTCATCTGATGTATCCCGAGCGCTTTCCCTTCGATATGGTGAAGGTGGCGAAGGAATATTTCCATAAATTCTATCATTACGATTTAAGCGATAACGAGGCGAAAGAACTGCTCAACCCCCAACCGAAGATCGTTTGAGTTGTGATTATGTGTAAGTAGCTGTGGTTATAAGCGGTCGGAGTGTTTGCTCCGGCCGTTTTTGGTATAAAAAAAGCGGTCGGAAAAATTCCTGACCGCTTGTAAGTGGAGTATAGCGGACTCGAACCGCTCACCTCGACACTGCCAGTGTCGCGCTCTAGCCAGATGAGCTAATACCCCTTGCTTTTTAGCGACGCAAAGATACTATTTTAATCCGAAATAAAATGTTACTTTTGTCAAAAATATTGATATGTATATCTATAACACAACTTTTTGTCTGGAAGATAGCGTTTTAGAAGCCTGGAAAAGCTGGCTCGACGACGAATATATACCCTTTATGACGGCCGGTGGGGCCTTTGCCGACCTGCACATCTTTCGTGTACTGACCGAAAATGCCGGTGATTCCATCTCTATATCGGTACAGTTTTCGGTCGGGACGTTGGTCGCTGTCGATCGCTGGAGAAAAGAACAAGAGCAACTGTTGGCTGCATCTGTTAACCGGTTGTTCGGTACCAAAGTGCTCTATTTTTCTACAGTTCTGGAGGTGTTGGTATGATGTCGGAAAACGGAGAACGGATTATTATGGGCATCGACCCCGGGACAACTATTATGGGTTATGCCATGCTGCGGATCGTTAACAAGCAGCCATCTCTGCTGGTCATGGGTATAATCGATATGCGGAAAATAGTCAATCACTATGACCGCTTGCAACGTATTTTTGAGCGTACGTTATCGCTTATCGACGAGTTTCATCCCACCGAATTGGCCATTGAAGCACCGTTTTTCGGTAAAAATGTACAGTCGATGCTCAAACTCGGGCGAGGGCAGGGTGTAGCTATGGCGGCCGCTCTTCATCGCAAAATCGAAATAACGGAATATGCTCCGCTTAAGATTAAAATGGCTATAACCGGTAACGGCAAGGCTTCTAAAGAACAGGTGTCCGATATGTTGCGCCGGATTCTTAAAATAGAGGCCGCAGATATGCAGGCGAAGCTTGATGCTACCGATGCTTTGGGGGCTGCACTTTGTCATTATTACCAGACGAATCGTCCTCAAAATGAGAAAAAATATCACGGGTGGAAGGATTTCGTGGAGAAAAACAAAGACAAAGTGGCTCGCTAGTGTTTCATAAATGGTGTGAAGGATCTGCGGTATGTCGATCCGAATACTCGAACTCATAACTAATCGTTATATTTGTGTGTCGTTTCTAAAACAATAATCAATGAATCTGAATTTTGAGGAAAGCAAGAAAATATGGCTGAAAATCGCTCTGTTTTTGTTGGCCATTGCATTGATAGTCGAATTCTTTCCACGTCAGAACCGATTTAATTATACATTCAATGTCGGTAAACCCTGGCATTATGAACTGATTACTGCTGCGTTCGATTTTCCTATTTATAAAGATCCGAAACAATTAAAGATTGAACAGGATAGTGTCTTGCGCCAATATACTCCCTATTTTCGGGTCAATGCTTCTTTGCAAAGCACTAAAATAGAAGAGCTAGAGCGTTCAAGTTCCATGATTTTGTCTATGGCAACTCCTTACCGACAATATATTCGGAATCAGTTTGAGTATGTTTACAGTAAAGGCATCATGCGTGTTGATGATTATGAGAAAATGAAGAAAGACAAAGTACAAATGGTGGCTGTGGTGCAAAACAATGTGGCAACCACAGTGCCGCTTGCTGAAATTTTCACAGTAAAAACGGCATACGAGTATATCTTGGCTCATACTACCGGAGGATTGAGCAGCCGGGTGCTTCAATCGTGTAATTTGAATGGCTACCTTACCGACAATTTGGTGTATGATGTTTCTGTTTCGGAGCAGGTGCGCAACGAAATTCTGCGTGCCGTATCTCAGACTGAAGGTATTGTACAGGCCGGTGAACGTGTGATTGACAAAGGGGACATTGTTACCGAATCGTCCTATCGGGTGTTGACATCCCTCCAGATTGCGATGAATAAAATGCAGGGTGCTGTGACCCAGTCATGGATAGTGTTGTTGGGGGAGATTCTTATTGTGACAGGGCTGATGACGTTACTATTCCTATATATTCTGATGTTCCGTCGTCGCGAGATTTTTGCCCGGTTTAAAAACATTTTGTTCATTGTAATGATGATTGTACTGATAGTAGGATGTGCCTTTGCCGTGATCTCCTTTACCAGTTTCAGTATTTATCTGGTGCCGTTTGCCTTGCTACCGGTGATGATTTGCACGTTTTTCGATTCCCGGTCGGCTCTGTTTGCCCATATTATTACGGTGCTGATGGTCTCTTTTGTAGTCCGTTCGTCTCAATTTGAATTCGTGGTCCTGCAAATTGCCGTAGGTATGACGGTTATTACTAGTCTGCGCGATCTGACTCAGCGGTCACAATTGGTACAAACGGCAGGATTGATATTTGTTACGTATAGCGTTGGTTATCTTGGAGTTTCATTGGTTCAGGATCATAATTTTGAAAAAATATTGTGGGTGCGCTTCTTGCTGTTCGGTATCAATGCCTTGCTGTTGTTGTTTGCGTATGCCTTTATTTATATAGTGGAAAAATCATTCGGCTTTTTGTCGAATGTTACGCTGATCGAGCTTTCTAATATCAATAGCCCGCTGATGATTCGTTTTTCGGAACAAGCACCTGGTACTTTTCAGCATTCATTGCAAGTATCGAATCTTGCTACCGAAGCGGCTCAGAAGATTAATGCCAACACCTTGTTGGTGCGTACCGGTGCGTTGTATCATGACATTGGAAAGATGGCGGCACCTTCCTATTTTACCGAAAATCAGGTAGGAGGAGTTAATCCCTTAGTTTCTTTGCCCGATGAAGCTGCCGCTAAGATCGTAATTAACCATGTGACGGAAGGCATTCGTATTGCAACCAAGAATAAGTTGCCTCGGCAGATTATCCAATTTATACGTATGCATCACGGCAAGGGAAAGGTGCGTTATTTCTATCAACGATTTTGCACGCAATTCCCGGCAGCATCGCCCAATGATGAAGCGTTTACTTATCCAGGACCCAATCCACGCACCAAAGAGACCGCTCTTTTGATGATGGCCGATGCGGTGGAAGCAGCCTCGCGTAGTTTGACGGAATATTCGGAAGAAAGCATTTCCTGCCTGGTAGAGCGGATTGTGCAGACACAAATTAACGAAGGGGCTTTTCGCGATGCACCGATTACGCTGCGTGACATAGAGACGGTGAAGGCTGTGTTTAAAGATAAGCTTCGTAATATCTATCATAGCCGGATTGTATATCCGGTAACATCAGAAACGAATGCATAAGTAAGAATGTTGTAACATACGCGGGCGTTTGTTAAGACAAAACTGTTTATAACATCAATCCTTATGATGTTTATATCATGATGATTAATAATAAATTATTTTGGATATTATGCTTAGCTTTGCAAGCTTTTCTGCTATAAATTTACAAAATGCAGCTATAACAAACAAGTAATTATTTATTTCTGCTATACCTATATAATATATGACCCTTTTCGTTTATAAAATAGAAACGGAAGTGATGGGCATCTACCGAACATAAGGTAAATCCGGTACTATTCTTCCAATATTTTGAGTAGAGCCAAGGGGTGATTATTCTACCTTTCCAGGTACTGGCTCCTACAACATAATCTATATTGTCTTTTTGTTGATGTTGAAAACTGTGTACATGCCCAGAGAAATAGACATCAACCTTGTACTTCTTTAGCAGAGGATTGATTTGTTCGATTAATTTGGAGTCAATGCCGGTAAATATTCCTGAGTTTACGATTGGGTGGTGCCCAATTACAATTTTCCATCTTTCGTGTGAGGATGCAAGTACGCTATCCATCCAATGTAGTTGCATTTTGGTGTCTTGTCGGGCAACATCGGCATGCCCGCTTTTAAGATATTTTGTTTGAAAAGGATTTGTGTCTAGAATGACGAACCGAATGGAGGTGCTGTCGTCCGTCTTCTTTATAAAAGTGTAATAACGTGCAGGCATATTCCAATGCGGATGTATTTTCGCATAGTCTAACTGTGCTTGTGGGTTACCAGCATAATCGTGGTTTCCTAGTCCGGTGTACCAATCAAGGTTCTTTATATATCCGACCTTGAAGAATTGTTCGAAATTGGTTTTCCATGCAGGGTCGGTAGCCGACATTGCAGATTCGCTATGAAAATTATCTCCAGCTGAAATAATATAGCGAGGATTTACTTTCGGTGCTAGTAAATTCATTTGATCTGCTATTTGTTTTTTCATTCCAGGACCTGTTACGGATCCATAGTCGGTCACAAAAAAGAAGTTATAATCTTTGGCTGAAGGCAAAGAAAGATGTTGTTGATGTATAAAAAGCCCTCCGATCCAGCATCCGATGATAATAATTACGACTAAAAGAAGCGGGAAAAGTAATATTTGGGCTCTGTTTGTTCTCATTTTATTGATTTGTATGGTGAAAAGTGAAGTGCAAAAATACAATTTATTTACGCCGAAGTTTCATTTCTGGAGAGAAAATAGCGCTATTTAGTCTACATCGTTATTCTTTTCAAGAGAAAAATTGTCGGAAAATGACACTATGGAATAGTTTGACCAACAAAAATAAGAGATCAAACCGTCTTCGATGTGTTCAATTTATTCCAGATGAAACTGATGGCGTAAGATGCTACAATGTAGTGTTTTTTGTGTATTTTGCGAAAAATATGGCTGTGTTGGAGTTGAAAATTTCAGGAGGTAAAGTCTTTTTAATAGCTTTTATTCTAATTGATTATCGAGTAATTGTATGTTTTATTTTGTTTATATGATTGATATATAAAGTCTTGTAATAAAGATGTAATTTTTCTCACAAAAAAGGGTGTAGTAGTTTGGAAGTATGGAAAAAAGGGTGTTACTTTGCAGCCGCTTTGAGGGAGAAACACGGAGGTGTTTTGTAGC
>JAFNAS010000004.1 GCA_017860295.1 Bacteroidota bacterium | reverse complement strand
TATGCCGTATGTTTGCATTCCAACCGCTAATGCTCGCCGTGTTGTTTCCTCTGCGCGTAGTCGTATCTCTTCCTGTTTTTCTACATCGCCTATCTTTTTACAGTAGCAAAGTGCTTAAAGCCGTACCTGTATTACAGTTCTGAAAACCGAAGGGTGATCTCATCGTCTCCCTCGGATTGCGACATTTCAAATGTTCCCTGATAAGTCAACAGCACGTTATTCAGATTGGCCGATGCCGTTAGCGATTTGAGCAACGAAAGACGATCGGCAGCGTTGCACTCCTGATTGAACCAGCAATTCCAACTATTGCAGTCCTGTCCGTCAAACTGAATGATAAACAGCGCATGTTCGGAAAAAACCAGGTCCTCGTATGCATAGGCGATGTCGAGACCGGTTCCGTCTTTTACCACAAACCGTACCTTTTCCAGTTCGTAGAACACAATTTTATCTTCGGGTAACGGGGTTTCGTCGTGCTTCGTTTGGATAGTCATAACGGATTATGCAAATAGATGGAACCAGAGTTCCGTTTGTTTTACTTCGTCGGCTTCGTCGTAGGTCTGGCATTTGAACAGCGATACGTTGACCGCTTCCTCAAATTCGTTTTCGGTAAACCCGATGCCCTCGTTGTGGAGCAGTTCGAGCAGATCGGACTTTGTGCGGCATTTGTAACAAGCCTTTCGCAGCGGAGCATTGGTGCCCACATTGCGGATAAATATCAGTGCATTTTGAAGCGACATGGCAATCGGAGTTTTTTAATGAATACAATAAAGTGAAAAACAATTAGTGTGCCAGCCGTGTTATCTGCTTTATATCCAGTTCGGTTGCAGGTTTGTGCCATAAAACGCGTAACCTGTATACTACATTTCGGTGTGTGCCGGATGATGCATCCTACACAAATGTAAGTACAACAATGCCGGGCAAAAGCAGTCCGGCATTGTTTGAGAGGGCAGGTTATTTGCCAATCATCACTTCGGTGGATTTCACAATGGCATACACTTCGTCGCCCACTTTGAGCTGTAGTTCATCCACGCTGTCAACCGAAATCAGCGAACTGACTGCATTGCCACCACCGATATTTACTTTTACTTTGGCCATTACGGCACCTTTTACGATCTCTTCAATCGTTCCTTTCAGTTTGTTTCTTGCACTGAGTTCCATAATTTGATTTTTTAGAATGTTAGCCTGTGTTTAATCACTTGAAATTGTAACAACAAATGTATTGAAAGAAACGACTCTTGTCAATATCTAAAAAAATGAATAATGCATTTTTGTGTTCAAAGGTGCATGTAATGAGAGATGTAGGAGTGTGAGAATTGTATAAATAGAGTAATAAAAGAGAGTTCAGGGTACTTGTTTTAATGGCTGACAGATCGCGTCCGTGCGGTTATCTACGGCAATAAGTGATCTGTTCGGTTTAGAGCAGGTTATCAGTATTTTAGCGATTGGTTGCTGGTTGCATAAATCTTCATTTAACTTCATTTCTGATTTTGTTATAATCTTTTACGTGATAATGGGGAACAATAATTTCTATATTTGTATTGTTTCAAAAGCAGCCATAACGAATACTGCTGAAAGAAAAATCAAAGAGATAAAAATTCAGAGCACATGTTTAATATTATTCGTCTTCGTGAAACGGTTTCTACCAATAATTATCTTCGGGAACTGCTCGCTTCGAGCCGCGAACAATTGTCGGAAGGAGTGGTGGTCAGTGCCGATTTTCAGACCAAGGGACGTGGACAGAAGGGAAATGTATGGGAATCGGAAGACAGCAGGAACTTATTGTTCAGTATGCTGTTGTTCCCCAGTAGCATTGAAGCGAATCAACAATTTGTTCTTTCGAAAATGGTGTCGCTGGCCGTGGTTGCCGTCCTGAAAGAGGAGGTGGACGATGTCTGTATCAAATGGCCTAACGATATATACTGGCACGATAAAAAAATTGCCGGCATCCTCATAGAAAATGATTTGTGTGGTTCCAATATTCAATATTCGGTGATCGGAATCGGACTGAACGTAAACCAGAAGACGTTTGTTGGAGGTGCTCTCAATCCGGTATCGTTGCGCCAGATCACTGGAAAAATGTACGATCGGGAGGATTTGCTCAAACGAATCGTAAAGCGCATTTACATGCTCTATATTCAACTTTTGCGCGAAGAGTTGAATTGTTTCGACGAAGATTATATGGCGGCACTTTACCGCAGCGACGGATTGTACGAATACAAAGCCGGCGACGAAAACTTCAGAGCCACCATTGTGGATGTGTTGCCCAGCGGCCATCTGGTGCTGCAAACCGAAAATGGTCGGAAGCGTACGTTTGCTTTCAAAGAAGTGAGCATTGTTCTGTAACAAACAATGCTCTTTTCGTCTGCGTGGGTGTCATGGTATGATATCAGAACGGAACATCGTTGCCCGATCCGCTTAAAAACGGGGGTGGGGCAGGAAAATCGGGTGTGGTTGCCGGGGCACCTTGCTGGTTGAACGAATCCTCGTTGCTGATCTTTGAAACGAATCCCTTGTATTCGTCCTGATCTTCATCGTCGCGGTTCATAAACTTGGCGTACTGCCCTTTGAATCGGAGTTGTACGTCGCCGGTGGCACCGTTACGGTGTTTTGCAATGATTATTTCGGCAATTCCCAGCAGCGAATTTCCCTGCGAATCTTCCGTTATTTTATAATATTCGGGACGATGGATAAAGCAAACCATATCCGCGTCCTGTTCAATCGCTCCCGATTCACGCAAGTCCGACAACTGCGGACGTTTGCCTTCGTTTCCGGTACGTCCTTCCACACTACGGTTCAACTGCGAAAGGGCAATGATCGGAATATCCAACTCTTTGGCCAACCCTTTCAACGAACGCGAAATCATACTTACCTCCTGCTCGCGGCTTCCGAAGTTCATGCCGCTGGCATTCATCAACTGCAAGTAGTCGATCAGCATAATCTTTACATGATGCTCCTTTACCAGTCGGCGGGCCTTTGTACGAAGCTCGAATACCGACAAGCTGGGTGTATCGTCGAGGTAGATGGGGGCGTCGATCAGTTTTTTGAGACGGTAGTCGAGCTGTTCCCACTCGTAGGGCGCCAGCTTACCGTTCTTGATTTTCTCACCCTCTATTTCACAAACGTTCATCAGCAAACGGTTTACCAACTGAACGTTCGACATTTCGAGTGAGAACATGGCTACCGGAGTGTTGTAGTCGACGGCCATGTTTTTGGCCATCGAAAGCACAAACGCCGTTTTACCCATAGCCGGACGAGCGGCAATGATAATAAGGTCGGAACGCTGCCATCCGGATGTCATCTTGTCCAGCGAGTGAAATCCGGTTTGCACGCCGCTCAATCCTTCGGGGCGGTTTGCTGCCGCCTGAATGCGTTTGATTGCCTCATCAATAATCGGATTGATCTGCACAACATCTTTTTTGACATTGCGCTGCGATACCTCAAACAACATTCCTTCAGCCTCCTGCATCAGATCGTCCACATCCGAACGTTCGTCGAAAGCCTTTGTCTGAATTTCACTCGACACCCGTATCAGTTCGCGGGCAAGATATTTTTGCGCAATAATGCGTGCATGAAACTCGACATGGGCTGCCGAAGCCACTTTGGCTGTCAGCATGGTGATGTAGTAAGCGCCACCCACTTCGTCCAGTTGCCCGTTCTTGCGCAGCTGCTCGGTGACGGTGTGCATGTCGATCGGTTCCTGCTTGATAGCGAGGTCGACTACCGCTTTGAATATTTTGGAATGGGAGTCTTTGTAGAAACATTCGGGACGCAGAATGTCGCTAATTATAGAGTAGGCATCCTTTTCAAGCATGATGGCACCCAACACGTCTTCTTCCAATTCTACGGCTTGTGGTGGGAGCTTCCCGTATTCATTCGCACTCGGCACGAAATTATTGGAAGGAGCTTTACGTCTTGTATTCTTTGTGTTAGTTTCCATCAGGAGTTTTTAAGTTTGACATTCAAAATTAAGCAAAATCTTACTGCCTATAAGATCATTTGTCAGGAATAGTTATGAACATAGGTGTTGATAACTTTTTGTACGGTCGAAATTTTATTTTGCGGGTGTTGATCTGTTGCCTATTTTTGTAAATAAAATACGCCGGCTAATCATGATAACATTTCCTAATGCTAAAATAAACCTGGGTCTGAACATTGTAGAAAAGCGTTCGGACGGATATCATAACCTTGAAACCATTTTTTATCCTGTGGGTTGGAAAGATGCGCTTGAAGTGGTACCGGCTGATTCTGTTTCGCTCACTATCTCGGGTATTCCCATTGCCGGAGAGGCGGAGAAAAATCTGGTTATGAAAGCTTACCGGTTGCTGAAGAAAGATTACGACCTGGATAACCTGAATATCTATCTCCGTAAAAATATTCCGTTTGGAGCCGGTTTGGGTGGCGGTTCGGCCGATGGTGCTTTTATGCTTTCGTTGCTGAACCGGTATTTCAATCTTCGGCTAACGGAAGCAGAGTTGGCTGTTTATGCGGTTCGTCTGGGTGCCGACTGTCCGTTCTTTATTTATAACAAACCCATGTTTGCAACCGGCATCGGTGATATTCTCGAACCGATAGAAGTGAATCTGGGAGACTACCATATTGTAATCATCAAGCCCGATGTGGCCGTTCCGACAGTCGAAGCCTACTCCCGGGTTGTTCCCCGACAACCGGCAATCTCATTGAAAACGCTTATTGCTTTACCGGTAGAAGAGTGGAAGGGTGGGGTGGTCAATGATTTTGAGGTATCTGTCTTTACCTGCCATCCCGAATTGGCCGAGTTGAAGGAGTTACTTTATAAAAATGGAGCCGTGTATGCTTCGATGTCAGGGTCGGGTTCGGCTTTGTACGGTATTTTTCCGCCGGATCTTTATCCCCAATTCGACATTCCCAATTGTGTGGTTTGGAATCGGAGACAGAGATGAGCTAAACGGTTATTTTTTTTATCGTTTTGTTAATAAAATAACCTTTCCGGTTTGGCGGTACATATAAAAAAGTGTAACTTAGTGCGCTTTTTCAAGCAAAAAAACAAATTCAAAATTTACGCTGTAAATGATTGATAACGATAGAATTATAAAGATTAATATTGAGGAGGAAATGAAGTCGTCCTACATCGATTATTCGATGTCGGTGATTGTTTCCAGAGCCTTACCTGATGTTAGAGATGGCTTTAAACCGGTTCACCGCCGTATTTTATATGCCATGAATGAGTTGGGAGTGAATGCGAACAAGCCATATAAAAAGTCGGCAAGAATTGTAGGGGAAGTACTTGGTAAGTACCACCCCCATGGAGACTCTTCCGTTTATTTTGCTATGGTACGCCTTGCTCAGTCATGGTCCATGCGCTATCAAATGGTTGACGGTCAGGGTAACTTTGGATCCGTGGATGGAGACTCGCCTGCGGCTATGCGTTACACCGAATGCCGTCTGCAAAAAATAGCAGAAGAAATGCTGGTTGATATTGACAAAAATACCGTCAATTTCCAACCTAATTTCGATGAGTCGCTTCAGGAGCCGACCGTATTGCCGACCCGTATTCCCAACCTGTTGGTAAACGGAGCTTCCGGTATTGCCGTGGGGATGGCTACCAATATGCCACCTCACAACCTGTCGGAGATTATTGATGCTACCGTTGCTTATATTCATAACAGTGAAATTACAACCGAGGAGCTGATTAAATATGTGAAAGCTCCCGACTTTCCTACCGGAGGTATTATCTATGGATATGCTGGTGTGCGCGAAGCGTTCGAAACCGGTCGTGGCCGTATTGTTATACGCTCTAAAGTGGAGATAGAAACCGAATCAAACGGTCGTGAAAAAATAGTAGTTACCGAAATTCCATACATGGTCAACAAGGCCGAGCTGATCAAAGCTATTGCCGACATGGTGGAAGACAAAAAAATTGAGGGTATTTCCAATATTAATGACGAAAGTGACCGTGAAGGGATGCGTATCGTCGTCGATATAAAACGCGATGCCAATTCCAACGTTGTCCTCAACAAACTTTTCAAATATTCGGCGCTGCAATCCTCGTTCAGTGTAAACAACATCGCTCTGGTGCATGGTCGTCCTCGTATGCTCACTTTAAGAGCACTGATCGGTCATTTTGTCGATCACCGTCACGAAGTGGTGGTTCGTCGTACGCAGTTCGAACTGGCTGAAGCCGAAAAGCGAGCTCATATTCTTGAAGGATTGATTATTGCCAGCGATCATATTGATGAGGTGATTGCTATCATTCGAGGATCGAAAACTCCCGACGAAGCCCGTGCCAGTTTGATGGAACGTTTCTCGCTCTCCGATATTCAGGCTCGTGCTATTGTCGAAATGCGTTTGCGTCAGCTCACTGGTCTCGAACAGGATAAGCTTCATGCCGAATACAAGGATATTTTGGCTCTGATTGCCAATCTAAAAGATATTCTTGACAACAAGGAGCATCGTATGCGTATTATCACCGAAGAGTTACTTGAAATCAAGAACAAATACGGAGACGAACGTCGTACTCAGATCGTTTATGCTTCGGAAGAGTTCAACCCGGAAGATTTTTATGCCGATGAAGAGATGATTATCACCATTTCGCATCTGGGCTATATCAAGCGCACGCCATTGAGCGAGTTCAGGGCTCAAAATCGTGGAGGTGTGGGCTCTAAGGGTAGCGACTCGCGCGACGAAGATTTTATCGAATACATCTATCCTGCCTCCATGCACAACTACATGTTGTTCTTTACGCAAAAAGGGCGTTGCTACTGGCTGAAGGTGTATGAAATACCCGAAGGTGCTAAAAACACCAAGGGTCGCGCTATTCAAAACCTGTTGAATATCGATTCGGATGATAAGGTGAATGCCTTTATCCGTATTAAACAATTGGATGATCCTGAATTTAACCAATCACATTTTCTTTTGTTCTGTACCAAACAAGGTGTTATTAAAAAGACCAGTCTCGAAGCATATTCTCGTCCGCGTACAAACGGCGTAAATGCAATTACGATTCGTGAGGATGATGCCGTGATTCAGGTGCGTATGACAGACGGAAATAGCGAAGTAGTGATGGCCAACCGAAACGGACGTGCTATCCGCTTCAACGAATCGAAAGTTCGTGAGATGGGTCGTACGGCTACCGGTGTACGAGGCATGACGCTGGATGATGATGGCGATGAAGTTATAGGCATGATTGCCGTTCCAAACCCTACTCAGGAGACTATTTTGGTTGTTTCCGAACAGGGTTACGGAAAACGTACGTTGCTTGACGAAGTAGATGAAAACGGTCAGGTTGAAGCCGTATATCGAGTAACCAATCGTGGAGGTAAGGGTGTTAAAACAATGAATATTTCGGATAAAACAGGAAAACTGGTGTCGATCAAGAGCGTTACGGATGATAACGATTTGATGATTATCAATAAATCGGGCATTACGATTCGTGTGAAGATGGCTAATATCCGTGTGATGGGTCGTGCAACGCAGGGTGTACGTCTTATCAACCTCGAAAAACGAAATGATGAGATTGCATCCGTTTGTAAAGTGCAGTCGGAAGTGGAAGAAGAAATTATTCCTAATCAACCCGAAGTAACGAACGAAAACTCGAATGCTCCAGAAGAGTCGAAATGATAAATCCAAAATAAGTTAAACTCTCAAAAAACCTTGTTATGAAAAAAGTATTTTTATCTTTGATGCTTATTGCCGGTGTTACCTGCAGTGCATTTGCACAAAAAGATAACGTGAAGAAAGCGAAGCGTGATGCCACTGCAGAAACCCCGGACTTTAAATCGGCTGTTTCTGCTATTGAAGCTGCGTTGGTTGATCCTTCAACTAAAGATCTTGCCGAAACTTGGTATACAGCTGGTTATGTTTACAACGAAATGAATTCGAAAGAATACAAGAAAGAACTGTTGAAACAAAAGTTCGATCAGGATGTTGCTGGAACAAGTATCGTCAAGGCTTTCGGATATTTCCAAAAAGCGTACGATCTTGATCAGTTACCCAATGAGAAAGGAAAGGTAAAACCTGCTTTCACAAAAGATATCAAAGCTTTACTGCAAACATACTATACTGATGGTCAACTCATCCGTTACGGTAGTGCATTGTTCGACAAAAAAGATTTTGCAGGCGTTGTAAAAGCGTTTGATACTTATTTGAGTATTGCCGATTTTCCTGCTTTCAAACCGAATGAATTAAAGAAAGATTCGACCTACAAAATGGTGAAATATTATGCTGCTATTGCATCCATTAACGCTAACGATATTGAAGGCTCGATCAAACGTTTGGAGAGTTTGAAAGCTGACAATTATGAGACTAAAAATGTGTACGAACTTCTTTATCAACAATATTATGCAAAGAAAGATACGGTAAAATATATGACCGCATTGAAAGAAGGATTTGATAAATATCCGGCAGAACCTTTCTTCCTGCAAAATTTGATTAATAACTTCATTTATTCCGGTAAAAATAAAGAAGCGTTGGAATATTTGAATCAGGCGATTGCCAAAGAACCGAATGTGGCTCAATACCATTTTGTAAGCGGTCGTTTGAAAGAAGAGAGTAAAGACTATGATGGAGCTAAAGCTGCTTTCGAGAAAGCAATACAACTGAAACCTGACTATGCCGAAGCTGAAAATGCGATCGCTCGTATGTATTACAATCAGGCGGCTTCGATTCTTCAGGAAGCCAATGACATTAAAGATATGACTGTTGTAAAACAGAAACAAAATAAAGCTCAGGAGCTGTTTAAACAATCACTCCCTTTCTTCAAAAAAGCGTATGAAATGAATCCGAAAGATGCCGAACTGAAAGGAGACCTGAAACGTATTTATTATCGTTTGCAAATGAATGCTGAATACGAAGCATTGAATAAAGAATAGTAATATTCGATTTTTCAATCAGAAGGCCGGTTCTTGAGAACCGGCCTTTTTCATTCTCCGCGTTGTTTTTATTATCTTTGCATGTAAATCAAAGGAATGACAAAAGAAACTCTACTGGGTAAAACCCTCGAACAATTGAAAGATGTGGCTTCTGTAAACGGAATGCCTGCTTTTACAGCAAAACAGATGGCCGATTGGCTCTACGTAAAAAAAGTCACTGAAATAAGTCAGATGACCAATCTTTCGATTGCGAAACGTAGCGAACTCGCTCTGAAATACGAAGTTGGGCGAAAATTGCCAGTGGAAACGGCAGAATCACAGGATGGCACAAAGAAATACCTTTTTGAGACTTCCGACGGACATTTTATTGAAAGCGTGTTTATACCGGAAGAGGATAGAGCCACATTATGTGTTTCGTCTCAGGTGGGTTGCAAAATGAATTGTCTTTTTTGTCAGACCGGCAAACAGGGTTTTTCAGAAAACCTTTCAGCTAACGAAATTTTAAACCAAGTATTCTCTATTCCCGAAAGCGACCAGTTGACCAATCTGGTGTTTATGGGTATGGGTGAGCCGTTCGACAATACATTGGAGGTATTGCAGGCATTAGAGATACTTACTGCCCCTTGGGGCTACGCCTGGAGCCCGCGTCGGATTACAGTTTCCACTATAGGACTGATTCCAGGTATGAAGCAGTTTCTGGAACATTCTCAGTGCCATTTGGCTGTTAGTTTGCATTCACCTTTTGATAAGGAGCGTCTCGAATTAATGCCTGCCCAAAAAGCTTATCCGATCGAAAAAATATTAGAAGTTGTCAAACAACATGACTTCAGGCATCAGCGTCGGGTCTCGTTCGAGTATATCGTGTTCGACCGTCTCAACGATTCGATGCGTCATGCCCGCGAACTGGTACGCCTTCTTAGAGGGATTCCCTGTCGGGTCAATCTGATTCGTTTTCATGCCATCCCCAATGTTGCTTTGAAGGGCGCAAATAATGAACGGATGGTTTTTCTGCGCGATTATCTGACCGAAAATAGTATCACCTGCACGATTCGTCGTTCAAGAGGTGAGGATATTTTGGCAGCCTGCGGAATGCTCTCGTCGGCAAAGAAAAATACAGATTCTTCAGAACAACAGAGTTTTGAAGCTGATAATAAATAATTTGTACAATGGAAGAAAAAAAGATGATTATCGGAATTACGCATGGCGATATTAATGGTATCGGGTATGAAGTGATTCTCAAAACGTTACTTGAAAACCATGTTTTAGAATTTTGTACACCGGTAATTTATGGATCACCAAAAGTAGCCTCCTATTACCGTAAAACATTAAATATTGAACATTTGGGGCTGACCACTATAAACGATGCGAAAGATGCAGTGGGGCGTAAGGTCTATATTATAAACTGTTGTTCGGAAGAGATAAAAGTGGAACTGGGGCGATCGACGGAAATGGCCGGACAGGCAGCCTTTACCGCTTTGGAAGCTGCTACGCGCGATCTGAAAGCCGGAAAAATAGATGCCATTGTTACCGCTCCGATCAATAAAAGTAATATTCAGTCGGCGCAGTTTACATTCCCGGGTCATACGGAGTATTTGGAAAAAACCTTTATCGATAAAGGTAAGGCACTTATGTTGTTGGTAAGCGAAATTACCCGCGTGGCTGTTGTTACGGGACATATTCCTATTTCGAAAGTTCCGTCAGCTATTACTCAGGAGTTGATAATTGAAAAACTCAGGGTATTGAATCAGAGTCTGAAAGAGGATTTTGGTATCATACGTCCCCGTATTGCCGTATTGGGACTTAATCCTCATTCGGGCGATAACGGCGTAATTGGTACGGAAGAGCAGGATGTTATTATCCCGGCGTTGAAGAAGTGTGCCGATAAAGGTATTGTGTGTGTTGGACCTCTCTCTGCCGATGGATTGTATGGTTCTGGTGCATTTCGCAATTACGACGCTGTGCTTGCCATGTATCACGATCAGGGTTTGGCTCCGTTCAAAACCTTGGCAATGGAGAATGGGGTTAACTTTACGGCAGGTTTACCTGTTATCAGAACTTCGCCGGCTCACGGCACCGCTTATGAGATTGCAGGGCAAAATATTGCATCCGAATCCTCTTTCCGACACGCATTGTTTCTGGCATATGATGTTTATACGAACCGCAGGAATTATCAGGAAATAATGGCTAATCCGTTGAAAACACAGGATGTAGCACGAAACGGAGATGCTGAATAAATTAGTTGTGAATTTTAGTATTAAGTAATTGATTTATAGATGTATAATGGTGTTTTTGCACGAAAGCGTCAAAAAATGCCATAACCTATTTGGTCAATGAGCAAAAAAGTGTACCTTTGCAGCCGGGTAAGTCCTACACGACCAGCTCCCTTTGAATCCCCCAGGGCTTGATCGCAGCAAGGGTATTTGGTTGTAGCGGTGCGATGTAGTAAGCTTACCCACTTGCCTCTTTAGCTCAGTTGGCCAGAGCACGTGATTTGTAATCTCGGGGTCGTTGGTTCGAATCCGACAAGAGGCTCCTAACCAGATAAAGCTGTTCTTCGGAACAGCTTTTTTTATTTCACAACAGTCATAAATTGCATGGCTCCTTTGATCTT
The DNA here is from genome assembly GCA_017860295.1 of Bacteroidota bacterium. GTDB lineage: Bacteria > Bacteroidota > Bacteroidia > Bacteroidales > Paludibacteraceae > Microbacter. The sequence continues at coordinate 187,819 of JAFNAS010000004.1, read as the reverse complement.
TGTCTCTGTAATCGTTGTTAGGTTATAGAATTCTTGGTCATTCTCCTTCTTCTTTTTTTGCTCTAATTCTATTCTTACATTTTGTTAGCTTAGCCAGGAATTTAGTCTATTGCCTCTCCTTTTAACTGTATCAAAATGTCTAAAAATGGCTTTTTGAATTTCATAATGATACTTTTTTATTTAAATAACAACATTTTTGCACGAATGTACGTGAGTTTGTATCTTTTTGTTTTTCGGAACCAGAATTATCCTCTATTTTTGTACTGTTTTTGTGAAGCATAACAGTCTCGTATTTTGTCGCGGGAAAACCTTAGAATAAACTGTCTTTTTTTATATTCTCACAAGCCTTAGAAAACAATTCTTTTTACAAATGAAAAAAATCGAAGCAATTGTCCGCAAATCCAAGTTTGAGGACGTGAAGCAAGCCTTGTACGATACCGGAATCGAATGGTTCTCTTATTGGGATATTACCGGTCTTGGAAAATCCACAGAAGAACAGGTCGTAAGGGGGCAGGTTTTTCAATCCAAATACATTCAACGCCGGATGTTATCGGTGGTGGTTCGCGATGTCAATCTCGAAAAAACTATTAATGCCATCATCAATTCGGCTCGTACCGGAGATGCCGGAGATGGTAAGATTTTTGTGTCCGACATTGAAGGAACTTACCGTATACGTACCGGAGAAAACGGTCCCGAAGCATTATACAACAAAGAAGAATAGAGGCAGAGCTCATCTGCAACATTCGTTTCCGATTCTTATGGTGCATTGACGCCATACCTTAAAAAGCAAATTAGTTTTATTCTTATATGAAAAAATCACTTTTGGCTGCGATAGCTCTGCTTATCGTATGCTCTTTTCCTGCGCTTGCACAAGGCGTCACTATTGTGGCCGACGTCCCTGTTCCTAAGGTAGATACAGGCGATACTGCCTGGGTTATTATGTCTGCCGCCCTGATTCTTTTAATGACGATTCCCGGTCTTGCCCTGTTTTATGGTGGTCTAGTACGTCGTAAAAACATTCTGAACGTTATGATGCAGTGTTTTATCATTACGGCACTCGTTAGTATCGAATGGATTGTTTGTGGCTACAGCCTCTCTTTTAGTAGCTCTAAAGGAGCCTTGGCTCCGTTTATTGGTGGATTCGACTGGTCTTTTCTTAACGGTATTAGCGCCGGCGACCTGAGTCCTTACTTTATATCCCATGCACAGGCCACCGGTAGAATCATTAATGGATCGCCTGAAATGGTAGGTACCATTCCTCATATTGTCTACATCATGTACCAATGTATGTTTGCCGTTATTACTCCGGCGGTTGTGATTGGCGCTTTTGCCGAGCGTATCAATTTCAAAGGTTTTCTTGTGTTTATTCTTTTATGGTCTGTTTTTGTATATAACCCCATTGCACATTGGGCATGGTCGGCTGATGGCTGGCTGAACAAAATGGGTTTGATGGACTTTTCGGGAGGTACGGTTGTCGAAATCAATTCCGGGATCACAGCCATTGTCACTGTTCTGTTGTTGGGTCGTCGTCGCGATTATCAGGGACACGCCATTCCCCCGCATAATATTCCTTTTGTTGCTGTGGGTGCTGCTTTACTATGGTTCGGATGGATCGGTTTCAATGCCGGTAGTGGTTTGAGTGCCGACAGTTTGGCTGGTAATGCTTTTCTTACAACTCATATTGCCACTGCCGTTGCTGCTTTTGCATGGGCTGTGCTCGACTGGATTGTGGGTAAAAAGCCGACTGTAGTAGGCATTTGTACTGGAGCCGTTGCCGGGCTGGTTGCGATTACGCCTGCTAACGGATTTGTAGATGTAAAAGGAGCTATGACTATCGGACTGATTGTTGCCATTGTCTGCTTTCTGATGGTGGCTTTTGTAAAGGTTAAACTGGGATACGACGATTCGTTGGACGTTTTCGGAATTCATGGAGTGGCCGGTATTTTGGGAACTCTTTTTACCGGATTGTTTGCCACACCTGCTGTTACCAAATATTTTGTTACTGCAGGAACTCATCCTGCCGCAGGACTTTTCTACGGCAATGCACATCAATTTGTGGTGCAACTGATCGGGGTGGGTGCCACCATCGCCTTTTCGGCTGTTGGTACTTTTATTCTGTTCAAATTGGTACAGCTTACCATCGGAATTCGTGCTACCGATAAAGAAGAGGCTCTTGGTCTGGACGAATCGTACCATGCTGAGACCGGCTACACCTATTTTGACTGATTACCGAAAGTATACTTTGATGAAGGAGTCTGCAACATTTTGTTGCAGACTCTTTTTTGATTTATATGTTGGAAATCAGATCCAATGGTGCTCCCGGTACCAGCGAATCGACTCTTCCAACCCTTTACGCAGATCGTATGCCGCATGAAAGCCCAACTCGTTATGCAAAGGTTCTACGTCGCACAGCCAATTGCGCTGCTTCATAATTCGAAACTTATCGCGGTTGAGGGTTGAAGCTTGTTTGGTAATCTTCGATACTTCTTCGGTAGCTATGGAGATGAGTTTGATAACCGATAGGGGAATTGTCAGCCTGAGTACTAACTTTTTACCAAGCAATTCGCGCAGCAATGCAGTGTATTCCCGGTCTGTGTATTCGTTTCCGTCGGTCACGAAGTAGCTTTTGCCGGTAACGGGACATTGTAAGGCGATAAAGACGGCCTCCGCTAGATCGCGTACATAGACAAAAGTGAGCCGTTGTTGGCGCATGCCGGCACTTATATCCAGTCCCAATTTCATGGTTTTAATCATCATCAGATAATCCTTCTCACGCGGACCATAAACCCCCGAGGAACGCAGAATAACGTACGGAAAATTCGTTTGTGCACGCAAATACTCTTCGGCGTGAAGCTTGCTTCGACCGTAAGCCGTATTGGGTTGAGGTACATCGTGATGCTGAATAGCCGAATAGTGCAGTTCGTCACCTGGCCCCATCACGCTGAGGCTACTCATCAACACAAACTTTTCGGGCACGGCATCGGCATCGATCAAGGCATCAATCAAGTTTGCCGTAAACTGAAAATTGACCCGTTCAAAAGCATTGCGATTAACGGACTTGGTAACTCCGGCATTGTGAACGATGTAATCGAATTTGCCTTCGGATACAGTCATATTTCGCAACTGTGTCGTAAGTTGTTTCTGGTCGGAATAATACAGATTGACAAACCGGATACGTTCGTCCTGCAGATATTCGAGACTGCTGCCTGCCCGCACTCCTGCGTAGGTTTCGTATCCGCTTGCCAATGCTTTTTCTACCAGAAAACTTCCGATAAAACCGCTTGCTCCGGTGATAAGCACTTTTTTTGCCATGCAACAAAGGTAAAAATTTTTCTTACATACCGGAAAACGGTACATTATGGAATTTCATCGGATCATAAATAATGTTCTGCGAACGAAAGAAGCTAATTTGCAGAAAGAATAGAATGTAGTAAGATCGGTTTAACGCAAAATTTTCTCATTGTCAGTAGTGTAATGCGGATGTGAGTTCGGCGTATGATCCTACTGGCATCGAATAAAATGGGGGATAATTGTGTGGTAGTATAAAAAATTAACTAAGAAAACGTATATTTGAAGACGATTTTGCTTATAGGTCTATTCATGAAAAAAATACTCCTGCTACTACTGTTTGCCTATTCGGTATCCGTTTCCGCGACGGCTCTCGGATTAGACTCGTTGAAGGTGTCGTTACCAAGTCTCCGCTGGGCTCTCCAGTTAAAGTTGCCCGGATATGAGCAGCAGAGTATGGATCTGAATAGTCAATCGGAAGGACGATACATATCGGCATTCAACGATTCATCGGGCGTGTATGTCTCTGTCGGTATGGAAGAGAATGTCCAACAGCTGACCGATTCACGAGAGATGCGAGACATCGGTTGGACTCAACTTAAACGATTTTTTGTCGAAAGACAGGCACTTGTGTTAGATTCCACTCAATACGGATCGGGAGATTGTGCTTTTTCTGATTATTTTATTGTTTCTATCAACGGCATTATTGTCAATCAACGAAATGTTGTTGCTTATATTCTTCGCAATAACATTTGCATTACGATTCAATTAATTAAATCGCACTATACCGATGCCGATGCTGAGCATTTTAACCAAGTGTTCAACAATGTCAAAATTACATCACCATATTCTCATGCGTCGATAGAACATTTTATGGATGGTACGATCTATTTCAACCACGGCGATTATCTGTTAGCTGCAAAAACACTGCAAAAAGCACTGGATATGGATAAAACAGATCAGCTATTAAATAAAGATCAGCTCTACTGGTTGATTTCAAATTTAGGATTGGCGTATGGATTATCAGGACACATAGGGCGAGCTGTTTCTGTATTAAATGATGGCATTGCGATGGATAGCTTTTTCCCCATGTTTTATTATAATTTGGCTTACGTATATGCCCGGGTCGATAATTTAACAGAAACGATCTATTATTTGTTGCAGGCCAATATGTACAAAAAGAATATGCCTAAGGGCGAACGACTTCCCAATCCCAAAAAGGATAAGCTGTTCCAAAAATATTGGCAAAATTCAAAATTTAAAGAAGCCTTACGGACAATGTAGTTGCCGTACATCGCACGGAATACCTGTCGACGATGAAAAGAGACGTGAAATTACGGAGAACCTTCAATTCAAAATAGATACAGCCATGTTGATAGTAAAAGTAACATTTAAAGTAAAGCCGGAAGCAATAGCTCGGTTTATTGAAATTACTGATGAGAATGTGCGTAACAGTAAACAGGAGTCCGGAATTCCGCTATTTGAATTTCTGAAAGATATGGATAAAAAAAATGTTTTTTACTTACTAGAGGCCTACAATACGCCGGAGGCTCAGGTCGTACACCGCGAAACGCTTCACTATATCCGATGGAAAAGTCAGGTATCTGACTTGCTGGAATATCCGTATGAAATATGCAGAATGTGCAGGGTACTGTCGGATGTGGCTAATGCTGATTGTTGACTAAAGGCAGCAATAATCGGAGCTAATTGTAATCCGACAATAACATTGAAAATCAGTTCTGCTTCTGCGCAAAATAATGGTTTGATGAAGTCAATCGGGAGCATGAATGAATTTAGGCAAAAAAAGCCATTCATTCCCATAAATCGGTCACTCATCAAAAAATAAAATGTCGTTCAGGAAAAAATGGCAACCTTTGCATCACCTTAAGACGGACGATAATTTTATCTGCATGTCGGTGTATACATAAAACTCAGGATACACCTTTTTTCGCAAATTGTCGTTATTCCAGAAATACCAGCTATTACTTAAATATCCGGTTATGAAAACAACACTCAAATTGATATTGACAGCATAGTTAACCTCCGAAAACCACAGGTTAATGTTTCGAAGTTTGGAAAATTTTCAAACAAGGTTTTACTTCTTGAAAAACAACGGAATTCGGTTGACGACAAGTAATTGTCCAACCGGATTCCAATTTTCCAATTTTCAAAAAATAAAACTATGTTCGATATACGAAAAATTCAGGAACAGGCGATATACCATGCTGTAAAAACTGAAAGTGACAAAACCACTGCATCCGAAGTAGTGGAGAAAAAACAGGAAGACAATCCGACTTGGGTGAAAAATACCATGAAACGATTGGAAACCCGTTTTGATGCCGCTACTGTAAAAAGAATCAGAATAAAGTGCCAGTGTGGCTATGCTATGGACGAAAAACTGGCGCTGCTGAAAGAGCTGATGGCTGCATCGTCCAGTCTGGAAGAGTTTGCCTCTCACGACAAAGCAAAAGCTGCCGGTTTGTCCTATCGGGATGGAACCCTTTACCTGATGTTCCCGTTTTGTCCCTGTCCGATGTTGGCCGAAGTCGACCGGCTGGAAACCAAAACGTGGTGCCAATGCACCACCGGTTACAGCAAAGTCCTTTTCGAAAAGGCATTCGGATGTGAAGTCGACGTGGAATTACTCAAAAGTATAAAAACGGGAGATGATATCTGTCTGATGACGATTATTCCCCGCTCCGGTCTATTCTTTGGTTAGTAGTAGGAGATAGAAGTATGTAGCCGGAACGCGATTCTCCGGTTGCAACTTCTATTTTAGATTTGAAGAGTGCTTTGTAAATCATATTCCCCTATTCTTATGACGTTATTAACTGCTGATTCCCTCAAATGCCGTCGATGTGGTATTTGTAAGGCCGTGTGTCCGATGTCCATCATCGAAATAAACGATGAAAATTTTCCGTTTGTGGCGGAAGAAAATGAACAACGCTGTGTTCTTTGCGGACATTGCGAAGCCGTTTGCCCCTCTCTTGCATTGAAACACCACCGTTTACCGGCAATGAGAACGATCTGTCAGGATAAGTTGCATGAAATCAACCCTGAAAGTTTATCCGAATATTTTTGTAGTCGCCGATCCATTAGAACTTTTTTACCTCAACCGGTTGACAAACCGATTCTTGAAAAGATATTCGAAGCGGTACGTTATTCTCCGACCGGTATCAATCAGCAACAAAACAAATGGATTGTAATTTCGAAGCCCGAACGGATCCGTCAGCTGAGCTGTGCAGTTATCGACTGGATGAGAACCATGATAGATGCGCAAGACCAACTTGCAATTTATCTCAATTTTCAGGTGTTGGTGAGTTCGTTTGAACAGGGCGAAGATGTTATCTGTCGCGGTGCCGGAAACCTGGTCATCGGTTATACCGACGCTTCGTATACCGGAGGTACAATTGATTCGGTTATAGCTACCGCACATCTGGAATTATTACTACCTTCGTACGGTCTTGGCGGATGCTGGGCCGGCTTTGCTATGATTGCGCTAGGCTACTCTCAGGAAGTGCGCAATATCGTGGGTCTGAACGAATCGCATGCCGTGCGTTCGGCTCTGATGGTAGGTTATCCGAAATATAGTTATGCCAAGATTCCGTATCGTAATGCAGCAGCGATTCACTGGCTGTGAGTGCAACGTACGGTATTGATGTCATAGATTATTCCGAACGTATGAAGAAAATTTTGATTATCGATGGTAATCCGGATAAGGAGAGCCTGTGTGCAGTTCTGGCCGAAAGTTACGCTGCAGGAGCCACGTCTACCGGAAATGAAGTAAATCTGCTACATCTTGGTGAATTGAAATTCAGTCCGGTGTTGCAATACGGATACCGGAAACGTACCGACATGGAACCCGATCTGGAACATGCGCTGCAATTATTGTTTGATGCCGACCATATTGTAGTGGTATATCCTATCTGGTGGGCAACAGAGCCTGCGCTGTTGAAAGGTTTTGTTGACAGGGTATTTCTACCGGGCAAAGTCTTTCGCGATAAGCCCAATTCTCCTTTTCCCGAAAAGTTACTTACCGGCAAAACCGCACGTCTTATCGTTACCATGGATGCACCTGTATGGTACAACCTACTTGCCTATCGCGATGCCGGAATCGTTGCCTTCAAAACCGGTATTCTGAAGTTTTGCGGGGTAAAGCCGGTACGGGTCACCAAATTCGGACAGGTGAAATATACATCGGAAGCCAAACGAAAACAGTGGATCGAAAAAGCAAGACAGCTTGGCGAGGCTGCTATGTAATTTTTTATCTGGTTCTTTTCTCTACGACGTTGTTATAAATAATAATACGATATAATACAATACAATGAAACTACAAAAATGTCAACCGGTACTGTTTGTCGGTAATGCCGACGTATCGAAAGCGTTTTACACTCAGGTTCTCGGGTGTACGGTGATAATGGATAATGGAGGAACGAATATCACCTTTCAGGAGGGGTTTACCATTTGGCAAATCGATCCCGCCAATATCATTTCAAAAACACTTGGGGCCGATAATATTACGAATAAACAGTGTACCTCCAGGTTTGAGCTCTATTTTGAAACCGACAGAATAGAGGAGATATTTCAAACTTTGCAAGCCGGCAACGTTCTCTTTTTGCACGAGGTCAATACCGAGATTTGGGGACAACGCACGATTCGTTTCTACGATCCGGATGGCCATTTGATTGAAATAGGAGAAGAGATGTCTATCTTCCTGAACAGAATCTACGAAGAAGAGGGTAGGGATTTGGAGGCAACGGCCAAGCGTACCTTTATGCCCCTGGAAGCTCTAAAGCATTTTGTGGAAAAATGACATGCTACTAGCATATTATCGGCAACGTGCCCGATAATCGATCGAGACAGACAACGCATAACCGATAAACCAATAATTATGACCGAACCGTTTACGATTGCCATATTGCTTTACGACCGCTTTAACGCATTGGATGTCGTGGGTTCTTACGAGGTATTGTCGCGCATTCCCCATGCCAGGGTGTGTATGGTGGGATGCGAACGTCGTTTGTATACCGATGACAGAGGATTGCAGATTGCCACACACTATTTGCCGGATGAGATTGTCAACCCCGATATGCTGGTAATACCCGGCGGATTCGGCATCGATTCGGTGTTGGACAATCAAGAGATCCTTTGCTGGCTTCGCACAGTTCATGCAACAAGCAAGTGGACAACATCCGTCTGTTCGGGAGCTTTGTTGCTAGCAGCGGCCGGATTATTGACCGGTGTAAAGGCTACTACCCACTGGAATCGGAAAGATCAATTGGCAACGTATGGCGCTATTATTGAAGACGATCGATATGTTGTTGACGGTAAAATTAGTACATCGGCAGGCGTGTCGGCCGGAATCGATATGTCGCTCTATCTGTTGAGTCGGATAGTGGATGAAAATTTTGCAAAAACCATTCAGTTGGCCATCGAGTATGATCCTCAGCCTCCTTTCGATTCGGGTTCTCCCTCCAAAGCTCCCAAAGAGTTGGTCGATCGGATAAGGCAACCTCGGCCGGCAAACAGATAACGCGACTGTTGCTGTTGCCGGTTTCTCGGGGCAGTCGGTACTCCCAGATATAAAGCCGTCTTGACTTTTTTATCAACTCTAATGGCTTGTCGAAACAGACAGGGTTAGATCGCTTTGATAGAGTTGCATGTGCCGTCCCGATTAAACTTTCCACATTGTACTAACGTTGCTGTTTATTGACATAACTCTCCTGTTTGTAAGTTCAAAAATCCTGTTTATAGATGTAACAATCCTGTTTGTAGCTATAACTTTCCGGTTTATAGTATCGAAAAACAACATTTTTAAAACAACCTGCTTGTTTATAGCCATTAAAAACAGGTTTGAAGATATAAAAAACAGGAAAGTAAAAGCTATAATTCTGTTTGTAGAAACTATAAACAGGATTTTTGGTATGCAAAACAGGATGGTAGCATTAAAAATGGTGTAAACCGGTTTATTAAGCTTGTTTAGAGCAATAATTGGCAGATTTTTGGTTGCAGCATTATCAACGGCTCTTTTGTGTATTATTTTTGTTGCCGAAACCTTATAAATCATTCTATGGCACGTATTCCCCGCATCCCCCGAACGATTAACGAATTCGACATCTATCTGGCCAATACGGCAGCGTATATGCAACAATCGACCCCTCCGAATGGTATACGACTCGGCCTGTCGGATGCCGAAATTGCCCGGTGGGAAGCCTATCGGGTAGAGTGGTCGCCGCTGTACCGGTTATATGCCGATAAGAAAAACGGTCGTACCACGGCCGTCCGCGATCAGTTGCTGGCACTTATCGATAGTGTGGTAGCATACGACCGGACGAATCATCTCTTAGACCGGATTGCTTCGTCGACGGCGGCTGTGATTGCCGATTACGAAATATTCAACATAAAGAGCGGTTCGTTGAAAAAGAGTGGCCGCTCGGTGCCCACCGCTTCCATCGTCGAACAGATAGCGGTTCGGCTGCTTCCTTTGGGCGGAGGCATGGTTACCGTGAAGTGCTACACCATTACCGGAGGGCGTGCGGCAATCTACGAGGGTGGCGACAGTGTGCAGTATCTCTATTGCGTGGGTACCGAACCGCCTGTTTCGGCCGAAGCCGACGGGTTAAAGTCGGGACTGTCGACCCGGGGTATTCTTTCGCTCGATTTGGGGAGTGCGTCGTGTGGAAAAAAGCTCTACATCTACCTCCGGTGGTACAACACACGCCATCCCCGACTGGCCGGTCCGTGGTGCCCTCTGCAATCGACCTTGATTTTGTAATCCTTTGCCAAAGAGAAGTACCTGCTGGGGTCAATGCACCATGATGCATTGCTAACCCTACCCGCAATACGTCCTGTTCAGGCAGCATAGACTCTCTCTTTACCAACAAAGGATACTTGCCGGTGGGAGATGCAGAACATGCAGAAAACAAAGCAGAAAGAGAAAAATACTAATCCGTTTTGCGACAGACTTTTTTTCGTCCCAATCGGATCAAAAAACTGATGTATCTTTGCAACTTATTTCAGAATTCCATTTATGAAGAGATCCATCGAACTGCTTTCGCCTGCCAAGAATGCCGAAATTGGTATTGAAGCTATCAACCACGGTGCCGATGCCGTTTACATAGGAGCACCCAAGTTTGGTGCCCGTTCTGCTGCCGGTAACTCCATTGCCGATATTGAAGCATTGGCGGCTTATGCCCGTAAATTCGATGCACGGGTGTATGTGGCGCTCAATACCATTTTGCGCGACGACGAACTGGCTGAGGCCGAACGGATGGTCTGGCAACTTTATCGTGCAGGAGCCGATGCGCTGATTGTGCAGGATATGGGGTTGCTGCAAATGAATCTTCCCCCCATCGAATTACATGCCAGCACGCAAACCGATAACCGTACTTTTAATAAGGTTAAGTTTCTGGAAGAGGCCGGGTTTACTCAAGTTGTTTTGGCTCGCGAACTGTCGCTGGAGCAGATACGGGAGATTGCTTCGCATACCAAAGCCCGTATCGAATGTTTTGTACATGGTGCTTTGTGTGTAAGTTATAGCGGGCAGTGTTATGCCAGTCAGGTAACCCGTGGACGCAGTGCCAACCGTGGGGAATGCGCTCAGCTCTGTCGTTTGCCATATTCGCTGGTCGATGCTTCCGGCAACCGCCTTTCGCCCGAAGGTCATCTGTTGTCGTTGAAAGATCTCGATCTGTCGGCTCATCTCGGTGCCATGCTGGATGCCGGTGTCTCTTCGTTCAAAATAGAGGGGCGGCTCAAGGAGATGGATTATGTAAAAAACCTAACGGCTTACTACCGGCAAAAGCTCGATGCACTGCTGGAAGACTCGGAAAAATATACCAAAGCTTCGTCCGGAACAACCCGGCATTTCTTTATGCCCGATCCGCAACGAACTTTTCAACGCGGTGCTACCAGCTATTTTCTGACGGAACGAAACACCGGACTGGTTCAAACCGCTACACCCAAATCGATCGGGCAACCGATTGGTATTGCTAAACGAATAGAACGAAATTCGTTTACGGTGAAAAGTCTTGTGCCGCTGGCCAATGGCGACGGGCTCTGTTATCTTGCTCCCGACGGTCAGTTTACCGGTATTCGTGTCAATCGGGTGGAGGGCGATAACGTAACGCCGCTGAAGATGCCACACCTGAAAAGCGGGATTATGCTTTACCGTAATTTCGATCAGGAGTTTGATAAATTGCTGTCCAAAAAATCGGCAGAGAGGAAGATTCAGGTCGAACTGACACTCAGGGAGAGTGCAACCGGTATTTCCATCGAAGCCGACGCAGAAGGCAACCGCGTTATGCTCTACATTCCGTGCGAAAAAGAGTTGTCTACCAAAGATTTTTCGGATGTAAAGGAAAATATCAGAGTTCAATTCAGTAAATTGGGGAATACCGATTTCGAACTGCAATCGATCCGTACCGAATTCTCCTCGCCGTGGTTCTTTCCGGCATCGAAGGTGAGCGAATGGCGTCGCCAGACGGTTGCCAAACTGGAGCAGGCCGTCAGGATCAACCACCGCCCGCTACTACGTCCGAAAACGGACAACAAACCGGCATATCCCGAGCAATCGTTAACCTATCGGGGCAATGTGGCCAATGCCGGAGCGCGTTCTTTTTATCTCGATCGTGGTGTGGCGAAGGTGGAACAGGCGCTCGAAGCCGGCGGAAAGCTTCAACCCGGACAGCCGGTAATGATTACCAAATATTGTCTGAAATACGAAATGGGTTGGTGTCCCTCGAAGCAACATCCGAAACAGGCTCCCCGCGAACCTTTCTATTTGCAGGGAAAGAACGATCGTTTTTTGCTGCAATTCGACTGTAAAAATTGCGAAATGCAGTTGCTGATACCCTGAATTGCCATCATAACCAATCCTGCGTCAACAATTATTTGCTCTTACCGGAAACGAAATAAACAATATCAGAATGGATCTCCAGCGTTATAAGGATAAAATAATGTCGATGCTGAAAATGCTTTTGGAAACCGATATGAAAGAGTATATTCAACTGGTTTCGTTAAAAAAGAACGATTTTTTAGTGAAAGAGGGAGAGGTATGTCACTATTATTATTTTGTATTGGAAGGCATTTTGCGCAATTATTACATCAAGAACGGAACGGAGATTACTACCAACTTCGATTTTCCGAACGACATTGCTGCCAATTTCACCAGCCTGATGTTACAGCAAAAGAGCATCGGTTGCATACAGGCAATGACCGATTGCAAAATATACCGCATGAAAGCATCCGATTTCGACAAGATAAAAGCGAAGAACCCATCCATGCAGCAAATTAAAGAGATACTGATATCGGGTTATGTCATCCTGCTCGAAGAGCGGCTTTATTCCCTTCAGTTTTGTACGGCTGCCGAACGCTATCATTTTATGATGGAAGAGTATCCCTATTTTATCCAACAAATACCGTTAACCTATATTGCCTCTTACCTGGGCATAAGTCTTGAGACATTGAGTCGGATACGTGCAAAATACTAAACGACGATTTATTTGACATATATCAAATGATGTGTTCGTTCATTGCTATACCTTTGTCAAAAAAGAAAGGAACAAGTATTTTGTATGAAACTGAAAATTGACAATGCCAATCTGCGTTTGGCAAACCGAAAGGATAAACCTACCATCAAGAGAGTACTGATCGAATCGTTCAAAAACGACCCCTGTATCAAGTGGCTCATCGAGCAATCGCGGTATAAACATAAACTCGATGTAATTATGGACTATACGATTGACGAAACACTGGAAAACGGTTGTATTTATGTTACCAACGATAACTTGGCGGTGGCTATGTGGAAAAACGAAGCCAAAGAACGGTTTACCTGGAACTTTATAAAACGGAATCTGCTGTTTCTGTTTAAAATGGGCGTTCCATGCGTGATTCGTAATTTGAAGAGCAAGGCCGATTCGAGCCGTCAATTTCCCAAGCGTCAAAAATACTGGTACCTCTACACCATCGGGGTATTGCCCGAAGCGCAAGGTAAAGGGCTGGCAAGTAAACTGATGAATCCTGTGATAGAGGTGTGCAAATCGTTGAAAACGCCACTGTTTTTGGAAACGGCGAATACCCAAAATGTAGAGATCTATCGTAAAAAAGGATTTGTAGTGACCGAAACCTTAGTCCACAAAGCCACAACTATTTTTTACATGAAGCATTCCCTGTCTTAATACGATTCGCCATACGATACGTTGTTTTGTCAAACAGGCGATAACCCTCCTCTTTTTAACCGGCTTTTTGTCGTACGAAACGGATAATAACGTTGCTTTCAGATACCAACGTCGTTATCCGTTTCGTGTTTTCTTTTCCGATTCGTCGACAAAATTCCAATTTATATCGGTAAAATAGGGCACTTCTTATAATATAATTGTATCGGACAGATTCCGTGTCGTAGATTTGTTTTCGAAAACTGAAAAAAACAATTATATGTTTCGAAAAAAAACTATTCTGGGATTGCTTGTTTGTATCGGTTGCACATTGCAACTCTTCGCGCAGCAAAAACCGGCGCAATGGGATCTGAAAAACAGCATTGAGTATGCGCTGAAAAACAATATTCAGGTTCAGAAATCGAAAATTGGTGTTTCGGAAGCCAAAGTGGATCTTCTGACAGCCAAAGCCGCCCGCTTGCCTTCACTCGATGGGTCGGTCTCTCAAACATTCTCCAATAGCCGGGTAGCCGGACTTAGCGGCTCGTACCACAACAGCAGCAGTGTTTCAGGACGTTATTCCGTCAGTTCGTCGATGACGCTCTGGAACGGGGGTAAAATTGCCAAAAACATCGAACAACAAGGGTTGCAGGTACAGTTGCAGGAACTCTCCTCTTCGTCTACAGAGAACGACATCACCACTGCCATTACACAGGCTTACCTCAATATTCTGTATGCCAATGAAGCGGTGAAAATCGACAAACAAACCGTCGAATCGTCGGAGGCACAGTTGAAACGGGCAAAACAGCTGCTTGATGCCGGATCTACCTCTATGAATGATTATGCTCAGGTAGAGACACAGTTGAGTAGTGATAAATACACGCTGACAGCAGCTCAAAATACCCTTGATCAGGCCAAACTCACCTTGAAACAATTGCTGGAACTGGATATCAATGACGAGTTGAATATCGTTTTTCCTGAAATTAATGATGCCGATGTGTTACAGCTTGTTGCCGAAAAGAGTCAGATATACAATGCTGCTCTTTCGAGCCGTCCCGAAATCAAAAGTAGTCAGATGAGTATTAAAATAGCCGAATTGTCGCTTGACAAGAGTAGAGCGGCTTACTATCCTACGGTTTCTCTTTCGGGAAGTATCGGAACAGGTAACCAGTATAACACAAACGAGAAATTTACCGCACAGCTCCATAATAGCCTTTATCAAAGTCTTGGAGTAACGGTTAGCATTCCTATTTTTAACAATCGTCAGAACAAATCGGCAGTAGAAATGGCTCAGTACGAGATCAAAAATGCACAACTCGATTATACGGCCGCACAAAAGACATTGTTGAAAACCATAGAAACCACCTATCAGGATGTTATCTCGTCGCAAAGCAAATACGTGGCCGCCAAAGATAAGGTGAAGTCGTCGGAAATCAGTTATTCGCTCATCAACGATCAGTTCAATCTGGGAATGAAAAATACGGTGGAATTGCTTTCTGCCAAAACTACTTATCTGACTGCACAAATGGAACTTTTACAAGCAAAATACTCGGCTGTGCTCAATCTGAAATTGTTGAATTTCTATCAGAACATACCTATCCAATAATTGAATATTAATTTCTTAACCATAATATTGTCATGAACAAAAGAACTAAAATATGGATCGGCATTGCAGCTATTCTGGTGCTTATCCTTATCGGATTTTTCACCTGTAAAAAGGATAAACAGCAACCAGCCGTTCCCGAAACGGCTAAGGTAACTATGGGAACGATCTCGGCATCGGTCACTGCCACCGGAACTGTATCGCCAATTAAAACAATCACTGTCGGTACACAGGTATCAGGAACTATTTCCAAAATTTATGTCGATTACAATTCAGTGATTAAAAAAGGCCAGCTTTTGGCTGAACTCGATAAGACTGTGTTGAATTCAACTTATCAAAGTGCTCTTACCGATCTGAATGTCAATAAGACACAGATGGATTATCAGGAAAAAAACTTTAACCGCATCAAAGACCTTTATGCCAAACAGGCTGTCAGCAAAACCGATTACGAAACGGCAGAATACAATTACAACACGGCAAGGCTGAATTACAAAAAATCACAATCGGATGTGATTAAAGCAAAAACCAATCTCAACTACGCAACTATCTATTCACCGATTGACGGAGTGGTACTTTCGCGTGCCGTTGAAGAGGGTCAAACCGTAGCCGCAGCCATGACCACTCCTACGCTTTTTACCATCACCAACGACCTGAGCCACATGCAGGTATTGGCCAATGTGGATGAGGCAGATATCGGACAGGTAAAAGAGGGTCAGAACGTAACCTTTACCGTTGACGCTTATCCCGACGATATATTTAAGGGAACAGTGACGCAGGTGCGCCTTGAAGCTACCACTACCTCAAATGTGGTGACTTACAAAGTGGTGATAATGGCTCCCAATCCTGAATTCAAACTAAAACCGGGTCTGACAGCCAGTGTAAACATTTATACGATGGAAAAGAATAACGTACTTATTATTCCCAACAAAGCACTCAATTACAGTCCGACCGGCAAGAAAGTGAACAAAACAGGCGGCAGCGAAAAACAGGTATGGATTCAACAACCGACAGGATCGAAGGCTGTGAAAATTCTGATCGGTTCGACCGATGCCACGCATACCGAGGTACTTCAGGGATTAAAGGCCGGTGACGAAGTCATTATCGGCGAAAAGGCAGCTGTGACAGCACCGTTGAGTGAACAAAAATCGGAAGGTAGCAGTCCGTTTATGCCCAAACGCCCGGGAAACGATAGTAAAAGAACCAAAACAGCTAATTAATCATGGCAAAAAATATCATTGAAGTAGTCAACCTGAAACGCGAATTCATTGTCGGCACAGAGAAGGTTCACGCTCTGCGGGGAGTCTCCTTCTCGATATCGGCGGGAGAATTTGTTACCATCATGGGTACCAGCGGTTCGGGAAAATCTACGTTGCTGAATCTTATCGGATGTCTTGATACTCCTACAGAGGGAGATTATAAACTCGACGGAATTTCGATCAAAGAGATGAATAAAGACGAGCGGGCAATGCTTCGTAACCGTAAAATCGGATTTGTATTTCAGTCGTACAATCTTTTGCCGAAAACTACCGCTGTGGAAAATGTGGAACTGCCGCTGATCTACAACGCCGAGGTTTCATCCAAAGAACGAAAACAAAAATCGATTGAAGCTCTGAAATCAGTCGGTTTGGCCGATCGAATGTATCATAAATCGAACCAGATGTCGGGCGGACAGCAACAGCGTGTTGCTATTGCCCGTGCTTTGGTCAACGAACCCGTCATTATTCTGGCTGATGAAGCAACCGGTAACCTCGATACGCGTACCTCTTTCGAAATTCTTTCGCTCTTTCAGGATTTGAATCAAAAAGAAAAGCGCACTATCATCTTCGTAACTCATAATCCGGAACTGGCATCATTCAGTAGTCGTAATATTGTGCTGAGAGACGGATTGGTACTTGAAGACAGTGTTAATACGAATATTGCTTCGGCTCACGAAGCACTACTTAAACTCCCGAAACTCGATGATTAAACGATATGTTAATTTTAGCAATTTGTTCAAGATCGCTCTGCGCGCCTTGAGCAATAATAAATTCCGGGGTTTCCTCACCATGCTCGGCATTATCATCGGTGTAGCTTCGGTGATTACCATGCTGGCTATCGGACAGGGATCCAAACGGAGTATTCAGGGCTCATTATCGGAAATGGGGTCTAACATGATCTTTGTAGAGCCCGGACAGGGAATGATGGGTGGCGTTCGTCAGGATGCCAGTAGTATGCAAACTCTGAAACAGACCGATTATCAGGCATTACTCGATCAGAGTGAATATCTTTCAGATATCACTCCCATAGTAAGTTCCAGCGGTCAGGCTATTTATGGCACCAACAATACGCCGACTTCCATGTCGGGTGTTAACGCCAGTTATCTGAACATACGTAAATACACCATTGCCGAAGGCGATATGTTTACCGATCAGGATATAAAAGCAGCCGCAAAAGTATGTGTTATAGGTAAAACCGTCATTACTAATCTCTTTACCAACGGCGAAGATCCTGTAGGTAAAGTGATTCGTTTCAAAAATATTCCGATGCGCGTGGTAGGAGTCTTGACCGAGAAAGGGAACAATTCGATGGGACAGGATCAGGATGATGTGATACTTGCACCCTATACAACAGTAATGAAACGTATTGCGGCGATCACCTACTTCAACAACATTTCTGCTTCGGCTCGTAGCGAAGCGGTGTCGGATGCCGCTCAGGACGAAATGGAAACCATACTGCGTAAATCGCACAAATTGGCAGAAGATGCTGATAACGATTTCCGTATCCGTTCGCAAAAAGAGTTACTCACCATGATGACCTCTACCAGCGATATGATGACGGTATTGTTAGCTGCCATTGCCGCCATCTCGCTTCTGGTAGGCGGTATTGGTATTATGAATATTATGTATGTATCCGTAACCGAACGAACCCGTGAAATTGGTCTTCGCATGTCGATCGGAGCCCGTGGTATCGATATTTTGCTACAGTTTCTGATAGAAGCTATTCTGATCAGTGTTACCGGCGGTGTGATCGGAGTAATTTTCGGAGTCGGAGTTTCGTTACTTGTGAAATTTGCTGTCGGATGGCCTATTTTTATTCAGTTGTACACGGTTTTCCTTGCCTTTGCAGTATGTACGGCTACCGGTATCTTCTTCGGATGGTATCCAGCCAGTAAAGCTGCCAGCCTTGATCCGATCGAAGCGTTGAGATATGAATAAATACACTTTGGATTGAAATGTATTGGGGATTGCCGTAACCGGCAGCCCCCAATCGTTTTCTTTGAAAAATTCGACTTCAAACCGTATCTTTGTTAAAAAAATATCACGATGAGATTTCCTATAAGAAATTCCAAAATTGAAATTCTTATTCATTTGCTTGCCTGGTGTGCATTTTATGGTTTTCCCTTTATCTTTATGTTTGGAGGTCATGCTATCAAGCCTCAGCAATACATCGGATACATGGTATACACACTGAGTTTCCTCATTGTGTTTTATGCCAATTACCTGTATCTGATCGATAAGTTGTTGTTCGATCGCAAAGTATGGACATTTGCTATTTCCAATATTATCCTCATCATTGTTTGCACAGTTCTTCTTCACGAGTATCAAAAATACGAGTTTGCCCATTTTGGTCACGGTCCGATGCCGCCGCCACCGTTTGCGTTCATTTTCAGGGATATGACATCCATGCTTTTTGCTGTAGGAGTAAGCGTTGCGATTCGTATGACTGGCAAATGGTACAAAACCGAAAATGAAAGGAAAGAAACAGAAAAGGTACGTTTTGAAACAGAATTGAAGAATCTCAAGAATCAGCTCAATCCTCATTTCCTTTTTAATACCCTCAACAACATCTATTCGCTCATCCCGGTGCACCCCGAGCAGGCACAGGATACAGTTCACCGTTTGAGTCAGTTACTGCGTTATGTATTATACGAAAATAACGATAACTTTGTCCCGATTGAGAAAGAAAGCAATTTTCTGAAAAGCTATATTGAACTGATGTCGCTCCGTCTCACCGATCAGGTGAAACTGACCACCGAATTTGATATTGAGTCAGGCAACGATCTGATAGCCCCGATGCTTTTCATTTCGTTGGTTGAAAATGCATTCAAACATGGAGTGAGTCCTACGCATCCGTCGTTTATCAATATCAAAATTACCTCAAAAGAGGGAAAAGAGGTGACGTGCCGGGTAGAGAACAGTTTTTTTCCAAAAACACGACAAGATAAAAGCGGATCAGGCATTGGTCAGGAGAATCTAAAAAAACGGTTGGATTTGCTCTATCCTCAACGCTATGAACTGACCCTCGAAAATCAGGGAAACAGTTATTTGTCCGAATTGAAGATCAGGTTTTAATTTCAAAACATCCTTTTATTATCTTAATTATTAACAACTAAAACATTTTAACTATGAAAACATTAGTGGCAGTAGCATTTGCGCTGCTTTTCTCTTTGCAGGCTTATGCCGGTAAAATTGACGGAACATGGAAAGCGTCATTTGGCGGACCGGATGGTGGCCAAGGAATGGAAATGACTTTCAAATTTACAACTGACGGTGATAAAATAACCGGCGCGATTGTAACTCCTCAAGGAGACATGCCCATTTCAAACGGAAAAATTACCGCTGACGGTTTCTCTTTTGAAATCGATTTTAACGGAACAACAATGAAAAATGTCGGCACTTTTAAAGATGACGATACGATTACATTGAAAGCTGAAGGTATGCCGGCTCCTGACGGACAAGAAAATCCTGGTTTGGTTTTGAAACGTCAAAAATAATATGTGCTGAAAAGCCGTTCCCCGGAGCGGCTTTTCTTCCCCTTGTTTGAGTTCTCGTTGAAATGATAAATTACTGTTTGTATGATGATTAATTGTCTGATTGTTGATGACGAACCTCTTGCACTCGATCTGCTTGAAAGTTATGTTCGGAAAACTCCTTTTCTCAATCTTGTAGGGCGTTGCAACAATGCCATTGCGGCTATGGAGGCAATTCATCAGGGAGGTATAGATCTTCTTTTTCTCGATATCCAAATGCCGGAACTCAACGGGCTGGAGCTCTCAAAAATGATAGGCGACAGACCTAAGGTGATCTTTACAACTGCCTTTCAGCAATATGCACTCGACGGATATAAGGTAAATGCACTTGACTACCTGCTGAAACCCATCAGTTATCAGGAATTTCTGCAGGCTGCCAACAAAGCGGTCAAATGGTTTGATCTACTTCGTAATCAGAATAACGGAGAGGCGGGTAACGATTCCATTTTTGTGAAAACAGAATATAAGTTGGTGCAAATTTTCCTCAGTCAGATTCTTTATGTGGAAGGATTGAAAGACTACGTGAAGATTTACATCGAAAACACATCGGAACCTATTCTTTCGCTTATGAGCATGAAAACAGTGGAAGAGCGCTTGCCTGTCGAACGGTTTATGCGAGTACACCGTTCCTTTATTGTTCAACTCGACAAAATCAAAACCATCGAACGTAATCGCATCGTGTTTGGTAAAACGTATATTCCGATCTCAGACTCTTACAAAGAGCAATTTACTGAATTTCTGAGCAAGCGTTTTTTTTCATAAAGACATGGCTTCTGGTGGACGGAAAAGGCGAAAATCTGTTGTTACAGAAACACAAAACGACAAGCATCTCTGTCGTTTTTTTTGTCTCTATCGGATATATTATTTTCTGTTTCTCCGACTCTATTTCTTAACCAAAAAGAGCAGATAAAAACTTCATCCCATTTTTTGCATTTAAAAAGTTGTGGCTATCAACTATTTTTGTTCCAACCGCTTTAATTTCACAAAATATACAAATGAAACTTTGTATATTTGTGTCCGATTGATTTAACCAACCAAATAACCAAAAAGCATGAGTAAAGTTGTCATTTCCAGCTATCAAGATTTCGAACCTTATATTGGAAAAGAATTAGGCGTATCCGATTATTTAACGATCACCCAAGAACAAATTAATTTATTTGCCGATGCAACTCTCGATCATCAATGGATTCACGTCGATGAAAAAAAGGCAAAGGCAGAGAGTCCCTACAAAGCCACCATTGCTCACGGTTACCTCACCGTGTCGTTGCTTCCCGTTCTGTGGGCGCAGATTGTAGATGTACAAAACACAAAACTGCTTGTCAATTATGGCATTGAAAAGCTGAAGTTCAATCAGGCTGTTACGGTAGGAAGTGATGTTCGCGTGAGAGCAACGCTGGTATCGGCAGTTAATCTGCGAGGTGTTATCAAAGCCGAAATCGGTGTTACGATGGAAATTAAAGATAGTAACAAACCGGCGTTTCAGGGATCGGTGATATTTCTTTACCATTTCAATTAAAGACATAGCAGGTAAATTTTGCTCTGGACAAGATATACCTTTCGGTAGCTTCCCATTTATGAATCATTGACACGTTGCAGCATGTTTGTTGTAACGTGTCTGCATTTAAGTTTTATGGTAACAAATTTACATACAGTTGGGATTGTAGGGGGAATCGGACCTGAATCGACCATCGATTATTACAAAGGTATTATCAACGGTTATCGTTCTTTGTCGAACGATGTTAACTATCCACATATTATCGTCAATAGCATTAATATGACTGCAATGTTGACTTTAATCGACAATAAAGACTATTCAGGGGTGACCAGCCTATTGCTTAATGCTATAGTCGCCTTAAAAGCAGCAGGAGCCTCATTTGCCGTAATTGCCTCCAATACACCCCATGTTGTGTTTGACGACATAAAAGCCTGTTCTCCTATTCCATTAATCAGTATTGTGGAAGTGACGTGTAATCAGGCTCTCTCCCTCGGATTAAAAAAGCTATTGTTGATTGGTACGCGTTTCACGATGCAGAATCATTTCTATCAGAATGAATTTCGACGCCACGGGATCGCATTAGCAATTCCGTCTTCTGTAGATCAAGAGATCGTTCACAACATTATTTTTCCTGAATTGGAAGAGGGAATTGTGATTCCAGAAAAAAAAGCCCGACTGGTGGCATTGTGTAACGAAATTATCGACAAAGAACAATGTGACGGCATTATTCTCGGATGTACAGAGCTTCCCCTGATGTTACATGACGAAGAATTTAATATTAAAGTACTCAATACTGCACAAATACACGTGAAAACTATAGTAAACAAATTGTTAGAATAACATTCAACTCCTGAAATATGCGTACTATCCACACGGCACTACTTTCATTCGGCATGAGTGGCACAGTATTTCATGCCCCGTTTATCAATCTTCATCAAGGGTTTAGATTGGCAGGTTCATGGGAGAGAAGCAAAAAAATGATTGAGAGCGCTTATCCCGGAACCTGCTCTTACGCTTCATTGGATGCCGTGCTGAACGATGATTCTGTAGAACTTGTAATTGTAAATACACCGACCTATACCCATTACGACTATGCCAAACAAGCTCTCGCAGCCGGGAAACATGTTGTGGTGGAGAAAGCTTTTACGTCGACGGTAGTTGAGGCTGAAGAGCTAAAAAAACTGGCTGAAAAACAGGACAAAAAGCTTGCCGTCTACCAAAACAGACGTTGGGATAGCGACTTCCTGACGGTAAAAAAAGTAATCGAAAGCGGCAAGCTGGGAGAATTAACAGAAATGGAAATTCACTTCGATCGTTATAATCTTGACTTGAGTTACAAAACACACAAGGAAGAACCGAATTCAGGTTCCGGTATAGTCAAAGATTTAGGGCCTCACGCTATCGATCAGGCTTTGTTTTTATTCGGTATGCCGCAGGCGGTGTTTGCTGATATACGCACCATTCGTCCTGTTTCCATCGTGGACGACTGTTTCGATATATTGCTCTACTATCCAACTCTGCATGTGAGGGTGAAAGCCACACTTATTGCCAAAGAGTCGGTGCCAGCTTACATTGTTCACGGCACCAACGGTTCTTTTCTCAAATCGAGAGCTGATATTCAAGAGCGTGTTTTGTTGCAGGGAGCCAAGCCGGGTACCAAGGATTGGGGTACGGAACCGGTATCGGAACAGGGTATTATCAGCTACCTTGAAAATGGACAAACTATTCGTAAAAAAATAGAGAGCGAACAGGGTAATTATCTGGAATTTTATAACGAAGTTTACACCGCCTTGACCGAGGACAAAGCCATGCCTGTCACAGCCGACGACGGTATCCGCGTGATGCGCATTATCGAAGCAGCCTTCAAAAGCCAGAAAGACAGAAAACTGATTGTCCTGTAAAATTATCACCGCCGATGTCATCACAGAATTACTATCAGGAAAGAATAGATACATTTGAGAAAGAACTTGCAATACTAAAAAAGCAGAGTTTGCTCTTGTCATGGATGCGCCTTACGTCATTTCTGGCATTTGTCGGTTTTCTTATCCTCTTTTTTGTTGTCGGTCGTTATTCTGTGGTAATGATATTTTCTCTATTGTCGTTAGGGGCTTTGATGGTTCTCGTCAACCTCAACCTTCGACTCGAAGACCGTATTACGTTGATATCATATAAAATACAAGTCAATCGGAACGAACTCCTTTTTCTCGCGCATAACTATGCCGAAAGAGACACCGGCAGTGGATTTGCATCCATCAATCCGTATTTGGCGAATGATTTTGATCTGTTTGGTAACGGTTCGCTTTACCAATATCTCAATCGGTGTACCACTCGTTCCGGTAGTATTGCTTTTGCAAAAGCGCTTTGTAATCAAGAAAAAGATTCCGCAACGATACGTGAAAAACAAGCGGCCATCAAAGAATTAAGTTCTAGGAACGATTTTATCCAGAACTTTCAGGCAAATGGCATGTCGACACCCGAAAACGGGCATGAAGCGATGGCTTTACAATCGTGGTTGTCCGAACCGAGTGAGAAAAAATCGTTTGTCAGGAAAGTTGCTGTCATCCTTGGAGTTATCAATGTTCTTTGGATGATTTTGGCTGCAATCCAGATTCTTACATGGGGTTCTGTGTTCATTCCTCTTGTTATTTCACTATGGATGGTAAGTCGTCAAATCCGTCCGATTGCTAAGGCTCACTCCCAGTTGGAAAATATATCAAAAACCTTTGTAAAGTACACAACTCTCTTCAAATTAATCGAAGAAGAAGATTTTCAATCCGATTATCTCCGCAATCTCCGGCAAAAGCTCTTGTCAGGAGAAAGTACAGCCAGTCGCTCGTTGTACTCTTTATTCCGCATTCTTGCGTTATTTGATATTCGCGACAATATTTTACTGGCTTTTGTATTGAATGCGGTCTTTTTATTCGATATTCACACGTACTATTTACTCATGCAGTGGAAGGTTCGTCATAAAGACGAAGTGAACGGATGGTTTTCGGCAATGGCTGAAATGGAGGTGCTTATGAGTTTTGCCACATTTGCGTTCAACAACAGAGACACGATTGCCTATCCTTCAATCTCGGACAACAATTTTAAAATCGATGTGGCCGAAATGGGACATCCATTGCTTCATCCTGATGTTCGCGTCAATAACTCCGTATCGATTGCGGGCGCTCCGTCTATCCAAATTATTACCGGAGCCAATATGGCGGGGAAAAGTACGTTTCTACGCACGGTAGTTGTGAATCTTATACTTGCCATGAACGGTTCTCCTGTTCCAGCTAAAAGTTTTGACTTCACACCCTGTGATATATTCTCGAGCATTAAGATACAAGATTCGCTTTCCAATAACGAATCTTATTTTTATGCCGAACTGATTCGTCTTAAACAGATTATAGAGCATGTACAACGCCATCCGCGTACGCTGGTTATTCTCGATGAAATTCTTCGTGGTACCAATACCAAAGACAAGCAGACCGGATCGTTAGGTTTACTCGAAAAACTCATCAGTCTCAATGCAATGGTGATAATTGCAACGCACGATTTGGTTATTGGAGAGCTGGAGCAAAAATATCCGGTTTGTGTTACCAACCATTGCTTTGAAGTGGAACTGACCGACAATCAACTGTTTTTTGACTATAAGTTAAAACCCGGAATTAGCACTAAATTAAATGCCTCTTTCTTAATGAAAAAGATGCAAATAATCGATTGACTTTCGAATATGACATTTTCCTGCTCGTTTTCCTAAAGACAAATTCCATCTAAGAAAAGATAATGGAGCGTGGAATGAGACAGAATAAAAATTCTTTGTTGTTGATTATTGCATAATTTATTGTAATACAATATAATATGTTTTTTGGGGCTTGTTCTCTGGCTTCAGAAGATTCAAACATGCAATATTTTCTTTTTCTTTTATTTCAACCCAATCAACGTTCTCGGCAACCTCTTCGGAGAGAACCAGTTTGCCTATTCCTCTCTTAATTTGCTTTACGATATGTCGTTTTCGCGGGCGAAGATGCAGCTTGTCGAATTTTACCTACAGGCTTTTAGCAAACACTAAAATGAGCCTCGATTTCATAGCGAGTGCAGAACGCTTCTAAAAAAAATGTATCTTTGCACCATTAAATAAAAAACCATTTGTAAGGTTCAAAAAACATGATTAATATCACATTTCCCGACGGTTCGGTTCGTCAGTTTGAAAAAGGAATAACCGGACAACAATTGGCTGAAAGTATCAGCTCCCGTTTGGCTCAAGAGGTGTTGGCCATTAGTGTAAACGAACAAATTTGGGATCTCACCCGCCCAATAGAAGCCGATGCTTCCATCAAACTGCATAAGTGGGATGATGAAGAGGGCAAACATGCTTTCTGGCACTCATCGGCGCACTTAATGGCCGAAGCTTTGCAGGAGCTGTATCCCGGTATTAAATTCGGTATAGGTCCGGCAATTGAAAACGGTTTTTATTATGACGTCGATCCGGGCGAGACGGTAATTAAAGAGAGTGATTTGCCTGCTATCGAAACAAAAATGATTGAGTTGACTGCTAAAAAGGAAGCTATCGTCCGTAAAGATATTTCCAAGGCAGATGCGCTTCAATTGTTCGGCGCCAAAGATGAGGAGTATAAAACCGAATTGATCAACGATTTGTCCGACGGGACGATTACCCTCTATTCGCAGGGCGATTTTACCGATTTGTGCCGTGGTCCGCACCTGCCCAATACCGGCGAAATCAAAGCCATCAAACTGCTTAGCGTAGCGGGAGCTTACTGGCGTGGAGATGAAAAACGCAAACAGTTGACTCGTATTTACGGCATTACGTTCCCCAAAAAGAAGATGCTGGATGAGTATCTGGTTCTTTTGGAAGAGGCAAAAAAACGTGATCACCGCAAAATCGGTAAAGAGCTGGAACTATTTATGTTTTCCGAAACGGTAGGGAAGGGATTACCTCTCTGGTTGCCGCGCGGAACGGCTTTACGTCTCCGTCTGGAAGATTTTTTGAAACACATTCAACGTCGTTTTGATTATCAGCAGGTTATTACTCCGCATATCGGAAACAAACAGTTGTACGTAACTTCGGGTCACTATGCAAAATATGGCAAAGATTCATTTCAACCGATCCACACACCGGAAGAGGGCGAAGAGTATCTGCTGAAACCGATGAACTGTCCGCACCATTGCGAGATCTATAAATTCAAGCCCCGTTCGTACAAGGATCTGCCTTTACGCTTTGCCGAATTCGGAACGGTTTACCGTTACGAGCAGAGTGGGGAACTCCACGGACTTACCCGCGTGCGTAGCTTTACCCAGGACGATGCTCACCTGTTTTGTCGTCCCGATCAGCTGAAAGAAGAGTTCCTGAAAGTGATGGACATTATCTTTATTATTTTCAACGCGCTGGATTTCAAAAATTTTGAAGCTCAGATTTCATTGCGTGATCCGAATAATAAAGAAAAATATATCGGTTCGGACGAAAACTGGGAAAAGGCTGAAAGCGCCATTGTGGAAGCTTGCCATGAAAAAGGTCTGAAGGCGAAGGTGGAACTCGGCGAAGCTGCGTTCTACGGTCCGAAGCTCGATTTTATGGTGAAAGATGCCATCGGTCGTCGCTGGCAGCTGGGCACTATTCAGGTGGATTATAACCTTCCGGAACGTTTCGAGTTGGAATATACCGGCGAAGATAACCAGAAACACCGTCCAGTGATGATTCACCGTGCACCGTTCGGTTCTATGGAGCGTTTTGTGGCTGTGCTGATTGAGCATACGGCAGGTAAATTCCCGTTGTGGTTGACTCCCGATCAGGCTGTCGTTCTTCCGATCAGTGAAAAGTATAACGATTATGCCCGTCAGGTGGCCAAAGCGCTCTTTTTGCAGGATGTTCGTGTTACAGTGGATGATCGTAACGAAAAAATCGGTCGTAAAATTCGTGATAACGAGTTGAAACGTATTCCTTACCTCTTGGTAGTAGGAGAAAAAGAGATGGAAGCTGGTGTTGTTGCTGTTCGTAAACAGGGCGAAGGCGATAAGGGTACCATGACTCCCGATGATTTTGCAAACATGATAAACGGAGAAGTCTCTAAAATGATGAAAGTCTTTTAGTTTAGCTTATTAAATAAAAAAACGTCGCAATCAATGGAAATTTGATTGTGACGTTTTTTCGTTTGAGACTAATTGAAAAAAGTTAGAGTTTTATCGCTCGCGATATTGCCTTGTTTTACTGTGCTTACGGCTGTAGGTGAAGTAAATAACAAATCCGATTGCCATCCATGCAAAAAGGCGAATCCAGGTATCTTTGGGCAACGATGCCATCTCTGCAAAACAAACGATAGCGCCTAGAATAGGAACAACTGGCACCCACGGAGTTTTAAACCCACGGGGAGCATCCGGTTCTGTTTTGCGGAGAATAATAATCCCGATACATACGATTACGAATGCTAACAGAGTACCTATCGATACCAACTCACCTAATAACCCGATAGGAAATAATCCTGCAAAAAGAGCGGCAAAGCAACCGGTGACGATTGATGTGATGTAGGGCGTTTTGAACTTCGGATGCACTTTGGCAAAACTCTTCCACAGTAAACCGTCGCTTGCCATTGTAAAGAAAACGCGCGACTGACCCAGAAGAAGAACCAACACGACAGAGCTTAAACCGGCTATGGCACCAAGTTTGAGTACCGGGCGTAGCCACGCTAAACCGGGACCTGCCGTGTCTATTGCCAGTGCCATCGGAGCCGGCACATTGAGCTCTTTATAGTTTACAATGCCTGTCAGCGTCAGGCTAACTGCAATGTAAAGGATCGTACAAACAATTAATGAGGCAAGAATACCGATGGGCATATCCCGTTTGGGGTTAATTGCCTCTTGTGAGGTAGTTGAAACAGCATCAAAGCCGATATATGCGAAGAAAACTACTCCGGCTCCGGTAAGTAATCCCGACCATCCGAATTCTCCGAAAGTTCCTGTGTTTTGGGGTATGAATGGGGTCCAGTTGTGTGTATCGATATAAGATATTCCAAAGCCGATAAAAAGTAAAATAATAACCACCTTTATCATCACAATAATGTTGTTGAATTTTGCCGATTCTTTGATGCCTACCACTAAAAGAGTCGTCATCAGAGCCACAATAAAGGCAGCTGGGAAATTAAGGACAGCACCTGTTGCGTGCCATCCATGAGCGTCGTAAATAAAAGGACTTTGGCAAATTGTTTCCGGTAGCCGTAACCCGAAATCAGCTAAGAGGCTGGTTACATAACCCGACCATCCGACAGCCACGGTGGCCGATCCGAAAAGATATTCCAAAATCAAATCCCATCCGATAATCCAAGCAATGAATTCACCCATAGTGGCATATCCGTATGTATAAGCACTGCCTGATACAGGGATCATGGAGGCAAATTCGGCATAGCAAAGACCTGCCAGTAAACAGCCGAAAGCGGAAATGATGAAGGATAGTGCGATGGCAGGACCGGCATGAAGAGCTGCAGCAGTACCTGTCAATACAAAAATACCTGCGCCGATTACACATCCGATACCCAGCATCGTCAGATTGACAGGGCCTAGATGGCGTTTGAGCTCATTGTGTTTGCTATCAGCTTGTTCATTGAGTTGATCCAGCGATTTTCTGATAAATAGTTTTTTTACCATAATTATATTTTTATCTAAGAATGAATTGCAATGTGACAATAAAAATCGTATTCTGCTTTACTTGTGTGTTATTTCTGAGTGCAAAATTAGCTTTTTTATTCAGAGATCGACTTCCTGAAGCTATTTTTTTTGTTGGGTTTGGTTTGCGTTCCTTTTTTTATTCTCTGTCTTTGGAATTGTGAGTGGGCATTCGTTAGGACAAACACCAAAAAAATAATAACTTTGTATGCTAACGATAGATGAAAATTGATTATTGTCCTTCTTTCTATTTTGCTGATTTACATGAAACAGGCAAAGAGGTCGATAGCTGGGGGGTGTTTGCAGAATAGAAGACCTGAATGGTCAGCAGAAAATTCGAAAAAAACAGAAGGTCTGGATGCAAAATCAGACTATTTGCAACGAATTGGATCTGGTCTGAATCTTGATTTACCTAGATAAATTTATTTTTTGCAAGTCAAGTATTGATTTGTATAACACAAACTATATACAGATAAAATGAGAGATTTTAAAGCGCTATGGAGCGAATACGCCTGTAATTTGAATGACGATCAGGTGAAAGAAGATGTGTCTACATTGTTGGTTGAAAAAGCAAATGAAAATAAAACTGTAGAGGTATATAAACTATGCTTCAATTGTATTGACTTGACATCTTTAGGTACGACGGATGGACCCGCCACCATAGAAGCGATGGTGAAAAAAGTAAACGTATTTCCGGCAAAATACCCCGATGTGCCTTCTGTAGCAGCTATTTGCGTTTATCCAGTATTGGCTAACGTGGTGAAAGATAAATTGCAATTACCTTTGGGAATTGCAGCAGTATCGGCAGGTTTTCCTACGTCACAAACTTTTTTGGAAGTAAAGGTGGCCGAAACAGCGATGGCTGTCAGTGATGGTGCTTCAGAAATCGATGTGGTGATATCGGTAGGCAAATTTCTGGAAGAAGACTTTGAAATGGTCTACGAAGAGCTGGCAGAAATCAAGTCGGCATGTCATGGTGCTCATTTGAAAGTGATTCTGGAAACTGGAGCCTTAGTGTCAGCCGAAAATATAAAGAAAGCATCTGTTATTGCTATGGTAGCAGGTGCCGATTTTATAAAAACGTCGACAGGAAAAATGTCACCGGCGGCAACCGTCGAAGCTGCCTATGTAATGTGTACTGCGATTAAAGAATTCTATCAAAAAACAGGAGAAAAAGTTGGTTTCAAACCGGCTGGAGGTATTGTAACGACTGAAGATGCCGTCAACTATTATACTATTGTAAAAGAAATATTGGGCGAAGAGTGGCTGAATAATAAGTTATTTCGTATCGGAGCAAGCCGTTTGGCGAATAGCTTGCTTACCGATATTTCTGGACAAACAGTAGCCTATTTCTAACTGTATTTGATTTGTTATGACTATGAAATTCAGACTATTAGTTTTTGTCGTATTTGCGACAGTCATGTCTTTGTATGCTCAACAGAGCGCGTCAATTCCTTTTTTTATTGGAACGTATACCGGAGAAGGGAGCGAAGGCGTGTATCGTTGTTGGATGGACACGATTACAGGTAAATTATCTACTCCTGAAATTGCCGCCCGCCTTGAAAATCCAAGTTATTTAGCTGTTTCGAGCGATAATCAGCATCTATGGACGGTCGGAGAAATGAACCGGACTTATTGTTTGTCTGCATTCTCGATTGACAAAGCCATGAATCTTAAGTTTATAAATAGTCAAAGCGGGGAGGGGAGTTATAGTTGCTACATATCCGAACTTGTGGCCGGTAAATGGTTAGGTGCGGCAAGTTACGGAAGTGGCTTAGTCACATTTTATCCGCTGAATGCCGATGGTGGTATTGGTTCTTTATCTACTGTTGATAAACATTGGGGACGAGTTACTCGGGCACATTGTATAGTTCCTGATCCTAATGGAAAATATGTCTATTCGGCCGATCTTGGCCTTGATAAGATCTTGGTTTATACAATAAATGAGGGGAAACTCGTTCCTTATGCAGAAACAACTTTGCCGAAAGGTGTTGGGCCTCGCCATATCGATTTTGACGTTTCCGGTCGGTGGATGGCTGTGGCTAATGAGCGTGCCAGCAGTGTGCTGATTATTAAGAGGGATACGAGTCAGGCATTTACTTTGGTTGTTTCACAGACCAAGATGTTGCCTCCGACATTCAAACAGATAAATTCGGCTGCCGATATTCACTTCTCACCGGACGGACGCTTTTTGTATGCGTCAAACCGTGGGCATAATAGCATTGTTATCTATGCTTTCGATTGTGCTTCGGGAGCTTTGAAAACGCTAGGTTGGGCGACACAGGGAATTAACCGACCCCGCAATTTTGCTATTGATCCGACAGGTAAATTTCTGCTGGTAGCAAATCAGGATGGAAATAATATTATTGTTTTTAGACGAAACCAGAAAACCGGAATGCTCATTCCTTTGAAAGAGACAGTAACTATTTCGCATCCGGTATGTCTGAAATTTACACATATAAAATAGTGGTTTCTGAAAATAAATGGTTATGATTCAGTTACATCAAATTACGAAGAGTTTTGGATCTCTGCAAGTGCTGAAGGGGGTGGATCTGAAGGTTGATAAAGGAGAAATTGTGTCGATTGTAGGTCCCAGCGGAGCCGGAAAGACAACATTATTACAGATTGTGGGAACATTGGATCGACCTGATAGCGGTTCAGTCACTATGGATGGTACAGATGTTTTCTCATTGAAACAAAGAGAATTATCCGTTTTTAGAAATCAACATATTGGATTTGTCTTTCAGTTTCACCAGCTTTTGCCCGAATTTACGGCATTGGAAAATGTAATGCTTCCGGCATTGATTGCCAAAAAGAATTATAAAAAAATAGAGAGTGAAGCAAAAAATCTTCTGGAATTTTTGGGTTTGAACGATCGCTTGACTCACAAACCCAATGAATTGTCAGGAGGTGAGAAACAGCGGGTTGCCGTAGCAAGGGCGCTAATGAATCATCCATCGGTAATTCTTGCCGATGAACCTTCGGGTAGCCTCGATTCTAAAAACAGAGAAGAGCTGCATCGCCTCTTTTTCGATGTGCGTAATCAGTTTAACCTTACCATTGTCATTGTGACTCATGATAAAGAATTATCAGCACTTTCCGATCGTATTATTACGATGAAAGACGGGATGATTCTTGAAACCTAATACGCGAATAACGATCGTCTTTGATTGACATTTGGAGCATTCGCGTCCGGGATTTTATGTGAGACTTGACTATATTGGATTCTTTACATTGTTTATAATTTTCTTATTATTAGTGCTTTATTGTCTGAATTCGATTTGTGTTTGGCTTATCTTACCTGTTGTGAGTCAATGCAAAAGGTCTAAAATGGAAGTTGAATTAGTGCCTTATTTGCAGGTTGTATATATCATTAATTTGGGATGTATGTGTTGAATATATGTGGTAGAATTACTTAATCGTGGTGAACGTTCTTTTTTTTGTGGCGGGTCATAATCCTATATGTTGTGAATAGGCGGATGTGTGGCCTGGTTAGCATTCATTTCTTTTGCAGTTGTTTCGAAGATCGAAACTTTGGCGGGGCTATTTTTGTCATATTTAGACATTCCGGATACTTTTCAACAATCGCAAACCATCTTTTGAGTGAGACTTTATTTTTTTTATCTTTGCATAATGCTAAAATGATTGTTCTGTCTAATATGTTGATTGAATGGTGGTTTGCTTTAATTTGAACGCATGACAAAAATTGCATTTATTATAAATCCCAAATCGGGTACAGGCCGAAAAAACAAGTTCCCAGATTTGATTCATAAATATTTTTCGGAGGCTCTTTTTCAGGTTGATATTCATTTTACAGAATATGCAAATGACGGATATTTGAAGTCAAAAGAATATGTTGCTGAAAATTACGATGTTGTGGTCGCTATTGGGGGAGATGGGACTGTTAATGAAGTTGCACGGGCGGTGATGGGATCAAATACTGCGTTAGGTATCGTGCCTTGTGGATCAGGTAACGGACTGGCGCTACACTTGAAAATACCCTTGCAGGCATCGGCTGCCCTGAAGAGAATCAGCAAACTACGAATCAATAGTATTGATGCCGGTTTATTGAATAATCAACCGTTTTTTTGCACGGCCGGAATCGGTTATGATGCATATATAGCCAACCGCTTTGCCGAAGCAGGTAAACGGGGGCCTGTGGTTTACATGGGCGAAGTTATCTTTCAATATTTCGATTATAAAACACAAACTTATAAACTTACGTTTGATGACGATCCTCCGATAGAACGCACAGCATTTTTAGTTACTTTTGCGAATGCTTCGCAATGGGGAAATAATGCTTCTATTGCGCCAAATGCCTCAGTTACTGATGGCTATATGGATGTGGTAGTTATGTCGGAGTTCCCTATTTATGTGGCGCCTAAAATAAGTTTACGCTTGTTTACTAAACAGCTGGATAAGACCCGTTACGTAGAGGTGTTTAAATGCAAAAAGCTTTTGGTGGAACGGGGAAAAGAAGATTATGTACATTATGATGGCGAACCGGGAATAATGGGAGAGAAATTGGAAATTCGAATTTTACCGAAAGTACTTAAAGTTTTGGTTTAATTTATATACAATTAAATATTTAGGAAATTCACTGATTGAATAATGGATATCAACGAAGAGAATATCAACGAGGATATGGAAACCAATGGAGGTGAGGATATTGTTGACGATGCTGCCGGGCTATCTAAACATTCCGATTACCATATTCCCGATGTGCGTAATGAACAAGTAAAGCATCACTTGTCGGGAATGTATCAGAGCTGGTTTCTCGACTATGCTTCTTATGTTATTCTTGAGCGTGCCGTGCCTCACATTTACGACGGGTTGAAACCAGTTCAGCGTCGTATTCTTCATTCTATGAAGCGGATGGATGATGGTCGCTACAATAAAGTAGCCAACATTGTGGGTCATACCATGCAGTTTCACCCTCACGGCGATGCTTCTATCGGCGATGCTTTGGTGCAGTTGGGTCAAAAAGACTTACTGGTTGACTGTCAGGGTAACTGGGGAAATATTCTGACGGGCGATGGTGCCGCTGCTCCTCGTTACATCGAAGCGCGGTTATCAAAGTTTGCCTTAGAAGTCGTTTTTAATCCGAAAATAACACAATGGAAGCTCTCGTATGACGGACGTAATAAAGAACCGATTGCTTTACCAGTTAAATTCCCGTTGCTGTTGGTGCAGGGCGTTGAAGGTATTGCAGTCGGATTGAATTCT
Source organism: Bacteroidota bacterium (assembly GCA_017860295.1). GTDB lineage: Bacteria > Bacteroidota > Bacteroidia > Bacteroidales > Paludibacteraceae > Microbacter. The sequence goes on along the minus strand of JAFNAS010000004.1, from coordinate 153,605 downwards.
AAAATTTTACCGCATAATTTTAATGAACTGCTGGATGCTTCTATCGCCTACCTGAGAAAAGAACCTTTTGTACTGTATCCTGATTTTCAAACAGGTGGTTATATTGATGTGTCGCGATATAACGATGGTGAGCGTGGTGGAAGTGTTAAAATACGTGCTAAAATAAGTAAGTTGGATAATAAAACGCTTATTATCAATGAAATTCCGTTTGGAACGAATACCAGTAAGTTGATTGAAACGATACTGAAAGCTAATGATAAGGGCAAAATAAAAATTCGCAAAGTAGATGACAATACGGCTCGTGATGTTGAAATCGTAATTCATTTACAATCAGGAGTTTCTTCCGATAAAACCATTGATGCGCTTTATGCATTTACCGACTGCGAAAAGAGTATCTCGCCCAACTGTTGTGTGATTGAAGATAACCAGCCTCGCTTTATTACGGTGAGTGAACTATTACGCACCAGTGTCGATCATACGTTGGCTTTATTGCAAGAAGAACTTCAAATTCAGCGGGCTGAATTGCTGGAAGCTCTACATTTTGCATCTCTGGAAAAAATATTTATCGAACAACGTATTTATAAGGATAAACAATTTGAAGACAGTAAGTCACTCGACGAGGCAATTACTCATATAGATCAACGTCTTGAGCCATTTAAAAAGCTTTTCTTGAGGGAGATAACGCGTGATGATATGTTGCGTCTATTTGAAATAAAGACGAAACGTTTTCTGAAATTCAGCTCGGAAAAAGCAGAAGAAGAAATCACATCGATCAAGAAACAAATAGAAGAAATCGATTATCATCTGGCTCATATTGTTGAGTATACAATTGACTGGTTTACAAAACTGAAAGAGAAATATGGAGCCAAATATGCGCGTTGTAGTGAGATAAGAAGTTTTGAAACGATTGAGGCGGCAAAAGTGGTAGAAGCTAACGAAAAACTCTATGTGAACTATGAAGAAGGCTTTATCGGGACCAGTTTGAAGAAAGATGAATTTCTTTGTAATTGTTCTGATATTGATGATGTTATAATATTTTTTAAAGATGGTAAATACAAGGTGGTGAAAGTTGCCGACAAAATCTTTGTCGGTAAAAATATCTTGTATCTTGCTATTTTTAAGAGAAATGATACGCGCACCATTTATAATGCCGTGTATCGCGACGGTAGATCCGGAGCATTTTACATGAAACGTTTTGCGGTTACTGGCACCACTCGGGATAAAGAATACGATCTGACACAGGGAAAAGCCAATTCGAAGGTGATGTACTTCAGTGTGAACCCGAATGGTGAAGCAGAAGTTATTCGTATTGCCCTCAAACCGAAACCTCGTTTGAAGAATCTTCTGTTTGAGAAAGATTTTAGTGATATAGCCATCAAAGGACGTCAGTCGATGGGCAATATTCTGACTAAAAACGACATACTCCGTATTACGTTGAAGCAAAAAGGAGGTTCGACTTTGGGTGGTCGTAATGTTTGGTTCGACCGGGACGTATGGCGTCTTAATTATGACTCTCGTGGAGAGTTTCTGGGCGAATTCCAAAGCGATGATCTGATTTTAGTGATTACAAAATCCGGTGAATATTATACTACTAATTTTGATTTGACAAATCACTATGATACTGATACAAAGATTATTGAAAAGTATGATAGTGATAAGATTTGGTCGGTTGCTTTGTTTGATGCCGAGCAAAATTTCCCTTATTTAAAGCGCTTTACTTTAGAGCCATCTCAAAAAAGAGTGAATTTCTTGGGCGACAATGCTGGCTCGACCATGTTGCATATTTCCAGCGAAGTTTATCCTCGTTTTGAAATTGTCTTTGGCGGAAAAGATGAAGAAAAGATTCCTATTACGATTGATGTAGATGAATTTATCGGGATAAAGAGTTGTAAAGCAAAGGGAAAGCGAATTTGTACTTGGGAGATTGCAACTGTAAACGAACTGGAGCCCACTCGTTATCCTGAACCTGTTGAAAATGACGAAAGTGAGTGGGAAGATGATGGTGAAAACGGAGAGGAAGATGTGGATCAACAAGTACAGCCCAGTAAAACGGAGGAACAAGCACCTACACTGCCGACATCAACCCAATCGGTTCTCCCTGATAGTGTTACCAATGATGACAATGACGATTCTTTGATAGATGAAGTCACCGGCCAAACTTCATTGTTTTGACCCAGATGATGTAGAAGTAATCTAAATGGTTCAACGTACTAAAATAGTTGGAATATTGTTGCTTATTCTGTTATTGGTAAGTGCAATTTTGCTCTTCGTTTTTTTGCCGTCAACTCCTCGTGATATTGACAAAATACAAAAAAAAGGAGAGATACGAATTGCCGTACGAATGAATCAAATTGATTGTATGATGCGGGGTGATACCTTGGCCGGATTTCAGTATGAATTGGCTAAGTTATTTTCAGATAGTTGTTTACATGTTAGAATTAAGTGGGTAAGGGTGCCGGATGTGATAGAGGCTATTCGACTGTTGAAACAAGGCAAAGTGGATTTGATTGCTCAAAATATCCCCCGATCTACGGATGTGCTACAATATATTACTATTTCGTCGCCGATTTTAGTATCCAAAGCAGTGTTGGTGCAACGTAAATCATCCGAAATTGAAGACGATACTACATTTGTGAAGAATCAGTTGAACTTGGGGAAAAAGCAGCTTTGTATTGTCAGAGGATCGTCTTATACACAACGAATACAACATCTGGCAGAGGAAATCAGTGATACGATTTATGTGAGTGAACTGAAAGTACATGATGCGGAGGAGCTGATACTGTTAGTGGCTAAAGGTAGTGTTCGTTATGGTGTATGTGATGAAAAAGTTGCCAACTATTTTGTTAAGCGTTTTCCGGGTATTGATGTCAGTGTCGATATCGGATTTCCTCAATTACAGGGCTGGGGCATTAATAAACGGTCTCTTGGACTTTCCAAAGCAGTAAACAGTTGGCTAGAAAAATTCACAAAATCAGACCGGTTCAACCTCTTGTATGCAAAATATTATAACTGATCGGTTTGCGTAACTTTATCTATCGCTTTTTGATAAGCAACCATAGTCCATTCGAATTGTTGTTCTGGAGTGAGATCGCTATTGTCTAGTACCACAGAATCTTTGGCTTGGCGTAAAGGGCTCTCGGCACGATTGGAGTCTCTTTCGTCTCTCTCAATTACATTCGCCAATACATCGTTATATTCCACATCTAATCCTTTATTGATTAGTTCTTTGTATCGTCTATCTGCTCTGACTTCAGGCTTGGCGGTTACAAATAGCTTCAATTCGGCATCAGGAAACACTACGGTACCAATATCGCGTCCATCCATTACAACTCCTTTGTTTTTACCCATTTGCTGTTGTAAATATACCATGGTTTGTCTAACAAATTTAAGCGTGCTGACTTTACTGGCAGCACTGGCAGCTTCTAAAGATCGTATTTCACTTTCGACGTTTTTATCATTCAGGTAAGTATCGGCACCTCCAGTAGTGTTGGGTCTGAATTCAATTTGGAGCGATTGAATTTTAGTTTTCAATGCAGATTCATCTACCACTCCGTCCTTAATTAATCCGTTTTGAATGCAGTACAATGCCACAGCTCGATACATGGCGCCGCTATCGATGTAAGTATACCCTATTTTTTGGGCTAATCCTTTGGCAATGGTACTTTTACCGCAGGACGAGTGTCCGTCTATAGCAATATTTATTTTTTCGGTCATAATGTATTTTATTGCAATGCGTTACTCTTTTTAAAAGAGACGGTCGAATTCAGTTTGGAGGAGTTGTTTGATTTTGGGAATAGAGTAGGGTGTTTCCAATTCTTTTTGGATGGAGGTTACTCCTTTGTCAATGAATCCGCAGGGATTGATATATGAAAAATAATTCAAATCGGTGTTTACATTCAATGCAAAACCATGCATGGTTACAAAATGGCTACTTCGCACACCGATGGCACAGATCTTTCGGCACTTTTCCGGAATTTTTGTATCTAGCCAGACTCCGGTAGCTCCTTCCATCCGTTCCGAATGGATGCCGATATGCTTCAGAGTATTAATTACAGCCTCCTCCATCTTAAAAATATATTGCCTCAGGCCAATTTCAAAATTGGCAAGGTCGAAAATGGGATAGCCTACAATTTGTCCCGGGCCGTGATAGGTAATATCGCCTCCACGGTTGGTTTCAACATACTGAGCATGGACGGAACGCAGTTGTAAGTTTCCAATTAACAGATTGTTGGCCGAACCGTTTTTGCCAAGTGTGAATACATGGGGGTGTTCGCAGAAAATCAGATAATTAGGAGTTTTTTCATCCTTTAATTTCAATTGAAGGATTTGTTGAAACAGCTCTTCTTGCTTTTTCCAAGCTTCGCGGTATTCAATTCTATCCCAGTCAATCGAAGTGATTGTCTTATTCATTTCTTATTTTTCAAATTCAACTTGTTCTATTCTCTTCATCAATCGCATGATTTTCGCTTGTCGTTTCAGTAAATAGGGAGAAGGATGTGCAGGATCAAACTTGCGGGGATTGGGTAACGAGACCGCGATCAAGACAGCTTGCGGACGCTTCAGTTCCGAAGCATGGCAATGAAAGTAAGTCTTTGCCGCAGCTTCGACACCATAAACACCATCTCCGGTTTCAATCACATTGAGATATACTTCCATGATGCGTTCCTTAGTCCAGATGGTTTCAATTAGCAGTGTGAAATAAGCCTCCAATGCTTTACGAACGTAAGATCGGTCAGGAAACAGGAATACATTCTTAGCGGTTTGTTGCGATATTGTACTCCCGCCTCTTATTTTTTTACTTTTAGCATTGTGTTTTAACGCATTTTCAATTGCTTTTTCATCAAACCCAAAATGTTCCATAAACAGGTTATCTTCCGAAGCCACAACAGCCTGAACCATATTATGCGATATTTTATCTATCGAAACCCATTTTTTCTCCATTTTAATGGGTTTGCCATCAAAAACTTGCTCAATACTTCGGATTATCATTAACGGGGTGATGGTCACTGGTACAAACCGTAATATCACGACGGAAAGAATGCTGAATAGAATACCTGCCAGAAGGGCAATTCCAATGTAACGGAGAATCTTTTTAATCATAATCAATACTCACAATAAACACTACAAAGATAATTATTTTCGGTTATTCAGCCTTAGTGTAGTCATTGGTGAATGCGGTATGTTTTCGCTATCTTTGTATCTATTTTACAGAAAAGAACAAATGAAATTAATCAGCGAAAGCATTTTAGAATATAAGGGTTGGAAACTGGTGAATGATATAGATTTACCAGAAAAATGTGTTATTTGTATTGCACCACACACTAGCAATTGGGACTTTTTTTGGGGTAATATTTTCCGTCATGTATTGCATTTGCGTGTTAATTTTCTAATGAAAAAAGAATGGTTTACATTCCCTTTAGGAAATATGATGCGGATATTGGGAGGTATTCCGGTTGATCGATCTCAAAAAACATCATTGACCGATTCGTTGTCCGAGATTTTCAGTCAGCATGAATTATTTCGTTTGGTGATCACTCCGGAGGGTACTCGCCAGCTCAATACTGAATGGAAAAAGGGATTCTATTTTATAGCATTAAAAGCTAATGTCCCTATTGTATTGGCGTTTATAGATTATGATAAGAAAGAAATGGGCTTTGGAAAACTTTTTATTCCTACCGGTGATGTGGATAAAGACATGGTTGAGATAATGGCTTTTTATAGAGATAAACAAGGGAAATTTCCTGAGAGATTTCATGTGTAGTCACTTTTACATTCTAAATTAAATTATAGTGAAGATATCTTCTGCCGATTTTGTAGTGAGTAATACCGATGTCAGACAATGTCCCGAGAGTAAGTTGCCTGAATATGCTTTTATTGGTCGTTCCAATGTGGGTAAATCTTCGCTCATCAATATGTTGACCAACAGAAAAGGGCTGGCAATGACTTCGAGTAAACCTGGGAAGACATTATTGATTAACCACTTCATAATCAACGCCGAATGGTATCTGGTTGATCTTCCCGGATATGGGTTCGCGCAAGCAGGAAAGGCAAACCGTGAACGGTTAAGAAAAATGATTGAGAGTTATATTCTTATGCGAACTCAGTTAACCAATCTATTTCTTTTGATCGATTCACGTCACGCTCCACAGAAAATAGATCTGGAATTTATAGAATGGTTGGGTTCGAATGGTATCCCGTTTTCTCTCGTTTTTACGAAGGCAGATAAATTGTCCGGTAGCCGGTTGAATGAAAATATTCAGGCATATCAAGCGACATTAAGAGAGCAATGGGAGAAACTACCTCCTGTTTTTGTTACGTCTTCGTCAACAGCCAAAGGAAAGGATGAAATTTTGGATTATATCGAAAGTATTAATTTACAGCCAAAAGATTAATAAGTTATTGCGAAAATAGCGTCCGATTTAGAATAGAACGTCCCAGCGTAATTTCGTCGGCATATTCCAGTTCGTTGCCAATGGAAACACCTCTTGCTATGGTAGATATTACAATGTTGCTTTGACTTAATTTTCGATAAATATAGTAGTTAGTTGTATCTCCTTCCATTGTGGGACTGAGTGCTAGTATTACCTCTTTTATTGGTTCGGTCTTTACCCTGTTAATCAGGCTTTCAATCTCCAGATCACTTGGACCTATACCATCCATCGGAGAAATAATACCTCCCAGAACATGATATAACCCTCTGTATTGCTGTGTATTTTCAATTGACATAACATCCTTGATATTTTCTACAACACATAGCGTTTTATCATCTCTTGTTTTGTCTCCACATATCAGGCATAATTCGGAATCCGAGATGTTGTGGCACATTTTACAGTAGCGAATTTCATTCTTAAGCGTAATTAATGTATTGCCAAAATGTTCGACATCAGATTTGTCCTGACGGAGGAGATGTAGAACCAACCGAAGGGCTGTTTTCTGTCCTATACCGGGCAATTTTGCAAATTCATTGACTGCATCTTCCAAAATAACCGAAGGATAGTGTTGCATATTCATGTTGTAAAATTTAATTTTTTGACGATTGCAGTCCGTATGCAATTTCGGTAATGATGCCTTTTTGCACGTAGATCGGTCGTGACGCTTTTCGAATCGCAGGCCGGTAATATCCGAAAGCAATCGCCGTCAGAACCACTAAAATGCCACATATCAGATAAATGGTAGATAGGCCTATTTTTTCTGCAGCATATCCTTGCAGAAGGTTTCCGATAGGAGTGAATCCCAGAAATGCCATGGTGTAGTAGCTCATTACACGACCTCGCTTGTCTTCATCTGTTAAGCTTTGTATCAATGTGTTACAAGAAGCCAGACACGCAATATATGAAAACCCGATGAAGAAACAGATGATCATTAATAACCATACGATATGTGTTAACGAAAAAGCGATTAAAGAGATACCTTGAATGCCGCAGGCAAACATGACTATTTTGGCCAAACCCAAAACGCTTTTTCGTGCGGCTAAATAGAGCGTGGATATAAGCGATCCGATGCCGGTAGCCGCTATAAAATAGCCATACAAATCACTGCCTCCGTGTAATTCCGATTTGACAAAGGCCGGCAGCATCATCGGAAATGGAAAGGATAAAACAGCTAATATAACAATGAAAATCAGGATACTACGAATTGGCAAAAATCCAATGCTATATATGAATCCTTCTTTCATTTCATGCCATAAATTCCCCTTTGCGGCGGATGTCATAGGCTTGTCGGTATTGATTTGCATTAACGCAAATATAACACCAATGAAACTCACGCTATTAATTAGAAAGCAAATACCTTCACCAACCATGGCAATAAGTATGCCACCTATGGTTGGACCAATTAACTTGGTACAGTTGAAAGTGGCAGAGTTGAGTGCGATAGCATTTCCCAAAACGTTTGTTGGAACTAATTTTGTATAAAATGCTTGCCTGACAGGTGCATCCAACGAGTTTATCAATCCAAGAAAAATACTCAGTATAAGAATATGGACAATCTGAATTGTATTTGTCAATACTAAGGTCGCCAACAATAAGGCTTGCGTCATGGATAAAACCTGTGTAAATATCAATATTTTCTTCCTGTCGAAACGATCATTTACAACTCCCATCAAAGGTGAAACAAACAAACTGGGTATTTGAGTCAGAAAAGCTACGGTCCCCAAGAGCATGATGGATCCCGTCATACGATACACTAACCAACTCATCGCAACTTGTTGCATCGATGTCCCTGTCAGTGAGATAATTTGCCCGTAAAAATAAAGTTTGTAGTTTTTGTATTGTAAGGATTCAAATATGGAAGTTAGTGCCGATTTGTTATTCGGAACCAACTCAAACAACCATTCTTTTGTCTTACACAATCGTTTAATCATAATTTTAAAACGATTCTTGATATTGAGATAAAAAAAGCCGTCATGCTACTGACGGCTTTTGGTTTACTTTATTGAATGCTTTTTGTTCTTTATCGTCGTCGATGGAATATAAATTCACCTGATTCTAGCTGTAGTATGTCGAAAGATTAACAGTGCAACATCGAAGTAAACTCTATCCGTGCGCTATCTCCAAAGAAATAAAAAATTATTCGAAAGCGCCCATTTTCAGCATATTGACTTCGTTTTGGCTGAGAAAACGCCATTTGCCGCGAGGAAGGTTCTTTTTGGTCAAACCGGCAAAGAAAACCCGATCCAAACGTTTCACACGGTAACCCAAGTGATCGAAGATACGTCTCACTATCCGATTTCGTCCAGAGTGTATTTCTATGCCAACCTGTTGTCTATCATCCTCTAGAACGTAATGAACCTCATCAGCATGTATTTCTCCATCTTCCAATTCGATGCCGCTGACAATTTGTTCCATATCGGCTTTTGTCAATGGTTTGTCCAAGTAGACATGATAGATTTTCTTTTTGTTGTATTTGGGATGTGTAAGTTTGGATGCTAAATCTCCATCGTTTGTGAGTAACAGCACACCGGTGGTGCTTCTGTCCAGACGTCCGACCGGATAAATCCGTTCGCGGCAAGCATTTCTGACCAAATCAAGCACGGTGTTCCTTTCTTTGGGATCATCTACGGTGGTTACAAAATCTTTGGGTTTGTTGAGCAATATGTAAATTTTGCGCTCAGTCTGAACCGTTTGATCATGAAACATCACTTTATCGGTAGGCATCACTTTCACGCCAAGTTCTTGAACAACTTGTCCATTGACACTCACAACCCCGGCCTGAATATATTCATCGGCTTCACGGCGCGAACAGATACCTGCATTGGCCAAAAATTTATTTAAACGTATCGGTTCATTCGGGTCAATAGCAGGTTGTTCGTACATTTTACCGTGAGAAAAACTGCCTTGACGAGGATTATTGTAGCCTCCTGGTCGTGATCCATAATTGCCCCCCCGGTTATTATTATATGGGCGGTTGTTAGAGTAGGGGCGACGATCTCCCCCATCTCTGCCATAGGAATTGCGCTGAAACGAATCTCCGCCCTCTCTGTAGGGACGGCGCTGAAAATCATTTCCATCTCTATTATATTGTGGACGAGATTGATATGAGTTCCCGTCTCTGTTATAATTGCGGTTATATGCTTGTTGCTGGTCGCCTTCACTACCTTGATTATACGAACGTTGGTTGTTGTTATAATCTCTGTTATATGGGCGATCGGAATTCGGTCTGTTATAATTTCGGTTATATCCTCCACCGTTATTGTCCCGATTATACGAGGGACGTTGCTGATATCCACCGTCCTGATTATTATAATTACGGTTGTAAGGGCGTTGTTGATCGTTGTCTCGTGGCCTATCATAACGGGGTTTGTCAAAATTTGAAGATGATACGGGCCCGTTAGCAGGAGTTCTTGAAATCCGGGGACGTGCATGTCCCTCTTTTTTGTTACCATCACGGCTGGCATTGTCACCTGAACTATAATCGGGACGTTGCCTTTTGTCGTCTCTAAAATCCATTGTTAGAAATAATTAATGTAAATAAATAAAGCTACACGTTTTGTTTTGGCTATACAAATATCCCAAATACTTGCAATAGCCTTGATCTAGTGTTTGATACAGCTAGTTGTTTTAGTTATAGACTCTCGTCTATCAGTTTGATTTTCTTTTCTATTAAATTGCGATCTTCTTTTAGTTTTTCAATTTTATGCTCCAGTTCCTGCACAATCAAATCTGATTTTTTTGATTTAGCAGAAATAAATCCCATATTGTTTTCATAAGTTGAAATTTCAACTTTCAAACTGTCATAAATTCGCAACAACTTCTCCCGTTCACGATAAAGTTGGTTCGGATGTTCGCCATCAGCGATTTTTTCAATATTATCTTTGAAAGATATTAATCTTCTGTTTATACTATCGATATTTAAGGCATCCATTTGTTTATTTACTGCATCCTTGAATGCTTTGAATATTTTGTCTTTTTCTTTAAAAGGAACATGCCCAATCGTATTCCATTTGGCAATCAATGCTTGCAACTCAGCCAGCGATTCCTGTGCATCTTCTCCTTTAACGAAGTTATCAATGCTATCGATCAACTCCTTTTTCAATGAAAGGTTTGTGTGTTCTTCCGTTTTTTTGGACGAAAATATCTGTTCTTTTTGTTCAAAGAAATAATCACATGCCGAAACAAAGCGTTTCCAGAGCATATCAGAATATTTCTTTTGCACAGGCCCTATCGTTTTCCATTCCTTTTGAATGTCAACCATAATTTGAGTTGTTGCCTTCCAGTCGTTGCTATCCTTTAGTGATTCCGCTTTTTCGCATAACGCTTTCTTCTTTTCATAGTTGACATCAAGCTCGGCTTTAGTAGCTTTCATAAATTCGCTTTTCTTGCGGAAAAACTGATCACAAGCAGAGCGGAAGCGTTCATAAATTTTAATATTCTCTTTACGAGGAGCAAAACCGATAGTTTTCCATTGCTGTTGAAGACCGACGATTTCCGTCGTTCTTGCCTCCCAGTCTTTATAAGTTTTGAGTACGGTTAGGTCTATAGCCTCAACCTGTTCGCAGAGAGTTGTTTTTGCCGCCAGGTTCACTTCTTCCTGAGCTTTTAAAGCTGCAAAAAATTCTTGGTGTTTTTTATTAATAACAGTGGATGCATTTTTGAAACGATTCCACAATTCATCTCTTAATTCACGAGCTACGGGACCAATTTCTCTCCACTCTTCGTGAAATTTCTGAAGTAGGCGAGAAGCAGCTACAACGTCCTTGTCCTCTGCCAGTTTTTCTGCCGACTCGCAAAGATTGTTTTTTTGTTCAAGATTTTTCTTAAAGTCATAATCGCGCATTTCATTATTGATCTTGATCAAATCATAGAAACGCTCCATGTATAAATTGTAGTTTTTCCACAACTCATTAACTTTGATCTGAGGTACTTGACCAATTGCTCTCCATTCTTGCTGCAGCTTGCGAAAAAGAGATAAGGATTCTCCGACATCACCGGATTCTGCAATAGCTTTCAATTGATCCAAGATGGCAGTCTTTTTTATCAGATTTTCTTCCCGTTCTTTTTCTATTGCATCAAAGTGTGAAGCCTTTTCTTCTCTGTATTTTTGAAGTAATTCTTTAAGAATGTTCTCATTCTCATCAACTTTCGGATCAAAATCAGCTTCCTCTCCACCGTTTTCAATAAAGCTTTTCTTCTGTGCTTCTATCTCGGTTTTATGTTTTTTATAGAATAATTGCCTGATCGCATCAACCTCATCCTTTTCGATTTCAGCGACAGCCTTATTCATGATTTCTTTGAGTTTTTCAATCAATTCCGTTTGAGAAAGTGCTGCATAAGAATCAAGAAAATTGTTTGCAATCGTACTATTTTCTTGTTCTGGTGCTATCGCTACACTTTCGGGTTCTTGTTGAGTAATTGATTCTGTTTGACCAGCTTCATTTACCTGGAGTTGATCTTTGTTGTCATCCATTAAGTCCATGCGCTTTTGAGGTTAAGAGTGTTTTAGGATCTTGTAAATTTTGAGCCAAGCAGCCAAAATTCACTTAGTCATATAAATGCAAAAGTAGTTACTTTTTTTGTGATTGCAAACAAAATGGGCTAATTATCTGATACCCTAAAATCTTGGTATGTTGAATAGATAGTCGTTAGAGTAGAATTTATTTTAATTAGTTTCGTTTTGGTACAATCTTTATATCTTTGCAAATATTTTTTTATAAACAGATAACGATTACTGCCTTAAAGGGAATTTTTTATAGCTATTTAAATTTGTTGATAAATGAAAACTATTTTGATTACAGGTGGAGCCGGTTTCATAGGTTCTCATGTTATACGTTTATTTGTGAATAAGTATCCGGAATACCATATTGTTAATCTGGATGCTTTAACTTATGCCGGAAATCTTGAAAATCTTGTTGATGTTTCAACCCAGTCTAATTATACTTTTGTTAAAATGGATATTACAGATACAGATGCCATTCAGCAGTTGTTCCAACAATATGATTTTCATGGCGTCATCCATTTAGCAGCCGAATCGCATGTCGATAGATCGATTACAGATCCGTTTTCCTTTATTCGTACCAATATTTTGGGTACGGTCAACTTGATTCATGCAGCCAAAGAAGCATGGAAAGACAATATGAAGGGACGTCTGTTTTATCACATTTCCACCGACGAAGTATATGGTTCGCTTGGGAAAACTGGTATGTTCGTAGAGGCAACATCGTATGATCCGAGAAGTCCATATTCTTCATCAAAAGCTAGTTCCGATCATTTGGTTAGGGCATATCATCATACTTACGGATTGCCGGTAGTGGTTTCAAACTGTTCCAATAATTATGGCTCTCATCAGTTCCCCGAAAAGTTAATTCCGCTTTCGATCAATAATATCAAGCACAATAAACCCATTCCCATTTATGGCAAAGGCGAAAACATTCGCGACTGGTTGTTTGTGGAAGATCATGCTTCGGCAATTGATATCATTTTTCATCACGGCAAGGATGGAGAGACGTACAATATTGGTGGCATTAACGAATGGACAAATATCGACTTGATTCGACTGTTGTGTAAAATCATGGATAAAAAACTGGGTCGTCCCGAAGGGGAGTCGGCAAAGCTGATTACATTTGTTACCGATCGAGCCGGACATGACTTGCGCTATGCTATTGATTCTTCCAAATTACAAAAAGAGTTGGGATGGCATCCTTCATTGCAATTTGCGGAAGGACTGGAAAAGACGGTTGATTGGTATTTGGCAAATGAAGCTTGGATGGAGAATATCACAAGCGGTGAATATCAAAAATATTACGCCAAACAGTACGAAAACAGATAGATAATTGAGAATAAACTTGGAACTAGGAATGTTGTTGTTTTAGCAGCCTTTTTGATTCCAAGTTTGTTGTATTTTGCAATATAATTAAAATTATGCCGACAGCAAAAAAAATATCTTATACCGAATCTTTGAACGAATTGGATGAAATTTTGAAGAAGCTCGACAATGTGGAAATGCCGTTAGAAGAGCTATCGCCATTGGTGAAGCGTGCATCGTCGATTATTCAACGATGCAAGCAGCAACTGTTTGAAGTTGATGCTGAAATCCAGCAAATGCTTGATGAACTGGAATAGTTGATCGGTTAAGATAATAATGCAATAATTTTAGGTAGAAAAATTATTGCGCCCACTACTACAGATGTCGCGGCTAAAACTAGGACAGCTCCAGCTGCGATGTCTTTCACGCTTCCTGCTTTCTCGTGCCACTCCGGAGAGACAAGATCCACCAACGTCTCGATTGCACTGTTCGTCATTTCGGCTGCAATGACCAATCCGATGCACAAAATGATGCAAACCCATTCAAAAGTACTGATTGATAAAAGTATACTTAACGCTATGGTGAGGATTGCAACGCAGGTATGAATCTTAATATTGACTTGTCCTTTCGAATAAGCTGTCGCAATTCCTTTCAATGCATATCCGAAGCTTTTAATCAGGCGGCTTATGGAGAATCCCTTTTGATCCATTTTAGTGATTAAAGAATGTTGCTATATTAGTTGCAAACAGCTTTACAGCAATTGCTAATAAAATTACTCCAAAGAATTTTCGAAGAATATAGATGCCGCCTTTACCGATTAATTTTTCTATTTTATCAGTTAGGCGGAGTACTAAATAGACAAAAGCCATATTGAGTAGCAAAGCTATTATTATATTAATTGTCTGATATTCAGCACGCAAAGAGAGTAGGGAGGTGAATGATCCTGGGCCTGCTATGAGCGGAAACGCAAGAGGGACAATGGACGCAGTCTTAACAGGCCCGTCCATTTTAAATATTTCAATGCCCAATGTCATTTCCATTGCCATAATAAAAATGACAAAAGATCCGGCTACCGCGAATGATTTGATATCTACCCCAAACATACTCAAAACAATATCTCCGGCATACAGAAATCCGAGCATTACCGCAAATGATGCACCTACAACAGTTAATGGATTGATCTTCTGTTTCTGTTTAATACTTAGTACAATAGGTATAGAACCAAGTACATCAATAATAGCAAAAAGTACCACAAAAGCACTTGTTATTTCTAACAAATTGATGTTCATATTATTTGAATTGATAATTGAGGCTATTTGACATAGCGCTAATCCAATAAACATTCGAAAGATACAAAATATTTATGATTTTTCAAGCAATATTTATGCAATAAATAATAGATCTATTCCCGTTTTTCAAGTAGAACAACGTTTTCTACATGATGTGTATGCGGAAACATATCTACCGGTTGTACTTTAGTCACTTTGTACTGCTCGTTGAGTAAACTTAAATCTCGGGCTTGAGTTGCCGGATTACAGCTTACATATACAATTCGGTTAGGTGCTGCAAAGAGTATTGCATCGATTACATCCGTATGCATTCCGGCACGAGGAGGATCTGTTATGATTACATCCGGATGTCCATGCTCGTTTATGAAGTTTTCATGCAAAATATCTTTCATGTCTCCGGCAAAGAATAGCGTATTGCCAACATGATTCAAATCCGAATTGATTTTTGCATCTTCAATCGCTTCCGGTACATATTCGATTCCAATTACCTGTTTTGACTGACGGGCAACAAAATTGGCAATGGTACCTGTTCCGGTATAGAGGTCGTACACCAATTCGGTTCCCGATAAATGGGCAAAATTCCGGACAACCTTATACAGTTCGTAAGCTTGTTTTGAGTTTGTTTGGTAGAAAGATTTCGGTCCTATTTTGAACTTCAACTCTTCCATTTGCTCAAAAATATAATCGTTTCCGTGGTATAGAACAACCTCCTGATCTGTAATGGTGTCGTTCGCTTTTTCATTGATAATATAGACCAGTGATGATATTTGAGGAAAAAGTGATAGGAGCTGATTCAACAAACCTTCGCGTTCATCTTTCAACTCTTTGAAGAATACCATAATTACCATCAATTCTCCGGTCGTAGAGCTACGAACGATCATATTCCGAAGAAAGCCATCCCGATTTCGCAAGTCAAAAAATGACAGGTTATTTTCTGTTGCATAGTCTCTTACAGCCAATCGTATCTGATTGGAGATGTCATCTTGCAACCAACACTTTTTTATGTCCAATACTTTATCGAAAAGCGTTGGAATATGAAATCCCAATGCATTCATATCGTCAAACTGAGCACCAGATTTGATCTCTTCTTCCGTTATCCACCGTTTGTTTGAAAAGGTAAATTCCAGTTTATTCCGGTAATGGGTAGTTTCGCCCGAACCAAGGATCGGAGATATTTCGGGAAGTTCTATCTTGCCAATTCGGGTCAGATTGTCGGTTACCTGTTGCTGTTTGTATTTTAGTTGCGACGTATAATTCAGATGTTGCCATTTACACCCACCGCATACACCAAAGTGTTCGCAGATGGGGTCCACTCTTTCTTCGGAGAACGAGTGGAAATTGATAGCTTTCCCTTCGGCATAACTATATTTCTTTCGTGTAAGCTGAATATCGATAATGTCGCCGGGAGCAACATAAGGAATGAAAATAACCATATCATTGTTTTTGGCGATTGCTTTCCCTTCGGCAGCTACATCCGAAACAACGATATTTTCAAGAACGGGTAATGGCTTTTTTGTTCGTTTCACAATATAAAAATTTGAATGCAAAAATAGAGTTTTATCATCGCTACTCCAAACGGGAAATAGAAGAATACAGCGATAAACGAAATATTCAATTCTCAGAAGCTAAAAAAGAGGTAAAATAAAAGGTATTGCATTGAAAGAAAAAACATTACCGTTAATTTTCTACTGCAGGCTATCGCAGTTCATCTACAAAAAATATCTGTGTCAATTCATATCGACAATAATCACCTGTTTGATTCTGGAGTTATTCACAAATATACATTACAGATGAGAAATAAAATACAAAATACATTTGTAAAACAAGAATTATGCAGAGATGAATATGAAGTATATGGCAGTTCTCATCGCTTATTTACAATCGTGAATAGGAGGCGTTTAATTATATTTGCAATCACTATTATGTGTCATATATATATCTAATTACTAGTTATATATGCATTATATTTGATCTATTTGATAAAGTTAATTGGCCATTAATACACATTATTTGCTCAAATGCTTGATAAATAGATATTAAAATTAAATATTGTACTTATAATAAGGTATATAAGATGATTTATCTAAATAAATAGATTATATTGTATGAACGCATAGATGTTTAGTAATTCGTTCTTAAATAGCATTTTACATTATCTCAAACTTATACCTGCATAATTCACAAATGTACATCAATGATCGCCACCGATACATTTGTATTGTATTGTAAATGTAAATTTTATTGTTTACATTTGTAGCGTGCTAAAGATGAACAAATGCAGTCAATTTTACAATTACACAGGTATAAATTGTGGTTATAGTAAACATAAAGGCTAAACTGTCATATGAAAGATCGTATATCCAAACTTATGGAACTGGAGCAAATTGCTCCTACCCGCTTTGCGTTGATGATAGGTACGCAGCCTTCGGTTGTATCGCATATTCTGAACGGACGTAATAAACCGAGTCTGGAAGTCGTTCAGAAAATCTTAAATGCGTTTCCAACAATCAATCCAGATTGGCTTATTTCTGGTGTTGGGTCAATGTATCGCGAAGAATTGCCTTCTCGTCAAGCTTCATTGTTTGATATTAAGCCGGAAATATCCAGTAGTACTGTTAGTTATGAGCCGAAAAGAGAAGAAAAAAACTATCCGCCAAAAGAGATAAAACAGGTAGAAGTAGCCCAGCCTATAGAAATTAAAGAGATTGTAAAAGAAAAAACAGTCAAAAAGATTACGGTGTACTATTCGGATATGACATTTGAAGAGTTTTTACCCAATTCTTCCAAAGAGTGATGTAGAAGTTTCTGCCAACTGTTGTGAATTAAGAGATAACTGCGTAATTTTGCAGTCAAATTAATGACACAATGAAAAAATGCTCGTTAGACATGGTTGTTTCCGCGAATATTTCGTTGGGAGACAGCCATTTTTTATTGAAATTTACCCAAGAGGAACCATTACCTGAGATGTTGCCGGGGCAATTTGTGCAGGTGCGCATCGATAATGCTCCGAGCGTGTTCCTTCGCCGCCCGATATCTGTTAATTATGTAGATCGAGTCAACAACGAGCTTTGGCTTTTGGTGCAAAAGGTGGGAGATGGTACGCGTAAAATGTCGGAATACAAGATTGGAGACACGGTCAATATGCTTCTCCCTCTGGGTAATTCATTCACAATGCCCAAAGAGAGCCAGTCTCGCCTACTATTGGTGGGTGGTGGTGTCGGTATTGCTCCTTTGCTATTTATGGGCTCTACGCTAAAGCAAGAGGGCTTTGAGCCGATGTTCTTGCTGGGAGCCCGGTCGGAAGGAGGGTTGATGCAACTGGATGAGTTCAAAAAGCTGGGCAAGGTGTACATTACAACCGAAGATGGATCTGCCGGAGAGAAAGGCTTTGTTACCCAACACTCTATTTTACAAGAGCCAATAGATATGATCTATACCTGTGGCCCGACCCCCATGATGCAGGCTGTAGCCCGCTTTGCGCAGTATAAATCGATTGATTGCGAGGTCTCTCTTGAAAATAAAATGGCTTGCGGTATTGGAGCCTGCTTGTGTTGCGTTACACAAACCCAAACCGGTCATAAATGCGTGTGCACCGATGGACCAGTATTCAATTCAAAAGAACTATCATGGCAGATTTAAGAGTAAAAATAGGGGCGGTAGAGTTCAAAAATCCAGTTACTACGGCCTCAGGAACATTTGGCTTTGGAGAAGAGTATGTCGATTTTATGGATCTTGGTCGAATAGGGGGAATTTTTACCAAGGGGACAACTATTCTTCATCGGGAGGGGAATGCTTATCCGCGAATGGCTGAAACTCCTTCGGGCATGTTAAATGCTGTAGGACTGCAAAATAAAGGGATAGACTACTTCGTATCGTCTATTTATCCTCAGATCAAGGAGTATGATACCAATATCATGGTTAATGTTTCTGGATCGACGATTGAGGACTACGTAGCCACGGCAGAAAAGATAAATGCTCTCGATAAAATACCGGCTATTGAGCTAAATATATCGTGTCCGAACGTTAAACAGGGAGGAATGACCTTTGGCGTGAGTTGCGCGGGAGCGGCAGAGGTGGTCAAAGCTGTGCGCAAGGCCTACTCCAAGACGTTGATCGTGAAATTATCCCCGAATGTCACCGATATTGCTTCCATTGCAAAAGCTGTGGAAGATGAAGGGGCTGATTCAGTTTCGTTGATAAATACGCTTCTGGGTATGGCCATCGATGCCGAAACCCGAAAACCGCTGCTTTCTACTGTTACCGGAGGCTTGTCGGGGCCCTGTGTGAAGCCTGTGGCTCTCCGCATGGTATGGCAGGTTGCAAAAGCCGTTAAAATCCCAGTCATCGGATTGGGTGGTATTATGAATGCTACCGATGCGATTGAATTTTTCCTTGCCGGTGCAACGGCAATTCAAATAGGTACGGCCAACTTTATCGATCCGGCTGTGAGTGTCAAGGTGGTTGATGGAATCAATGAATACCTCGATCGACACGGATATTCGTCGATATATGACATTATTGGTGCATTAGACATGTAATTGAAATGAAAAAATACCGGTATATATCCCTGATTATTCTGCTGTCGGTTGTTTGGATTTGCTATGCATATAAAACGCCTGACATAAAAGAGAATACGAACAGCGAATTAAGACAAAGTGATTCTATTATCCTGATCTTCGCGGGCGACATCATGGGACATGTACCGCAATTGGAGGCTGCTTATGATAAAACATCGCGCTCCTATGATTTTACTTCCTGTTACAAGTATCTTGCGCCCTATATTCGGTCGGCAGATCTGGCTGTAGCAAATTTGGAAGTTCCGTTGGCCGGTAAACCGTATAGCGGCTATCCTTGCTTTTCAAGTCCCGATGCAGTGTTGGATGGGGCGGTGAATGCCGGATTTGATGTCATGCAGTTGGCTAATAACCATATTGCTGATAGGGGGGCTAACGGAATCATGCGCACATTTCTGACGGTAAATAAAAAGGTACAACCGGTTGGGGTTTATTTGAATAGAGCCCAACGGGATTCTATTTATCCGTTGATTGTGACTGTCAAAGGGATTAAAATTGCCATCTTAAATTGTACTTTCGGGACAAATGGGCATCAAGTTCCATCTCCTTACGTTGTAAATAGTATCGATACGGCTCAAATTCGGCAGGATATTCATACCGCCAGGCTGAGAGGGGCACAATTTATTGTTGTGACGATTCATTGGGGGAATGAATATGAGCTGAAGTCGAATGCACAGCAAGAAAAGGTGGCAGCATTGATCATCAAATCGGGTGCCGATGCTATTGTTGGTTCACATCCCCATGTGGTGCAGAATTTTGAGATGCAATACCGTTCGGATAGTACCCGGGTACCGGTGTTTTATTCAGTGGGAAATATGATTTCCAATCAACGCTGGCGAAATTCGAATGGAGGTATACTTGCTCGTATTACGATTTCTACCACTGACTGCAAAGTGAAAAAAGCGGATTATATTCCGTTCTATGTCCACAAAGGTTCGTTGGATGGTAAGTTTCAGTACTACTTGCTTCCGACAGAAAAATACATCCGCAAGTCATTATCTCTGACTTTACCTGCTAAAGACGACTCTTTATTGGTTCTTTTTGATCAGGATACGCGTCTTCGCCTGTCAAATCTTAGAAGTTGTTATTAATTAGTTACCTATCTATTTTGCGATAATCTACAAAAGCGTACGAATGAGGATGTTTTCCACCCAGAGATCGCTCTTCTCGATGAGTTTCGATCCATTCAGTATAGTTTACCGAAGGAAAAAATGTATCACCTTCGAGTGCTGCGTGAATGTGTGTCAGGTAGAGGCGATCGGCTAACGGTAAGGCCTGCTGATAGAGAGTGCCTCCGCCAATAATAAATACTTCGTCTTCGGTTTTACACATCTCAAGCGCTTTTTCGAGGGAATCGACCACCATGCAACCTTCAATCTCCCGGGTTGATCTACTCAGAACTATATTTGTACGATGGGGTAGAGCCCCTTTGGGAAGGGACAGATAGGTTCGGTGCCCCATAATGACAGTGTGATGGAGTGTCAGTTCTTTGAATCGTGCTAAATCGCCAGGAAGATGGCAAAGTAAGTCATTGTCTTTGCCAATGGCATTATTAGATGCGACTGCGGCTATAATTGATATATGAGGCATGGTCATTAAGAAAATTAAAATGCAAAAGTAGATAAAATATTTCCTAAAAATATCGAATAAATGATTCTCTTTTACAAGATGGCTTTTCTTTGGAGGGTGAAAGATTTAGAAAATTATCTATACTTGTTATATTTGATAAATATAAGATGAGAAATTCGGCTATTTCGGGTCTATGTGTATCAATTTTTCGTTCAATAGTTGGTTTGCCATGAATAATCGTCATGTGGTCAGTAATGTAATAATCTGCAATAAAAATTAGTTTATTTTTTGAATTATGACGCGAAAATAGCGTTTTTTCTTCCTATTTTAATCAGATAAAATGCTAAATTTGCGATTAATTATTAACATCATTATCCAATACACACATGGCAAAATTAACGAGAGAAGATGCCTTGAATTATCATAAGCAAGGTAAACCTGGTAAAATTGAGGTGGTTCCCACCAAACCTTATAGTACACAAACAGATTTATCGCTGGCGTATTCACCAGGTGTAGCGGAGCCTTGCCTCGAGATCGAGAAGGATCCGGATACAGCTTATGACTACACGGCTAAAGGTAATTTGGTTGCTGTAATTTCTAACGGTACAGCCGTTTTGGGATTAGGTGATATCGGCGCCTTGGCAGGTAAACCTGTGATGGAAGGGAAGGGGCTTTTATTTAAAATCTTTGCAGGAATCGATGTTTTTGACATTGAAGTGAACGAAAAAGATCCCGAAAAATTTATTCAGGCAGTAAAAGCAATTTCTCCCACTTTTGGAGGTATTAATCTCGAGGATATTAAAGCTCCCGAATGTTTTGAAATTGAAACACGCTTGAAGGAAGAGCTTGATATTCCCATAATGCATGACGACCAGCACGGAACGGCTATTATATCGGCTGCCGGATTGATCAATGCCCTCGAAATAGTAGGTAAAAAAATCGACGAAATCAAAATTGTGGTGAATGGTGCCGGTGCGGCTGCCAATTCATGTGCCCGCTTGTATATTTGCTTAGGTGCGAAACGTGAAAACATCATTATGGTCGACAGTAAGGGTGTGATTTGTGATACGCGAACTAATCTGACTCCTCAGAAAAAAGAGTTTGCCACTTCACGTACTGATCTTCATACTCTGGCTGATGCCGTATATGGTGCCGATGTTTTCCTTGGATTATCAGTTGCCGGTGTGTTGAGCAAAGAAATGGTTCGTACGATGGCTAAAGACCCGATTGTGTTCGCTTTAGCTAATCCGAATCCTGAGATTTCGTATGCCGACGCGATGGATTCGCGCGGGGATATTTTGTTTGCAACCGGTCGTTCCGATTATCCTAACCAGATTAATAACGTATTGGGATTCCCCTATATTTTCCGTGGTGCTTTGGATGTACGATCCAAATGCATCAATGAAGAGATGAAGGTTGCAGCGGTATTGGCCATTGCCGAATTGGCTAAAAAACCGGTTCCTGATGTGGTGAATGCAGCTTACAACCTTAGTAAATTGAGCTTCGGTCGTTCGTATATTATTCCGAAGCCGCTCGATCCCCGGTTGTTGACCACAGTGGCTCCGGCCGTGGCTAAGGCAGCTATTGATTCGGGAGCGGCTCGTGTAAAGATTGATGATTGGGAAGCATATTCAAACAGATTACGCGAATTGATGGGGTCGGATAATAAAATGCTTCGTCATTTTGTTGAGATGGCTCGTCAGTCACCGAAGCGGGTTGTATTCTCGGAAGCCAACCACCTGAATATGCTCAAAGCCGCTGAAATGGCGAAATCGGAAGGCGTATGTATTCCTGTTTTGTTGGGTAATGAAGAGCGCATTGAAAAAATGGCGGCAGAAAACAATCTCGACCTTTCCGGTATTGAAATTGTGAACATGCGCCACGACAGAGAAGAAGAGCGCCGCATACGCTATGCTACCTTATTGACCGAAAAATGCGGTCGCGATGGTATGACCCTTACCGATGCGTTGGAAAAGATGTTTGAACGTAATTATTTTGGTATGATGATGGTAGAGACAGGTGATGCCGATGCTATGATTACCGGTTCGTATACCAATTTTATAGAAAATATCAATGCTGCCAAGCAGGTGATCGGAGTCAGAGAGGGTGTTAACAATATTGCGGCTATGCATATTTTGAATACCAAAAAGGGAACCTTCTTCCTTGCCGATACCTTGTTTAATCGCCATCCGAATACGGATGTACTGGTTGATATTGCTAAACTGGCCAATGATGCGGTTAAATTCTTCAATCATCAACCGGTTATGGCGATGATCTCTTATTCGAACTTCGGTATGGATAAAGTAGGTAGTCCGGCAAGTGTACACACTGTGGTGAAACGTCTGCATGCAGAATGTCCCGACATAGTGGTTGATGGTGAAATGCAGGTGAACATTGCGCTCAATAAAAAACTGAGAGATGAAAAGTTCCCATTCAACAAATTGGCTGGGAAAGATGTTAATACTCTGGTGTTCCCGAATTTAAGTTCTGCGAATACAGCAAGCAAGTTATTGCTTGAGATGGGGTTAGCAGATATGATTGGTCCGATTCAGATGGGGCTCAACAAACCGATCCATATTCTCGATGTAGAAAGTTCGGTACGTGATATTTTTAATATGACGATCGTAGCCGTTCTGGATGCTATTGTTGAAGATCAAAAAAGAAATAATAAAGTAGGCGATTTAGTGTAAGAATGTTACAAATAGAAGATACGATCATTAGTTTAGATCTTTTTGACCAGTGTTTCTGCTGTGATCTGGAGGCATGCAAAGGCATTTGTTGTGTCGAAGGTGAAGAAGGGGCTCCTGTTGAATTGGACGAGATTGCGGAGATAGAAGATATTTTGCCGCAATTGTGGGACAAGCTTTCGGATGCTGCTCGCGCTGTCATTGATAAACAAGGTGTTGCCTATATCGACCGTGAGGGAGATATGGCAGTATCCATTGTGAATGGTGCAGAATGCGTGTTTGCGACGAAAGGAGCGAACGGGATTTGGAGCTGTTTGATAGAAAATCTGTATAACGAAGGAAAAACAACATTCCGGAAACCGATTTCCTGTCATTTGTATCCTGTCAGGACAAAGCAGTTCCCCACATTTAAAGCCGTCAATTACCATAAATGGCATGTATGCAAAGATGCGGTTAAATTGGGAGAAAAGAATCATCTGTTATTGTATCAGTATCTTAAAGAGCCATTGATACGAAAATTCGGACAAGATTGGTATGATCAATTATCGATGGCTGCTGAGCACATTTCGCACTAAACCAAACGTACTATTTTTTTGAATTAGAACCCTGTTCAATTTTATTGGGATTGGACAGGGTTTCTTTGTACTTTTGTCTGTTTAATTTATTATTTTTGCACAAAAAAAGAAACGCATGTTTAGAACACATACTTGTGGCGAACTTCGCCAGTCTCACGTTCGTGAAACAGTCACTTTAGCCGGTTGGGTACAGAAAACGCGTAAAATGGGAGGCATGACTTTTGTCGATTTGCGCGATCGTTATGGAATTACACAATTGGTATTTAATCAGGATATTAACTCTTCTTTGTGCGAAAAAGCCAATCGCATGGGACGCGAATGGGTGATTCAGGTACAAGGGGTTGTTGCCGAACGAAGCAATAAAAATCCGAACATTCCGACCGGTGATGTTGAATTGATTGTAGATGAGTTGAACATTATAAATGAATCGAAAACTCCGCCTTTCACCATCGAAGACGACACCGATGGGGGAGATGACTTGCGTATGGAGTATCGCTACCTCGATTTACGTCGTGGTGCTGTTCGCAAAAATCTTGAATTGCGCCATCGTATTGCCTTCGAGGTTCGTCGCTATCTCGATCAGCAAAACTTTCTGGAAGTGGAGACTCCGATTCTGATCAAATCGACTCCCGAAGGAGCCCGTGATTTTGTGGTTCCCTCCCGTATGAATCAGGGCGAATTTTACGCGCTGCCACAATCTCCGCAATTGTATAAGCAATTGTTGATGGTTTCGGGTTTCGATCGCTATTTCCAGATTGCCAAGTGTTTCCGGGATGAAGATCTACGTGCCGACCGTCAACCGGAATTTACCCAGATAGACTGTGAAATGTCGTATGTGAAACAGGAAGATGTGCTCAATCTTTTTGAAGGAATGATGAAGCATCTCTTCAAGTATGTGAAGAACATCGATATTGAGTCGTTGCCCCGTATTACTTATGCCGACGCAATGCGTTACTATGGCTCCGATAAGCCGGATATTCGTTTCGAAATGAAGTTTGTCGAACTGAAAGAGCTGGTTGGCGGACATAATTTTGTGGTATTTGACAGTGCAGAATATGTTGGAGCTATTTGTGCCGAAGGATGTGCTTCGTACACCCGGAAGCAATTGGACGAACTTA
This sequence comes from Bacteroidota bacterium, assembly GCA_017860295.1. Classification (GTDB taxonomy): domain Bacteria; phylum Bacteroidota; class Bacteroidia; order Bacteroidales; family Paludibacteraceae; genus Microbacter. The sequence continues at coordinate 128,554 of JAFNAS010000004.1, read as the reverse complement.
CCGATTTTGTAAAACGTCCGCAAATCGGAGCGAAAGGGTTGGTTTATATCAAATGCGAGGCCGACGGCACTTTCAAATCCTCTGTTGATAAGTTTTATTCTTCTGACGATCTTAAAAATATTGCCGCAGCAACCAATGCCAAACCCGGCGATTTAATTCTGATTCTGGCCGGCGCAACGGTCAAAACACAGAAAGCTTTGTGCGAGTTGCGTCTCGAAATGGGTAGCCGCTTGGGCTTGAGAGACAAAAATAAGTTTGCTCCTTTGTGGGTAATCGATTTCCCCTTGTTTGAGTGGGACGAAGAGACACAACGTTTTTATGCCGTGCATCATGCCTTTACAGCTCCAAACCCCGAGGATATTCAGTTCTTAGATAGTGATACCGGAAAAGTGAGAGCTAATGCGTACGACATGGTTATAAACGGGGTAGAGCTCGGTGGCGGATCGATTCGTATTCACGACAGTGAATTACAACACAAGATATTCCGTCTGATGGGCTTTTCGGAAGAGGAAGCTCAATACAAATTCGGCTTTTTGATGGATGCCTTCAAATACGGGGCTCCACCTCACGGCGGTTTGGCGTTTGGTTTGGATCGTTGTGTGTCGTTGTTTGCCGGACTGGATAGCATTCGCGATTGTATTGCATTCCCCAAAAACAATTCGGGCAGAGATGTGATGAGTGGTGCTCCGTCGCAAATTGAAGATGCTCAATTGAAGGAGCTGAACATCAAGATTACATTGCCAGAAACGAAATAGATAGACTATTTTGTCTTTTATTACAGAGCAGAACCAAACGGTTCTGCTCTTTTTATTTTAGCGCTTTATTCCGTTGGAATCTAACAATGCATCAATAGTCGGCTCCTGACCCCGGAATCGTTTATACAAGGTCATGGGTTTTTCGGAACCACCTTTCGACAGAATATTTTGACGAAAAGAATCTGCCGTTTTCGAATCAAAAATGCCATTCAATTTAAATGTGGCAAACGCATCGGCAGCTAAAACTTCGGCCCATTTGTAGCTGTAATAGCCGGCCGCATAACTTCCCGAGAAAATATGTCCGAAGGAGGTGCTGGAGCAGGCGTTTGCTATTGAGGGCAATATCAGAGTTGCCTGTTCCACCTCTTTTTCAAAATCAATCACCTCTCCTTCCAGTCGGTTTGCCAAGGAGTGCCATGCCATATCGATGAATCCGAAATTGAGCTGACGTACACATTGATATCCAATATTATAATTATCGGAATTTTCTAGTCGTTGAATCATCTCAGAAGAAATCAATTTTCCTGTCTGATAATGAAATGCAAAATTATGGAGGAATTCACTTTCGATGGCGTAGTTTTCCATAAATTGTGAAGGGCATTCCACGAAATCGCGAAAAACGGAAGTGCCTGAAATAGAGGCGTAGGTAATATTGGAAAAGATACAATGGAGAGCATGTCCGAATTCATGGAGGAACGTTTTTACTTCGTCGAAGGTGAGTAGAGCCGGTTTTGTTGCAGTAGGGCGGGTAAAATTCATTACCAAACTAACATGCGGTCGGTTATTTTCATTCTCATCAGCCCATTGTTCTTGGAATACGGTCATCCATGCACCAGGACGCTTGCCTGGACGAGGAAAGAAATCAATATAGAGTAACGCCAGATATTGTCCGTCATTGTCATACACTTCGAATAGTTGCACTTCGGGATGGTATACAGGAATGTGGTGCACCTCGTTAAATGTGATTCCGTATAATTTTGTTGCCAGATCAAAAACACCCGATATGACCTTGGAAAGTTCAAAATAGGGGCGAAGAATATCTTCGTTGAATGAAAATTGTCTGCTTTTGAGCTTTTCGGCATAATAGTACCAATCCCAAGGCTGAAGTTGCCCCTGAAAACCTAAACTGTGGGCATATTGCTCAACCATTTTAATCTCGGTAAGAGCAACCGGTTTGTATGCCTTCAGCAGTTCGTTAAGTAATTTGTATACATTCGTACTGTTCTCTGCCATCCGATTTTTTAATACGTAATCGGCATAGGTTTTATATCCCAACAAATTGGCAATCTGAAGCCTGAGATTGACAATAGACCGGACGATCTCCCGATTATCGTTTGCATTGGCATGAGAGCATTTGGTGGCGTATGCCATATACAATTGCCGACGTAAATCTCTGTTATCCAGAAATTTCATTGCGGGCATATAACTGGGAGCTGTCATATCGATTAACCAACCATTTTGCTCTTTCTGAAGAACGGCTTTAGCGGCTGCCATTTCAAGATAATCGTCGGATAGTCCCTTGAGTAGTTTTTTGTCAATAACGATCAGAAAATAATCATTGATCTCTTTCAGTATGTTTCTTTCGAAGGCTAAAGATGCAGTATCCAGTTGTTGCGAAAGTTTTCGGTAAATTGCTTTATTCGCAGTACTGAGATTAGCTCCGTTATCGACAAAGCTATCGTATGTTTTTTGAAGTAAGGTTTGCTGTTCGGGAGTAAGGTTAAATCGGTTTTTGTTCAAAAAAACCGATTTAACTCTCTTAAAAAGAGATGAGTTCAATGAAATGTTGTTGGCGTGCTCGGTTAAGATCGGAGACAATTCTTCAGCCAGTTGTTGCATGTCGTCATTGGTCTCGGCACTATTCAGATTGAAAAATGTATTGACAAGCAACTCAAGTAATCGTCCGGAACATTCCAGAGCTTCTACTGTATTTTGAAACGACGGTAACTCTTTATTGTTTATAATTTGATCTATTTCAGTATTGTGCAATTGAATTGCATGTTGAAATGCAGGACGATAGTGTTCGAGTTTTATTTTATCAAATGGAATGGCACCGAATGGTGTATCGAATGGTTGAAAAAAGGGATTATCGGATGTTTTGTCGGATGGCGATGAATAGTTGTGTATGTCTACCATAATAAAAGCTTGGTTTAAACAGGTGAAAAACTGTAGACAAAGTTACCTTTTTATGGCAAGACCAATGCATAAAAAAACGTGTGCAAAACTTGTTTGTAATGCACACGCTTATAAATTAGATGTTTAGTTTCAATATTGTGGATTTTGTTTGCTCTCTAAATCTTTCATATCTATCTGTTTTTTGTCCATCATCCGCCAAGCATAGAAGATATAAGCTAATACGAAGGGAATACACAGCGAAACCACACTCATTACTTTTAACGTAAAGTAACTGGAAGAGCTGTTGCGGATGGTCAGCGAACTTTGCAGATCGGTTACCGAAGGATAAAATGCAGTGTTGTTGTACCCCAAAATGAGCAATAACGATAGTACAGCCAGTACGGTTCCAACGCCAGCAAACCAGATACCTTTGGCACTTTTCGGGCAAAAAATACCGATGCCAATCCCGTAAAGTAACGATACTACTCCAAGTAGCATGGCGATGCCAATGATAGGCATTTCAATAAAATTGTGCAGATATTTGGCATTTTGCATATATACTTCACCTGTTTCAGGTTTTACGGCAAAACCTTTGGATGCTAACGTCCAGATAAAGAAGGTGAGAAAGCAAACCAGAAAGAAAATAGCGTTGATTAACACTTGTTTACGGGAACGTTTGTTAATGTCGGGATTGTGAATGTTACTGATGAAATAGAGGCTACCCAACACACGTGCCAGAAAAAAGATAGAGAAGCCCAACAAAAGATTCCGAACGTTGAATGCGGCTTCCAAACCATGCAATGGATTTTGCCATTGCGAAATAACAGGCATCATCGGTTGGTATATATTCTCTTTGTTTACAATAAATTCGCTGCCAGTAAAAAAGGTTCCAACTGCAGTGCCGAACAATAGCAATCCGACAAATCCGTTGAACAATAAAAATGCCTCGTAAGTTTTATGTCCGAGAATATTTCCTTCTTTTTTCCGAAATTCGTAACTTACGGCCTGCAGGACGAAACAGATAAGAATAATCATCCATGGCCAATAAGCACCACCGAAGCTAGTGGAGTAGAAGAGTGGAAAAGAGGCAAAAAAGGCGCCTCCAAAAGTTACCAGAGTAGTGAATGTAAATTCCCATTTTTTTCCGATAGAATTGACCAGTAAGCTCCTCTCATCTTCGGTTTTTCCAATTGTGTAGAGCAACGATTGTCCTCCCTGAACAAAGAAGAGAAATACTAAGATGGCTCCAAGCAGTGATACTAAAAGCCACCAATATTCTTGATAGAATGCGTAATCCATAATTGTAAGAATTAAGTTTTAAAATCAAGTGACCCAATTAACTTATTGAATATGTTCCGGTCCCTTCCGGATCTCTTTTACCATGATGCTTACAATTGCCACGAAGAGTACGATAAACATAACGGCAAAGATTGTAAATGTAGCTTGAATAGAACCGACCGGAACGTCAGACACGGCGGCAAAGGTAGGCAACAGATCCTGAATAGCCCAGGGTTGGCGTCCAACTTCGGCAACAATCCAGCCGGAAAATGAGGTCAGATACGCTAACGGAATCGCCCATATAGCCACGATTTGAAGCCATTTCATATTTTCTATTCGTCTTTTGATATACAAGATAAAGATAAAGTATAGCAAAAAGAAACCTCCAAAGACCACCATAAAGCGGAAAGAATAGAACGTTAATGGAATGTTCGGGATAAGTTGCTTTTTGTCTTTTACATATCCGTATCCGTAATAGGGAGAGGTTGCTGCAAAGATAGCTTTATTGACGGCTGCCAGCGAGTCGTTGTGAGTCTTCTTGGCTATTTTGTACCCTTTCAAAGCATTTTGAGCCATTTGTCCGAATACAATCTTTTCGTTAGTAGTGACTGGTTTCACGGTTTGTCCGTCAGGCTTTGTTTCGAGGTAGCCGCCATCTAACAAATCTTTTACGCCAGGCACATACGCATTAAAATCGCGATAAGCCAGAAAAGATAAGAGCTTCGGCAGGGTTATTTTCATTAAGAACGGATTGGTAGAATCATTATACTCCTTTTTCGCAGGATTCAAAATTCCAACAGCCACCAGTCCTTCTCCGTTATTCCCCTGATATAAACCCTCCATAGCAGCTAGTTTCATCGGTTGTTTCTGAGCTACCTGATAAGCAGATCCATCTCCGCTATATAAGGCAAGGATAATGCCAAGCAGTCCAAAACCAGCAGCAATCTTAATGCTTTTATGAGCGAATTCGATATTTCGATTTTTCATCAGATACCAAGCACTGACTCCGATTACGAAAGCTGCACCCACAATCCAGGAGGAGGTGACGGTATGAAAGAATTTGTTCATAGCCATTGGAGAGAACAGTACAGCCCAAAAATCTGTCATTTCGCTGCGTACAGTGTCACTATTGAATGTAGTTCCTGTTGGATACTGCATCCAGGCGTTGGCCACCAGTATCCATAAGGACGATAGGGTTGCTCCAAACCAGGTTAACCAGGTTGCTGCCAGATGAAATCCCTTGCTTACTTTATTCCAACCGAAGAACATGATGACAAAGAAAGTCGATTCGAGGAAGAAGGCCATAATGCCTTCGATTGCCAAAGGCGCGCCGAATATGTCTCCGACCAACCAACTGTAGTTCGACCAGTTGGTACCAAACTGAAATTCAAGAATAAGACCTCCAGCTACGCCCACTGCAAAGTTTATACCGAAAAGACGCATCCAGAATTTCGTCATTATCTTCCATTCTGTTTTTCCGGTTCGGTAATACATGGTCTCCATGAGTGCCATGATAAAACCAAGACTTAAGGTCAGAGGAACGAAAATCCAGTGATCCATGGCTGTCATCGCAAATTGAGCACGCGACCAGTCTACTACTGATAAATCGAGTGTTTCCATACGCAAAAATTTGATTTTAAGTAAAATATCATATTAAACGGTATGATAAATTGTATGTTTGTATCTTATTCTAAAAATTTTAAGTGGCAAATATAGTAACAGAAAAGGTGAAATCCAAGTGTTAGGTGATATTATAGTAAGTTACTTGCCAATTCGGATAATGCACTGCGTTCTCCCTTCATCAGGTTGATGTGGGCAAACAAATCTTGACCCCTCATGCGATCGATCATGTATACCAAGCCGTTTGAATTCATGTCCAAATAGGGTTGATCTATTTGTTGGATGTCGCCCGTAAAAATAATTTTGGTCTCCTCTCCAGCACGTGTTATGATCGTTTTAATTTCGTGAGGAGTAAGGTTCTGTGCTTCATCGACAATGAAAAAAGTGTTACTCAAACTTCGCCCGCGAATATAAGCCAAGGCTTCGATAACCAGTTTCTGTTCGCGTTGCATCTCTTCAATTTTATAGACCTCTTTGCCCTGATAGCTAAACTGATGCTTGATGACATTCAAATTGTCGAACAACGGTTGCATGTAGGGCGATACTTTCCGTTTATCGTCGCCGGGCAGGAATCCCAAATCTTTATTTCCCAAAGCAACGATAGGCCGGGCCAATAAAATTTGTTGATAATTCTCCTGCTGTTCTAACGCAGCCGCAAGGGCAAGCAGTGTTTTACCAGTACCTGATTTTCCGGTAAGTGCTACCAGCTTGATATTATTGTCGAGCATAACATTCAATGCAAACGCCTGTTCTGCATTGCGGGGCTCGATCCCAAAAACTTTATTTTTTTCAATACGTTCAACATTTTGCGAAAAAGGATTGTAATGAGCCAGAACGCTTGATTTTGTGCTTTTGATGATAAAGCATTCGTTGGGTTCTATATCCGAACAAAAGCTGAACTTTTCAACCGGAATCCCATCTTTCGATTTGTAGAGTTCATCGACAAGGTGCGCTTCGATATGAGAGAAGGTTGCATGTTTTTTATCGAAAATATCCGTACTGGTTACCTTGTCGGAAATGTAATCTTCCGCATTAATTCCCAGTGATTTGGCTTTCAACCGGAGATTAATGTCTTTTGAGACGAAAATGGTATTTTTGTACTGTTTTTGTATCTGATAAGCTACAGCCAGTATTCGATGATCCGGCGTTTTTTCGGCAAACATTTGTTGTAGCGCTTCGGGATAATCGTATGAGGTGACGATAAACAGTTTGCCCAATCCGTCGCCAAGATTGACACCTTTGGTAAAAATGCTGTTATCGGCCAGAAGATCAAGGTCTCGTGTAAATTCTCTGGCATTAAAATTAATATCGTCATTTCCTTTTTTAAATTTATCCAACTCTTCGAGCACCGTAATAGGAAGGTAGATGTCGTTTTCCTGAAAGTTATAGATACATTTATAGTCATGTAGAATGACATTTGTGTCGAGAATAAATTTTTTAACGGCCATTGGAAACATTGTTAATAATGAAAAACTAATGTGTAAAAACAGCATTATGACGTATCTGCTTAAAACAGCAGAACGCAAATACCCGACTGTAAAGATAGTATTTTTTCCGATTTGGAACCGTTCAAGCCCTTCTTTGTCGTGTATCTACGCTCTGTTTATTGCTTTGAAGCTTTCTTATAAGAAATTACGTGTCGGATAATTGCGACGGTATTTCATGGTTGTTGTAATATAGTATCGATAGTAGCAATCTCTTCGTCAGAAAGTCCCGGATAATGTAGTGCATCGATGTTGTCTTGAAGTTGTCTTTGCGAACTGGTACCTACAATAACGGAGGTTACGTGTGCGGTACGTAGACACCACATCAATGCCATTTGAGCCAGACTCTGCCCTCTGCGCAGTGCAATGGCATTCAAAGCTGTTACTTTTTCCAGAATTTCGGGCGAAATCTGGTTTCGTTGTAAAAAGCCGGATGGTTTGGCTGCCCGTGAGTTTTCGGGAATGCCGTGAAGGTATTTGTCGGATATAACTCCCTGATAAAGAGGCGAAAATCCAATAAATCCGACGCCATGCTTTTCAGCTGTGGCCAGTATGCCGTTTTCTATGGTTCGGGACAACATGCTGTATCTGTCCTGATGGATCAGACAGGGAGTGCCGTTTGCTTTCAAAATGGAATAAGCTTCCACCGCCTTGTCAACCGGATATTTGGAGATTCCAACATACAACGCCTTTCCTTGTTTTACCATATCCGACAGGGCATTCATGGTCTCTTCCAGCGGCGTGTTAGGGTCGTATCGGTGAGAGTAGAAGATGTCCACATAATCCAGCTTTAGCCGTTTAAGACTTTGATTTAAACTGGAAATGAGGTATTTGCGTGAACCTCCATCGCCATACGGTCCCGACCACATGCGGTGTCCGGCTTTGGTGGAGATTATCATTTCGTCGCGATAGTTCGGAAACTGTTTTTTTAGGATCTTGCCAAAGGTCTCTTCAGCCGATCCTTCCGGCGGGCCATAGTTGTTTGCAAGATCAAAATGAGTGATTCCGTTGTCGAAAGCATATTGAATCATTTTTACTGCTTCGTCGAAGTCATCCACATCTCCGAAATTATGCCACAGGCCAAGCGAAATCCGTGGTAGAACCAATCCGCTTTTGCCACACGAAACATAGGGCACTTTATTGTCGTAACGGTTGAGTGAAGGGTGGTTTTCCATAATATATGATTGATTTGATTGGATAATGAGATAGACAAAAATACAATAAAAATGGTGTGTAGGGACATACGAGTAAAGAAAAACGGTACAAATTGAACTGTGTCAGATTTGTACCGTTTAAATATGTGCAGATTCGATTCTTATTTTCCGGCAATATCCATTGTGTCGGAAGCAATCATAAACTCTTCATCGGTCGGAATAACAATCACTTTAACCTGAGAATCGGGAGTGCTGATAACCTGTTCTTCTCCATGTATCGTGGCGTTTAGAGCTTTGTCAATTTTAATGCCTAAAAACTCGAGACCTTCGCACGATAACTCACGCGACAAAGAGCCGTTTTCGCCTACGCCACCTGTAAATATAATGGCGTCAGCTCCTTCCAAGGCAGCCATGTATGCACCTATGTATTTCTTAATGCGGTAATGATACATTTCGAGCGAAAGCTGTGCATGTTCATTTCCCTCTTTGGCAGCTTTCATTACGTCGCGCATGTCGGACGATACTCCGGATATACCAAGCAGTCCGCTGTGTTTGTTGAAGAGCGTTGATGCAGAATCGGTGCCGAGCATCTCTTTGTCCATAAGGAATGTAACCACACCCAAATCGATGTCGCCGCAACGGGTTCCCATCAACAAACCTTCAACCGGAGTAAATCCCATAGAGGTGTCGACTGATTTCCCGTTTTTAATGGCGGTAATCGATCCTCCGTTACCGATGTGACAGGTAATTAGTTTGGAGTTGTTAATATCCAACTTCAATAGTTCGCAGGCACGTTTCGATACGTAGCGATGGCTTGTTCCATGAAAGCCATAGCGACGGATGCCGTATTTGGTATAGAGTGAGTAGGGGATACCGTACATGTAGGCGTACGGTGGCATTGTCTGATGAAAGGCCGTATCAAAAACACCTACCTGAGGAACCTGAGGCAACAATTCGCGAATGGCATTGATACCGGCGAGGTTAGGTGGATTGTGAAGAGGTGCTATTTCGATGCATTCTTCTATTTTTGCAATCACTTCGTCATCGATCAACACGCTCTTATTGAATTTTTCACCGCCGTGAACCAGACGGTGACCAACCGCATCGATCTCGTCGAGCGATTTGATGGCTCCATGTTTTTCGCTTAATAAAATGCCCAGAATATATTCAACCGCTACCGAATGTGTTAATATTTCACCTTCGAGCGTTACCTTTTGGCCGTCGGGACGGGTATGCTTGAGAAATGATCCCTGCATCCCCAGTTTTTCAACGCCACCTTGTCCGAGAATGGTTTTCGATTCCATGTCGAACAACTTATATTTAACGGAAGAACTTCCGCAATTCAATACTAAAATCTTCATTTCTTTGATTTTAATTGTTATTGGACGATTTTTCCGTTTTCGTCATATTGATAGAATCCTTTTGCATGGCGAATACCGTAATGTTTAGCACGATAGAGGCGTAACAAAAGAGGCGAAGCTTTGTACTTGATATTGCCATATTCATGGAACAGATTTTCCATCAGGGGTACAATTTTTTCGATGCCCAACTGATCGGCCGTACGGAAAACGCCCTGACGGTGTCCAAAACCGACGGTCAGTACTTTGTCGACATCTGCTACAGTGGAGATGCCTTCCATCACAATAGAACAGGCTTCGTTCAGCATAATCAGAAACATGCGGAGGCTCACTAATCCTACTGACTCGGATACGGAGATAAAATCGTAATTGAGCAGTTCTGCAAAACGGCATACCTTTTCAAACGTGTTTTCTGAAGTGTATAAACCACGTACAATTTCTAGTACATGCGAATCGGGGACATTGGTAAGAAAGTGGACTCCCACACAACGTTCTGGATGTTGCAACTCGTTCGACAGTTCGGTAACGACAATAGTAGAGACGTTGGAAGCGATAATGGCTTCGGGACTTAATACTTGTTCCAGTTTTTTAAATACCTCCTTGCGACGGTCAATGCTTCGCACACCGGTGTGATCGTCGTACCGGATCGTTTCAATAACGAAATCACATCCTACAAAATCGTCATAATTAACTGTTCCTCTGATACGTGAAAGAATTGCCTTCTTTTCCGAGTTGGTCAATCCCCAATTGGTAACCCGGGCATCTAATTTTTTCTCGATACGTGCATACGCGTTGCTGATGCCCTCTTCGGTTGGTTCCAGAAAAACGACTTCCATGCCACGGCTGGCAGCAATGGTTGCAATAATACTGCCATCCTTGCCACATCCCACCACACCGATTCTTGAGAAAAGGGTGCGTTTGCGGTCTTTTTGGCTGAGTCCGTAATTCTCAACGGGTTCGTTAGGTAAATCCGACATAATTTATGTTGTAATTATTTTGTTTTAGATCCGATGGCTTGATTGGCCGTGATGGCAATCATTTGTACAATATCGTTGACGGAACATCCACGAGACAGGTCGTTGATGGGAGCTCCCATTCCTTGGAGAATCGGGCCGATAGCTTCGGCATTGCCAAGACGTTGAACCAGCTTGTAGCCGATGTTGCCAGCTTGCAGATCAGGAAACACAAGAACATTGGCATGGCCGGCAATTTGACTACCCGGAGCTTTGCTTTCGCCTACCGAAGGAACCAAAGCGGCATCAGCCTGCAATTCACCGTCGATTTGCAAGTCAGGAGCTAATTCTTGTGCAATACGGGTTGCCTCCACTACTTTGTCTACCAATTCGTGCTTTGCACTGCCTTTTGTGGAAAAACTGAGCATAGCAATCTTGGGTTCAAAACCACCGATTACACGAGCCGTATGTCCTGAATTTACTGCAATTTGAGCAAGTTCCTGAGCGGTTGGATTCGGGGTAACGGCGAGATCGGCCATCAGTACCAGTCCGTTTTCGCCGTAAGGACTTTTGGTGAATAACAACAAAGCTCCCGACACAACCGATGTTCCCGGTTTTGTTTTTACGATTTGCAGAGCAGGACGCAACACGTTTCCGGTGGTGTTTCGGGCTCCGGCCACTTCGCCGTCGGCATCGCCACTCTTAATCATAAGGCTCCCTATATATAAAGGATCCTTTGCCAGTTTTTGAGCCTGTTCTGAAGTCATACCTTTTGCCTTTCTCAATTCGACAAGTAGCTTGACATACTCGTCATATTTGGCATAGTTTTCGGGATCGAGAATAGTTGCCTGTTCGATGTTTTTCAATTGAAATTTTGCAGCTAAACTGTGGATTTCATCCGGATTACCGATCAGGGTGATCTTTGCCGCTTTTTTAGCCAGAATAATGTCAGCGGCTTGTATGGTACGTTCCTCGGTTCCTTCGGGCAACACAATGTGTTGAACGTTTCCAATTGCCCGGCTCATGATTTCTTCCAACAATTTCATACGCTATTGATTTTTTGTTTAAAAACGTATGGAATCCTCATTCATACTCATTTTTCGTAACGAATTATTGCAAGTGAGGATTTCATGACTATGATTTTTACTGTTAGGTATTTATCTAAATAAATACTTCAAAATTTATGTTTGCAAAAGTACAATTAATCTTTCGGGTTGCAAAGTCTACATTGCAATTTTGTATCGAAAATATCAAATTGACATAGCAAAACATCAAAAATCTTGTTTTTTATTTTTATTGTTGGTTTTTCTTTAGCTTTAGGTGGATTTTTAGTACCTTTGCAGGTCGAAAAGATACCAAATTTATTCTATCTCTACGCATTAATAATGGAACATAACAAACCGATGCAACTGGTGCTCGAAAACGGCACCATTTTTTACGGTAAGTCTTTCGGGTATGAGGAGCCACGGGCCGGCGAAGTCGTTTTCAGTACGGCAATGGTCGGTTATCCCGAAAGTTTGACCGATCCTTCATATTCGGGACAGATTTTAACTGTCACTTATCCGCTCGTTGGTAATTACGGAGTCCCGCAGAGCATTATCGAAAACGGCTTATCAACCTTTTACGAATCGGAAATAATTCATGTCAGTGGCTTGATTATTTCCGATTATTCGTTTCAATATAGTCATTGGAACGCCCAAAAGAGTCTCAGCGACTGGCTGAAGGAGAACAAAATTCCGGCAATCTACGGCATCGACACGCGCGAACTGACCAAAATCATTCGTGAATACGGTGCGATGAAGGGCAAACTGCTGTTTCCGGACAAAGAAGATGTGGAATTTGTTGACACTGACAGCGAAAATCATGTTGCAAAAGTAAGTTGTAAAGAGGTAATTACCTACGGCAATGGCAAGAAAAAAATTGTGCTGGTCGATTGCGGTGTGAAACACAATATTCTTCGTTGCTTCCTGAAACGCGACGTTACTTTGATTCGTGTTCCATGGGACTATGATTTCAATACGTTGGAATATGACGGACTGTTTATCTCGAACGGACCGGGTAACCCTGCTTACTGCACGGTGACTGTCGAAAACATCCGCAAGGCGATGACAACCGGAAAACCGATCTTCGGTATTTGTATGGGTAACCAACTGCTTTCGATTGCAGGTGGTGCCAGCACCTACAAACTGAAATACGGACACCGCAGCCACAACCAACCGGTGCGCATGGTTGGCACCAACCGATGCTTTGTTACCTCGCAAAACCACGGTTATGCCGTAGATAACAATACGCTGGGGAGTGATTGGGAACCGTTGTTTATCAACCTGAACGATGGTACCAACGAAGGTATTCGCCATAAAACGAAACCCTATTTTTCGGCACAGTTTCACCCAGAAGCTTCGAGCGGACCAACCGACACGGAGTTTCTGTTTGATGAGTTCCTGAATTTAATTGCTAAGCGCAATTAATCTTCTGTGGAAAGTAAATGTGTATTTCTTAGCAAAAGTCAAAACGAATATAGCAGCATGAATATAAAAGAAGACTTGTTGTCGACCGACAATTCACGATTGTCAATTAAAAAGGTTTTAATTCTCGGATCGGGCGCTTTGAAGATCGGAGAGGCCGGTGAGTTCGATTACTCCGGTTCTCAGGCATTGAAGGCGTTGAAAGAGGAGGGAATTGAAACGGTGCTCATCAACCCGAATATTGCCACTGTGCAGACTTCGGAAGGTGTAGCCGATAAGATCTATTTTCTTCCGATAACGCCGTTCTTTGTTGAAAAGGTAATCAAAAAAGAGAATCCCGACGGACTTTTACTCGCGTTCGGCGGTCAGACTGCATTGAACTGTGGTGTGAAGCTGTTTCAGTCGGGCATCCTCGAAAAATATAACTTGCGCGTACTGGGAACACCGGTACAGGCCATTATCGATACCGAAGACCGTGAGCTGTTTGTCAAGAAGCTCGACCAGATCGACGTGAAAACGATTAAAAGTTTTGCGGTAGAGAATCTGAAAGATGCAAAAACATCAGCCGCTCAACTCGGATATCCAATTATTGTCCGTGCGGCTTACGCTTTGGGTGGTTTGGGTAGCGGTTTCTGTAACAACGAAAAGGAACTTGAAGTCTTGGCCGAAAAAGCGTTCAACTACTCGCCGCAGCTTTTGGTTGAGAAATCGTTGAAAGGCTGGAAAGAGATTGAATACGAAGTGGTTCGAGACCGTTACGATAACTGTATTACGGTATGTAACATGGAAAATTTCGATCCGCTGGGTATTCATACCGGTGAAAGTATCGTGGTGGCTCCGTCGCAAACGCTGACCAACAGTGAATATCACAAACTGCGTGAAATCGCGATCCGCATTGTGCGTCATATCGGCATTGTGGGCGAATGTAACGTGCAGTATGCCTTCGATCCCGATTCGGAAGACTACCGCGTGATCGAGGTAAACGCCCGTTTGAGCCGTTCGTCGGCATTGGCATCGAAAGCAACCGGTTATCCGCTCGCTTTTGTAGCTGCAAAACTGGCATTGGGCTACGGATTGTTCGATTTGAAGAACTCGGTAACCAAAACTACTACGGCTTTCTTTGAGCCGGCATTGGACTACGTGGTTTGTAAAATTCCGCGTTGGGACTTGGCTAAATTTCATGGCGTGTCGCGTGAAATCGGCAGTAGCATGAAGAGCGTGGGCGAGGTAATGGCTATCGGCCGCACCTTTGAAGAGGCACTGCAGAAGGGGTTGCGCATGATTCAGCAAGGAATGCACGGTTTTGTGGCAAACAAAACGTTGCCCATAGATAACATGAATAAAGTGCTTTCCGAACCGACCGACCGTCGTATTTTCTACCTCTCGCAGGCGTTGCAAAGCGGATATACTATCGATCAGATTCATGATCTGACCAAAATAGACAAATGGTTTTTGCAAAAGTTGCAAAACATTGTCGACGTGGCCAAAGAACTGAAATTAACCGAGTCGTTCAACGACCTGTCGGATGACCTGTTGCTGAGCGCTAAAAAGATGGGCTTTTCCGATTTCCAGATTGCCCGCCTGATGTTCGATATTCACGAAAATAAATCACATATCGGCGATGAAGTGCGTGCCGAACGTAAACGCCGTGGCATTGTGCCGGTGGTAAAACAGATCGATACGCTGGCTGCCGAATATCCGGCACAGACCAACTACCTCTATATTACCTATAACGGTTCGGCCAACGATGTGAAATACCTGGGCGACCATCGTTCGGTGGTGGTATTGGGTTCGGGTGCTTACCGCATCGGTAGTTCGGTGGAATTCGACTGGTGTAGTGTCAATGCGCTGAATACCATTCGCAAACAGGGCTTTCGCTCGGTAATGATAAACTACAATCCTGAGACGGTATCGACCGACTACGATATGTGCGATCGCTTGTATTTCGACGAGTTGACCTACGAACGGGTGATGGATATCCTTGAACTCGAAAATCCGATGGGAACCATCGTTTCGGTGGGGGGACAGATTCCGAACAATTTGGCAGTTCGTATGTCGGATGCCGGGGTTAATATTCTTGGAACAGGGGCTGCGTCGATCGATAATGCAGAAGACCGTCACAAGTTCTCCAGTATGTTGGATGATCTGAAGATCGACCAACCGCGTTGGCAGGAGTTGCGATCGTTGAGCGATATTTCGGAATTTGTACAAAATGTTGGATTTCCTGTTTTGGTTCGTCCTTCGTATGTGCTTTCGGGGGCAGCCATGAATGTATGCTCAAATCAGGAAGAGCTGGAAGAGTTCCTTGAACTGGCAACCGAAGTTTCGCAAGAGCATCCGGTGGTGGTTTCCGAATTTATAGAAAACGCCAAAGAGATCGAAATTGATGCAGTGGCCAATAAGGGCGATATTGTGATTTATGCTATTTCGGAACATGTGGAGTTTGCCGGTGTTCACTCCGGAGATGCAACCATTCAGTTCCCTCCGCAAAAAATTTATGTGGAGACCGTACGCCGCATCAAACAGATTGCCCGGCAGATTGCCAAATCACTCGATATTTCGGGACCGTTCAACATTCAGTTCCTGGCTAAAGATAATGACATTAAGGTAATCGAATGTAACCTTCGCGCATCGAGAAGCTTTCCGTTTGTGTCTAAAGTTCTAAAAATTAATTTTATAGAGCTTGCTACACAAGTAATGCTCGGCTTGAATCCGGAGAAACCAGAGAAGTCGGCTTTCGATCTCGATTATGTAGGAATCAAGGCTTCGCAGTTCTCGTTTACCCGTTTACAGAAAGCCGACCCTGTTTTGGGTGTCGACATGGCATCGACCGGCGAAGTCGGCTGTATCGGTCACCAGTTCGACGACGCTTTACTTACGGCGATGTTGTCTGTGGGCTATCGTATTCCGGAAAAGAGCATTATGGTCTCTTCGGGTGAATCGAAGTCGAAAGTGGCTATGCTAGATGCGTGTCTTTTACTGGCTAAGAACGGATTCACCATTTATGCAACACACGGAACGCAACAATTCCTGCAACAAAATGGGGTGAATGCAATTGACGTTAATTGGCCCGACGAAGACGGAGAACATAACGTGATGAAGATGATTTCTAACAAGGAATTCGATCTGGTTATCAATATCCCGAAGAATTTGACGAAAAGAGAATTATCGAACGGGTACAAAATTCGCCGGGGGGCTATCGATTTCAATATTCCATTGATTACCAATCCCCGTTTAGCAAGCGCCTTTATCAAAGCATTCTGTAAAATTACGGTCGATGACATTGACATTCGGAATTGGGCGGAGTATAAATAAAGATTTAAATTAACATAGTAAAAGCGGTGTGAAGTCTATTATGCAGTACTTTACACCGTTTTTCTTTGTTTTTATAGGCTGTGTTTGTAGTTCTCAAAAACTTTACGAACTTTGCATTTACGACTTGTCGGATTCCCATATCGCTAATAAAATTCAAAGACAATGGATGTTCGTATTGAAGAAGGTTGGAAACATAAACTAGCGCCAGAATTTGCGAAGCAGTATTTTGAAACATTGACCCATTTTGTAAAAGAAGAATACAGCAAGGGGCCTATTTATCCTCCGGCCAAACTTATTTTCAATGCGTTTGATCTATGCCCGTTTGAGAAAGTGAAAGTGGTAATTATCGGGCAGGATCCGTATCATGGTCCGGGACAGGCTCATGGATTGTGTTTCTCTGTCCCCGATGGTATTGAGTTTCCGCCCTCTTTGGTTAATATTTTCAAGGAAATAAGTGACGATTTACATGCTGTAGCTCCTGCAAGCGGAAACCTTGAGCGCTGGGCTCAGCAAGGCGTGTTGTTACTCAATGCAACGCTGACAGTGAAAGCACATCAGGCCGGTTCGCACCAAAACAAAGGATGGGAGCAATTTACCGATGCGGCAATCCGTGTTTTGAATGATGAAAAAGAACATCTTGTATTTATGCTTTGGGGATCGTATGCCCAGCGTAAATGTGAATTTATTGACCGCCAGCGTCATCTGGTACTTCAATCTCCACACCCCTCACCGCTTTCGGCCTATCGCGGTTTTTTTGGCAATGGCCATTTTAGTAAAGCAAATGCTTATCTTTCGGAAAATGGTTTGGAACCAATCAACTGGTAATAACTCTTTTTGATATAAAGTTGTTTCCATAGGCATTTATCGTAGCCTTTTTACGTTTTATTTATTAAATTTGCCCATGAATACTGCGGTTTGTTATTATTTTTCAAAATACTGAATGTTTTTATTCAACCCTATAGTAAAAAGATTTTTGTATACGTTGATTGCTTTGTTGTCGGGCAGTTGGCTGTTGGTGTCGTGTATTACCTACAAAGACATTAATTATTTGCAAAAGCCTAATCAGGATGTAATCCGGTATAAAGATTCGGTACGTTTTCAGGATTACAAACTTCAAGTAGGTGATCGACTTAGCATTATGGTCTATTCTCTCAATGAAGAGACTAATAAATTGTTTCAAGGTAATAGTGAGAGTAATGATGGCTCTTCTGGCGGAGGTGCATCTGGTGATTTATTTACCTACAAGATTGACGAAAACGGATTATTGGTCTTTCCTTTTGTTGGTAAAATAGAAGCTGCCGGAAGAACTCTGAGAGAGATAAAAGATATGTTGGAAGACCGAACGAAAAAACAGTTGGGTAATTGTTACATGCGTGTCACGCTTGCCAATGCTTATTTCAGCGTGATAGGCGAGGGAGGAAATGGCCGATATCCACTCGTGAAAGATAAATTGAATATTTTTGAGGCTTTAGCTATATCGGGTGATTTGGGATCTTTCGCCAATCGTAAGCAAATCAAAATTCTTCGCCAGAGTGAAGCTGGGACTGTTGTGAAGACATTTGATGTAAGAAGCCAAGACATAATGCATACGGAGTTTTACTACATTGAACCGAACGATGTAATTTATGTACAAAAAGTACCGTCTCACTTTTTTGGTGTAACATCGTGGTCGACTTTATTGGGAACAGTCTCTACAACAATTTCGCTCTTTTTGCTTGGCATTAGCATCTCTAAACATTTTTAAGCATGCGAAAAATGAAACAAATAGTCCTCTGGTCTTTTGCCGCTTTGCTTTTATTTAGCCTTGCTTCGTGTGTAACGAATCGTACCACGCAATATCTTCAGACTCGCAAAGACCTTCCGCAGTATGACAAAAAAGCGTATCAATGGTATGTGCTAAAACCAAACGATCAAATTGCGATTCGCGTACTGTCGATAAACGAAGATGTAACACGTTTGTTTGCATCTTCTGGTCAGTCGAACGGGAATACATCCTATAAAATTTATGCTGACAGTACGGTCGATTTGCCGTTTATTTCACACCTCAAAATAGGCGGATTGACGTTGCAAGCGGCCAATCAGGTTATAGCAGCTAAAATTAAGGAACTCGACAAAAATGCTTCGGTAGTAATTGCATTGAACAATGATGTTTTTTATGTGATCGGAGAAGCCGGCAAAGGGCAATTCCCAATATACAAAGATAAGTTGACCATTTTTCAGGCACTGGCTTTGGCAGGAGATATTCGTACCAATGGAGACAGAGGCAAAATTAAAATTATTCGGACAACGGTAAAAGGGCCTGTAGTAAAACAATTTGACATACGATCAAAATCTTTGCTTGATTCCGAATATTATTACGTTTATCCCAACGACATTATCTATGTCAGTACCGCTCCGAGTAGTTTCTTTCGTATAGAATCGTTCGGTTCTCTGATGGCACTGATTACCACTTCCGTTACTTTCTTAGTTTTAGTAATGAATACCATCAAATAAATTTTCTCATTTATGGAAGTCAATAACAATACGCAATATCAGAATTATCCCTCTCAGTACAGTGATGTGGAGGAGGACGAATCCGGTTTTGATATTCTCGAATGGTTGTTTAAGATTCTGCATCATTGGTATTTATTTGTGATTGCTCTGGCTATTAGCCTTAGCATTGCCTTCATTGCGAATAAAACTTGGAAGCCCACTTATCAGGTAAGTGCGCGTGTGATTCTCGGTGGCGGATCGCAATCGGGATCTCAACAGATGGTGATGCAGGGAGTGAACCTCAATACAGCTTATAAAAACAATGATAACCAAATGATTATGTTTACTTCTAATGATTTGGTTGAAAGGGCAATTAATAAAATCAATGCGAATGTCGACTATTACACGACAGGCCATTTCAAGGTAAGTAACCTGTATGGATATGCTCCTATCGAAATCAAAGGCGATAATATCGATAATGCTGTGTATGGTCTGGAATTTGATTTTCGTGATATTGACGGACTTACATACGAAATTTCGCACGAAAAAGATAAACAATTGGGAGGTCTTCGTTATACCGGGCGATACGGAATGCTATTGAATACTCCCTATTTTTCGGTAGTAGTCAATAAAACAAATAGCTTTGAATCACACAAGGCAATCAATTTTGCTTTTTTATCCAATGCGTATCTCATAGATTATTTTACGCCGCGTATTTCTTTAAGCTTTGTAACACAGAATTCTACGGTATTGGCTGTCTCATTGGAAGGTACAGTTTATCCGCGAGATATTGATTTTCTGAATGCTTTGTGCGATGAATTTTTGTTGGATAACCTCAATCGTAAAAACGAAGAAGCCAACCGTACCATTTCATTTATAGACAAACAGTTAAATGGAATTTCCGATTCGTTGAAGATGTCGGATAGTCAGTTGCAACACTTTAGGAGAGCCAAGCAAATTATTGACATAAATGCTTACGGATCAACAATTCTGGGACATCTTACGTCCTATGACGAAAGACGGTTACAGTATAATCTGAAAGAATCGTATCTGAACTATCTGGCTGATTATATTAAAAAAAATGTCAATAATCAGGAACTGCTCACACCCTCGAGTTTAGGTATTGTCGATCCGGTTCTTACCGGATTGCTGACCCAATATAACGAAACACTACGAAAATTAGAGCAAACAACGCCTCAGAATCCCTACTATGCAAAGTATCAGGATGAATTAGGAAAGATAAAAAATTCTCTTTCGGAAGCGTTACATAATGTTCGTGCCGCTTTTGCCATCGAGAAGAGAGATATCGATACACAAACCCATAAAGCATCGGGAGAGCTTGCCACGTTACCTGATATAGAAAGTCAGATGAACAATTTTGAACGGCAGTTCAAAATGAACGACACCTATTACACCTATTTGCTTCAAAAGCGTGCTGAAGCTCAAATTCAGCGTGCATCCAATGTGCCCGACAATACCATTTTGGAACGAGCGCGTATGGTGTCAGTCACCAACGGCGGAGATAAAAAAAAGAGCCTGATGATGGCATTGGTATTGGGTTTGATTATTCCGTTGCTGATTATCATTCTAAAGGAATATTTGAAAACCAAGGTAATGGATAAGCGCGATGTGGAAAAGATATCGCCATTCCCTTACGTCGGTAGTTTACCACATGCTGTTAACGACGTCTCTATTTCAGTGTTGAGACGACCTAAATCGGCCATTGCTGAAGCTTATAGAATGGTAAGAACCCGAGTAAAATTTGTCGCTAAACAAATGGATGCCTCTTGTGTGATAGTGACTTCCACTGAATCGGGTGACGGTAAAACCCATTTTTGCCTGAACTATGCCAGCATGTGTGCCATGACCGGAGAGCCGACGATTTTGGTGGATATGGACTTACGTAAACCATCTATTTCGAAACGGTTATCACTTGACAATGAAAAGGGAATCACCAACTGTATGTTGGGACAAATCTCTTTGGATGATGCTATTATCAAGAGTACGCCTGACATTAATTTTGATATGCTGCTGGCCGGAACTGTACCTCCGAACCCTGGAGAGATGATTCGTTCGTCCAAAATGCAGGAGTTGGTCAATGAGCTGAAACAGAGGTATCACTATGTGATTATTGATACCAGTCCGGTGGGTATTGTATCGGATGCTTATCCGCTTGCACCGCTTGCCGATTGCTTACTTTATATTGTGCGAAGCAGAAAAACTAACAAGAAATTCTTCAAAACAGTAATTCGTCAGTTGAAAACCGATAGAATACAACATGTGGGTATGGTGTTGAATGACGTTGATGCTAAGGCGGGTGGCTATGGATATAATTACGGGTATCAACGTTACGGGTATGGTAATTATGGAAATAATACTGTTACCAAGGATTATATAAAAGACTATTACGACGAAGAATAATACGAAAATACGATGAAATTTGATTTGGAAAATGTTCACATTGCAGTGGTCGGTTTGGGCTATGTCGGCCTGCCGTTAGCAATAGAATTCGGTAAAAAATATGATGTTATTGGTTTTGATATAAATACACACCGAGTGGAGGAACTGAGCCGGTGCGAAGATCATACACGAGAAGCAAATATTGAAGACCTGAGAAAAGCTTCGGATTTAAAGCGGAATGGAAACGCGAAAGGATTATCGTTCAGTTTTGATGTGCGCGATTTATGCACCGCAAATGTTTTTATTGTAACGGTGCCTACACCTATCGATTCATTCAATAATCCTGATCTCACACCTTTGCTTAAGGCAAGTGCTACGGTAGGCGGTGCATTGAAGCAAGGAGATATCGTGATATACGAATCGACGGTTTATCCCGGTTGTACCGAGGAAGATTGCGTGCCTGTACTGGAGCAGCAATCGGGGTTGAAGTTTAATGCCGACTTCTTTTGTGGCTATTCTCCCGAGCGAATCAATCCTGGCGATAAGGTCAATACACTCACCAAAATAAAGAAAATCACTTCCGGTTCTACACCCGAGGTGGCTGAACTTGTGGATGCATTGTACCGCTCCATTATTGAAGCCGGAACCCACAAAGCGCCGAATCTGAAAGTGGCCGAGGCTGCCAAGGCAATCGAAAATGCGCAACGCGATGTAAATATTTCATTTGTCAATGAACTGGCGCTGATTTTTGACCGGGTGGGTATCGATACTGCCGACGTGATTGAGGCTGCCGGAACCAAGTGGAATTTCCTGAAATATAAACCGGGACTGGTGGGAGGACACTGTATTGGAGTCGATCCATACTATCTGGCACATAAATCGAAAGCGCTTGGATACGATCCGCAGGTTATTTTGTCGGGAAGGCGCGTGAACAATAGTATCGCTGGTTTTATTGCCAACAAGGTACTGAAATTGATGATTCAGAAAGACCATAAAATTAAGCATTCGCGGGCGCTTATTCTTGGTTTTACTTTCAAAGAAAATTGTCCGGATGTGCGTAATACGAAAGTAATCGATATTTATAAAGAGTTAGAAGAGTTCGGATTGCAGGTGGATGTTTATGATCCATGGGCAAACGTTCACGAAGTAAAAAAAGAGTATAACCTTGAATTGTTGCCTGTTTTGGATCCAGCAACTCCGTATGAAGCCATTGTGGTTGCGGTGGAACATAGTGAATTCAAAACGATCGATTATAAAAAGTACAGAGATGGCGGAGCTGTCATCTTTGACGTGAAAGGTTTTGTGGATCGTAGTTTGGTGGATGCCCGCCTGTAGAAAATGAGATTGATAATTGCAAATAAATAAATATAGAGTATGCAAATAGCAATTGTCGGGACAGGATATGTCGGATTGGTTTCGGGCGCCTGTTTTGCCGAGATGGGAGTGGATGTTGCCTGTGTGGATATCGATACTCAAAAAATTGAAAATTTAAAAAAAGGTATTATTCCAATATACGAGCCGGGATTGGATGAGATGGTTGTCAGGAATGCGAAAGCCGGACGATTGAAATTTTCGACCTCTTTGCCGGCCATTCTGGATGAAGTGGATGTTGTCTTCAGCGCGGTGGGTACACCTCCGGATAAAGATGGAAGTGCTGATTTGCAATATGTTTACGAGGTAGCACGCACTATTGGCCGCAACATGAACAAGTATGTATGTGTGATCACAAAAAGTACGGTACCCGTAGGAACAGCATATCAGGTGAAGGAGATTATTCAGGAGGAGTTGGATCGACGAGGTGTTTCTATCCCTTTTGATGTGGCTTCCAATCCTGAATTTTTGAAAGAAGGGGATGCTATTAACGATTTTATGAGTCCCGACAGAGTTGTGGTCGGCATTGAATCGGAGCGGACCCAGAAATTGATGACTCAGTTGTATCGTCCGTTTCTGCTGAATAATTTCCGGGTTATCTTCATGGATATCCCGTCGGCCGAAATGACAAAATATGCTGCCAATGCCATGTTGGCGACCCGTATCAGTTTTATGAACGATATTGCCAATCTGTGCGAAAGGGTGGGAGCCGACGTAAACATGGTGCGGAAAGGGATCAGTTCCGACAGCCGTATCGGTACCAAATTTCTCTACTCCGGCATCGGATACGGGGGGTCGTGTTTCCCGAAAGATGTGCGGGCACTGATTAAAATTGCAGAAAAACAAGGATATACGATGCATGTTCTTCAGGCAGTTGATGCTGTGAATGAGCTGCAAAAGGAGGTTCTTTACACTAAGTTGCAAACGTTGATTCCGAATGGTTCGTTGGCCGGTAAAACGATTGCCTTGTGGGGACTTGCTTTCAAACCGAATACCGATGATATGCGGGAGGCTCCCTCTTTAGTGCTCATTCGTAAGTTGTTGCAGGCCGGATGCACGGTGCGCCTGTTCGATCCGGTTGCAATGGAAGAAGCTCGAAAAGCGATAGATAGGAGCATAAATGCATCGTTGCAACAGGATATCTATTTTGCTTCCGATATTTACGATACGGTGAACGATGCCGATGCGTTGATGTTGGTCACCGAATGGAAAGAGTTCAGAATGCCCAATTGGGAGATTGTGAAGAAGTTGATGAAAAATCATATTGTGCTTGATGGTCGTAATATTTACGACAAAAAAGAGATATCGGAAATGGGATTCACTTACGAAGGAGTAGGTGTTTGATAATGAATGGACTATGAAATTACTACCGATAGAGAATTCCGATAGGGTAGCGCCTGCGCTTCATCTTGTATCGGTTGGCATGCCGACTCGGATTTGAACCGACCATTACATTACCCTATTATCGGTTAAATTATTAAGATTTTGATGATGAATAAGTTATTTCTGATTGTTTGTTGTATCGCATTTTGTACTCTATCGCAGGCTCAGGGTGTAAAAGCTGCTAAAGCATCTGTTATTTCTGCTTGGTTCGACAAAGGTGACTGGAAAGAGGGCTTTGAGGCTCAACCTGCACCGTCAGTAGACAAAGCATTGCTTTACGACCATTATAAAAAACATCCGGAACGATGGAAAGTTGTTTTTAATTATCTGAAAAACAACGATCTAACAAAACTCCCTTTGGGGAATACCAAACTGGACGACAATGTTATCGTAAAAGTGCAGGAGTATACAACGCATGAATTTGGAAATCAGGTATTAGAGGCGCATCGAAAATATATCGATTTTCAGTATGTTATCACCGGCTGTGAATTTATGGGATGTGGTAAGCTGACTGATGCGAAAGAAGTATCGCCTTTCAATGAAAAGAAAGACTGGGGAGGATACCAACTGCCCATTTTGCCGTATTATGTGGCCAACTCGTCTCATTTTTTTATATTTTTCCCGCAGCAGGTGCATCTTACGAACTTACAAGTGGGAGATAAAGCTCCGGTACGAAAAATCGTTTTTAAGATTAAGGTCGATTAGTTGATGCAAACGTTTTATGAATTGGCCCAAAAGCGGCAAAGCGACAGGACATATGAATCCCGCCCTGTAGAAAATGCCAAGCTGGATCGTATTTTAGAGGCTGCCAGGTTGTCACCATCTGCTTGTAACGGTCAACCATGGAAGGTAATTGTTGTGGATGACCCCGAATTGAAAAATAAAGTAGCTGATGCCACTTCCAATAAAGTGGTTGGTATTAACCATTTTACAAAACAAGCATCTGTTCATTTGGTTGTTGTGGAAGAGAGGACAAATCTATCTTCTCGAATAGGAGGCTGGATGAAACGCAAACATTTTTCATCGATAGATTTGGGAATTTTGGCAAGTCATATTACCTTAGCCGCTGCAGACGAAGGATTAGGTTCATGTATCATCGGATGGCTTGATGAGAAAAAAATTAAAACATTGCTGCACATACCTTCATCCAAAAGAGTGCCATTCTTGATTTTGTTGGGTTACACCACCGCATCCCATCGGGATAAGATTCGAAAACCCTTGACGGATATTGTATCGCACAACGGGTATTAAAGAATATAGCATGACAAAGCGTTTAATATAGTACATTATTGTTCAGTTGTCTAATATTCAAAAAAATGATTAGCTATGAAAAGTATTAAAGGAACTCGTACAGAACAAAACCTGCTAAAATCTTTTGCAGGCGAATCGCAAGCGCGTAATCGTTATACCTATTTTGCAAGTGTTGCAAAAAAAGATGGTTACGAGCAAATTGCTGCTATTTTTGAAGAAACGGCAAATCAGGAGAAAGAACATGCCAAACGGATGTTTAAGTTTCTGGAAGGAGGAATGGTGGAAATTACGGCAACCTATCCGGCCGGTGTTATCGGAACAACGGCAGAGAATCTGAAAGAGGCTGCTGGAGGCGAACACGAAGAATGGACGGATCTCTATCCTTTCTTTGCACAGGTGGCCGATGAAGAGGGTTTCCCTCAGATTGCAGCCATGTATCGTATGATTTCTATAGCTGAAAAAGGTCACGAAGAACGTTATCTGGCTTTATTGCATAACGTGGAAACGAATGAAGTTTTTGATAAGATAGATGAAGTGACCTGGCAGTGTCGCAATTGTGGATACATTCATATAGGGAAGACCCCTCCCGAAATTTGTCCGGCATGTTTGCATCCGCAGTCTTATTTTGAAGTCAAAAAAGAAAACTACTAATTTCCCCAGACAGAAGAGTATAAAAAAGCCTCCTGACAAAACAAATTTGTCAGGAGGCTTTTTTGTGTTTCAATCTTGTAAAACATTTACGATGCAATTTTCTGCAAATAATCGTTCAAAACGCGGAAACGAAACAGTGCGAGACCAATGACGCAGATAACGGCACAACACATAAATGCTACGGACAATGAGGTGTGCTCTGAAATGAAGCCTATCAGAATCATCCCGGCGCCCATGCCCAGATCGAGAGCTGTATAGAGTGTTGAATTGGCAGCACCCCGGTGAGCCGGTTCTGCCAGATTATTTACCATTGTTTGAAATACGGGAAAAACCACTCCGTTGCCAAATCCGATCAGAATTGCCGATGCAAAATATCCTACCGGGTTTTTAATCAAAGCCAACACAGCAAATCCGACAATGTCGAGTAAAAGACATAATGTCAGAATTACAGCGGGTCCGTTTTTGTCGAATGTTTTTCCGACAGTAATACGTGAAATGGCTATGCCGGCGGCAAATACCAGAAAGAACAGCGAAGTATCCTGTACTCCCATTTCTTTGCCGTAAAGAGCAACAAACGATAATAAACCTCCGTAGGCAGTCATGATGACCAATAAATTGACCGAAGGTATTACGGCTTTCGGTTCGAAAAGATTGTGCAGATTGAATCCCATATTGGTGGCATGAGGAATATTGATCGGTACTTTGACAATGCCGGCACAAATAATGGCAATAATGGAAAACACAAACATTCCGACGAACATGGCAAAGTAACTTCCGTGATGCACTAAAAATAATCCGATAACCGGCCCAACCGACATGCCTAAAGTAGTCGACAAGCTGTAGAATCCAATTCCTTCGCCTCTTTTTTCGCTGGGAATAATATCGACTGCTACGGTGGAACCGGAAATTGTAGAGATACCCCAACCGAGCCCCTGAATAAATCGTAGCACCGTGATTAAGGCAATTGACAATGCAAACATGTAGCCGATAAATATCATAGAGTAGAGGATCAATGCACTGATTAGAATAATTTTTCTACCGAATTTGTCGAGGGCAAATCCGGATACTGGACGAACGGTAACCGAAGCGATAGTATAGGCTGCCAGTACCAGACCGATAGCGCTTTTATCGGCATGCATTGTATCTGCCAAGTATATTGAAAGCGTGGAAATTAGTGCGTAATAGGTGATGCACAATAAAAAATTTGACAGGGTTAATAATGAAAAATCCCTATTCCATAATGATTTATCCATCTTGGTTGCTTCTTGTTTTGAATGTGCAAAGTTACATCGGCTACAGTAAGGATGTTAGTTTTGAGTGTTTATTTAGTGTTTTTTCAAGATCTATTGTTAGCATTGGGATAAGGTCGGCACGAAAAAGATGTTCGTTTGTTTTTCCGTAAAACACTCGTCTGGTCTATGAAAAAAGAGTATCTTTGTGACTAAAATAGCAAAAGGCAGCAGCCTTTTAGGATCTTGTTTTGGCAGTTGGCATATCATTTGTTGTAAAGAAGCATTTAAAAACACATAAACCTCCGATAAATCATGGGATTTAATGAAATCTTAAGCAAAATGTTCGGTAACAAAGCGCAAAGAGACCTGCGCGAAGTGATGCCGTACGTAGAAAAAATAAAGTTAGCCTACGAAGAAATATCCAGATTGAGCAACGATGAAGTGCGTCAGCATACAGAGGCTATTAAACAAAAAATTGCCGAATATTCTGCAACAGAAACCAGTCGAATTGCTGAATTGAAAGAAAGTATTGAAAATGAGACACTCGAAGATCGTGAAAAAATTTATGACGAAATAGACAAGCTTGAAAAGAAATCGCTTGAAAAGTTGGAAGAAGTCCTGATGGAGGTACTCCCGGAGGCTTTTGCTATTATGAAAGATACGGCACGCCGCTTCAGCGAAAATGCAGAAGTGGTGGTGACAGCCAATGATTTTGACCGTTTATTGGCTACAAAAACTGATTTTGTTCGCATTGAGGGCGATAAAGCATATTACTCCAACGAATGGATGGCCGGTGGTAATAAGGTTAAGTGGGACATGGTGCATTACGATGTTCAGTTGATCGGTGGGGTAGCGCTTCATAAGGGTAAAATTGCCGAAATGGCAACCGGTGAAGGTAAAACCCTCGTGGCAACACTTCCCGTATTCCTGAATGCGCTTGCCGGACGTGGTGTTCACGTGGTAACCGTCAATGATTATCTGGCCAAACGTGACTCCGAATGGATGGGGCCTATCTACATGTATCACGGACTTAGCGTTGATTGTATAGACAAACACGAACCCAATTCCGATGCCCGTCGGTCGGCTTACCTTGCCGATATTACATTCGGTACCAATAATGAATTCGGCTTCGATTATCTTCGTGATAATATGGCGAATAGTCCGCTTGACCTAGTTCAGCGGATACACCATTATGCCATTGTCGATGAAGTTGACTCCGTGTTGATCGACGATGCCCGTACACCTCTTATTATATCCGGACCTGTTCCCAAAGGGGAAGATCAGATGTTTGAAGAGTTACTGCCTAAAGTAGAGCGTTTGTATAATGCGCAAAAAGCATTGACGACTAAACTGTTGGCCGATGCCCGTAACCTGATGAAATCGGACGATGACAAAAAACGCAAAGAGGGTTCACTCTTATTGTTCCGTGTGCAGAAAGGTTTACCGAAAAATAAGGCTTTAATCAAGTACTTAAGTGAACAGGGCGTGAAAGCCGACATGCTCAAAACAGAAGGATTCTACATGCAGGATAACAACCGCGAAATGCATGTGGTTACCGATCCGCTCTATTTTGTGATCGACGAAAAAAATAATAGTGTGGAACTTACCGATAAAGGTCTCGACCTTATTACCGGTGATTCCGACGACCCAAAATTCTTTGTATTGCCCAACATTGCAGAGCAGCTCTCGGATCTTGAACACCAAAATCTCAATCCGGAGGAAAAGCAATCGCTCAAAGACGATATTATCCAAAATTATTCGGTAAAGCAGGAACGTGTGCATACCATTCACCAGTTACTGAAAGCCTACACATTGTTTGAAAAAGACGATGAATATGTGGTTATCAACGGTCAGGTAAAAATTGTAGATGAACAAACCGGTCGTATTATGGAGGGCCGCCGTTATTCCGACGGTTTACATCAGGCGTTGGAGGCTAAGGAGCGTGTAACGATTGAAGCTGCTACCCAAACCTTTGCGACGATCACCCTGCAGAACTACTTCCGTATGTACCACAAGCTTGCCGGTATGACCGGTACGGCAGAAACGGAAGCAGGCGAATTATGGGACATCTACAAATTGGACGTAATGGTTATCCCAACCAACCGTTCAATTATTCGTAACGATATGAACGATCGCGTTTACAAGACGAAACGCGAAAAATATAATGCGGTCATTGACGAGATTGTAAGTTTGGTTAGTGCCGGTCGTCCTGTGCTGGTGGGAACCACATCGGTAGAAATTTCCGAATTGTTGAGTCGTATGCTTACATTGCGAAAAATTCCTCACAATGTACTGAACGCTAAACTACACCAGCGTGAAGCCGAAATTGTGGCTCAGGCAGGTCAGAGCGGAACTGTAACCATTGCAACCAACATGGCCGGTCGTGGTACCGACATCAAGCTGTCTCAAGCGGTGAAAGATGCCGGTGGTCTGGCAATCGTAGGTACCGAACGTCATGAAAGCCGCCGTGTCGACCGCCAGTTACGTGGTCGTGCCGGACGTCAGGGAGACCCGGGATCTTCTGTATTCTACGTTTCACTGGAAGACGAACTGATGCGTTTGTTCGGTTCCGAACGGATTTCCGGAGTGATGGACCGTTTGGGTTTTGAAGACGGAGAGATGATAGAACACTCGATGATTTCAAAATCGATTGAGCGTGCTCAGAAAAAGGTGGAAGAAAACAACTTTGGAATTCGTAAACGTCTGCTCGAATACGACGATGTGATGAACTCTCAACGTACCGTTATTTACACCCGTCGTCATCATGCTTTGATGGGAGAGCGTATCGGAATGGACATTGTCAATATGCTTTATGATACGGCCCAGTCTGTTGTTGAAACATTCTATCCGGGTCTCGATTATGAAGGATTGTCGATCGAAGTGATGAGCGTATTTGCCATTGAACTGCCGTTTGACGAGACAGCATTCCGCTCCATGAAACTTGTGGATGTGGTAGATGCCATATTTGATGACGCATTGGCATCGGCCAAGCGCAAAATGGATAAACTTGCTACGGTGGCTTATCCTGTTATCAAACAGGTATACGAAAACCATGGCGATACTTACGAAAATATTCTGATTCCTCTGACAGATGGTAAGCGAATGTACAACATTCCCATCAACCTGAAAAAAGCATACGAAACCGAAGGTAAAGAGGTGATTAAGGCGTTTGAAAAAGCAATTCTTCTGTTGGTTATTGATGACGAATGGAAAGAACATCTACGTGAAATGGATGATCTTCGCGATTCGGTTCAGAATGCCAGCTACGAACAGAAAGATCCGCTGTTGATCTATAAACTGGAATCGTTTACCATGTTTAAGAAGATGGTAGAGATGATGAACCGTCGTGCTGCCAGCATTTTGATGCGTGGACAGATCCCGGTTCGCGAACCGGAACAGGTACACAAGGCAGATGAAGAACGCCGGTCGGATTTCAGCCGGTACCGTACATCTAAACCCGAAACCAGTCGTCCGGGTGAACCACAGCCCTCTCAGCAGGATACGAGAGACGAACAGGTGAAACATCAACCGATTCGTGTGGAGAAAAAAGTAGGCCGTAACGATCCTTGTCCCTGCGGTAGCGGAAAAAAATATAAAAACTGTCACGGACGCGAAGAATAATTTTTTCAATTTGCCAATTATACATCGTAAATAGTTAAATTGTAAATAAATAGATGTCCAAGAAAGTTTTTGTTACAGGCTGTTATGATATGCTTCATAGTGGGCATGTGGCTTTTTTCAGAGAAGCAGCCGAATATGGCGATCTTTACGTAGGATTAGGTTCGGATAGAACGATTCGGGAACTGAAGGGTAGAGAGACAGTCAACAGCGATCAGGAGCGCTTATACATGGTGAAATCAATTCGCTATGTAAAAGATGCCTGGATTAATTCAGGCAGCGGAATTATGGATTTCGAAAACGATATTCGTAAAAATATTCCTGATTTTTTTGTAGTCAACGAAGACGGACACAGTCCTGCCAAAGAAGTATTGTGCGAAGAACTTGGTATTGAATATGTCGTTTTGAAGCGTATTCCGGATGCCGGTTTGCCGGTTCGAAGCACAACATCAATCCGTACCGGGGTACAAAGTCATCTTCCATACCGAATTGATCTGGCCGGCACATGGATAGATCAACCGTATGTGTCGAAGTATAATCCAGGATGGGCAATCACCCTTTCGCTGGAGCCAACCATCGAATTTAACGAACGATGTGGCATGAGTACCTCGACGCGTAACGCGTTGCGGAAAATATGGCCCTACGAGCTTCCGCTCATGCATCCCGAAAAACTTGCCCAGCTGGCCTTTCGTTATGAAAACGAACCGGGGCGTTCCGAAATTTCCGGGGCACAGGACTCTATCGGGATCTGTATGCCGGGTTTGGTACGTCATTATTACGATAATTGTTACTGGCCTCAAAAGTTGGAATCCTGTCCGGATGACTCCATTCTTAATTGGCTCGAACAACATATTTCATTGCGTTTGTTGTGGCCGCGTCCGGCTGGTTTAAATTTGCTGAAAGAGACTTATATCAATACCGAGAATGTGAAAGCGCTCACTGCTGCCGCCGAAGGTTGTTGGGATGCCATTCAGCAAAAAGATCTGGAAAAATTTGCCTTTTTCGTCAATCAATCTTTCGAGGCTCAGGTTCGGATGTTTCCGGCAATGCTCCCGGATGATGTGAAAGAGGTGATGGAACAATATAAAGATCGTTCGCTTGCCCGCAAACTGGCAGGTGCCGGTGGCGGTGGTTACATGGTTTTAGTCACCGATCAGCCGTTGGACGATACCATTAAAATAAGTATTCGCCGTCAAAGCTTTAATATGTAGCTCTACGGTTTTATAGACTTGTCCGTTATTTATGACCAAAAAGAGAACACCGGCCTCTTCACCTCCACAGCCTTATCACCCGACGTTGAAAAGAAAACATCGGGTTGCTTTTTTGCTCAATGACGAAGAGTATAAAGCGGTGAGTCGGTTTGTCGATAAATATCAAATAAGCAATACTTCCAAATTTATGCGGGAGGCCGTTATCCGGACTATTCTGAAACGTCTGGACGAAGATCATCCTACACTGTTTGATTAAAAGCAATAAAAATGGCTTCCTGAAAAATTCGGGAAGCCTTTTGGTTTGTATTAAGTTCGTTAATCCTCTTTTTTTTGTTCTCCTTCAACAGGAGGAGCATCTGGCGGGGTAGGTTCTGTAGTTTTCGATGCATTTTCTTCAGCAACCGGCTTTTCCTCCTTCTTTGCTGTTTTTTGTTTCACCATTTCAATAACCTCTTCTACCTTCTCTTTGGCAGTTTCTACTGCTTCCTTTGCCGAATCGACCGCTTTATCGGCCTCCGGATGTTTGGCTTTGAATTCTTCCACTTTGCCCTTGACTGTTTCTACATACTCCTTCGCGGTCTCCATGGCTTTCACCACCGTGGGATTATCCGGTATCTCGGCAATTTTTTCCTTCGCTGTTGCTACAAATTCCTTTGCCGAATCAACAGCTTTATCCACTTCCGGATGTTTGGCTTTGAATTCTTCCACTTTGCCCTTGGCAGATTCAATGTACTCTTTCGCTGTATCAACGGTTTTCACTACCGTCGGGTGCTCCGGAATGTCGGCAATTTTTTCTTTTACCGTATCAATATACTCTTTTGCGGTTTCCACGGCCTTTACGACCTTCGGATTTTCCTGCACTTCGTTCAGTTTCTCTTTGGCTGTTTCCACCACCTCTTTCGCGGCATTAACAGCTTTGATTACAGTGGGATCTTCGGGCAAATGAGAAATCTTTTCTTTTGCCGTATCAATGGCCTCTTTAGCCGAATCAACTGCCTTAATAACACTGGGATTCGTCTTTATCTCTTCAATTTTTTCTTCCGCCCATTCTTTAGCTTCGTTCACCTTCTCTTTTACTTCAGGTGCTTTTTCTTTTGCTTTCTCCCATGTGGTTTCTGCGGTTTGGCCTACTTTACCGGCAACTTCCTTCGAGCTGCCAAACACCTTTTTAAGAAAATCTTGGAGTCCCATAGTTTTTATTTTTGATGGTTGTTATAAGACAAAGATAAAGATTATTTTTAAAAAATATTCGGTTTAACAAAGAATTTGCCAAAATGTAATAACCCCGGGCATACCTGAAATGTGGGCTTAAAATCATATCTTTGCGGCTTCAAAAAAAGACCTTTTATTTTATGATTACTGTTGACGGACTAACCGTAGAATTCAGCGGAGCGACGCTGTTCAAAGACATCTCTTTCTCTATCAACGAAAAAGACCGAATAGCCCTGATGGGCAAAAACGGTGCCGGAAAATCGACACTTCTGAAGATTTTGGCCGGAGCTCAAAAAGCTACCCGTGGAAAAGTATCTGCTCCTAAAGATACGGTCATTGCTTATTTACCACAGCATTTGATGACGGAAGACAACCGTACTGTTTTTGATGAAACTGCCCGGGCTTTTGCCTCTATTTTTGATATGGAGCAGCGCATCAATGAAATAAATGAACAGTTGGCTACCCGTACCGATTACGAATCGGAGAGTTATTATCAGCTGATCGAAGAGGTTTCGGCTTTGAGCGAACGGTTTTATTCCATCGAAGAGATAAACTACGACGCGGAAGTGGAAAAGACCTTGTTGGGTCTTGGGTTCATGCGCGAAGATTTTACCCGCCCTACAAACGAATTCAGCGGTGGCTGGCGCATGCGCATCGAATTGGCCAAAATTTTGCTGCAAAAGCCGGATCTTATTTTATTGGATGAGCCTACCAATCACCTGGATATTGAATCGATTCAGTGGCTCGAAGATTTTCTGGTGAATAACGCCAAAGCGGTTATCGTTATTTCGCACGACCGCGCTTTTGTCGATAACATTACTACCCGCACCATAGAGGTGACCATGGGGCGTATTTACGATTACAATGTCAACTATTCCAAATATCTGGTATTGAGAAAAGAACGTCGTGAACAGCAGCAAAAACAGTGGGAAGAGCAACAAAAGATGATTGCCGAAACGCAAGAGTTTATCGAACGCTTCAAAGGTACCTATTCCAAAACGCTTCAGGTGCAATCGAGGGTAAAGATGTTGGAAAAGCTAGAACTGGTGGAGGTCGACGAAGAAGATACTTCGGCACTCCGTCTGCGTTTCCCTCAATCGCCACGCTCGGGAAGTTATCCCGTTACTTGCGAGGGTGTCGGTAAAAGTTACGGCGATCATGTAGTCTTCTCAAACGCCAATTTTACCATCGAACGAGGCCAGAAGGTGGCTTTTGTCGGTAAAAACGGCGAAGGAAAATCGACAATGGTGAAGTGTATCATGAACGAAATCAAGCATGATGGAAAGCTCACGCTGGGTCACAACACCATGATCGGCTATTTTGCGCAAAATGAAGCGTCGATGTTGGACGAGAACATTACCGTGTTTCAAACCATCGACGATATTGCGAAAGGGGATGTGCGTACCAAGATCAAGGATTTTCTCGGAGCCTTTATGTTTGGTGGCGACGACATTAACAAAAAGGTGAAAGTGTTGTCGGGTGGGGAGCGTACCCGCTTGGCCATGATTAAACTGTTGCTTGAACCGGTCAATCTCCTGATTCTCGATGAGCCTACCAACCATTTGGATATGAAGACAAAAGACATTCTGAAAAGCGCATTGCAGGATTATGACGGCACATTAATTCTGGTATCGCACGACCGTGATTTTCTGGATGGGTTGGTACACAAGGTATATGAGTTTGGCAACAAGAAAGTGGTTGAGCATCTGGAAGATATCAAAGGTTTTCTGGCAAAGAAAAAGATGGAGAACCTGCGCGAACTGGAGAAGAAAAATTGAGAAATTAAGCAACTGTGAATGAATTGAACGACCTTTCGGAATACGTGCCCGAAACTTGCTTTTGCCTTAATTTTTGCTTAACTTTGTGCTTTAATTTGAGATAGAAGAGTATAAATATAAAACATTAACAGATAGATGATTACGACTGAACAACTGAAAGCAGTGTCAGAACGCGAGGACGCGTTGAGGAGGTATCTTTGACGTCGACAATAAGATAGTACAACTCGAAGAAGAAGAAATGCGCACCCATGCCGAGAATTTTTGGGAAGACCAGAAGGCGGCCGAGGCGCAAATGAAGAAAATTCGCGAAATAAAAGTCTGGGTAGAAGGTTACAACGAAGTGCATAATGCTATCGGTGAACTGGAACTGGCTTTCGATTTTTTCAAAGAAGGTGTAGCCGACGAGGCAGAGGTAGATACTGCCTATGCAAAATCCATACAACTTATTGAAGATCTTGAGATGCGCAATATGTTGCGTCGCGAAGAAGATAAATTTGGTGCGGTTATAAAAATTGTGGCCGGTGCCGGTGGTACCGAAGCGCAAGACTGGGCTGATATGTTGTTCCGCATGTACCAACGCTGGTGTGAACGCCAAAATTACAAGTGCGAAATCACCAACTTTCAGGAAGGCGATGAAGCCGGTATCAAAACCGTGACCATGCATGTGGATGGTGAGATGGCATATGGCTACCTGAAGTGTGAAAACGGAGTGCACCGTCTGGTGCGGGTTTCGCCTTTCAATGCTCAGGGCAAGCGCATGACGTCGTTTACCTCCGTTTTTGTAGTACCTTTGGTAGACGATACCATCGAAATTGAAGTCAATCCGGCTAATCTTAGCTGGGATACATTCCGTTCGAGTGGCGCCGGTGGACAGAACGTAAATAAGGTGGAAACCGGAGTACGTTTGCACTACAAATTCACCAATCCGGTAACAAACGAACCGGACGAAATCGTGATTGAGAATACGGAGAGTCGTTCGCAGTTTGGCAATAAGGACAACGCAATGCGTTTGCTGAAATCGCAGTTGTACGAACTGGAACTTGAAAAACGTCGGGCCGAATCAGCCAAGGTGGAAGCCGGGAAGAAGAAGATAGAGTGGGGATCGCAGATCCGAAGCTATGTCTTCGACGATCGTCGTGTAAAAGATCACCGGACTAACTATCAGACTTCGAACGTAGGTGCCGTGATGGATGGCGATATCGATGCATTCATTAAAGCCTACCTGATGGAATTCGGAGGCGAATAAAGGCTGTTTCCAAATGCAGCCCCCTAATTAGCTTACGCTGATCTTTGATTCCCCCTCAGGGGGACTTTGAAAATCTGAAATGCAAATTTCAGGTAAACAGATAATCTATAAATCAAGCCGATTCTTAAGTCCCCCTTGAGGGGGATTTAGGGGCTTAAAAAAAATAATAAATTATGAGTAAGAAAGCTATGCTGATGATCCTCGATGGTTGGGGAATCGGCAATAAATCGAAAGCCGACGTTATCTCTGAAACGCCGACTCCATACTGGGATTATTTAGTATCAACCTATCCTAACTCGCAATTGCAGGCATCGGGTGAAAATGTCGGTTTGCCTGACGGTCAGATGGGTAACTCCGAAGTGGGTCACCTCAATATCGGTGCCGGACGCGTGGTATATCAGGATTTGGTGAAAATCAATATTGCCTGCCGCGACAATTCTATTTTGAAAAATCCGGGTATTGTGGAAGCATATGAATATGCAAAAGCTAACGACAAGAAGATACACTTGCTGGGTTTGGTATCCAATGGTGGAGTACACAGTTCATTGGATCATCTTTTCAAACTGACCGACATTGCAAAGCATTATGGTGTGGATAAAACCTATGTTCACTGCTTTATGGACGGTCGTGATACCGATCCACGCAGCGGAAAAGGGTTTATCGAAGCACTCGACAACCATTTGAAAGCTACTACCGGTAAAATTGCATCTATCATTGGCCGTTATTATGCAATGGACCGCGATAAACGCTGGGAACGTGTGAAAGAGTCGTACGACCTGATGGTGGAAGGTAAGGGCACTCCTGCTACCGATGCTGTTACAGCTGTACAGACTTCGTATGATAATGGTGTTACCGACGAATTTATCAAACCGATCGTTTTGACCGATGCTGCCGGAGCTCCTCTGGCAAAAATCGAAAGCGGCGACGTGGTGATCTTCTTTAACTTCCGTAACGACCGTGCCAAAGAGTTGACCATTGTATTGACTCAGCAGGATATGCCGGAGGCCGGAATGCACACCATTCCTTTGCACTATTACACGATGACTCCGTATGATGCTAAATTTCAGGGGTTGCACATTTTGTTCGACAAGGATAACGTACACAATACGCTGGGCGAAATTGTATCGAAAGAGGGTTTGAAGCAGTTGCGTATTGCAGAGACCGAAAAATATGCTCATGTTACCTTCTTCTTCTCCGGCGGTCGCGAAGCCGAATTCGATGGTGAAGAACGTATCTTGATCCCTTCTCCGAAGGTGGCAACGTACGATTTACAACCGGAAATGAGCGCGTTCAAAGTGGCCGACGCTTTAACAGACGCCATCAATACACAGAAATTCAACTTTATAGCTGTGAATTTTGCCAATGGCGATATGGTAGGTCATACCGGCGTATACGAAGCCATTGAAGCTGCCGTTAAGGCGGTTGACAAATGTCTGAACCAGGTGGTTGAAGCCGCTAAAAAGAACGGCTACGAAGTAATCATCATTGCCGACCACGGAAATGCCGATAATGCAGTGAATGCCGATGGTTCGCCTAACACAGCTCACTCGCTGAATCCGGTTCCTTTTGTGTATGTATCCGACAAAAAAGATGCAAAAGTTGAAAATGGTATTTTGGCTGATGTAGCTCCTTCTCTTTGCGGTTTGTTGGGTATTGCTCAACCAGCTGAAATGACAGGAAAGAACCTGATTCATTGATTCAAATCAATAACATAGCTCCCTTCTTTGATGATATTTCAGGGAAGGGAGTTTTTTTATGGCAATTTTTGACCTATAATTGCGTTATAATTGACAAAGAAATTAATCCGATGAAGCGAATTTTAGTAATTCTGACCTGTTCTTGTCTGTTTCTGGGGAATCTTCACGCCGAAGAGGATTACCATGAAGCGGATCAACGGACATGGCACTATGGCTTTACGCTTGGAATGAATTCATACGGATTTGCAGTAACGCCTCGTAATCCTCAATTAGTAGGGGCTCAGGTATCGTCATTTACACCCGGTTTTACGGTAGGTATTATCGGCGATCTGCGGCTGAATAATTTTTTCAATCTCCGCTTTACGCCTTCGCTTAACTTTACCCAACGCACGATATTGTATCGCGATTTGACGACCGGTACCCATTGGCCCGATCAGCCTGTTCAGTCCACTTTTATAACGTTGCCATTGTATCTGAAGTATCGGTCGGTATGGTATTATCGTACGCGTCCGTATTTGATAGCAGGGGGAGGCATTGATTGTGATTTGCAACGTGGGAAAGATGTGAATGTCTATCTGAAAACGTATAGCCCGTTTATTGCCTTTGGTATAGGATGCGACATCTATTTCGATTTCTTCCGTTTGTCTCCGGAATTCAAATTCTGTCTGGGAATGAACAATGTGCTGACGCCGCTGTCTAGCAGAAATACAAGCGATTTTACCTCGGAACAAAGGCGGTATACGGATGTCATCTCACGCCTTACGTCCAAGGCCTTTGTGCTGACATTTAACTTCGAATAAATCTATTCGGCCAGAAATTTACGGATAGTCTCCTCTGTTTTAGCCATTGCCTTTTCCAGTTGATCGTTGACAATGACCACGTCAAATTTCGGGGCAAATTCAAGTTCCCATTCCGCTTTGTTGATGCGTTGCTCAATTACTTCGGGAGCATCCGTTCTACGGCCAGTCAATCGTTTGCGAAGCTCTTCCACCGATGGTGGTTGAACAAATACTGCCAATGCTCTGTCTCCGAAATATTTCTTGATATTGACTCCGCCCACTACGTCCACATCGAAAATCAGGTTTTTGCCTGCAGCCAGACAGCGTTCCACTTCGCTTTTGAGCGTTCCATAGAATTTATCGGGATAAACCTCCTCAAATTCGATAAATTCGTCGTTTGCTATCTTCTGACGGAAGGTTTCGGGTGTCAGAAAGAAGTACTCCACGCCATCTTTCTCCTCTCCACGAGGAGCCCGGCTGGTAGCCGAAACGGAAAAGCCGAGATTGAAATTCTGCTGAAGAAGATGCTGTATCAGTGTGCTCTTGCCCGAACCGGAAGGAGCTGAAAAGATTATTACTTTACCGGACATAAGTTACTTGTTGTTTCTCGCTAAGAAGCTAAGAAGCTAAGACGCAAATAAATTTGCATCGGCTTTCTTATTATTGCCTATTGGAGATGTAGTTATAAATTATTCACAATTCTTGTAATGCCATTCTTGATGAATGCTTCGTTGAAATTGATTAACAAGCCAAGTTTGTAATTTGTGATCTTTAGATACGTCAGTAGTTGTTTGGGATGAACGGCGATCACCTTTTCAACGGATTTAAGTTCAACGATTACTTTTTGATCTACAATGAGATCCGTTCTGAAGCCGATGTCTAATTTTAATGTATCCCAAATAACAGGCAGGCTTTTTTGTCTCTCTACAAATAATCCCTGTTTGGTCAGCTCATGATACATTATTTCTTCATATACAGACTCTAACAGACCCGGACCAAGTTTTGAATGTATATTGAAAGCTACATTGACAATTATTCTTGCTAATTCGTTTTCAGTCATATACAATCATTTTTTAATGAGTGGATAGTCTTGAGTCATGTATTCTTATTGCGTCTTGGCGCCTTTGCGAGAAACAGGGGTTAAAGTACGTTTAGCACCTGTTCTTTGATCTGCTCCAGTTCGTCTTTCATCAGAACGACGATTTTTTGCAGTTCGGCATGGTTGGCCTTTGAACCGAGCGTATTGATTTCGCGGCCCATCTCCTGAGCAATAAAACCGAGTTTTTTGCCGGGATTGTGTTCCTTGCTCATTGTTTCGCGAAAATAATCGAGGTGATTCTTGAGTCGCGATTTCTCCTCGTTGACGTCGAGTTTTTCGATGTAAAAAATCAATTCCTGTTCAAAACGATCGGCATTGTAGTTATCGTTAATATTCTGTAAACCATCACGCAGGCGAGTTTTCACTCGTTCGATCCGTTCGGTTTCATATTGTCCCACCGTTCCAAGTAACCGTTCGATATTGTCGACCTTCGCAGTGAAAACGTTTGCCAGCGAAGCTCCCTCCTGAATACGGAATTTTACCAGCTGATCGATCGCCTCCTGAGTAATTTTTGCCACTTCGAGCCATTCGTTTTCTTCGAGCTGTTGTTCTTCGTTTTTCAGGACTTCCGGTAGACGAAGCAGCGTTGAAAACCAATCGGCAGGGAGCGGAATGTTTTCGGCATCGGACAGTTGTTTGATCTGATTGTAGTAATCTTTCAGGATAGCGCTATTGATTTGTGTGGATGCAACAGCGGTTGTACTTGCAATGTTAATGCTCAAATCTACTTTACCCCGTTCGAGCTGCTGGGTCACCATACGACGCAAATCCAGATCTTTTTCACGGTATTGCCCGGGCATCCGTGTCGAAATATCCATTTGTTTACTATTCAGAGATTTGATTTCGATTCTGATTTGTTTGTCGTTGTAGGTACCGGTGGCTTTGCCATAGCCGGTCATAGATTGAAGCATGATGTTATGTTCTAAAATTAGAGCGCAAATGTACGCTTTTTTGGGTTAAAAATAGTACTTTTGTGCCACTATTTAGCGCTGTAGTATTATGGCGTTATTTGTGTCTAAATACTTAATTATGCCTTCAATACTTCATATCGAGACATCCACTACCGTTTGTTCTGTGGTTTTATCGGAGAACGGAAAGGTTGTTTCGGAACGAATTTCTCTTACCGGCCCGTCACATGCCTCTTTGCTGAGTGTTTTTGTGCAGGAAATACTTCAGGAAACCAAGGCGCGTCCAGATGCGGTTGCCGTGAGTTGTGGCCCGGGCTCTTACACGGGGCTGCGTATCGGCGTTTCTACAGCCAAAGGACTTTGCTACGGCTGGAATGTCCCTCTCATTGCCGTTAATACGCTTCAGTTGCTTGCTTCGACGGTTGCAACCGAAACACAAGCCGAAGAAAATACACTTTTTTGTCCGATGATCGATGCCCGTCGCATGGAGGTTTTCTCTGCTTTCTACGACAAGGATCTCAAGCTGTTTCGCGAAGTTGCAGCCGATATTGTGGATGAAAATTCTTATCTCGATATTTTGGCCTGTCATAAAGTATTTTTCTTTGGAAACGGAGCCGACAAATGCCGGAGCAGCATCACGCACACCAATGCCCAATTTATAGACGATATTCACCCCAAGGCCGCTAACATGATTCCATTAGCCGAAAAGGCTTTTGCTGCGGGCGAATTTGTGGATGTGGCTTACTTTGAACCATTCTATCTCAAGGAATTTGTGGCAACAGTACCCAAGAATAAGGTGCTGAATGTGGAACAAGGAACAAAGAAAAAATCATGAAATTGGTGTGTAGCCTAAAATTTTAGGTTAGCGACACAA
Source organism: Bacteroidota bacterium (assembly GCA_017860295.1). Classification (GTDB taxonomy): domain Bacteria; phylum Bacteroidota; class Bacteroidia; order Bacteroidales; family Paludibacteraceae; genus Microbacter. Next base: position 86,875 of record JAFNAS010000004.1, on the reverse strand, counting down.
TCAATGTGTTGATATTTTGAATATTGTGCTCAGCAAAGTCCCTCTCCTGGGGAGAGGGATATAGGGAGAGGTCAGATCCTGAAATACGAGATTACATTTTATCATTTTCTTTGCCACTTAAAATTACACGAAATTTGACTACGTTTCAAAACAATGAACAGGCCGATCTGGCATTGCAGTATATTCAATGCACCGATCAACACCTGTTTCTGACCGGGAAGGCAGGAACGGGCAAGACCACTTTTTTGAAACGTTTGCGGGAGATTTCGCCGAAACGCATGATTGTGGTCGCCCCGACGGGTGTCGCCGCCATCAATGCCGAAGGAGTTACCATTCACTCCTTTTTTTCGTTGCCTTTTACGCCGTTTATTCCGAAGGAGGCGAGGGTAGAGAATGAAAATGAGCGTCAATACCGCTTCTCACGCATCAAGATAGACATTTTGCGTAGTCTCGACTTGCTGGTAATTGACGAGATCAGTATGGTGCGGGCCGATATTCTCGATGCCATCGACGAAGTATTGCGTCGCTATAAAAACAGGAACAAGCCTTTCGGCGGTGTTCAGCTTTTGATGATCGGCGACCTGCAACAGTTGCCTCCGGTGGTGACCGATGCCGATTCGGAAGTGCTGACGCGTTACTACGATACCAATTTTTTCTACGGAAGCAGGGCTTTAGGTAAGACTCGTTTTGTGACTGTAGAACTGCAACATATCTACCGGCAAAGCGAGGCAAAGTTTATCGGACTACTCAATGCAGTACGCGATAATCAGCTCACGCCGGCAATGATGGACTTGTTGCGTCAGCGGACGATTCCGGGCTTTCAGGCCGACGATTATATCATGCTCACCACGCACAACCATCAGGCGCAACGCATCAACGATCAACGCCTGAAAGAGTTGAAGAATGCCTCCAGGTTCTTCAAGGCAAAGGTCACCGGCGACTTTCCTGAAAGTTCGTATCCTACCGATTTCGAGCTGGAGCTGAAACCGGGAGCCCGTGTGATGTTCCTCAAAAACGACTCGTCGCCGGAAAAAGCCTATTTCAATGGAAAAATAGGGGTAATCACCTCTATCGACGACGATACCATTTACGTGCAGAGCGAGGGCGAGGAGCGCATCATTGCCGTGCATCCGATGGAGTGGAACAACATGCAGTATACCATCGATGACACGACGCAAGAGATCGCTGAAACGGTGATCGGCACTTTTGAGCAATACCCGCTCAAGTTGGCCTGGGCCATTACCATTCACAAAAGTCAGGGGCTTACCTTCGACAAGGTGGTGATCGATGCACGGGCTGCGTTTGCTCACGGACAGGTGTATGTTGCTCTGAGTCGTTGCCGTTCGCTGGATGGGTTGGTGTTGAGTACGCCGATACATCAGCATAATTTGATTAACAATGCGGAGATTGAACAGTTCTCACGTCTGCAAAAAGAGCACGCACCGTCGCAGGAATCGTTGCGTACGGCACAACAATATTACATGCAGGAGTTGTTGATCGACCTGTTCGACTTCACACCTTTGCAAAAAGAGATTATCAACCTCATATATCGTTTACGGGAGAGCGAACAGGTGATTAGTGGAAATATTCATAAGTCTGTTCGTGCCATAAAAGAGTTTATAAATCAGGATATTGTTGAAATTGGTATTAAATTTCATTCTCAGATCAACGAATTGATTGCTCAGAACGGAGATGTGGAGAATAATCCCCTGTTGCAGGAGCGAATCAGAAAGGCGACCTCCTTTTTCGGTGACAAAATAGACCGTTGCATGGCCGACGTAGATGCGTTGGAATTTGAGACCGACAACAAAGCGATTCGAAAGAACATTTCCGATACGTTGGATAAGTTGAAAGAGCAAATTGTTGGCAAAAAGCTGGCGCTGAAGAGTTGTGCCGATGGTTTTCGCTTGAGCGAATATCTTTCGGCACGAGCCAAAGCAATACTGAAGGGTGATAAAGCCGAAACAGAAAGGCCTCAATCGGCCTCGTTGAAATCGTCGGCTCATCCCGATCTGTTATTGAAGTTGCGGGCTTGGCGCAATGCTACTGCCGATCAACAAAACGTGCAGCCTTATGATGTATTGCGGCAGAAATCGCTTGATGAACTGATAGCGAAGCTTCCGACAACTAAGAAACAACTCAAAGATATCAAAGGTCTGGGAGCAAAACGTATTCGGGAGTATGGCGACGAATTGATTGCGATTATTACCGAATATATGCAGGAAAAAGGACTCTCCATTACCGTTGAGAGCGAAGAGAAAGAAACAGAGGCGAAAACAAACACCTTTGATATAACTTACAATCTATTTTCCAACGGATTAAACGCCGAAGCTATCGCAAAAGAGCGCGGCCTCACGCTTACCACCATAGAGGGTCATCTGGCCCGGTTTGTAAAAGAAGAAAAGATCGATATTTCGGTGTTATTGCCGGATGATAAATTGCAGAAAGCGCTCACCTATTTCAAATCGGCCGAAACGACAGGCCTTACCGCTGCCTTCGAAGCGCTTCAGGGGGCATTATCGTACGGCGAATTGAAATATGTGCTCGGTTATTTGAACCGACTCTAAAAATCACGAAACACACGTTGTCTTACTATTCACACTACACATTAAACATCTGAAGATGAAGAAATTTTATCTTTTAATTTTATTGTCGAGCTTTGTTGTTGCTTCGTTTGCACAACAACTGCGTCTGGGAGTAACACTGAGTGGAGGAGGAGCGCTTGGTTTTGCTCATATCGGTGCGTTACAAGCCCTCGAAGAGTATGGATTACATCCACAATTTGTTTCGGGAACCAGTATGGGAGCTGTTGTTGGATCGTTTTATGCGGCGGGATATACTCCTCAACAGATTCTGGTAATGACCCAGCAAGAGAAGATGTATAAAAAGAGTAAACTTATCAAGGTGATGCCTCATAGCGCGGCAACAGGCCTGTCGACACATAATGCGTTGCGAACGGTATTGAAAAAATATATTCCGAGCGATGATTTCGACAGTCTGCCCAAACGGTTTTTTTGTTGTGCAACCGATCTGACCAATGGTAAAGCGGCCTATTTCGGACATGGAAAGCGCATGAGCGAATATGTGGTTGCTTCGGCATCTATTCCGGGTGTGTTCGACGCAGTGACAATCGATTCAATTAATTATGTCGATGGAGGTGCATTGAATAACATTCCGGCACAGCCCATTCGTCCGCTTTGTGATGTGGTAATTGGTGTCAATGTGGATACATACGATCAGGGCATGAGACTTACCGGTCCGATAAGCGTATTGAACAAGACTGTAAAAGTAGTACTTGCCAATAATGCAAAACAGGGAGCCAATATGTGTGACTTCTTAATTAGCATTCCACACAACAAGAAAATCAGCTCTTTCAGTTTTGGCCGATATAAGGACATTTACATGAACGGATATATTACTGTGAAAAAATATATCGAAGAGCATCCCGAGATTTTGAAATATGCCGATAGAAGAGAACAAGCGCCTGCTGAAATCCCAGTTAGTGCGCAACCGCAAAATTAAAACTATTCGAATCAACATCATACATGGAGAAAACGCTAATCAATCTTTTCGAAGAGGCGGTCGATCGTTATGCCGAACGCCCTTTTTTATTTGAAAAAATCACCGATAAATTTCAGGAAACCACATACAAACAGACCCGCGAGCAGGTTTATCGTCTGGGAGCGGGTTTACAAGCCATCGGAGTGCGCAAAGGCGACACGATGGCATTGTTGTCCGAAGGTCGTAACTGGTGGATTATGGGCGAACTGGCGATGTTTTACGCCGGAGCCATCAATGTGCCGCTCTCCATCAAACTGGAAGAGAGCAACGATCTGTTATTTCGTCTGCAACATGCCGATGTAAAATGCATTATGGTTTCGGGCAATCAGTTGCCTAAGATTCGGGCCATCATCGATCAGTTACCCGCCGTGCAAAAGGTGATTGTATTTGATGAACAAGAAGTGTATGCCGACAAAGAGGTATTTATCGAAGAAGTGCTTCAGGCTGGCGATCGATACCTGAAAGATCATTCGGCAGATGAATTCCTTGCAATAGCCAAATCGTTGAAAAATGAGGATTTGGCAACCATTACCTATACCTCCGGTACAACTGCCGAACCCAAAGGGGTAATGCTGACTCACCGTAATTACACAGCCAATATCGAACAGGCGTTAACCTTGCTCGATATTCCCGAAACATGGCGCACGCTGGTCATTCTACCTCTCGATCATTGTTTTGCACACGTGGCCGGATTCTATATTTTCATGAAATGTGGCGCCGGAGTGGCAACGGTACAGGTGGGTAAATCGCCACTGGAGACTTTACGGAATATTCCGGTAAATATCAGGGAGATCAAACCACACATGATTCTGAGTGTGCCGGCACTGGCCAAGAATTTCCGCAAGAATATAGAGAACGGAGTGCGTGCGCAGGGTAAATCGCTCAACCGACTGTTTCACCTGGCACTCAAAGTGGCCTACATCTACAATCAGGATGGCTGGAACAAAGGAGCCGGATGGAGATGTCTGCTTAAACCGTTGGTTACGTTGTTTGATAACATCCTCTTTTCGAAACTGCGCGAGAGTTTCGGCGGCAATTTGCAGTTTTTTATTGGTGGCGGTGCGTTGCTCGACAAAGACTTACAGCAATTCTACTATGCTATCGGCATCCCGATGTTTCAGGGCTACGGATTATCGGAAGCCACACCGATTATCTCGTCCAACGGACCGGTAAACCATAAATTCGGATCCTCGGGAGTGTTGGTACAACCGCTCGACATCAAAATTCTGGACAACGACGGCAAAGAGTTGCCTGCCGGAGAGAAGGGCGAGATCGTTATTCGTGGCGAAAACGTGATGGCAGGCTACTGGAAGAATCCTCTGTCGACAGCCGACACGGTAAAAGAGGGTTGGCTCTACACCGGCGACATGGGTTACGTGGGCAAAGACGGTTATCTCTATGTTTTGGGCCGTTTCAAGAGCCTGCTGATCGGTAGCGACGGCGAAAAATACAGTCCGGAGGGCATCGAAGAGGCTTTGGTCTCGATGACACACCATATCGATCAGGTAGTGCTGCACAACAACCAGGATGCTTACACAACGGCGTTACTCGTGCCTAACACAGAGGCGCTGAAACGCCATATCAAACATGCTCCCGACTCACCCGAAGGCCGCAAAGAGGCGGTGCAACTGTTGGTGAACGAAATAAACAAGTTCAGAGCCGGAGGCGTACACGCCGGAATGTTTCCCGAGCGATGGCTACCCACTACCTTTGCCGTATTGCCCGAACCGTTTACCGAACAAAACCACATGGTGAACAGCACCATGAAGGTAGTACGCGGAAAAGTGGAAGAGGTCTACGCCGAAACAATCGATTTCCTCTACACAACCGAAGGCAAGAATATGCTGAACGAAAGGAATTTGCAGCAAGTATTTTAAGAGAATATAGAACAAAGAATAAAGAGCAATACAGATTATTAGGAAATAACATAAAATGATATTCTAACCCCTCCGCTTCGCTCGTCCCCTTTAACAAAAGGAGACACCGTTGTATGCGAGATTTGATTTCAATTATTGAAGAACAATTGCAATTGCAGATTAGCTTACGCTGACCGTTGTTTGGTCTCCCCTTCAGATGAAGGGGAGTACCCGGAACGGGGGAGGGGTTTGATAAACCATTCAAACAATTAGTGCATCTTGCCGTAAATCATTGCATTAAAAAGAATAAAGCAACAAGCCGATTCATTGACACATCGGCATATTCTCAAATTTTAGCTTACGCTGATTTTCAATTCAAATTAATTTATGATCGATACTTCACAATTTACAGATAAAAAAGCGGTTTACCTCACGCTGGGTTGCCGCCTCAATTTCTCGGAAACCTCCGCCATCGGCAAAACATTGTCCGACGCGGGGTTTCGCAAGGTGCGCGCCGGAGAACAGGCCGACATCTGCGTGATTAATACCTGCTCGGTGACCGATATAGCCGACAAAAAATGCCGTCAGGCTATTCACAAGATGGTACGCAACCATCCCGATGCCTTTGTGGTGGTAACCGGCTGCTATGCCCAGTTGAAACCCGAAGAGATTGCCGGGATCGAGGGCGTGGATCTGGTACTCGGCGCCAACGAAAAGTTTGACGTGCTCAACTTTATCGAGGATTTGCACAAAAAGGGTCGGGGAGAGGTACACTCTACAGCCATCGACGACGTGAAAGCGTTTCATCCTTCGGTTTCGCACGACGACCGCACCCGCTTTTTCCTGAAAGTACAGGACGGATGCGACTACCGTTGCAGTTATTGCACCATTCCGTTTGCACGGGGTAAGAGCCGCAACGGCACCATTGCCGACACGGTGAAGATTGCCGAACAGGCAGTCGCCGAAGGGGCGAAAGAGATCGTTTTGTCGGGCATCAATATCGGCGATTTTGGCAAATCGACCGGTGAAACCTTCTTCGAACTGGTAAAAGCACTCGATAACGTCAAAGGTGTTGAACGCTATCGTATTAGCAGTATCGAACCAAATCTGATTACAAACGAAATTATCGACTTCGCAGCCAAATCGGCCCATTTTGTGCCTCACTATCATATTCCGTTGCAATCGGGCAACAACGAGATACTCGGTTTGATGCGTCGCCGCTACAAACGCGAATTGTTTGCCGAGCGCATAGAAGAGATAAAGCACGTGATGCCCGATGCCTTTATCGGCGTGGATGTCATTGTGGGCGTGCGGGGCGAAACCGACGACCATTTCGAGGATGCCTATCGTTTTATCGAAAGTCTGCCCATCTCGCAACTGCATGTCTTCACCTATTCGGAACGGCCCGGCACCAAAGCGCTGGAAATAGAGTACACCGTGCCGATGCAGGTACGTAAACAGCGCAGCGAACGGTTGCACGAGCTGTCGGAACGCAAAACCAGAGCATTCTATGAAAGTCAGATAGGGAAGAGTGCGAAAGTGCTTTGGGAATCGGCCAAAAAAGGCGAATGGATGCACGGTTTCACGGAGAATTATGTGCGTGTTTCCGCGCCCTACGACAAATCGAAGATCAACACCATCGAAGAGGTGGTTTTGAAAGGGTTTCACATCGAAAATGAAGCCTCTCTCCCCGCTCTCTCCACAAGAGAGAGTGCCGGTCTGCTATAGGCAGAGAGTAACTTTTTTATTTATCAACTACTAAACAGATTATAACCCCCTCTTGAGGAGGGGGCAAGGGGGAGGCTCTATGAATTTTGAACTACAACATACCGATCCGAAATCGAATGCACGCGCGGGAGTGATAACCACCGACCACGGAACGATTGAAACGCCTATTTTTATGCCGGTGGGCACGGCGGGATCGGTGAAAGCGGTGCATCAGCGCGAACTGAAGGAGGATATCAAGGCACAGATTATTCTGGGAAACACCTACCATCTCTATCTGCGTCCGGGCTTGAACATTATAGAGAAGGCCGGTGGACTGCATAAGTTCAACGGGTGGGATCGTCCCATCCTCACCGATAGCGGCGGCTATCAGGTCTTTTCGCTTAGCGACAACCGCAAGCTGAAAGAGGATGGCGCGCATTTCCGCTCGCATATCGACGGTTCCAAACACCTCTTCACCCCCGAAAACGTGGTGGACATTCAGCGTATCATCGGGGCCGACATCATTATGGCTTTCGACGAATGCACCCCCGGTACGGCCGATTACGATTATGCCAAACAATCGATGGAGCTTACCCATCGCTGGCTGGCGCGCGGCCTTGCGCATTTCGACGAAACGGAACCGAAGTACGGATATTCGCAAACCTATTTTCCTATTGTTCAGGGCTGTGTTTATCCCGATCTGCGCAAGCAGTCGGCAGAGTTTATCGCGGCGCAAAACCGTGAAGGAAATGCCATCGGAGGCCTTGCCGTGGGCGAACCGACCGATAAAATGTACGAGATGATAGAGGTGGTGAACGAGATTCTGCCCAAAGACCGTCCGCGCTACCTGATGGGAGTGGGTACGCCCGCCAACATTCTGGAGGGAATCGAACGCGGAGTCGATATGTTCGATTGCGTGATGCCCACCCGCAATGGCCGCAACGGAATGTTGTTTACCAGTCAGGGCATCATGAACATGAAGAACGAGAAGTGGAAAGACGACTTTTCTCCCATCGATCCCGAGGGCACGTCGTACGTCGATTCGTTCTATTCCAGGGCATACCTGCGCCATCTCTTCCATAGCCAGGAGTTTCTGGCCATGCAGATAGCTTCGATACATAATCTGGCCTTCTATCTGTGGCTGGCGGGCGAGGCGCGAAAACACATCATTACCGGCGATTTCAGCAGCTGGAAGCCCCAAATGGTGCGCCAGGTATCGCAACGCCTGTAAACAGTCCAATTCAATACATAGACGGAGTAATACGGTTCTCAAAAGGCCGTATTACTCCGTTTCGCTTTTAAACAAAGCCATTTGCAACCAAATATCAGCCAACTAAAATGAAATATTCGTCAACTAAAGTGCGCGCAAAACAATCTGCAGAAAGAAAAAAACAATCTGCAGAGAGAAATAAACAATCTCCAATGAAAACATAATCATCTGCAGAGAGAAAAAAACAATCTGCAATGAAAATAAAATGATCTGCAGAGAGCGCAAAACAATCTGCAGAGAGAAAAAAACAATCTCCAATGAAAACATAATGATCTGCAGAAAGAAAAAAACAATCTGCAATGAGAATATAGACAATTGCAGCAAGCGCCAAACTACCTGAAATGAGAATAAATTAACCAAAAACGTGTTTTGCAAGAAGAATTTTGTAGATTTGGGGCGGAGAAATTAGGATAGCAAAGAATAAATTCTGACCATAGAAAATTCCTATCAAGATTAGAATGAAAACACAAGATGAGCCTAAAGTAATTAGTCAAGAACGTCTTGTTCGGATGTTCAAAGATATTAAGCAATTAAAAAGTGAAGACACTCGCTTTTGTTTCTTAATCGGAGCCGGAGCTTCAAAATCTTCCGGAATTAAAACAGGATGGGAACTTGCCGTTGAGTGGTACAAAGCTTTACAAGAAGATTTAACAGAGGAAGAGTTATCTGATTGGAAAGATTCAATTGGATTTGACGAAGAAAAGATCGGTGAGTTTTATCCCTATTTATACCAGAAACGCTATGAAGCGAATGATCAATTAGGTTACGATGAATTCAAAAAATTGATGGAAAACATTGACCCCGGTTTGGGGTATGTTATTCTTTCTCAGATTTTGGTAAATGAAAAACACAATTTTGTTATTACTACCAATTTCGACTATTTAGTGGAAGATGCTGTTCGCATGTTTACTGCTCAAAAACCTTTTATTGCAGGGCATGAAACGTTAGCTGAGTTTATATCTTCCAATACAGAAAGGCCAACTATTATCAAAGTACATAGAGATTTGTTCTTGCATCCATTTAATGATAAAGAAGGTACTGATTGCCTTAAACAAGAATGGGAAAAAGCATTGGCACCTATTCTAAGCCGGTTTCATCTGCTTGTTATCGGATATGGCGGAAATGATGGCAGTTTGATGCAATACTTAAAAAAAATACCTGTTGAAAACAGGAAGAGTATATACTGGTGTGTGTTAAAAGAGAATTCAGAACTGAATGTTAGAACAAAGGATTTACTTACAAATAAAGATTTTATTGTTCGCATAGATGGATTCGATGAATTGATGTATGCCTTCAATACAGCTTTGGACTATGACATATTTTCAAAGCTTGATAAACTGGAGACACATCCCTTTGTGGAGGCTGCCAAAGGTAGGCTGACAGAATTAGACAACAAACTAAAGCAGCTGTTAGCATCTATCCAACAAACGAAAAAGCCGGTATCCAATGCTACAAAAGAACTTTTTACCGGCGCAAATAAATATTTATACGATGCGTATATAGAAAAAGACATTGATCGGCAAGAAAAAACATATCGGGAAGGGATTGCTAAATATCCTGCTAATTCGGATTTATTAGGCTATTATGCAGTTTTCTTGACTGATATCAAAAAGGAGTATGACCGAGCCGAAGAGCATTATAAAAAGGCAATAGAGGCAGACCCAAAAAATGCAAATAGTCTGGGAAACTATGCAGTTTTCTTGACTGATATCCGAAAGGACTATGATAGCGCCGAAAAATATTATAAAAAGGCAATAAAGATAAGTTCTCAAGATGCAGTTTTTTCAGGCAATTATGCCCTTTTCTTGACTGATATCCGAAAGAACTATGACAACGCCGAAGCGTATTATAAAAAGGCAATAGCGGTAGACCCTAAAAACACAAATAACCTGGGAAACTATGCCCTTTTCTTGCATAATATTCGCAAGGACTATGACAGCGCCGAAGAGTACTATAAAAAGGCAATAGCGTCAGACCCCAAACATGCAAATACTCTAGGCAACTATGCCCTTTTCTTGCATAATATTCGCGAGGACTATGATAGCGCCGAAGAGTACTATAAAAAGGCAATAGCGGCGGACTCCAAACATGCAAATACTCTAGGCATTTATGCTTGGTTCTTGCATAATATTCGCGAGGACTATGACAGTGCTGAAGAGTATTATAAAAAGGCAATAACGTCAGACCCCAAACATGCAAATAACCTTGGCAACTATGCCCTTTTATTGCATAATATCCGCAAGGACTATGACAGTGCCGAAGCGTATTATAAAAAAGCAATAGTGGCCGACCCTAAACATGCAAATAATCTAGGCAACTATGCCCTTTTCTTACATAATGTTCGCAAGAATTATGACAGCGCCGAAGAGTATTATAAAAAGTCAATAGCGGCAGACCCCAAACATGCAAATACTCTAGGCAACTATGCCGTTTTCTTGCATAATATTCGAAAAGACTATGACAGTGCCGAAGCGTACTATAAAAAAGCAATAGCGGCAGACCCCAAACAAGCAAATACTCTATGCAACTATGCCCTTTTATTGCATAATATTCGCAAGGACTATGACAGCGCCAAAGCGTATTATAAAAAAGCGATAGAGGTAGATCCCAAACATGTAAATAGTTTAGGAAACTATGCCTCTTTATTGTATATTATCAAAAAGGACTATGACAGCGCCGAAGCGTATTATAAAAAGGCAATAGCAGCAGACCCCAAACATGCAAATAACCTTGGCAACTATGCGCACTTTTTAATTTTACATAAAAAAGATTTTGAGACTGCTGAAAAATATATCGATCAGGCTTTTGAAGTTGATGATAATGAGAATATAGGTTTATTATCTGAATTATGGTTTTATCGTTTTGCCCATTATCCTAAATGGTATGAGGAGGCTGAAAAGCAATTGGAGGAGTTAATCGGGAAAGGGGCAAAATCAATTGGTTGGAATTTGCAGGATCATATTACTATAGCCGAGAAGCAAGGTCATCCCAAGCTTGATAAACTGAAAGAATTTGCCCAACAAATTACAACTTAAGTCTCGCTGCTGGCACATATTTGTAAAGCGTTATGTAGTTAGTCAACCCCTAATTAGCTTCGCTGATCTTCGATTCCCCTTGAGGGGACTTTGGGTAAGTGCAAATAGAAGAGTTTGTAAAACAAGACACAAGAAACAGCAAGCAGATTAGCCCCTTCAGGCTTACAGGACTGGCATTATCGATCGTCAGTAGGTTTGGGGTAGAACCAAAAAAAAGATCGATGCCGATAAGAGAGAAGAACCGATTGGTTTGCCTATCACTCAATATAAAAAAAGGGGTTACGTCTGTCAAACAGACCCAATTATTAATTTCAAAACTATTCACATGAAAAGAAAGACATTTATTTTAGTGCTTTGCCTGATGGCATCGGTCAGTGGTTTCTCGCAAACCAAAACGGAATCTATCAAAGAGTTGTTTCATTTGATGCAATCCGATTCGTTAATCGATAAGATGTTCTCGTCGATGCTTCCGTCCATCTCTTCCTCGGCAGCCACTACCGTTCTGACATCGAAAGGAATACATGTAAAAGACTCTTTAGCTCAGTCTGCAATGAAGTCTATAATGGACCCTATTCGGGTAAAACTGGCAGATATAATAAAGAGGATGATTAATGTGGATATGGTACAATGGTATGATAACTATTTTACTCAGGGCGAAATAGACGATTACATCCGGTTTTACAAAACGCCATCGGGTCAGAAACTGATTAATTCGCAACTGGCCATGCAACAAGATATGGTAGCTATAGTAACACAGAAATACATGCCCGAAATAATGAATATAATAAAAGAACAGACCGATAAATACAAAAATAAACAGCAACAAAAAAAGCAATAACATGTTACGGATTAATTGCTTAAAATAAAATTTGAAGTGGTGGCATTTAAGGAAGTTATTGCGGAGATAACTTCCTTATTTTTTTGCTGATAGCAGATTTATACCGGCACCCTTGAGTGATTATACGATGTAGGTTATTTTTCAGAACAGGCAATCAGGAAAAACTTGTTGGAATCGGAAATCAACGATTGTCCGGAGAAGCGTAGAACTCTTTCAAGCCGTTTGTATAGATGCAATAGTCGAGTTTACGGTTCTGTTGAAACAGGGTAGGATTCTTTGCTCCGACAGGAACCAGCATCAACGCTTTCTTGCCGTCGATAGTTTTGCGTTCGATGTCGCGGCCCTCTCTGTTGTCGAACGGAAAATTGAAGTAATACAGATACGGATAGATCCAGTTGACATACATTCGTTTGCTTACACCAGACAACGAGCCAATTGTAAGTTGAGAATAGTGACATGTAATGGCCTGTTGAAATTCGACGGCATTGAGAGGTATTCCGTTGAGTACCGGCATTGCATCCCACTGACTGTCGAGCAACACCCACCGTTTCCGATCGTTCAGAAATACTTCGGTAGCTACATGTCCGGCTCCCGATAATGTTGTTTCCACCTCTTTTATTTTCAGACTCAATACCCGAGCTTTTAGCCCGATGGCATTCAGGCAGGCTGCCGTAACGATGCCATACTCGACGCACCGAAAGTTATTCCCGTTTCGGGCAGCATCCAGAATCGACAAGGCATCTCTCTTCTTGGCAGCATTATATCCGTCGTGTTTCCACTGCCGGTGCACCCAATGCATTATTTCAAGAGCCCGTTCGGTATCATTATCTGCATGTTTTACGATACGATTCAGTTTGTACTTTTCGCGGAGTTGAATAAGATAGCGATTCGAACTTCCTTGTTCGTAAATAACCGGAATTACAGGAGGCGTAATCGTATCAAAGGTCAATGCCATCAAGGCAGGGTGAACACCCCGGATAATAGTCGAAGCATACGCAGTATCGTTAAGCAGAATAAAGAATTTATAGCTTTGATTGGGAAGTAAGTCAATGTGAATACTGTCTTGGTCGGTGTAAAAGGCAACATCTTCGACGGGCGAATAACAAGGGATGGTCAGCGTATCTTCTTTTATTTGAGGTATAATCACCCATTTGTTTTCAAACCAATCGTTTCCGATTCGATAACCGGCTATGCTGTTTGTAGCTTCGATAACAGGCAGACCGTTGTGTGTACCCCGAGCCCACAGCGTCATCACGGAAAGAAAAGCAACCAGAAAGATGATGGGTTTCTGCATCTCAGCTTACTTTAATTTTATTCAAACTCGCTGTTCGTTTGTCGATTAGCAAAATAATCATCCAGCACTATTTTGCCAATCTCTATATCGTTGCTTGAGATCATCACTTTAACACTCTGTGATATCACTGGATTGAAGGCATAAGCATTCAGCAACGAGTTGACAAGATATGATTCGACATTGACATGCAGCAGGAGGCTCTGTACCAACTGAGCCTCCCATAGAGTGCCGGAAAAGATTTCAATGGCAAATTCGTGATCCTGATGCATGTCGGTTGAAATAAAATCAGTTGTCTTTCAAAAATAGGAGATATCCTTGTTCATCATGGCGATAATCGTTGCTTTGTCCAGTTATTATCGTCTTGCAATTCGTACAGAATGCGGTCGTGCAGCCGATTAGCTCTCCCTAACCAGAATTCCACTTTAGTGGGCAAGAGGCAGTAACCTCCCCAGTTTTCGGGACGGGGAATCGGTTTGCCGCTAAACTGACGTTCGATATCTTCCATCCGTTGTTCCAGCTCCTGCCTGTTGTTTACCGGTTGGCTTTGCATAGATGCCCAGGCGCTGATCTGACTTCCTCTGGGACGACTATCGAAATAATGGCTGGCTTCGATGGGAGGAACGCGGTGAATGGTTCCTTCTACGCGCACCTGCTTGTATAATTCGAGCCAGAGAAAGGTGATGGCAGCATAACTGTTGCTTTCTATTTCGTGCCCTTTACGACTCGAATAGTTGGTATAAAAAATAAAACCTCTTTCGTCGAAACCTTTCAGCAAAACAACGCGCCCCGACGGTTTTCCATCGGGAGTGGTCGTGGCCAAATGCATGGCATTCGGTTCGCGCAACTTACTGTTTACGGCTTCGCTGAACCAGATTTCGAACTGATCTATCGGATTTTCTTTCAGTTCATCCTCTTTTATACCGTTGGAAATGTATTCGTTTCTGAAATTGGCAACCAATTGCCGCAACGACTTGCCCTGAATCTGACCTGAGATACTTTTGAAAAAATTCATTGTGTCGATTTACTTATTGTATGGTGAAATATCGTTTTTTATGTTTCGGATGATAGCCGGAATAAGATGTTTGCACAACAAAGATAACACGGTATGAACATTTTTATTTCTTTCGGCATCTATTTCCGTTGCTTTATTTTCGCTCAATTTACTTTTCCGGTAACATCGGATTGACTACCTTTGTAGCACCGAAGCGAAAGATAATGGATCACCCTATTTGTATTACGGAAGAAAAAGCTATACAGCGTATGAACCGTTTGGGATCGGAAGGTCGTCCGTTTCTTTTTTTTGTCGATTTTCTGCAGCGTTGTCCGGTAGTTATTCCTTTGAACGAGATAGACGACCGGCAAATTCGGTTTCAAACGCCGTTATGTTCAGCATCACGGGCTTTATCGCAAAACAAAATCAATCTGCAAGTTTTTCCAATAGATAAAGAGGAGTATGCATCGAAGTTCGGAAGGGTTGTGCATGAAATTAAACGCGGAAACAGCTTTGTTGTCAATCTTACCTGTCAGACCCCAATCACCTGTGATGCGTCAACGCTGGATATTTATCATGCGTCAAATGCCCGATATAAGTTATGGTACAAAAACCATTTCGTTTGTTTTTCTCCGGAAACTTTTGTGCGAATTGAGAACGGAACCATTGTCACCTGCCCCATGAAAGGGACAATTGACGCATCGCTTCCCAATGCGACGGAGCAGGTTCTGAATAACGAAAAAGAAAAAGCAGAGCACAATTGTGTGGTCGATCTTTTGCGTAATGACATTAGCAGGATAGCCGACAGAGTTGAAATGACCCGTTATCGTTACGTCGAAACAATAGAGACCGGCAAAGGCGCTCTTTTGCAGGTTAGTTCCGAAATACGTGGCCGGTTGAATCCCGATTATCAGTCACAATTGGGCGATATTCTGTTTTCAATGCTTCCGGCCGGTTCTATTACCGGAGCGCCTAAAATAAGAACGACTGAAATTATCCGTGAGGTTGAGAAATACGACCGGGGTTATTATTCCGGGGTATTTGGTGTTTTCGATGGACAAGTTTTGGATAGTGCCGTGATGATCCGTTTTATCGAAGAAACCGATCGGGGATTGATGTTTAAAAGTGGAGGAGGTATAACAGCCCGGAGCAATATGGACGAGGAGTATAACGAAATGATTGCAAAAATATATGTGCCTGTTGGTTGAAAGTCTCAAAATAGATCATGGTCATCCATCTCATCTTGCAGATCACGAACACAGAATGAACGATTCGCGAAAAGCATTATTCGGGATAGATAATCCCATCGTTCTTTCCAATCAATTATCAGATATTAAAATAGTTGACTGCATTTTAAAATGTAGAATTATTTATTCTGATATAATTCATTCCATCGAGTTTCATCCCTACACTCCACGGGTAATCCACTCACTCGGCTTAATTGAGCACAATACTATCGATTATACCTACAAGTATGCCGATAGGCGCATGTTCGACAACTTACCTTCACACGCGCCGGATACTGATTTTCTGATTGTGAAGAACGGACAGATTACCGATACCACGTTTTCTAATATTGTATTTTATGATGGAACACAGTGGATTACTCCCTCTTCTTACCTGCTCAATGGCACTCAACGTCAACGCTTGTTGCGTACGGGTCGTATTATCAGCCAACCGATAGGCGTTGAAGATTTACCTTTTTTCATCAGCGCCAAGCCGATCAATGCCATGCTTGATTTTGACGCAACTCCCGCAATTGAAATTTCTAACATTCAGGTTCTGTAAATGAACAAGGAATACGGGAAAAGGGTTTTTGCCTTTTATACAGTGATACGAAGGGACTCTTTTCGTAAATTTATTCACTCTTCGCAGGGCATTTTCCATTAAATAATATTTTATCATTCGCTTTTGAAGATTTCTTGATCACAGCATCAAATATTTTAATCGGATTTCTTTTTGGAAAACTTTTTTATATGGCTGAAAATTTACATTATTGTATATAAGCACTATAAAAAATAAATTGGGAAACTTCATAAAAATAACAGTCAAAATATTTTTCTTTTTGAAGAATCTATCGTATCATTGTATTCTCAAAAGTGAACTTCTGGATACAACAATAATCTCCTTATAATTAAAACTTTTTGACAAGTGGAAAAGCCAACTTATTCGTATGACGAAGCGTTTCAGTCATCTCTTGATTATTTTCAGGGCGACGAGTTAGCCGCACGCGTGTGGGTAACCAAGTATGCACTCAAAGATTCGTTCGGTAATCTTTACGAAAAAAATCCTGATGATATGCACCATCGCATTGCCTCTGAAATTGCACGTGTAGAAGCAATGTACCCTAATCCTCTTTCGCATGATGAACTGTTTGAACTTTTAAGAAGATTCAAATACATCGTTCCGCAGGGTAGTCCGATGACGGGAATCGGGAATGAGTTTCAGGTGGCTTCTCTATCGAACTGTTTTGTCATTGGTTTCGATGGCGATGCCGACTCGTATGGCGCTATTATCAAGTTGGATGAAGAACAGGTTCAGCTGATGAAACGCCGTGGTGGAGTAGGGCACGACCTTTCTCATATCCGTCCGAAAGGTTCTCCGGTGAAAAATTCGGCACTGACCTCTACCGGTTTGGTGCCTTTTATGGAACGTTATTCCAATTCCACCCGTGAAGTGGCTCAAGATGGTCGTCGTGGAGCATTGATGTTGAGTGTATCGATAAAACATCCTGATTCGGAATCGTTTATTGATGCCAAGCTGGAACAGGGCAAGGTTACAGGAGCCAATGTTTCGGTGAAAGTGCACGATGACTTTATGCAGGCTGCCATCAATAATCTGCCCTACAAGCAACAATATCCTATTAGTGCCAGTAACCCGACCGCCACGAAGGAAATAGATGCCAACGCATTGTGGAAAAAAGTGATTCATAATGCATGGAAATCGGCAGAACCGGGGGTTCTTTTCTGGGACACCATTTTGCGTGAATCGGTACCCGATTGTTATGCTGATCTGGGCTTTAGAACGGTTTCTACTAATCCTTGCGGTGAAATTCCGTTGTGTCCTTACGATAGTTGCCGCTTGTTAGCCATCAATTTATATTCCTATGTAGCTAATCCGTTTACAAAAGATGCTTATTTCGATTTCGATTTATTCGGAAAGCATGTGGCATATTCACAGCGGATTATGGACGATATCATAGATCTGGAAATGGAGAAGATCGATAAGATTATAGCCAAAATAAAATCGGATCCTGAGAGTGATGATATTAAACTAACCGAACTTCAATTGTGGGAAAAGATCAAACGAAAAACCGCCATGGGACGTCGTACCGGTGTAGGAACAACGGCCGAAGGAGATATGTTGGCTGCTCTCGGTTTGATTTACGGTACGGACGAAGCTACTGATTTTTCGGAGAAAGTACACAAAGCAGTTGCATTGGCAGCGTATGCGTCGTCGGTCGATATGGCCAAAGAACGTGGCGCTTTTGAAATTTATGATACTAAACGCGAAGCCAATAATCCCTATATCAATAGATTGAAAGAGGCCGATCCCGAATTGTATAAGAATATGGTCAAATACGGTCGCAGAAACATTGCCTGCCTGACCATTGCCCCTACCGGAACAACCAGTATGATGACCCAGACTACATCGGGTATCGAGCCGGCATTTTCGTGTTATTACAAACGCCGTCGCAAAGTAAATCCGAATGACCCGGAAACCCGAATCGACTTTGTAGATGAGGTGGGCGATACCTGGGAAGAGTATTTTGTATTCCATCACAAGTTTGTAACCTGGATGGAAGCCAATGGTTATTCAACCATCAAGCATTATTCGGATGAAGAATTAGAAGAGATGATATCCAAATCTCCTTATCACAAAGCCACTTCGGCCGATGTCGATTGGTTGAAAAAGGTGCAGATGCAAGGTCGTATTCAAAAGTGGGTCGATCATTCCATTAGCGTGACCATCAATCTCCCGACGGATGTAACCGAAGAATTGGTTGAAAAACTATACGTTGAAGCTTGGAAATCAGGGTGCAAAGGATGTACTGTGTATCGGGAAGGTTCTCGTGCCGGTGTATTGGTTTCTGCCAGTCAAGACAAAAAGAAAGAGGAAGAAGAGGCTGCTGAAGACAAGGATAAAAAATGTTTCTGCTTTACGGAGGTATCGGTTCGTCCTAAAGAACTGGACTGTGAAGTAGTTCGTTTCCAGAATAATAAAGAGAAATGGATTGCATTTGTCGGTTTGCTGAATGACCGTCCTTATGAAATATTTACCGGATTGGCCGACGATGAAGATGGTATTACATTGCCGAAGAATGTAACATCCGGCAAGATTATTAAAAATTACAACGAAGAAGATGGACGAAGTCGTTATGATTTTCAGTTTTCTAACAAACGGGGCTACAAAACAACCGTGGAAGGTCTTTCGCACAAGTTTGATCCTGAATTCTGGAACTACGCGAAACTTATTTCCGGCGTATTACGTTACGGAATGCCAATCAATCAGGTACTTAAACTTGTATCGAGTTTGCAGCTCAACAGCGAGTCGATCAATACCTGGAAAAACGGGGTTGAACGTGCTTTGAAAAAATATATTCCAGACGGCACAACCATCGAAGGAAAACAGTGTCCGAATTGTGGTCAGGAAACATTGATTTATCAGGAAGGTTGTTTGTCCTGTAAATCGTGTGGATATTCACGTTGCGGATAGAGCATTATCACAGAACATACAAGGAGAGATGTCGGAATAGACACTCTCCTTTGTTTATTTATAGCCAATTACTGCAAGTGACCTTTTCTGACTGGAAATCTTTCGCATTAAATTGCAGAAAAAATTCTTTATTCTTTTGCAAAACCAAGGCTTTTAGCTACATTTGCAATGCATTTTAAAATAGGTTATAAAGGCTTTAATTATCTGGTTAACTGTCTTTTATTCGCACAAATTAAATATTCTGCTTTTTATTATCCTTTCAATAAACATCAATTCAAAACTGTTATGAAGTTATTTATTATCGATTCTTCGATTGGAAGAAAGCTCATTATGAGTTTATCTGGGCTATTTCTATTCGTCTTTTTGACTTTGCACACCTTTCTCAACATGTTGTTGTTAGCAGGGCCTGCAACGTATCAGGCAGGATGTGAATTTATGGAATTGCCTATAGTTACCGTAATGGTGCCTATTCTGGCTGCCGGGTTCTTTATTCACATCGCGTATGGTATCTGGTTGTCATGGATGAACTTACGTGCACGTGGCGAAGTGGGTTATGCTTCCGGTAAAAAATCGCAGACTACCTCATGGGCCGCACGCAACATGTTCGTTTTAGGAGCCATTGTGTTGTTGTTCATCTTGTTGCACTTAACTCATTTCTGGGCTAAAATGCAATTGCAAGCCTTTATGGGTGGCGCAGAACAAGTACATGCAGAAGAGGCCTACGGTTTGGTCGCTACTTTGATGCGCAATCCGGTATATAACCTGTTGTACATCGTATGGTACTGGGTATTGTGGTTTCACCTGACACACGGTTTCTGGAGTGCATTCCAAACTATCGGTGTCAATAATCAAAAATGGCAACCTCGTTTGCAGGTAATCGGTATCATCTATGCAACCATTCTTATTGCATGTCTTACCGGTATCAACGTTTACTTCTTATTAGGATTTGGCGCTTAATCTCTTCTTTATTTCAGAATACAATAAACAGATAAGATATGACACAAATTAATTCTAAAATTCCCGAAGGGAAGTTAGCTGAAAAGTGGAACAACTATAAAGCCTCTCAGAAGCTCGTCAACCCGGCAAACAAACGCCGCTTGGACGTTATCGTTGTCGGTACGGGTTTGGCCGGCGCTTCAGCTGCCGCATCACTTGGTGAACTCGGCTTTAATGTTTTGAACTTCTGCATTCAGGATTCTCCCCGTCGTGCTCACTCTATCGCTGCACAGGGTGGTATCAATGCTGCTAAAAACTATACAAACGATGGTGACTCGGTTTACCGTCTTTTCTACGATACAATTAAAGGTGGTGACTATCGTGCACGCGAAGCTAACGTTTATCGTTTGGCCGAAGTTTCCAACTGCATTATTGACCAATGTGTTGCTCAGGGTGTTCCTTTTGCCCGCGAATACGGCGGATTGCTCGACAACCGTTCGTTCGGGGGTGCTCAGGTATCACGTACCTTCTACGCTAAAGGTCAAACCGGACAACAGCTATTGTTAGGTGCTTACTCGGCACTTAGCCGTCAGGTGGGTAAAGGTTCTGTAAAACTTTACACCCGTTACGAAATGATGGACGTTGTAGTGGTTGATGGTAAAGCGCGCGGTATTATAGCCCGTAACCTTCGCACCGGTCGTTTGGAACGTTTCTTCGGTCACGCAGTAGTTATTGCTACTGGTGGTTATGGTAATACCTTCTTCCTTTCTACCAATGCTATGGGATCTAACGGTTCTGCCGCCATTCAGGCATATAAGAAAGGTGCTTATTTTGCAAATCCTTGCTACGCTCAGATCCACCCGACCTGTATCCCGGTTCACGGCGAATTCCAGTCGAAACTGACTTTGATGTCAGAATCACTGCGTAACGACGGTCGTATCTGGACTCCGAAAAAGAAAGAAGACGCAGAAGCTATCCGTGCCGGTAAACTGAAACCGACCCAGATTGCAGAAGATGATCGTGACTACTATCTCGAACGTCGTTATCCTGCTTTCGGTAACCTGGTTCCTCGTGACGTTGCCTCTCGTGCAGCTAAAGAACGTTGCGATGCCGGTTATGGCGTAGGTGCAACCGGTTTGGCTGTTTACCTCGACTTCTCCGAAGCTATCAATCGTCTGGGTCGTGACGTGGTTGAAGCACGTTACGGTAACCTCTTCCAGATGTACTATAAAATTGTGGATGAAAATCCGTACGAAACGCCGATGATGATCTATCCGGCTATCCACTACACAATGGGTGGTATCTGGGTTGACTACGAATGTATGACCAGCGTTGAAGGTCTGTTCGCTATCGGTGAAGCCAACTTCTCCGATCACGGTGCAAACCGTTTGGGTGCTTCTGCTTTGATGCAGGGCTTGGCCGATGGTTATTTCGTACTGCCATTCACCATTCAAAACTACCTGGCCGACGAAATTCGTACGCCGCGCATGAGTACAGAAAAAGCTGAATTTGTTGAAGCAGAAAGTTCTGTACAATCGAAAATTCAGAAGCTGATGTCGATCAAGGGTAACCGTTCGGTTGATTCTATTCACAAAGACTTAGGCCATGTAATGTGGAACTTTGTAGGTATGGGCCGTACAAAAGAAAGCCTTGAAAAAGCTCTTGCTGAAATTAAAGAAATCAAAAAAGAATTCTGGAGCAACGTATTCATTCCGGGCGAAAGCGAAGATTTGAATACCGAGCTGGAAAAAGCGCTTCGTGTGGCTGATTTCATCGAAATCGGTTATTTGATGGCCAAAGATGCTCTTCATCGCGAAGAATCCTGCGGTGGTCACTTCCGCGAAGAATACCAGACCGAAGAAGGCGAAGCAAAACGTCAGGATGACAAATTCTCTTACGTAGCTTGCTGGAAATACGAAGGCGAAGATCAAGAGCCGACTCTTTTGAAAGAGCCACTGGTATACGAATCTATTCATGTTCAACAACGGAATTACAAATAAACAGTTGACAAGTTGACGAGTTGACAAGTTGACTCGTTAACAAGTTAATCGGTTTCGAGCTTATAAATTTATAAAATTTTGTTACGAAGATCAGGTAGATATTTTTGATACTGATGGGAACGCACAAAGATCTTTTGGTTTGGAAAAAGAGTATTGAACTGGTAACGCTGGTGTATCAAATTACTCAGAGTTTTCCGAAAGAAGAACTTTACGGATTATCAAATCAAATGAGAAGATGTGCGGTTTCTATCCCTTCAAACATTGCAGAAGGTTACGGAAGATGTTCCGATAAAGAGATAAAACATTTTTTGCATATTTCATTAGGTTCTGCCTCTGAACTCGAAACGCAATTGATTATTGCTAAAGAGTTGGAGTTTATTGCAGAAGATGCTTCAGAATCAATGAACGGTAGAATCAATGAAATAATAAAAATGCTCTCTTCTTTAATTAAAAGCATCCACGTCAGTTAAAAACATGTCAACCTGTTTACTCGTAAACTCGTAAACTCAAAATAAAATGGAAAAAACAATTAATATAACCCTGAAAGTATGGCGTCAGAAAGGGCCTCAGGCTAAAGGCGCTTTTGAAACCTATCAGTTGAGCAATATTTCTATCGACAGCTCATTTCTGGAAATGCTCGACGTACTGAACGAAAAGTTAGTTTCGGAAAAGAAAGAACCGGTAGTGTTCGACCACGACTGTCGCGAAGGTATCTGCGGTATGTGTTCTCTCTATATCAACGGCCATCCGCACGGACCTGACGAAGATGTAACGACTTGTCAGTTGCACATGCGTAAGTTCAAAGACGGAGAAACCATTACCATCGAACCGTGGCGTTCGCGTGCTTTCCCTGTAATCAAGGATTTAATGGTAGACCGTAGCGCATACGACAAAATTATGCAAGCTGGAGGTTTTATCTCTATCAGCACCGGTGGTGTTCCTGATGCAAATGCAATTCCTATTGCAAAAGAAAAAGCTGACGAAGCCATGGATGCTGCATCTTGCATCGGTTGTGGTGCTTGCGCTGCTGCTTGTAAAAACGGTTCAGCTATGTTGTTCGTTGCTGCAAAGGTTAGCCAGTTGGCACTGTTGCCACAGGGTAGAATTGAAGCATCACGTCGTGCCAAGGCAATGGTATCTAAAATGGACGAACTCGGTTTCGGTAACTGTACAAACACAGGTGCCTGCGAAGCCGAATGTCCTAAAAATGTTTCCATTTCGCACATTGCACGTCTGAACCGTGAGTTCCTTGTTGCAAAACTGAAAGACTGATAATCAAGTAGTCAGTAGTTGGTGGTTAGTGGTTAGTAGAATGTCTACCGATACCATCTTACTATCTACTGACTACACAAAGGAATATGGATTTCAAATTCGTACATAACAATATCAATGTCTTCGACCTTCAGAAGAGCCTTGCGTTTTACGATAAAGCGTTAGGTTTGAAGGAAGTTCGGCGAATCAATGCTCCGGATGGCAGTTTTATCATTGTTTATCTATCCGACAATCAGACAGACCATCGTTTGGAACTGACCTGGTTGAAGGATCGATCGGAGCCGTATGATTTGGGAGACAATGAAATTCACATTGCTTTTACGACGCAGCATTACCCGGAAGCACATCAACTTCACCAGCAAATGGGGTATATCTGCTTCGAGAACGATGCGATGGGTATCTATTTCATTGAAGATCCCGATGGATACTGGGTTGAAATCCTACCTGAAAGATGACCTGTAATATCTATAACTGCCTCGGATTGTATCCTACAATTTGAGGCAGTTTTTTGTGTGCAAAACAGATCTCAGCAGGTTGAAATCCGGTAAAAAATCGGTAACTTTACACGCTTTTTGGCGTAAGATTCATAGTATATGTCTATAAAAACAAAACAAATGAAAGTTGATGTTCTGTTAGGCCTTCAGTGGGGCGACGAAGGAAAAGGAAAAGTAGTAGATGTCCTTACACCCAAATATGGTGTTGTTGCGCGTTTTCAAGGTGGTCCGAATGCCGGACACACTCTCGAATTCGAAGGCCAAAAGTATGTGTTAAGATCAATTCCATCCGGAATTTTCCAGGGTGACAAAATCAATATTATCGGAAACGGGGTAGTGCTCGATCCTGCTCTGTTCAAAACAGAAGTCGAATCACTCGAAGCATCCGGTCACGATCTGACCAAACGTTTGCTTATCTCCAAAAAAGCACACCTGATCCTTCCTACTCACCGGTTACTTGATGCTGCTTACGAAGCGGCAAAGGGAGATTCAAAAATTGGGACTACAGGTAAAGGAATCGGTCCGACTTATACGGATAAGATTAGCCGTAATGGCGTAAGGGTAGGGGACCTGCTCCATAATTTTGATAAAAAATATGCAGCTGCCATTGCCCGGCATAAAGCTATTCTGGCACAATACAACTACCCTCTCGATCAATTGGAAGCCATTGAAAAAGAGTGGTTTGCAGGAATAGAAGTTCTCAAAAAATTCCAGTTTATCGACAGCGAACACAAAGTAAACAACTACATAGCAAAAGGAACCTCGATTCTTGCTGAAGGAGCTCAGGGTACTATGCTTGATATTGATTTCGGTTCTTATCCGTTTGTTACTTCGTCAAACACAATTTGTGCCGGAGTTTGTACCGGTTTGGGAGTTGCTCCTAAAAATATCGGTGAAGTATTCGGAATTTTCAAAGCGTACTGTACCCGTGTTGGTAGCGGTCCTTTTCCAACCGAATTACATGATGAAGTCGGTCAGCAAATCAGAGATTTAGGTCACGAATACGGTTCTGTAACCGGTCGTCCGCGCCGTTGCGGATGGGTCGATTTGGTAGCGCTGAAGTATGCCATTATGATTAATGGCGTTACGCAATTGATTATGATGAAAAGCGATGTTCTGGATGACTTCGATACCATCAAAGCTTGTGTAACTTACAGAATAAACGGAGAAGAGATCGATTATTTTCCTTACGAAGCAGACGATTCTATCGAACCGGTTTATGCAGAATTACCGGGTTGGAAATGCGATATGACCCAGATGCATCACGAAAATGAATTTCCTGAGGAATTCAATGCGTATGTTGACTTTTTGGAAAAAGAGCTTAAAACTCCGATCAAAATCGTTTCAGTAGGGCCAGACAGAAAACAGACTATCTTCAGAGGATAAAGAAATAATCCGCTGAAAATAAACAAATTAAAGAGGAATTCTGCTTAGCAGGATTCCTCTAATTCTTTCTGATAACGGGGGAGTGCTGCCTTCAGTTTTTTTACGGTATCCGTTATTGATTCATAGCTCTCGCCTCCCGACGCATTGATATGTCCACCTCCGTTAAAAAGCGCAGATGCAACCCTGTTTACCGGGAAAGTTCCTCTTGAGCGAAGCGACAGTTTTACCATCTCTTTTCCTTCTTTCACCAACACGGAGAAGACAATTCCTTTGATACTCAATGGAATATTTACAAATCCCTCTGTATCGCCTTCTTTGTAGTTGAACTCATCGAGTTCAGCTTTCGTGAGCGTGATTATTGCGGTATGATATTCGGGCAAAATCTCCATTTTCTGGCTGAGCATATAGCCCATAAGCCGCAATCTATCAACAGAATATGTGTTGTAAACTTTTGAGTAGATAGCATCTTTATCGACACCTTTTTTCAGCAGTTCGGAGATAATATAATAGATTTCCGGATTGTTTGAATTGAAGGTAAACGCGCCGGTATCTGTCATCATCCCGGCATAGAGGCACTCGGCACACGATAATGACATTTTTGGAAAGAATCCCATCGAAGAAATGAGGCGAAAAACTAGTTCCGAAGTAGATGCGATTTTAGGATACGAAATGACCACATTGCAAAAATCATCCGGATCGCGGTGATGATCGATAAGAACTTTTTTACACGATAGATTTTTGACAAAACTATTGAGATCGCCAATGCGGGTCAGCGTATTAAAATCGAGTGCAAACAACAGATCACATTTTTTCAGAGCCGCTTCCGTTTGTTGTTTCATCTCATCATAAATCAACACATTTTCCGCGCCAGGCATCCAGGCCAGAAAATCGGCAAAGCGATTCGGAACAACGACCGAAACATTTTTAGCACAGCCAAGCAAATGTTGATACAATCCGAGCGATGATCCCATGGCATCGCCATCCGGACTCATGTGAGTAACGATTACGATTTGTGTCGCATTTTCTATCAGTGATAAAGTTTCGTCAACTTTGTGCTTATCTATAATCTTTGTGAGCATTCGATATTTTTGTTTGAGTTTATATCAGGCATTAAATATCCGAATTTAGGCCGATATAATTTTCCTATAATTAATATTATGTTAAGTAGTATCTTTGAGATACCAAGTGCTATTTTACCAGCATCCCCTGAGCGACTTTATCGGCAACAGCTTTTCCTTTCAAAAGCTCCAGCAGCTTAAGGCCAAAGTCAATTGCAAAAGCTGCACCTTTTGCTGTGATGATATTTCCATCGCAAACCACATTCAACTTAGAGAGTGTTGCTCCGGTAAGTTCATCTTCATATCCGGGATAACAGATCACCTCTTTCCCGTGAAGCAAATTCAGATGTCCAAATATTTTGGACGCTGCACAAATAGCCGCTAGATACTGATTGCTGCTAAATTGTTTTTTCAATAATTCTCCCAGCTCCTCGTGATTCTGGAGATTCTGCGTTCCAGGCATTCCTCCGGGAAGAATCAATAATTTACTGTCATTGAAAGAAAGCCTTTCAAACAATGCATCAGCTACAATCTGAATACCATGCGATCCGGTTACGGTTGCCTCTCCGGTAATGGAGACAATCTTCACCGCAACATCGCCCCTTCTCAATACATCAATAGTGGCTATGGCTTCGGTCTCCTCAAAGCCATTGGCAAGAAAGATAAATACATCTCTTCTACTTAACATAATATTTCTCTATTTCAGAATGAAACGATATGTAATAGTTCCGATTGCTTCGTTCGATCCAGCAGAAAATTTGCTTCGACGTGCCGCTTGTACCGCAGCATCTCTCAACGCTTCACTCGATGTTGTTGCCGAACCGATGGATGCCCGTATCACATTGCCATCTTTATCAACAGTCACATTTACTGTTACTTTACCTTCGTCATTCGAATTGTATGACGGACTGGGTGTTGATGTTACCGTACGTCCTGCAACGGAGGCCATTACGCTACCCGTACCACCCACTTTGCCTAAAGGATTTCCTTTTGTACCGTCGCCTTTCTGACCATCACCGCTTCCGTTTCCATGATTGGAGCCAAAAACACTTCCCATTTTACGGGCTTTATTGGCAATGGCAGCATTTTGAACTGCCTGGGCTTTGGCTTGCTGTTGTTTGAGCAGATCCTGCAATATTTTTTTTCTGTTCTCCTCCAATTGTTTGGGAGTCACTTTCTTTATCTCGGTTTTCTTCTTTTCTACCGTTTGTACAGGAGATTCGTTGGCCTGGGAGGCCAGATTTTCATCATTGCTCTCTTGTTTTTTGGTAGTCGACGGAGGAGGAGGTACAACCGAAGTCGGAGGCGCCGGAGAGGCTACTGCTGCCCCTACCCCATCTTCCGAATCTCCGAAGTTAATCAATACAGGTTCGGTATAATTATCTTGTATAGAGGCTATTCTGACTAAAAAAAACAAAAGCAGAACAAGTCCCGCAAATGTAGTTGTACCCACAATGCCATATATTTTTGATTTCCTCATATTTACATTGTTACAGATACACCCTTACTGCTTTTGTGTGGCTAAAATCATTTTAACGTGCAACTGATGACCGATATCGAGTACCGAGACTAAGTCTTGCAACTGAATGGTTCTGTCGGCACGTAAAATAACCGTTGCGTCCGATGTATTGGCAACCATTTGTTGAATAGTAGGTTCTATCTGTTCCAGCGCAATGGGCAGGTCATTCAGGTAGTATTTCAATCCTCCCGGCTCCTCTTTGATCGAGATATTGATTGATTGTTTCGACATTTTTTGCACATTGGCATTGGCCTTCGGTAGCATCAACTGAATAACGGAAGGATTGACCAGAGTAGAAACAATCAAAAAGAAAAGCAGCAGGAAAAACATGATGTCATTCAGGGAAGAGGTATAAACTTCCGGCTGTATTTCCCGTTTACGTTTGATAATCATACGAATAAAAGATTAAAGTCTGATTATTTATTACGCAGTAAATTAAGGAACCGATTGCTCTGACGTTCCATACTGGAGATGATATGATCGATACGGCCATTGAGAATATGATAGGCCGAAAAAGCAATAATACCCACCAACAGACCTGCAGCCGATGAAATCATCTTCTGGTAAAGTCCACCGGAGATCGTTCCAATACTGATATTATCAGTCAATGAAATGCTGTAGAAGATTTTGATAACCCCGAAGATGGTTCCAAGAAAACCGAACATAGGAGCGACTGATGAGATAATAGCCAGATAATTCATGCCTTTACTCATTTCGTCAACCTGCTGACGCGCTTCCGCTTCCATCGAATCTTTGATGTCACTAATCGGGTTACCGAGATTTTTCAAACCACAGGTAAGCACCTCTCCGATAGGCATGTTACTGCTTTCGCAAACGGTAATAGCCTGATTGATATTTCCCTCTTTCAGCATTGGGGCTATCTTGTCCACAAGGTTCTTGGTTTTTGAAGACTTGTGCAATTCAAAAGAACGAACAATAATGACATACACAGCTACTAAAAGCAAAAACGCAATCGGAGCTAAAATCCAACCACCTTTAAGCACTATGTCAAACATTGTTTCTGTTTTTTCTGAAGTAACCGGAGTAGTAGTAGGAAGCTGTGCTACAGCCTGCAAAATAAGCATTAAGTTCATGAGGAATAGAATGAATTTATAATTTTACGACAGATAAGTTTCTTATAATAACTGTTTTTTGTATGCATTTATTGTTTGCTCAAGCCCTAAATAGAGCGCATCGCAAATTAAGGCATGGCCAATAGATACTTCGGATAACCATGGAATATTTTCGTGAAAATAGTTCAGATTGACCAAACTCAAATCGTGACCTGCATTGACACCCAATCCCACTTCACGGGCAACTTTTGCGGCCTCTATGAAAGGTGCTGCGGCCTGTTCGGGAGATTGAGGATAAAGGGTAGCATACGGTTCGGTATAGAGTTCGATCCGGTCGGTTTCCGTTAAAGCTGCATTGCGGATATTATCAGGATTGGTATCAATAAAAACAGAAACCCGTATTCCATGCGACTGAAATTCAGCTACAACCTCTTTCAGAAAAGCGCCATGCGCAATGGTATCCCAACCAGCACTTGAGGTGATGGCATCGTGTGCATCCGGAACCAAGGTTACTTGCTCGGGTTTAACCGTACAAACCAGATCTATAAACTCACGCGACGGATAACCTTCAATATTAAATTCTGTCGTTACAATGGGGCGAAGAGCATACACATCGGCATATCTAATATGACGTTCGTCCGGTCTTGGATGTACTGTTATTCCTTCTGCTCCAAATAGTTGACAATCATTTGCCACTTTCAACACATCGGGAACATTGCCTCCCCGTGCGTTACGCAAAGTTGCTATTTTGTTGATATTTACGCTAAGCTTCGTCATCAAATTCTTTCTTGTATATTTGTAAGTGTGATATGCATTTCGTTTCTTTGCATTATCGTTGGTTCTATGAGACAAAGTTAAGGAAAAAACAAGCAAACACCAAGTTACCCTTCTCTTATTTGATACTATCTTTGAAAACAAACAACAGCTTAGTTGGCTTATATTCAACGAATAATCAGACACTCATCTGATACGTAACATTAAAATATACAAAAATGAGAATTGCTCTCTTCGGAAATACATTCCGTCTTGAAGCGGTCGATACCGCGTTTCATTTATTGACAACTTTACAAATGCTAAATATTGATGTCGTAATAGAGGCATCGTTTTATGAGTTTTTGCAGGAACAACATGGAAGAGATGTAGGAGACTTATCGTATAAAATACTTGACAATGAAGATTTCTCGGCTGATATAGCCCTTAGCCTAGGTGGAGATGGTACCTTTTTGAATACTGCCAAACACATTGGAGCCAAAGGAATTCCGATTTTAGGTATCAATACCGGTCGCTTAGGTTTCTTAAGTGATGTGGCCAATAATGAGATTGAAACGGCATTGGAAAGTATTGTAAATCATCAATATCAAGTGGAAGAGCGATCGGTATTACAACTGATTGCCGATAATCCGGATTGGAACGAATGTCCTTTTGCGCTCAATGAAATTGCCTTACTGAAACAGGATACGTCGTCTATGATAACCATTCATGTGAAGGTGAAAGGCGAATTGCTCAATTCATACAGAGCCGACGGGTTGTTGCTCGCTACGCCGACCGGTTCAACGGCCTATTCGATGAGCGTGGGCGGACCAATCGTGGTACCGCAATCGAATAATTTTATTCTTTCGCCGGTAGCATCACACACATTGAGTATCAGGCCATTAATAATACCGGATACCTGGGAGCTGGATATTTCGGTCAGCAGCCGGACGAAGAGTTTCCTGGCCGCTCTCGACGGTCGTTCTGATGTGTTTCCGCAAAGTACGACGCTGAAAATCCGCAAGGCCGATCACACTATCAAGGTGGTGAAACGGGCGAATCATACGTTTTTTGATACTTTGAAAACCAAATTGATGTGGGGAGCAGACAAAAGAACAGAGTAACGCTTCGCCAGAATGTATCGAAGTGATGAATTTTTAGAATCAGAACAAAATAATGGATAAGAAAGAGTTACGAATAGTATA
The DNA here is from genome assembly GCA_017860295.1 of Bacteroidota bacterium. Taxonomy (GTDB): domain Bacteria; phylum Bacteroidota; class Bacteroidia; order Bacteroidales; family Paludibacteraceae; genus Microbacter. The sequence goes on along the minus strand of JAFNAS010000004.1, from coordinate 55,914 downwards.
TATGGGAACTCCCGATTTTGCCGTGGAGAGCCTTCGCATGTTGGTCGAAAACGATTACAATGTTGTGGGTGTAATTACTATGCCCGACAAGCCTGCCGGACGTGGCTATAAACTGCAATATTCTCCGGTCAAGCAATATGCATTAGAAAAGGGGCTTCACTTAATGCAACCGGAAAAGCTGAAAGATCCCGCTTTTTTGGATGAATTGAAAGCGCTGAATTCCGATTTACAGATAGTTGTGGCATTTCGTATGCTTCCCGAGGTGGTTTGGAACATGCCGCGCCTTGGCACTTTCAATCTTCATGCCTCGCTGTTGCCTCAATACCGGGGAGCAGCACCGATCAACTGGGCGGTGATAAACGGAGATACCGAAACCGGAGCAACAACGTTTTTCCTTACCCACGAAATAGATACCGGAAACATTATATTGCAGAACAAAATAGCCATTGGAGAGACCGACAATGCGGGAGATGTACACGACAGATTGATGACCACCGGAGCAACACTTGTACTGGAGACTGTGGATCTCATTTTGGACAATAAGGTTTCGCCTATACCGCAGCCACAAAATGTAGTAGTAAAACCGGCGCCTAAGATTTTCAAAGAGACCTGCAAAATCGACTGGAATCAAAATGCATCGGTGATCTATAATTTTATCCGGGGGCTGGCTCCCTACCCTGCCGCCTGGACTATTTTAAAAACCGATGCAGGAGAAGAGTTGACGCTGAAAATATTTGAAACGGAAAAAGAAGAAAAAGCGCATACGCTTCCCTGTGGAAGTATTCTGAACGAATCTTCCAATCAGGTGAAGGTAGCGGTTAAAGATGGTTTCATCCGGCTGAAGAGTATTAAGTTGGCCGGGAAGAAAAGAATGTCGGTAGAAGAGTTCCTCCGTGGAAATAAGCTTACGGAAGCCTATCGGTTGGAGTAAATCCAATTAAAGGAAGAAGCTGATGTTGTATGCGATGCTCTTCATCTCTTCGGGAGAGAGCTTCAGCTTCTCCTTCGCAAAGTTAATGTCCGACTCCGAATTAAGAGGTACCAGGTGGATGTGGGCATGTGGCACATCAAGACCAATGACCGCAACACCTACCCTTTTGCAGGGAATCGCTTTCTCGATGGCCTTAGCCACCTTTTTTGCAAACAGAATGTACGCCTGAAGTGTAACGTCATCAAGATCGAAAATATAATCCTCTTCGATTTTCGGAACAACTAAAGTATGTCCCTTCGCGACGGGATTAATATCGAGGAACGCAAAAAAACGATCATCTTCTGCCACTTTGTAGCATGGTATTTCGCCAGCAATGATTCGTGAAAAAATAGTTGCCATAGCTGTTCCTGTTATCAAATAGATATTTCCACAATTTCAAACGGAATAATTCCCGACGGAACTTTTATTTGAACTGTATCACCTACTTTTTTCCCCATAAGACCCTGTGCAATAGGTGTATTAACAGATAGTTTACCTTCCTTCAGGTTGGCCTCACTCTCCGAAACCAACATATAAGTCATTACTTGCCCGTTGTTCGTGTTTTTAATTTTGACTTTATTCAAAATCTGAACGGAATCGGTACCAAGTGTACTTTCGTCAATCAGACGGGCATTTGCAAGGACATCTTTTAATTTTGCAATTTTCATTTCGAGCAACCCTTGCGCCTCTTTTGCTGCGTCATACTCAGCATTTTCCGACAAGTCGCCTTTATCCCTGGCTTCTGCAATCTGACGTGAGATAGCAGGACGTTGTACACACTCCAGTTGGTTAATCTCTTCCAATAGCTTTTTGTACCCCTCTTGGGTCATATACGATGTTGCCATGGTAAATTTGTTTTTAATGTAACTTATTGAAAACAAAAAGAATTCCGACTATTGCCGGAACTCTTTTTTGTATTTTGATTTAATTAAAATGTTTGCTGAATAATTCCTGTGCAAAGATACTGTTTTTTTCCCCTGAGAATAACCTATTGAAAAATTAAAATTTCCGGTGGAAAATCTCATTAAAAATAATACCCCGTTTTACTTCATCCAAATTTGAGAAATCAGGCAGTGTAACATGCTCCGCAGGTTCTTCCGCTACATTCGACGTGTTATTTGGTACATGTGCGTGTGTTACCAAATTGTCTTTATGCACCTTTTGCTCTACATCCAAAAAAGGCTGAGAATGCATTTTATTGAATCGCGGTTGTTCCGGAAGTACTACCGGTTTAGTATGCTCTTCCTCCGGTTGCGTCATCTCCCGAATTACATCTTGCCAGCTTTTCGTTGGAGTAGATGGTGTGGGAAATTCATCGACCTTGCTTTTCTTTGCTTTTGACAAAAAACTGCTTAAAACTGCAACGATGACAGCTATAATGTAAATGATATTTCCCGAATTATCGGCCATAACAAAACTTTGAACTGTAAAGGTACTAAAAATATATGTTCTTTACTACTCTTTACAACGAAAATTCTTTCCGGATTTTGTCTACATAATCCAGTTTTTCCCAGGTAAACAGCTCCACCTCTTTCTCAATCGTATCGGTATAACGGGATGAAAATATTTTCTTTACAACTTTGGGTTCGCGCCCCATGTGCCCGTACGAAGCAGTTTCCGCATAGATCGGATGCCGAAGTTTCAATCTTTGCTCGATCGCTTTCGGACGAAGGTCGAACAGTTTCTCCAAACGCGAAGCAATCTCTTCGTCTTTCAGGTTTACATTGGCCCTGCCATACGTATTGACATAGACACTTAACGGTTGCGCCACACCAATGGCATAAGAGACCTGCACCAGAATTTCGTCGGCTATACCGGCGGCAACAGCATTTTTAGCCATATGGCGTGCAGCATATGCAGCAGAACGATCGACTTTTGACGGATCTTTTCCAGAGAAAGCTCCCCCTCCGTGAGCCCCTTTACCACCATACGTGTCGACAATAATTTTGCGACCCGTCAAACCGGTATCACCGTGAGGTCCACCGATAACAAATTTACCAGTCGGATTGACATGCAGAATATAATCTTCATCCAGCAATTTTTTCCATTCCGGATTTTTAGCAAATACACGTGGAATAAGAATATTTTTTACATCTTCTTTTATTTTAGCCACCATCGCTTCGTCGGCTTCTTCCTGGGTCGTACCGTTTTGCGGAAGAATGAATTCATCATGCTGGGTCGAAACCACAATGGTGTGTATGCGTTGCGGAATGCCATCTTCCGAATACTCAACCGTGACCTGCGACTTGGCATCGGGGCGAAGATAGGTTATCTCTTTGTTTTCACGACGCAAAGCGGCAAGTTCGATCAATAACTGATGAGATAGTTCCAACGGCAGAGGCATATAATTTTCGGTCTCTTTGGTTGCATAACCAAACATCATACCCTGATCGCCGGCTCCCTGATTGAGTGGTTCGGCACGCTCCACACCGCGATTAATATCATCCGACTGTTCGTGAATAGCCGAAAAGATGCCGCAGGCATCACCATCAAATTTATATTCGCTTTTGGTATAACCAATCTTGTTGATTACCTGACGTGCAACATCCTGAACATCCACGTACGCACTCGATTTTACTTCTCCGGCTAAAATCACCTGTCCGGTAGTTACGAGCGTTTCACAAGCCACTTTTGAGTTTTCGTCGAATGCCAGAAAATTATCCAGAATAGCATCTGAAATTTGATCGGCCACCTTATCGGGATGTCCTTCGGAAACCGATTCTGAAGTAAATAAATAATTTGTTGTCTTCATGTGAACAATAATACGTTATTAAACAAACAAAGAAAGCATGAATTCGTTTCACGCCTCATCATGTTATGAATAAAATTTGATTGGAACAAAAAAGCAATGCTCGATAGCACTGCATGAACGAGAAAGTATCACGTTTTAGCATTTTTTTCCGTGGTTGCAAGCAATCAAATCTATCCACTATTCTTGATTCTGCAAAGTTACGTCATTTTGTTATAAATGCAATAATTAACGTCGAAATCGTCTTTGTTTTTACAAAATTTTAAATACTGAAAATAGTCCTGTTTATACCTGAAGCTAGAAACAGACGATCCATGCTGAAGTTATTATTACTATTCAATATTTTGAATAGCAATAATTTAACTAATTAAAGATCAATGAAAACAATAGATGTACCATACACTTCTCATTCGGCAACGTCTTCTTCTATTACCAAATTATTAATAATAAATACCTGTCGTTCAGGTGTGTTATTTCCCATATAGAATTCCAATAAATTGGCAACAGAATCTTCTTTTTTCAGACTTACCGGATCCAATCGGATATCTTTTCCAATGAAATGGCAGAATTCATCAGGGGAGATTTCTCCCAACCCTTTGAATCGCGTCATTTCGGGATTAGGCCCTAGTTTCTTTATAGCGTTTTGCTTTTCTTCATCAGAATAGCAGTAAATAGTTTCCTTCTTATTCCGTACCCTGAAAAGCGGTGTTTGCAAAATGTAAACGTGTCCTTTTTTAACCAAATCGGGGAAAAATTGCAAAAAGAATGTAATAAGCAACAGACGAATGTGCATTCCGTCGACATCGGCATCGGTGGCCACAATTATTTTATTGTAACGCAATCCTTCCAATCCGTCTTCTATATTCAGAGCTGCTTGCAGCAGGTTAAACTCTTCGTTTTCATACACGATTTTTTTTGTCAACCCATAACTGTTCAATGGTTTGCCTCGAAGACTAAAAACAGCTTGTGTATTTACATTGCGGCTTTTAGTAATGGAACCACTTGCTGAATCTCCCTCGGTAATAAATATACAGGTATTCTCCCGTTGATCTCCTTTTGTATCGGTATAGTGGCATCGGCAGTCACGCAATTTCCGATTATGCAGGCTAACTTTTTTGGCTCTTTCGCGTGCCAACTTGGTAACACCGGCTATTGCTTTACGCTCTTTTTCCGAATCCTGAATCTTTTTCAACAGAATATCGGATGTTTCAAGATTTTTATGCAGATAATTGTCTACCTCTTTTTTTACAAAATCACCGATGAACTTGCTGACTGAAGGCCCCTCCGGCCCTACATCTTTTGATCCCAGTTTGATTTTAGTCTGCGATTCAAACACAGGCTCTTCTACACTGATAGCCACCGCAGCTACCAATCCGTTGCGGATATCGGTGACTTCCATGTTTTTGTTGTAATACTCTTTCATGGTACGGGCAATGGCTTCACGGAAAGCGCTCTGGTGTGTTCCGCCCTGAGTGGTATGTTGTCCGTTTACAAAAGAGTAATATTCTTCACCGTATTGATCGGTATGAGTAAAAGCAATTTCGATGTCTTCTCCCTTGAGATGAACAATAGGATATAGTCCATCTGAAGTGATATTTTCATTCAATAAGTCGAGAAGCCCATTTTTCGAGTGAAACCGTTTGCCGTTGAAAACAATTGCCAGTCCTGTATTAAGGTAGGCATAATTTCGCAACATCGTTTCAATGTAATCCTCTCGATATTTGTAATTGGTAAAAATGGTATTGTCGGGAACAAATTCCACCATTGTTCCATTCGATTCTGAAGTTTTTTGAAGAGGCGATTCGCTGACGATTTTACCTTTGGAAAATTCGGCATGTTTCATTTCACCTTCGCGATAACTCTCAACCATAAAGTGAGCCGAAAGAGCATTGACTGCTTTTGTACCTACACCATTCAAACCTACCGATTTTTTGAAAGCCTTCGAGTCGTACTTTCCACCGGTATTCATTACAGACACAGCATCGACCATTTTTCCAAGAGGAATTCCGCGGCCAAAGTCGCGTATGCGCACCGTACCATTCTTCACAGTCACCTGAATCGTGTTTCCGTTGCCCATTCGAAACTCGTCAATAGAGTTGTCGAGAACTTCTTTGAGTAATACATATACGCCATCGTCGGCATAAGTACCGTCGCCCAATTTTCCGATATACATACCCGGGCGACGACGCACGTGTTCCAATCCTTCAAGCGTAATGATATTGTCGTCGGTATAGCTGCTTGATTGTGAATTGAGTTTTATTTCGTCCATGATTTTCGTGTTCTTTGAAGCAAAGATAATAAAAAAAAACAGCAGCCCGGGAATCAGACTGCTGCTAGAAATTTTTATTTGTTTTCAGAACCGTTATCTACGCGCCCAAGGCATCATAAATAAGGGAAGACGGTTTTTTCTGAGAGATAATGTATTCCTCACAAAACCTGTCTAATACTTTGTTTACATCATTGATAAAATTATTTCTAAGACCAAAAAATCTGGATTTAGTTTCATTTTCAATGATGTCAATGTCAATATAGCCCTGATTACTTTTTAGAATAACCATATTTACATTCTGGTTATTCTGCTTTGAAACATGCGATTCGTTAGAAAGCACGGCTATTTGATCATGGTAATCAGTACAACTGAACTTCATATTATAGTTCAGATAGTCTACGACACAATTTAAATCGGTCGTGACCAATTTTAATGTGGAAACTTTCATTGTTCCTCTTTAGATAATGGATTTTGGTATAAAAAAACTGGTTCAAATGTAGTATAATATTTTATCTTTTCATAATTTATTTGACACAAAAATGAGTATAAAAACAAAAAATATTTTGCTTAACAATAACCAACTGACATCTTGTATATTATCCGGATGTAAAACTTGTTTATTACGAAGATTTCTTAGCAACGACACTTAAGATCAAGATAAAATCATGAGAGTTACCGGAAAATAAAACAAGACAGGTTCTGTTTCGATGCAGATACACATTAACCGATGATTTTTCTATTTTGTCAGACTGGGTTCAGGCTGGAAACGAGAGCAATATGGTTGCAATAATATTCTTCGCGTATCTGATCGCGAGTTAAAAAGAGCTTTTGCCACATGACATGATATGCCATATTGGTATCAATGGAACAAACTATGCGACTATTTGCAGAATTGATAGCCGATGACTGTGATGATATATGGGTATGTTCTTTATAGAGTAATATTAGCAGGAATAACAATCCGATGCAAATACCAGCCAATGTTTTTGTAAATCTTTGGTTCATATATGACAGTTTGTTTGTTATTTCTTCAATACCAGTTCATACAAATCGTGACGCCGATCCTTCAGATTCCGGACGCTGCCGTAAGTGTGCAATTCATTCAACAAAGAAATATCCACATCCGATACCAAAATCATTTCCGTATTGGGGGTGGCCTCCGCAAATTTACCATCAGTTGGAAATGCAAAATCACATGGTGCAAAGACTCCCGACTGGGCATACTGTATATCCATGTTGTGAACTCTCGGTAGATTTCCCACACACCCGGCGATCACTACATAACATTCGTTTTCGATGGCTCGTGCTTGTGCGCAGATGCGCACCCGCGAATAACCGTTTTGGGTATCGGTAAGAAAGGGGACAAACAATATCTGCATTCCCTGATCGGCCATGATGCGAGACAATTCAGGATATTCCACATCATAACAGATCAGTACGCCTACTTTGGCACAATCAGTATCGAAAGTCTTTATTCCTTTTCCACCTGTCAACCCCCAACTTTTAATTTCGTCGGGTGTGATATGTATTTTCTCGTAAATGTCATAGGTACCATCTCTCCGGCAGAGGAAACCCACATTGTGAAGGTTATTGCCACGTAATTGCGGCATACTTCCGGTAATAATATTGATGTTATAGCTGATAGCGAAACTAATAAATCGTTTTCGAATTTCGTCGGTATATTGAGCCAGCTCTCGAATGGCTTGCGACTCTCCTAGATGATTAAATTTTGCCATCAACGGAGCATTGAAGTATTCGGGAAACAGCACAAAATCGCTTTTATAATCCGACACTGCATCGACAAAAAATTCTACCTGCTCAAACAAATCGTCGATTGATTGATAATTTCGCATTTGCCACTGTACCAAACCTACGCGAATGCTGGTTTTGGGAGATATAAAGTCGGGAGTGGGCGGTTGATAATAGATGTTATCCCACTGTAAAAGACAGGCGAAATGTTTCGATTCTTCATCGTTAGGAAGATAATTGGTCATCACCTTGCGTACATGAAAATCGTTTGACAGTTGAAATGTAAGTACCGGATCAAAAATTTCTTTCTTGCGTACTTTTTCAATATATTCCTTCGGACGCATTTCGTCGGCATACGTATGATAATTGGGAATTCTACCGCCGAACATAATTGCCTTCAGGTTGAGCGTTTCGCAGAGCTCTTTTCGGTAATCGTACATACGGCGGGCAAGGCGAAGTCCCCGATAAAGCGGATGGATAAATACCTCTATCCCGTATAGAATATTTCCATTCGGATTATGCGTATCAAAAGTTTCATTACCTGTGACAGATGCATAGGTATGATCGTTTTTGACCAAATCGTAATCTACAATAATAGAAAATGCACATCCCACAATTTTTTTATCGACTACCGTCACTACTTGCCCTTCAGGGAAAATAGTGATAAGTTTGTTTATCTGTTTTCGAGACCAAAAAATATCACTTCCATCGCTGTATGTACGTGTAAACGATTGCACGAGTTGTTTGTAATCGTTTAATTGTAACGGGCGAATAGTTACTTTGTTGATTTCAGGAATATTGTCCATACCACTTGTATTTTGAAAATAGCATCCAAACAAAGTTAAGGGGAATACCGTATGTTTCAAACAAAAGAAATTGCTTTTTTTAGTTATAATTTTAGAATTTCACTAATAGCTTCACTTCTTTTAATAACACCAGCGTCACAATACGTGCAACGTGATGTTACCTTTGCAATCGATAAATCCTCTATGAGTAGACGCAATACATTACGCACACTGATAGCATCGTTTCTTTTGATGCTTGCCACCGGCACACTGATGGTGAAGTCGGTACACTGCGTATTGATTCCTCACGATTATTTGGGCATTTCTGTCGTAGAAGGACAGGTAGTTATTTCTACAGGTCAGACCGATAGTTGTCTGATCTGTTCGTTCGATTTCTTTCCTGTAATTCTCCATTCGTTAAAGGTGTTGCCCGATGTAATGCCTTTCGTTTATACCGAACGCCTTTTTTGTTTAGCAGAAGCTCCTATCAAACAGGTCGCTTATTTGTTTCTGCTTCGCGCACCTCCTGTGGTCTAACCTCTTTTTATTACTTTCCTTTTTGTTAAAATCAGGAATTTCCTTCATTACTGCCTTTTGGGCAGAATAATAGGTATATTGTATACTGACATCAAAGCACAAGTAAATATTCGTTTTGAGTATCTCTTATTTTATGACAGCAACAATTGTCATCAACGCAATATGCCACTTATTTTATTATTACTTCAAATACAATTTATTATGCAAAAAAAAATGCTCTTTATCTTTCTATATCTCATTCCGGCATTTCTGTTTGCCGAACCGCTTCCTGCAGCACAATCGTCATTGCAAGGAATCATTACCGACAAATCGACCGGTGAACCGCTGATCGGGGTAGCGGTTTATTTTCCAGACTTGAAAACAGGCGCCATAACCAATGATAAAGGCGCTTATCGTATAAACAATTTACCTAAAGCAATCTTAACCGTGCAGGTATCTTATATCGGACATCAATCTATCATTCAAAATATTGATTTGCATTCCAGCTCTATACAGAATTTTTCACTGTCCGAATCATCGGCAAAAATAGATGAAGTAGTGGTAACAGCCACTGCCGGTTCTACACAGTTGATTCGTACACCGACTCCGATTTCCATTGTTCCTCATACCGATCTTTTGCGGGTAGCATCAACCAATCTGATGGATGCGCTGGCCAACCAACCAGGCATTTCTCAAATCACGACTGGCGGCGGCATTTCCAAACCTGTAATTCGGGGGCTCGGTTATAACCGGGTAGTAGTTGTAAATGACGGCATTCGTCAGGAAGGTCAACAATGGGGTGATGAGCATGGCATCGAAATTGATGAACAGTCTATTAACAAAGCTGAGATATTGAAAGGACCAGCAAGTTTAATGTACGGATCGGATGCAATGGCGGGTGTTATCAACCTCTTTTCGGCACCGACGTTGCCCGAAGGTAAAATTGCGGGTAATTTCTTTGCGAACTACCAGACCAATAATGGATTAATGGCATACTCTCTCGATTTGGCTGGTAATAAGAACGGATTCGTATGGGATTTACGTTACAGCGATAAACGTGCCCATGATTATAAAAATAAATATGATGGCTATGTGTATGATTCTCGTTTTCAGGAACATGCATTAAACGGATTGATCGGACTCAATAAATCATGGGGATATTCGCATCTTACTTTTAGCTTGTATCAGCTTACCCCGGGTATTGTAGAAGGCGAACGCGATTCGACATCGGGAAAGTTTGTAAAAGCGGTTGCCTTGAATGCTAATACCGAAGGTAGCACACTAGCTACATCATCGGACAACACCAGTTATAAACACGCTATGCCCTATCAGCAGGTAAAACATTACAAGTTGGTGTGGAACAACAATATTTTCATTGGAGACGGTAGTCTGAAAACCACCATCGGTTTTCAGCAAAATCGTCGTCAGGAATTTGAAGATGTGTTGAATCCCAATCAATACGGACTTTATTTTATGTTGAATACTGTAAATTATGATGTTCATTATATGCTGCATCCACAGAACGGCTGGTCGGCTTCATTTGGGGTAAATGGTATGTTTCAACATTCTATGAACAAAGGAACCGAATTTCTGGTACCTGAATATAATCTGTTCGATGCCGGAGTATTTGGCATTGCAAGCAAAACATTGGGAAGGTTTGATATCAGCGGTGGTTTGCGGTTGGATAACCGTCATGAACATGGTGATGACCTCTATCTGAATGAAAATGATGAAAAAACGACGGCAACGAATCCTTCTGCTTATCATCGTTTTTCGGCATTCACCAACAATTTCGGAGGAATAACCGGTAGCTTGGGAGCTGCCTGGAGAATAACCAATGATTTTCATGCAAAATTCAATTTATCAAGAGGTTTCAGAGCACCTAATATCGGTGAACTAGCTTCAAACGGAGTACATGACGGAACGGTTCGTTACGAGATAGGAGACAGTCAGCTCAAACCGGAAACCAGTTTACAGGCTGATTTTCAATTGGGATATTCGTCTCGCTATGTTTCTGCCGAAGTCGATCTTTTTGTCAACCGAATTAATAACTATATTTTTGCTCATAAACTGACGAGTGTAGCTGGAGGTGATTCAATTACAGACGGTAATCAAACGTATAAATTTGTATCGGGAAAAGCTCGCATTATGGGAGGCGAATTTATGCTGGATGTCCATCCTGTCGATTTTCTTCATATCGAAAACAGCTTTTCGTATGTCAACTCTATTCAGCTCAATCAACCTGATTCTACGCGTTACTTACCCATGACTCCGGCTCCGAAATGGAGAGCTGATGTGCGTCTGGATATTTTTCGCCATGGTGATGTGCTAAAAAACGGATATATTAATGTTGGGGTTGAAAATTATTTTGCCCAGAATCATTTTTATTCGGCTTACGGAACAGAAACTCGTACACCCGGATATTCATTGCTTTATGCCGGAGTCGGTGGGGATATTATGCACAAAGGACACACACTTTTTTCGCTATACCTGATGGGAAATAATTTGACTGATGTGGCCTATCAAAGCCATTTGAGCCGACTTAAATACGAGGACGAGAACAATGTCACGGGTAGAACCGGGGTGTACAACATGGGACGAAACTTTAGCATCAAACTGCTAGTTCCGATAAACATGTAGAGAATATCTCTTAGAGATTAATAACCATTAAGAAAGTAAGAGCATTGAAGTATCACTTCCAGTTTCTTACTTTCTTAATGGTTTTTTGTCGGTTTATATTCTTCAAATCAAAGCGTTACCTTCGTGCCCGCTTTACCATTGATGGCATCGGCTTTGGTAATAATCACCTGACTGACACCGGCATCGATGGCCTGAAAAGCATTCTCTAATTTGGGAATCATCCCGCCCTGAATCACTCCGTCAGTAACATATTGAGCAAACGCCTCTTTGTTGATTTCGGCAATCACGCTGTCATCATCGTGCTCGTCGCGCAAAACGCCCTTCTTTTCAAAGCAATAGACCAATGTTACGTCGAAATAGCGAGCCAGCGCTTTGGCTGCTTCCCCGGCGATGGTATCGGCATTGGTATTAAGCAGATGTCCCTGTTTGTCGTGCGTAAGCGGAGCCAATACGGGAACGATTCCTTTGCCAATCAGATCGGCCAGCAAACCGGCATTCACCGATTTTACGTCGCCTACAAAGCCGTAATCCACTTCGCCCACCGGACGTTTGGCCGAAAGCATGTAGTTCATGTCGGCGCCGGTAAGTCCGAGCGCGTTGATCTCCATTGCCTGCAACTGTGCCACGATGTTTTTATTGACCAAACCGCCGTAGACCATGGTTACCACTTTCAACGTTTCGGCATCGGTCACACGCCGGCCATTGACCATTACGCTCTCAATGCCCAGTTTGGCCGCGATAGCCGTAGCAGAGCGTCCTCCACCGTGCACCAACACTTTGTACCCTTCGATGGCCGCAAAATCGCTTAAAAGCTGTTTTAGCGAGGCCTCCTCTTCTACAATTTTACCGCCTACCTTTACGACCGTCAACCGGGGTTTTGCATTTAAAGTATCGCTTTGATTAGCTTTATACATTTTCTGATATTTCAACGAGTTATTTATACTTTACTGTTATTTATGCGAATCAGGAGTCGAAACTCTAAGATTCTAAGCCTGTAATAAAGTTCTATTAATCAGTTATTTGTTTTCAATTATCGATTCAATGCCTGTGATTACCTGTGGCAGTAAAAACAGAACTGGTATAGTTGCTACTGAAATTACTACCAAAGGATATTGTTCATCTATGTATTACTACGGTTGTAAGATTCATACTTTGGCGTCTCTGCGTAAGGGAACCATTTCTTTCCCTGAAAGCATAATGGTTACTCCTGCCCAAGATAACGACCTGACTGTATTTTAACAATCATGGGGGTGATTCTATCCATTCTAAAGTTATTCTCGGTGATAAAATATACTCTGATAAATAATCCTTTAACCTTGAAAGAAGACAAAAATAAGATGTGAAAATACTTACTCCCGTCAAAGGTATAAAGGAACAAGGGGAACAAAGCAAACAAAGCAATAAAGCTTTCAATAACTTAAACTTATATTCTTGTGCTGTTTCTAAGCTCAGACAGATCCTATTGAGTCTTTTTTCAACTGGCTGAATGAAAAAACAAAAATCCAAAGAGCAATGAAAGTAAGATCTACTGCCGGATTACTAATCCATTTGTTGGGCAAACTGGCAATCGCTTTCATTTTTCTAATTTTCTAACTACTGATTCGCATAAGTTACAAGGTTTCCAGCATACGTTTGAGTATTACCTGAGCCGATATTTCGCGATTGGCAGCTTCGGGAATCACAATCGATTGCGGGCTTTCAATCACATCGTCGGTCACAATCATGTTACGACGCACCGGCAGACAGTGCATAAAGTAGGCATTGTTCGTCAGTGCCATTTTCTCGGCACTTACGGTCCATGCACGATCTTTACTCAGAATTTGCCCATAATTCGGATCAGTATAGGCCGCCCAGTTTTTGGCATATACGAAGTCGGCACCCGCCAGCGCTTTATTCTGATCGTATTCTACGCGGGCACCGCGCACGAATTTTTCATCCAGTTCGTAACCGTGCGGATAAGTAATCACGAAATCGACATTGGCTTCATTCATAAAGTCGGCAAAAGAATTGGGAACGGCCTGAGGCAATGCTTTGGGGTGAGGAGCCCAGGTCAGCACCACTTTCGGACGTTGCATCTTTTTATACTCTTCGATGGTGATCAGATCGGCAAAAGCTTGCAACGGATGGCCGGTAGCTGCTTCCATGCTGAACACGGGACGACCGGAATATTGGATAAACTGATTGAGAATGGTTTCGTTGTAGTCGTACTCCTTATTTTCAAATTGAGCGAATGAACGCACGCCGATAAGATCACAATAGCAACCCATCACCGGAATGGCCTCCAGCAAATGTTCGGTTTTGTCGCCATCCATAATGACTCCACGTTCTGTTTCCAGCTTCCAGGCTCCCTGATTCACATCCAGTACAATGGTGTTCATACCCAGATTCATTCCAGCCTTTTGCGTGCTCAGACGGGTGCGCAGGCTCGAATTGAAGAATACCATCAACAATGTTCTGTTTTCACCCAGATGTTTATATCCAAAACGATTTTTCTTTATTTCCAACGCTTCGGCAACCGCAGCTTTCAGGTCGCCCAGATCTTTTACGTTTGTATAAGTCTTCATAGTCTGTGTTTATTTGTGTAATCGTTTCATTGTTTTGTTATTGCATGAAATTATTCACGCAATGCTTCAACAAATGAACAGCTCAACGTTTTTCATATACGGTAGTTACCCAGTTATTCTTTTCTTCAAATTTAACGAAGGTAAGCCCGTTTTCATTCGCCTCCGATTCAATGGCCGGCATATCGGTTTTGTAGAATCCGCTCATCAGCAGCAGTCCTCCGGTAGAGAGGCAAGCGGCATACTGTTTCATGTCGGAGAGCAGAATGTTGCGGTTGATGTTGGCCAGAATAATATCGAATTTTTGTCCGTCCAATAATTCGGCTCCACCTTTCAAAGTCTTGATATCCGGACAACTGTTCAATCGGATGTTTTCAACAGTATTCTTGTAGGCCCATTCGTCAATATCGATGGCAGTAATGGGTTTGGCTCCCTTCATATCGGCCAAAATCGCCAAAACGCCGGTTCCGCATCCCATATCAAGCAGCGATTTTCCAGCCACATTCATTTTTATCAACTCTCCGATAATCAGGCTAGTGGTTTCGTGATGACCCGTGCCGAACGACATCTTCGGATCAATCAGTATGTCATATCTTGCTTTAGGGACATTGGTATGGAATGAGCTATGGATAACGCATTCGTTGCCAATAATAATCGGCGAAAAATAGTGTTTTTCCCATTCTTCATTCCAATTTTTGTCTCGTATCAATTCGAAGTTATATTCAACATCAATATTACAAGGCAAAGACACTTTCCAGTTGTTCAATTCTTTTTCGTCGAACAACGATGCAGCACAATAAGCTTTCAATCCGTCATTCGTATATACAAAGCTCTCAAAGCCAATTTCGGCAAGTGTTGCTGAGACAATATCATTCTCAAAACCGCGCGAATTGTTAAGAGATAATGTCAGTTCAATGTAATCCATTTCGGTTTGGTTTATTTTCGTTAAATATCAAGTAAAACGTATTATTCACAGGCCATTTAGCTTAACTTTGCCTTGAGTAAAAAAGTATACAAACTTAGATAATAAATTTGAGACCGTAAGCGTTCTATATTGAAATCTTGTTAAGGATTAAACCTGTAGAACCATATTACGTCTAACAATAAAAGAGAATTTCACCCTTAAAGAAAAAGGAGATACAATCATGAAAACAAAAGCGTTTTTCGTAACTGCATTAATGTTGCTTCCGGCTTTTGCATTTGGACAAGATCTGTACGATGACCTTTATTATAAATCTGACAAAGATAAACCGGTACAAATCAAGCAGACAAAAACTTCTGCGCAAAACGAAAATCAGTACAAGATTGAGTCGACAAGAGTAGGCGACAAAGATATTGTTGTGGTGAGAAACCTCAATGGAGATACTGTTTATTATTCCGGTGATAATAAGGAGCCTCGCATTGACAGTTCCAAAGTTGATGCGTCTAATGGCGAGTATGCCAGCAGAATTCAGCGTTTTCACAATCCAAATGGAACCATACTCATCAACAGTGATGATGAAGCCGGCACTTATCCGTTGGACAATGTCAATTGGACGGTAAATGTTTATGACAGTAATTTCGGTTGGGGATGGCCTTACGGAGCATATCGTCATTATCCTTATGGATATATGGGAAGCATGTATTATCCTTGGTATTCAAGTTGGTACGGTTCTTTTTGGGATTGGGATTATGGCTGGGAATTCGGTTGGGATTATCCATACTATGGCGGATATTACAGTGGAGGATGGCCTTACTATGGTTGGGGTGGATACTACGGTGGATTGTATGTTGGAAAAACAAGACCGTATGCCTATACTACTGAAGGCAGAAGGAATATAGCGAATCTTTCGAGTCGTAGTCGTGGTACTGTTGCCGATTCCAGACCTTCGGTTTCGGGAAGCAGAAGTTCGGCTTTCAATTCCACGACCTCAGGGTCTCGCAATAATACGATTGGTACCCGAGGCAATCGACAAAACACTGCCTTCTGGAATAATTTCTTATCAAGTAGGGGGTATAATGTAAGCGGAAGCCGTTCATCTGCTTCTAGCTCAATTAATTCTACGCCTCAATATAATACACATGGTAGTTACTCCAATAATGGAAGTCGTCGTAGTTTGGAAGAGGTTGCGATCCCATCTTCAACATACTCTAATCGTAGTAATGGGACGAGAAATAATAACAGTAATAGTTCCACATATTATAATGCCAGAAGTTCAAGCTCTTCGACATCTGAAAGATCGTCATCCAACTATAACAACAATTCATCATCCTATTCATCAGGTAGCCGTCAAAGTTATTCTGGCGGAAGTAGTGGTACCTCCTCTGGAGGCGGAAGTTATTCCGGTGGTGGCTCCCGTGGTGGAGGTGGAGGGGGCGGTCGTCGTTAACGGCTGCACAAAATCAGAGGTAATAAATATAAACGTTGACACAAATATTCAAACTATTATATTATGATTAAGAAAAGTTTGCTTTCGTTTGGTTTGTTGTTGGGTTTGACTACCGGCTTACATGCACAAGATGAATTTGATGCCCTAAAAGTTTCACAAACACAACTAAAAGGGACATCTCGCTATATGAGTATGGGGGGGGCATTTACAGCATTGGGAGGGGATGCTTCTTCCATTTCATTAAATCCTGCCGGATTGGGTGTTTATCGTAGTTCGGAGTTAACCGCCACACTCAATTTATTGAATAGTTCTACTAGTTCCTCTTGGAATGGGGTTAGTAGTAATGACAATAATGTATTTGCTCATTTTAATAATTTCTCTCTTGTACAGACTATCCCGGGAAACGATCAGTTTAGTTCTGCATTCAGTTTTACTTTTGACCGCCTAAAATCGTTTAATCGTAGTGGTAGTTTATCTGGAGGAAGTCAATCTAGTTCCCTGACCGATAATATTGCAAGTCGTAGTGAAGGTTTATCAGAATCCGATCTGCTAAGCACTCAGAGTTATGATCCATATGGAGTTGAAACCATCCCATGGTTGCCTACTTTAGCATATAGTGCATATTTAATAAATCCAAGCACCAGTAATGCTGGCCAATGGAGTTCTGCATTAGGAGGGAATGTCTCGCCTTCGTATGACTTTACAGAGCGAGGCTATATTGACCAATATAGCCTGAGCTACGGAGCCAATCTTTCTAATATTGTATACCTTGGGGCTTCGATAGGATGGCAAAGTATTAATTATTCATTAGTTAGTAACTATTCGGAAACATTTTCAGCTGGAGGTAGCTTCAACTTGCAAAATGAAATATATACTACCGGTTCCGGCTTTGATGTTAAACTTGGTGTGATTGTACGTCCAACCGATTTTCTGAGATTGGGATTTTCGTATCACACGCCGACTTTTTACAATATGACTGATAATTATTATGCCTCATTAGCTTATAATTCATACGATGCCGGAAATAATAATGCTTCAATCAAAGGAATAGCATATACTCCTGACGAAGGGGGCTACAGCAAGTATAAAATTCAAACTCCGTCTTTGTTCACATTCGGGATTGCGGGTGTAATTGGAAAAATTGGCATTATTAGTTTCGATTATCAATATCAGGATTATACGACAATGAAACTGAAAGATAATGATGGATTGAGCTCTTCTTACAAAAACGAAAACCAATATATAAAAGAAGATTTGAAAGGTGTGAATACATTTAAGGTAGGAGGAGAATTCCGTGCCACTAACAGTCTTGCTATTCGTTTGGGATATAATTATATATCGCCGGCTACCAAGTCGACTGCCTATCGCTGGCTGTCAAATAATTCAGTTCGTACAGACAGTGAGTATTCATTAGATGTCAATACTCAAAATTTCACTGCAGGTATAGGATATCGGTATCAGAACTGGAATTTTGATATTGCGTATGTATTAAACAATCAAAAACAGCATTTTTATCCGTATGAACCTTATACCATACAGACCAGTATGCAACCGGCAAGCCTGACTACGCATAATAGCAACATTGCATTTACGGTCGGTTTAAGATATTAATTTTGAAGGCAATTACTGAAACAGTAATTGCCTTTTTCATAACCAAATAAAAGGAGTTGCCACATAAATTGAATGGCAACTCCTTTCTTGTTTTCTAATAAAATTAAATGCCGTTGTCGGTATATAAGATTAGATTACGCTACCGCTTCTGCAATGATTTTTTTCCCTATTGCAGTGTTGTTTGCAAGTTCTACGTTATATTCGTTTACAATTTCATCTACCACTTCTTGTACAGATACAATTTTAGTCGCTCTGTAACCATTCGATCCTGTGAATGCGAATCCTTCATACATTCGCCCCTGTGATGCATTATAGAGCGCCAACGCAATGCAATAGGGTGCCTTTTTATAATCGCAAGAACTCAGGCAATTCCACACACATTTAAATGGTTTTGTATTTCCCTGCAGAATTTCGTCAACAAATTTGTTACGCACTACCCTACCGGGCAATCCCACCGGACTTTTAATAATGGTAATATCTTCTTTTTTACACGCCAGATATGTTTCCTTAAATGCTAGAGCAGCATCACATTCGTGTGTAGTGACAAACCGCGTACCAAACTTAACTCCTTTTGCTCCCGCTTGCATAATGTCATACATGTCTTTTCCAGTATAAACTCCTCCGGCTGCTATAACAGGAACCTCTTTACCGAATTTATCCTCAAAAATTTTCACTTCTGCCACTGTTTCTTCTATCAATTGACGTAAAGGTACCACGTCGCCCACAACTTCGTCGGCTTTAAACCCAAGATGTCCTCCGGCCAATGGTCCTTCTACAACGACAGCGTCGGGAATCCGGTTATATTTATTTGTCCAGTATTGAAAAATAAGTTTGGCTGCTTTTCCGGAAGAGACTTTGACTGCAAGTTTGGTATGAAAATCGGTAAATCCGGCTTCGGCCAGCATTCCCGGAATGCGGAGAGGTAAACCTGCTCCCATAATTATGAGATCAACTTTTTCGTCCACGGCAAGTTGAATCAAAGCTTCATGATCGGTAAGTGCCATCATCACATTTACCCCGATGATGCCGTTTGTAAGGCTTCGAGCTTTTCTTATTTCCCGCTGCAGCGCCCTTTTATTGGCTTCGCGATAATTGCGCATATAATCGGGCTCTGTCATTCCGATAGCTGCGGCAGAAATAACTCCTATGCCGCCAGCATTAGCAACGGCAGATGCCAAACCTGACATCGAAATGGCCACTCCCATTCCTCCTTGTATAATTGGCAAACGTGCCTCAATATCCCCTATTCTCAATGGTGTCATAAATGATTTTGAAATTTTAGACAAAAGTACCGGATACAATCTTCAGTTGGAAGAAATAGGGGCGATCTGGAGGTAATAGGGTCAAATCGTTATTTTAGGGGCGAATATTATTATTTTAGGGACGAATTCGGATGTATAATTAACGTAATTATTATTTCGAAACACCTGAAAATAGTAAGGTTTCAGATCAATTCCTGCAGTTTCACCACAGATGGTTTGGCAACAGGAATCGGGAAAGAAATATTCTCAATAAAGAGTTTATAACCTTGCGAATTTCCTTCTATACGATCCATAAAATTAATGTTCACCAAATAAGAACGGTGGCATTTGACGATGAACTTATATTCTTTCAAAAGATCTTCAGCATAGAACAAACTGCAACGCACCATTTGATTTTTAATGTTAGCTCCCTCTTTCCAGTAAATTTCGATATAATTGTTTGCCGAACGGATAAATAGCAAAAGACTTACTTTCACTGCCAAACTATCCTTCTGGTAATCGGAATTAAAATAAATTACCTTATCCTGAAGGAGCTTGTGATCTTTCAGTTTTTTACTCAGTTCGTCAGCTACTTTCAAGTGCGAGCGCAGCATCTTATTATGATTCAATACAATGACCAATGTAATCGGGATAACAGCAACCAATACAAGTTTGACCACCAGATCGAATCCAAACTTCAACAACCCCAATGTATTATTGAGCAAAAAATAAGACGACAAAATTGTAAAAAGAATCCAAACATCCCACAGAATTTCCTTTCGAATATTCCATTTTGACGATTCAAAGAATTTTGGAAAAAAAGAAGGTAGTAACAACAAATGGAAACTCAATGACAAGAATGTAACAATAGACAAGCCGGCAATCAGATAGAGCTTTGGTTTGGCTGGTAAAAGACTGATGTTGAATGGCTGAAAAAGCCACAAGAAGCCAAGAACAACAATACTAATAAAAAAGACAATCTTGCTATTATAGCTCAGATCATCATTAAACGGATACGGTTTTTTAAATATATTCAGCATGCAGTGGATGTGCCGCAATGACACAGTTTCAACTCAATTAATACGACACTAGAAACAAACAACACGATTTCAACGCAATACTTCTACCAGTTTACGAATGTGTTCTGGTGTTGTACCGCAACATCCTCCGATAATATTGGCACCGGCAGCCACCAGACTCGGAGCAATAGAGGCCATCATTTCCGGAGTTTCAGGAAAACAAGTGCATCCGTCTTTAAATACTGGCATACCGGCATTCGCATGAATCACCACGGGAATGTTTTTGTCTATTGAACGAATCTCTTCGGTAATCTTCACCATACCCTCGATACCATTGCTGCAATTAGCTCCAATGATATGGGCTCCGGCAGTTTTCAGCTCATTTATCATTTCGGAAGGAGACACCCCCATCATAGTACGGTATTCATCCGTAACAGTCTTATCAAATGTCATGGTACAAATCACTTCGCAAGGTGTATTTTCACGAGCTGCTTTCACTGCAATGGTCGCTTCGTCAAGCGCTGTCATAGTCTCAATCACTATGGCATCGACACCACCTTCATACAATGCAACAGACTGTTCTTTGAATGCATCGTATAATTCTTCTTCTGTCACATTGCCCATTACCAACATCTTACCGGTAGGTCCGACAGACCCCAATACATATTTACTATTGCCGGCAGCTTTACGCGATATTTTTGCCGCTTTCCGGTTGATCTCAACCACATTTCCTTCCAGCCCGTAATTCTCCAATTTATATCTGTTTCCTCCGAAACTATTGGTCTCAATCATATCGGCTCCGGCTGCAATATAACTGGCTGCAATGTCAAACACATCATCCGGACGATCTATATTCCATTGTTCGGGACATTCTCCAGGTTTCAATCCTTTGATTTGCAGAAATGTACCCCATGCACCGTCTGAAATCAATATTTTACCTTCCGATATGAATTGTAATAATGTTTTCTTCATAAAATTAATGCGTATTTTTGAAAGCGGTGCAAAAGTACGATAAAAAAGGAATCGAAAAAAATAACGTACCTTTGTTGCTCAATTTTTCTTGTATGGAGAATAAGATATCATACTCAGAATCAGCAAATTGTTTCGAAATAAAAGAATCGCGCCCGAAATTTCTAATTCTGGGATGCGGAGCTTCCGCTGTTGCTCTGTTTTTACTGATTTTTACTCCTAGATTTGTTTCTGTAGTGACTCTGATAGGTGCTTTACTTGCTTTTGTAGGATTTGTCATGATTTACAAGGCTTTTCATATCAAAATCTTACTACGTATCAATCAAGAAGGAACATGGACAACCAAACATGGACTTATTTTCTGGTCACAAATAAACGATTATTCGTTCGATAGCGTATCTAAAAGTGCCGTTTTAACTCTGCATTGCCAGCCACCTTACGAATCGGTGCTCATCGATTTATCCATGAGTACCCTCAAAAATATAACGCAAGTGACTGACGCCATTACACATCATTCTGATAATAAGTTTATTAAGAATAAGACACCCCAATAGCTACGCTTTATTTGTTTGTAATCCTAATCTGATTGTAAAATTCCACTATGGCCGTAATGCCTTTGAAAAACAGGTCAACCGGAAAATTTTCATTAGGCGAATGAATGGCATTCGACTCAAGACCGAACCCCATCAACACAGTTTTCACTCCCAGCACCTTTTCGAAGGTGGCTATTACTGGGATACTACCACCACGTCGTACCGGCAACGGTTTTTTACCAAAAGCTTTGGTGTAACCGGCTTCTGCTGCTTTATACCAAGGTATATCTATCGGACAAACATAACTATCGCCGCCATGAATTGGCTTCACATCGATGGTGATAGACTTCGGAGCAATACTTTCCAGATGGTATTTCATCAACAAACCGATTTTTACATGATTTTGATGTGGTACAAGCCGGCATGACAGTTTAGCATACGCTTTGGATGGCAAAACGGTTTTTGCACCTTCTCCGCTATATCCACCCCATATTCCGCATACATCAAATGTGGGACGAATACCTGTTCTTTCCAAAGTAGAATAACCTGTTTCGCCCTGTAGTAGTTGCACTTTCAGCGATGCTTTATACATCTCTTCATCAAAAGGTATCTGACTCATAGAATCTCTTTCTTCAACAGACACCTCTTCCACGTCGTCGTAAAAATCAGGTACGGTTATCCTATGCTGATCGTCGGTAAGAGAAGCGATCAGCTTACACAGTTCGTTAATCGGATTGGCCACTGCTCCTCCGAAAATACCGGAATGTAGGTCGCTGCATGGTCCGGTTACCTCCACTTGCCAGTATGCCAGACCTCTTAAGCCAGTCGTAATACTAGGTATATCTTCACTCAACATACTCGTATCCGACACCAGAATTACATCAGCTTTCAACAATTCTTTATTGGTCTGACAAAAAGTTTCGAGGCTACCGGAACCGATCTCCTCTTCACCTTCCACAATAAATTTCACATTGCAGGGCAATATTTCTTCTTTCAGTAGGTATTCAATAGCCTTGGCATGCATAAACGATTGTCCTTTATCATCATCGGCTCCGCGAGCCCAGATTTTACCATCTTTTACAATAGGTTCAAAGGGATTACTGTGCCATAGTTCCAGAGGTTCGACCGGCATTACATCGTAGTGTCCGTAAATTAATATTGTCGGAAAGCCATCCCCTACTCTTTTCTCAGCAAAAACCACCGGATTGCCATCGGTTGGCATCACCTCTGACGTATCCATTCCCAATTGCGATAACAATTCCTGCCAACGTCGAGCACAACGCAACATGTCGGCTTTATGTTCGCTTTGAGCACTTACTGACGGAATGACAATCAGCGAAAATAATTCATCAAAAATACGAGATTCATTATGTTTAAGATATTCAGAGAGTTCCATTTATGTTATTTACAATTAAAATTCAACCATGTCAAAAACAATTCTCAATATCCGGAATAGGTCTCCGGCAATGTGCTATAATGCATTTTTGGTTCAAGACAAAGATACGATAAATAAAAGAATCAATTCTTTTTATAGGGCACATTTATATATCAGAGTTTTTTCGTATGTTTGTTTTGAGTTATTTCGGACACGATTGACGCACACTTATTGTAAAACAGTTCAATCTTATTGAACGGACATTTGATCAACTAACCAAAATAAAAATGCTTCCAAGAATTCTGTTTTTGGGATTGCTTTGCTGCATGCTTTCAGCGTGTCGGCACACGTCGTCGTATGACAAATTCTATCTGTCAAAAGCAGATAGTTTATGTGCAATTTGTGAAGACAGCGCTTATGTGGAATTGCAAAAAATTAAGCAAGTTTCACTCCTTTCGTCTGAAGACAAAGCTAAATATGCCATGATCTTAAGTCGAGTTCTTGATGGAAAAGGACAATTTCTCTGCTCCGATTCTGTCATCCGCGTTGCGGCTAACTATTACCCCCATCATAATAATCCGGAACAGGCCGGTTACGCCTATGTTTTTCTATCACGCATAGAACGCAATAAAGGCGACATCAACAGACAAGCTCAATATTTGCTTATCGCAATGAATTATGCTACTGAAAGTAAATCTGAAAAATTACTTGGACTCGTTTGCGCTGAGAAAGCTACTTTTTTTGAACAAAAGCAGTGGAATCAATTTAAAGAGAGCCATCAATTGGAATATCGTCAACTTCAACGCGACAGCATGTTGTATTACCACAAACTATCATTGTATCACTATAAAAAGATAGCCGATAACTATAACGTCATACTTAGTCTGATTTACATAGGTAATAGCTATTATCAGATGAACCAGTATAACGATGCCTTGAAATATATCAGACTGGCTGAAATTGAAGCAGAAAAAGCTCGGCAAACAATACTTTTATCCACCATTTATCGTTTGTATTGCGGCGTATACACAAAAACCAATAATTACGACAAAGCATTGCTATACATCCGAAAATCGATGCAAACATCTGATTTTATGGATTATAATAAACATTCGATTGCTGCGCGGATTTTTCTACAAACCAATCAACTGGATTCTGCCGTATTCTATGCCCAACGTTGTATTGCTACCGGAAATGACTTGACCGATTGTTATGCAATACTAAAAGAAGTTGAAGTCAAACGGCACAATTATCAAAATGCGTTGCATTATGCCGAGTTATACTCAACGGCCAAAGATTCCGTTAATCAGGCAAATGGAAATGAAAGCTTTTCTGCGATTGAAAAGAAATACAATTTCCAACGCATCGATAGTGAAAACAAACAACTTACCATTCACAACCAGCGCTATATCGCAGGAGTCATCCTGCTGTTCGTTTTGTGTCTGGCTATTCTGATTTTCTTTTTATTAGAGCGTCGTAGCAAGCAACGTCTTGCCGTATTGAAAGAAAAACTCCGACAGAATATTGCCATTAAAGACAAGTTTTTCTCCATTATTTCACACGATCTACGTAATCCCGTTCATGCAGTACACCTGACCTCCGGCTTGCTTGTCGAACATTACAATGAATTGAATGATAATGAAAAACTCAATTCTATCAAACAAATAAACTATACAGCTGATAATGTATCGAAATTGCTGGAAAATCTTCTTTTATGGGCATTACAACAGAAAGACAATATTACATATCATCCACAAAACATAGATTTACAACTACTAACGCAGCAATGCACAGATCTCCATTCGTTAGCGGCAAACGAAAAAGAGCTTGAAATTCGAAACCATATTCAAGAACATACTTATATCAAAGCCGATCCGAATATGATGCAAACCGTGATCGGGAATTTAATCAATAATGCTGTAAAATTCTCATATTCTAAGGGTATAATTACAATTTCGTCGCACGATTTACCGGATGGAAAAATAGAAATTTCAATTGCCGATCAGGGTATGGGCATGAGCGAAACCAATCGGCAAAAACTCTTTCGATTGGATACCAAGTTACAACGAAAAGGTACTAATAATGAGCCGGGAGCCGGACTGGGTTTAATTTTGTGTCACGAATTAATTACACGACAAGGAGGTTCTATCAATGTTACGACAAAAGAGGGCAAAGGCACTACTTTTTGCATTGTAATACAAAAAGCCGACGAGAAGGCTACATCTTCATTTTCTCCCAAATTTCAACATTAAAACTATTTGATAGATGAAACCTATTGAAATTCTATTGGTTGACGATTCTCAAATTCATCTGGAAGGATTGAAGATTATGCTCCGCACCTACCCCAGATTGCATGTAGCAGGAGAAGCGCATAACAAAGCCGAAGTTCGCAAGCTGATGCCATTATTGCAGCCGGATGTAGTGTTGCTCGATATATTTCTTGAAGATGAGAATGATGGAATAAAACTGGCAGCTTACATTACATCGAAATTTCCTATTACAAAAGTTATCATGCTTTCGCACAATAAAGATCAGAATTCGATCATTCAATCCATACATGCGGGAGCTGTAGCTTATTTAGCCAAAGATACATCCATTGAATTCCTAGTTAAAACCATTCGTTCCGTCATAAAAGGCGAAGGACTCTATCTGGGCGAAACGATCCCTCACAACATTCTATGTAAGTGTTTGCAAAATAGTATCGAGCCTCCACAAAAAAAAGAGATTCGCTTGTCCGAACGCGAAAAAGAGATTGTAGAATTTCTTTCTATGGGATATACCTCCAAAGAGATTGCTATTCAACTATCTATCGATCCTTCTACGGTAGAATCACATAAAGAACATATCAAGGCAAAATTTAGGCTTTCTACTATTATTGAAATTGTTGTTTATTGTATCAAGACTGGACTTATTCAAATATAAATCAACCGGATAACAATATATTTCATTTCTTTATTTCTTCTCCGCCAAAGAGATTTTTTGATCTTCGTTGTCCATTCCGCTATGGTAAAAATTTACCATAGAAAAATCCATAAAATTTACTATTGCACGTTAGGTTCAATACCTCTAATTTTGCTGTGTAAGTAAAAATGCACATTTTATCTATATGTTCTTCAATTCATTCTGAATATTTTCCGAATGTAAGCTGAAAGGTAACTAATTGAAGTACAGAAAGCAAATGCCCGCATTTAAACTATTTTGGTTAGTTTCACTAATGACGACGTGATGTCGTCTTGGTCCCCGATAGCCCTCTCAAGGCTGTCGGGAAAGGCCAAGGGCCAAAGTTTATTCTAATTATTGTATCAAAACACCTCATTTTTCTCACCATTGCGCATTACTAATATTCACTCAAAGCTAAGATACACAATACAATTATATCCTGAAATTCGTAAAGACAAGGTAAATAGAAAGATTTCGTCCCTAAAATGTCTCTTTTTAAAAAAAACGCAAGAAATCAAGGTTTTTTTTATATTTTTGTGTGGGTTATTAACGGCTATTTAATTTTTACAAACAGAGAGAATTATGCTATTGTTTTGTAATTATTTGGGCTTTAATTTTTGTATCGTGACCTATAATTACCAAACAGATTGAAATGCTAAAATACCTACAAAAAGAGTTTCGTACCTATATTCTCCTATTCCAACCATTCCAATACAATAAATAGTAATATGAACTACATAAAAGGTTTCAGGTCTCTGATAATAGTTGTTGCTTTAACTACATTTCTATCGTCGTGTACCAACGATATTGATTTAAAGGATGTTGATGGAACCATGTCTGTAAATGGAGCTGTTGTATTTCCATTGGCACAATCGACAGTCTCGCTCAAGGACTTTATTGATAAACTCAACCTTCAAAACATCACCACAAATAGCAATGACATTTTGACGGTAAGCTACAAACCGGACATAAATAACAGTTTTGATCTGAACATTTCGCCATTAAATGTCTATACAGACATTAATCTGGCAACCACATCCTTACCTTCCGGAACAATATCAAGTTCTGCTTTCAACAATATATTTGGTACAAACCATCCTATTCAAGTGCAGATTGATTTGAGTAAAATATCTCCTAATGTTTCTCAACTTGATAGCATCTTATTGAATAGTGCGTCCCTAAACATTGCTTTGAACACCAACATTAGTTTTGCAAACTCCAATTTAAAATTGACAATTATCAGTTCAAATTTGAATTACCCTACAGGGTATTCTAAATCTAATAATATAGCCGTTGGTTCCGTATGTTCTCTTCCGATCTCGGGTAAAGTAAGCGCCAATAATTCTATTATCACCTTACAGTTGATGTTAGAAGCTTCTTCAAATGTGTATATTCCGGCTTCTCCTGTTTTAACTACTCATGTATCGTTTGACAATATTAGCTTTCAGTATGTTTATGGCAAATTCGCCTATACATTGGCTTCTCAGACCGGTACAGTAGATCTGAGTTTTCTAAATGAGGCAATAAGCAACACCAGTTATCTTCCGTTCAAAGATCCAACCATCAAGATTATGCGCACTACGAATGCTGGGTTGCCGATTGAACTGAACATCAATTATATAAAGAGTTACAACAATGCAACACCCTCCAATGCCAAGTATGCTTTCGGTGGCATAAGTACGACACAGTCCTTTCCTGCAATACCCAACCAACCGGGCAAAACAGTCACCGATTCGTTAGTTTTTAATAAAGCCAACGGCAATATCGATAATTTATTTACCCTGGAGGGTATCAACACCATTGCCTACTCGTTGGGAGCTCAAATATCCAGCACATCCAACGCCAAGCAGTATATCTTGAATTCCAATACCTTTAAGATTGAACCTGTTGTAAATATTCCCTTTGCCTTCAACCCCAACGTCAATATACAATTTCTCGACACTTTATCGTTAGGGAGTTCGTTTACCGACTTTACCAATAAAAACAATCTGGATAATGTCAAGCTGTGGCTGACCGTCAATAATTATACTTCGGCAAAAATGACAATCGAGGTAACATTGCTGGATGCCAACTACCAGTTTATCTCAAAACAACTTATAAACGTCGATGCCACTCTTGATGTGGATGCCACTACTGGACAAGCAACACAAACGACAACCACCAAAGATCAGCTATCCAGCCTGGCATTTACTGCTGACGAAATAAAGAAAGCGCAATACGTCAAGCTTAGTTATGCACTGGCCGGAAAAGACGCGTCAACTTCTATGACATTGAAATCTACTGATTTTATAAAAGCCAAGCTTAGTGTTTACGTCAAGGGCAATGCAAAACTAAACGATTGATTATAGCCATGAAGACAATATATTTATGCCCGATGAAATACTCCAGAGTAACTCTTATCTTACTCTCACTTGTCTTGTCAATTGCACCCAAAGCCTTTTCGCAAGTCAACACGCTATACTTCATGGAAAACGTACCTTTTCGCAACTCCCTGAACCCGGCGTTTATTCCTACCCAATCATATTATCTGGATCTGCCTCTTTTATCCAATATCAGTATTTGGTCGGGCAACAGTGCCGTTTCGGCAGCCGATATCTTTTTCAAACAGGATGGGATGCTGATTACCCCTTTTCATCCGAATGCAGATAGAGATGCCTTTTTGAAAATGCTGCAACCCACCTCCTATGTCAACTTTAATTATCAACAGGAAATACTGGGATTCGGATTCAGAGTTCGGAAGAATTTTTACACCTTTGCCATTAAACAGCGGATAGAGAGTTCGGTGGCACTACCCAAAGATCTGATGCGCTTACTGCTAAAAGGAGCTTCCGATACCATCAATACCAATAATTTTAATCTGAAATCGTTGCAAACCGATGTAACGGCTTACCTCGAAACTTCGCTGGGTTTTGCCCGACCGGTAAACAATCGATTGACTTTAGGGGGGAAACTCAAACTACTGATGGGGGAAGCTCATGCCGATGCCAAGTTCAGCAAGCTCGATCTCGATATCAACAAGCAGTCGGCAGTGCTATCCGGTAGCGGTTATGCTCGCATCACATCACCTTACGACGTTACGCAAAACAGTGACGGAACAGTGAAAGATTTTGAAACAAACAATAGCTTGCAAGAACCTATGGGATGGGGAGCCGGCGCCGATCTGGGAGCTACTTATAAATTATGTAAGAATCTCACCTTGTCTGCATCTCTCACCGATCTAGGTTTTATCCACTGGAAAAAGAGCAGCTGGCAAGCCAATATGACCTATAAAGCTTCATTTACCGGCATGGACTTCAAAATTAACAGCGATGACAATGATTACGCCACGCAAATAGGCGATACACTCAAAAATGCATTCACCTATTCCAAAAACGGTGCCGGATATACCACCTGGCTTACAGCCAAACTACGTGCGGGTGGCGAATACAATCTGGTAAAGAACAAAATAACCCTCGGTGCTCTCTGGGAAAATACGCTAGGTGGTACCTATCGCTATTCGGAACTGACCGGATCGGTCAATTTTCGCCCTTTTTACTGTTTCAATACCTCGTTCAGCTACGGATTTATCAATGGCAAAGGCGGCACCTTCGGATTTGGTCTAAATCTGATTGGAGGTCCCTTCAACTTCTTTGTTGCTACCGACTATGCACCGGCTATCTTCACACGCGACGGAATACCTTACAAAACAAAATACGCCGATGCGCAATTGGGGTTGGTCATTGCTATCGGGCATAATAAGAAAAACAAACCCAAGAAGATGTACCGGCGTCAGGACACAAACAACATTGATACTGTGAAACCGGTAAGCATAATCGTTGAAACACCAGTTATTATGCCGGTCGATCCGATCATTACGGCTCCGGTAGTAATCAAAAATATAGAACCCAGAATCAATCTCATGACAATACAAATCCCTGCCGAGAATATAATTGCAGAAACACCGGTAGCGCAGAAGAGTATTGTTAGTTCTAAAAAAAGAATGGCGAAATACCCAGCAAAAGCAAAGGCAACAACCAGACTATACACAGGTAAAACGCCAAACAAAGGTACCTCCGGCGTAAAACGAACCGGTGCAGCCAAAACAATCGGTGTAAAAAAGGTTACACCCGGTACACAACGCACAAAAGCTACTCACAAATAACCTTCAAATATGAACAGAGCATTACTTGTCGGGATAAACAAATATCCCGGTCAGCCACTTAATGGTTGTGTAAACGACGTGCAGGATATGGCTAATTTTTTAGTGTCACACTGTGGGTTTGCCATGGACGACATCCGCCTGTTAGTGGACGAAAGAGCCACAAAAGATGCTATTATAGAGCGCCTGCACTGGTTGATTACCGGAGTAAAAACCGGTGACCGTATATTGTTTCATTACAGCGGACATGGAGCGCAAGTACCCACGCGCAATCCGCAAGGCGAAGTAGATGGTCTGGACGAAGTGATCTGTCCCGTCGATTTCGACTGGTCGGATGCCCATCTGATTCGCGACAAAGAGTTCAACGACATATTTTCCGCTTTGCCCCAGGGGGTCGATTTCGTTTGGATCTCCGACTCGTGCCACTCCGGCGACTTATGGCGTGATATGGTTCTACCTACTATCAGCATCAAAACCATTATTCCTCCGGCTGACATAAACTGGAGGTTACACACAGCCTTTCAGAAAGAGATAAAGCTACGCAGTCTTAAAAAGATGGCTTCCGATCTGAATCTGGCGCTGATCTCCGGCTGCAAATCGAACCAAACATCGGCCGATGCCTGTTTCGACAACAAATACAACGGGGCATTAACCTACTTCCTACTGAAAGAGCTACAATCGGAGAACGGGCTTAACGAACCGCTTTCGACCCTTATAACCAACGTATGCGTTGCGTTAAAGAAACACCGTTATGCGCAAGTGCCGCAGTTGGAAGGATCTCCCGCCATGAAATCGAAATCGTTTTTGGCAAAATAGCATTGCGATTGCGACCAGCATCCGTTATTTTCATGGCTCAAGTCTTGTACGTTACATCTTGTCCTCCACCCTGAAAGGCGGAGGTATTCCATAAGGCTCTCCACCCAAATTCGTTCTATAGTAACATTTAAAACCACAGCTATGAAAAAGAATGCCTTGATTTTATTGGGATGTTGGATGCTGATTTTTAATTTTCAAATATCAGCACAAGCTAAGAGTCAACACTTAGGACTGATCTCCGATTTGATGCAAATCAAATGCGAAAGTGAATTGAAGCTGGCAGAATCGATACACCGTTCCGATTCGACAGTGGTACTGCAAAAGTATATGACAGCCTATACCCTTGTCAACGCGATGATTTCGCAACTGGAGGCCGATATGATTGCCGCCAATAGCATCAGCCGGTATAAAAAGATAGACAAGATATTGAAACGCGATGGCATCGAATTGGGTCAAACCGACGATGAGCTGATACAAAAATATCTGGAAACAATAAAGACGGCATCGGCAATATTGGGAGAGAAGCTCCCTACCTCAGATAAAAGTTTCGAACCGCTGACTACCCTCTCAACGGCAGTCGATATTACAGATACTGCCGTGGGGATTATTAAAACCATCAGCGAACTGAAGCAATCGAAAGTGAAAGGCATCTGCCAATGTCTGGATGGGGTACGGTTAGCCCCCTACTCCGACATTCTCAAACCGAAAGCATCAGCAAGATAGCAACACGCTATCGCTTAAAAAATACGGCGGTAGACGTGGCAGTAAGGCGTTGTGCCTTTGTGGTCGTAGTAATCCTGATGATAGTTTTCAGCCGGCCAAAAGGTGGAGGCAGGGCGCAACGTCGTTGCTACATGGTAACCCTTCTCTGTTAGTATCCCTATATATTTTTCGGCAATAGCCTTCTGCTCGTCGTTGGCATAAAAAATGGCCGAGAGATATTGCGATCCGATGTCAGGACCCTGACCGTCGAGCTGCGTGAAGTCGTGCGTCTCGAAGAAAAGTTTCACCAACTCCTCGTAACTGGTTTGTTGCGGATCGAACACTACTTCGGTTGTCTCCAGATGTCCCGTTTCGCCGGTGCACACCTGCCTGTAGCTCGGATTGTCGAGGTGCCCGCCCATAAACCCGACCGTCGTC
Source organism: Bacteroidota bacterium (assembly GCA_017860295.1). GTDB lineage: Bacteria > Bacteroidota > Bacteroidia > Bacteroidales > Paludibacteraceae > Microbacter. The sequence continues at coordinate 23,524 of JAFNAS010000004.1, read as the reverse complement.
TCGATCACCCCTTTGGCCTTGTTGAAGTGATATTCCGTTCCCCAGAAACAGCCGGAAGCAAACCACGCCTTCTGAAAGGCCGCCGGTTCGTCGGGGATAAACTTCATGGAGATAGAGTTGACACAGTGGCGGGTGTTCTTCGTCGTAAACCCTTCGTTCAGGAAGACGTGCCCCAGGTGCCCGCCGCATTTGGCACAGCTGATTTCGGTACGCACGCCGTCAGGATCGGGTGTGCGGAGCACGGCTCCGGCAATTTCATCGTCGAAACTCGGCCATCCGCAATGTCCATCGAACTTGCTTTCCGAGCGATAAAGCGGCGCGCCGCACTGTTTGCAAACGTAGATTCCTTTTGCTTGTACATGTAACAATTTACCCGTAAACGGGTGTTCCGTTCCCTTCTGAAGAATAACGTATTGTTCTTCGGGGGTCAAATTATTTTGCGGCATAATCGAAGATTGTAGCATAAATGTTAATAAAAATAAGAGAGCTTTCATGCATTCATTGTTTTTAATTGGTTATGGAAACAGGAGCACAAAAGAGAGATACAAATATACCACAATAGAGCTGCCCCATCCAAAAAAAGAGCTACAAGAAAACATAAATAGTTGGGGAGGGAAAAGGTACAAGAGAAAAGATGAAAGAAAATCGGGGGCAGAGAAGAAAGTCAACCAACGTCACCCATTACCTGTTGAAATATTTTTAAACAACCCGATTTGGTATCTTCAAAAAAAACTATATTTGCAAAAAATAAAGACATTAAATAACATTTTTGATTAAGTAGTTCCACCAATGTTTCGATAAACAATTCGGACAACGCAAACCGTAAGTAACAGACAAAAAGCAGGGATTCGCAAATGGAGAATTGCATAAAAACGTTCTAAAAGCAGATCCTCCATCAGAGAATATTTAATTTCGGCACGAAAGAACCATTCTTCGACAGCGAAATCGATTTTTACAAACAAATGGTCGATTCGCGACTGGAGAATACGATTTTATAACACGAACAAGCCATTCTCCGGCAAAAAAAGGCTCTTTTAAAGGCAAACGGAACATTCTCCGACGGAGAATCCTTGTTTTGTGTCCGTTTGGACCGTTCTCCACCGGCGAATGGATTACAACGATAAAGCATGACCAAAATCAACGGTCATCGACTATAAGTATCTTTATTATTAACCCCTAAAGTAACCGAACTATGGAAACAAAACAGTTTTCGACCATTCATTTGAGTCATCTGGGCGTCAGCGACGTCTATGCCCTCTTTCGTGAAACCGTAGAAGTGGCAGAACCCGTTCAAAGTGCAATCGGCGATATGGCTAAAGCCATCTACACCCATCTTGTCGCCGACACCATTGCGATGGGCACACCGCTGAAACTGGCACAGAAAAATGCCCTCACCAGCGAGGTAAAAACGCTCGATAACGATCGCGATACCGAACTGGACGACATTAAACGCGACATTATCTATTTCTCCAAAGGACGTGACACGAACAAGAAAGCAGCTGCCGAACGGTTGAAGATCGTTTTCGATCCCTACTGGAACATTACGCACGAAGCGCTCAACACCGAAACGAAGTCGATCGATACCCTGATGGCTAAATACACCGCCGACAAAGCAATTCAAGCCGATGCCGCACTGATTGGCATCGACACCAAACTGACCACCCTGCAAACGAAGAACGCAGCCTTTGCCGCCGCCTACAAGAGCCGAACCAGCGAGGTAGGCAACAAGACAGCCGATGGGTCGGCCAGCAGTTTCCGCTCGGCCGCCACCAAGAGTTACAACGACTTTTGCACCGCCATCGAACAGGCCGTGAGCTACGCCCCCAACGATACGATAAACACCCTCTTCAACACCATGGAGCAGCTGCGCACCCGCTACAACGCCCTTGCCACTACTCCCGACAAGAAACCTGCCGACACCACGGCAAAATAAACAATCCCCACAGGAGACGGCAAAAGTCGTCTCCTGTGGGGATTGAAATAAAAAGGATTTGCATGAGCTCACTTTCAAAAGTGCGCCCATATCAAGACTCAACAACAAACTATACATAACCGAGTTTAAGATTAGAAAATGGAAGAAAAAATAAACATAACAGTTGCCAATCAAAGGTTAGTCTCATTATTTGAATTTCTAGAGGAACTTAAAAAACACCTTGATGATAATCAATGGAGCATAACTATTTATACTTCAATATCACTTGAAGACATAAAAAACTTTCTCAAAATAAGTTCTTTATTTGCAATCTCTGAATTAGACTTGATTGTCGCGATGAAACAGATAGAATCGCCAAAGTATCGTTGGGAGGAAATTTTTTTCGTAAAAAGCATCTATCTGACAATTTATGAGGTTTTGATTACATATAATAAATACGGCAAATTCTTGAATGAATACGTTAAACAACGAGACGAGAGCATAAAAGCAAAATATGAATCTATCACAGAGGAACTAAAATATTTCAAACAAGAATACAAGTATTCAAGTGAAATTAGTCGAATAAGAAATAATGTTTCAGGACACATAAGCGTAAATTTCAATTCTTACTACGAAACTGTTCTTCAATTTGACAGAAGGAAAGTTATGAAAATGAGCCGTGATTTCTTTACAATAATGGAAGACATTCATAGCTTTCTAATATTTATACTTCAATTTGAAATGACAACAATCAATGAAAAAGTAAAGTACACTCAAAGTAATTTGCAAAAACATCTTACAAACTATGTAGTAGATATGAGAGAAACTGATGCTGTTACTGCTAAAAATAATCTATCTAAAAGAATTGACAGTATGATAAATGAAATTAAAGGAAAAAGCAATCAATAGCACATTACTAGCACATCGCTAGCGCGCTTTTTCAAAGCGTATCCTAAACATACATATAACGAAGCATTAGTGAACCGGCTCTGACCGGGCAACGCCTGACAGCGTTTAGTTCTTTAACATAACAGAACGCTGTAGGCGTTCCGCCAAAACACAAAGGGAACACATACCATCGCAGCCATCTCCCGATCAGATTCAGATTCAATTGGCACATTAGCATATTGGCACATTGTGCCCCGATTCCATCCGCTTTTGCCCAAAAAATCGTATCTTTGCGCAACTAATATTGACTGACTTATAAACCTATGGAACTTAGCGAACAAGAGCAGCTGCGCCGTGAAAGCTTAAACGGACTCAGAGCTCTGGGAATAGAACCCTACCCCGCCGCAGCTTATCAGGTTACGGCTCTATCGGATAACATCAAATCTACCTTTCAGGATGATGCACCCCAACATGAAGTAACCATTGCCGGCCGTATTATGAGCCGCCGCATCATGGGGAAAGCCTCGTTTGTAGAGCTTCAGGACTCGGCAGGCCGCATCCAGATCTACATCACCCGCGATGACATCAGCACCGACGAAGAGAAAACCATGTACAACGTCGTTTTCAAAAAACTGCTCGACATCGGCGACTTTATCGGCATCAAAGGGTATGTTTTCCGTACACAGATGGGCGAGATTTCGGTTCATGCACAGGAACTCACCGTGCTGAGCAAATCGCTTCGTCCGCTTCCTATCGTTAAATACAAAGACGGCGTGGCTTACGATGCTTTCGAGGATCCCGAGCAACGCTACCGTCAACGCTACGTCGACCTCGTGGTAAACGACGGCGTAAAAGATATATTTCTCAAACGTACCAAGGTATTCAACTCCATGCGTAACTTCTTCAACGAACAGGGTTACGTGGAAGTGGACACTCCGGTACTGCAACCTATTCCCGGCGGCGCTTCGGCACGTCCGTTCATCACGCACCACAACGCGCTGGATATTCCGTTGTACCTGCGTATTGCCAACGAGCTCTATTTGAAACGCCTTATCGTAGGTGGTTTTGAAGGGGTCTACGAATTCTCGCGTAACTTCCGTAACGAAGGAATGGACCGCACGCACAATCCTGAGTTTACCTGTATGGAAATTTACGTTTCCTATAAGGATTACAACTGGATGATGGATACGACGGAAGCCATGATTGAAAAAATCTGTCTGGATGTAAACGGCACCGACGAAGTCAAGGTAGGTGACAAAACCATCAGCTTCAAACGTCCGTTCAAACGCATCACCATGATCGATGCCATCAAGGAACACACCGGCATCGATATCAACGGCATGAACGAAGAGCAGTTGCGCGACGTGTGCAAACAGCTCAATGTGGAAGCCGACGAAACGATGGGTAAAGGCAAGATGATCGACGAAATCTTCGGCGAAAAGTGTGAAGGCAACTACATTCAGCCGACCTTTATCACCGACTACCCTATCGAAATGTCACCACTCTGCAAACGCCACCGCAACAATCCGGAACTGACCGAACGTTTCGAGTTGATGGTGAACGGCAAAGAGCTGGCCAACGCATATTCAGAGCTGAACGACCCGATCGATCAGCGTGCCCGTTTTGAAGAGCAGCTGCGTCTGAGCGAAAAAGGCGACGACGAAGCGATGTTTATCGATCAGGACTTTTTGCGCGCGCTCGAATACGGTATGCCTCCCACATCGGGTATGGGCATCGGTATGGACCGTCTGGTAATGTTGATGACCAATCAGGTGGCTATTCAGGAAGTTTTGCTCTTCCCGCAAATGCGTCCTGAAAAGGTGATTCGCAAAGACAGCGCCGAAACTTTCGTGTCGGTTGGCATTCCTGAAGCATGGGTAGAGATTGTCAACAAGGCAGGTTTTATAACCGTAGCCGCATTGAAAGATCAAAACCCGAACAAACTCCATCAGGATTTGTGCGGACTCAATAAAAAAATGAAATTAGGACTGACCAATCCGACAAAAGAAGAGGTAACTTCGTGGATTGAAAACGCTAACAATCGTTGATATGGTCGCCGATAGTGAAAAACAGTGTTCCGAGTACTCCCCCGGCCGAATTGCCGTCTGCGGAGGTGGCAGTTGGGCAACTGCTATTGCAAAGATACTCTTAAGCACACAGGATAGCATCAACTGGTACATGCGCCGTCAGGATCAGATCGACGAATTTTTACGACTAAGCAAAAACCCGTCGTACCTGACCGGATTGAAATTCGATACCGATCGCATCAATTTTACAAGCAAGATAAACGAAGTGGTAAAAAATTCGGATACGCTGATCTTTGCCACTCCGTCGCCGTTCCTGAAGATGCACCTGAAAAAGCTGCGTCAGTCTTTAAAAACCAAAACAATTGTTACGGCTATAAAAGGCATTGTGCCCGATGAAAATTTGATCGTCACCGATTATTTTCAGCAATTTTTGTCGGTACCAAAGGACAATCTGGTAGTTCTTGCCGGTCCGTGCCATGCCGAAGAGGTGGCGCTGGAACGTCTTTCGTATCTGACTATTGCCTGCAGCAACCGTGAAAAAGCACGCAAGCTGGCTTGTGTTTTCACGAACAGCTATATCAAAACCAGCACCACCGACGACGTGACCGGCATCGAATATGCTTCGGTATTGAAAAACGTTTACTCCATCGCTTCCGGCATCTGCCACGGTTTGAAGTATGGCGATAATTTTCAGGCCGTGCTCATCTCGAATGCCATTCAGGAGATGCAGCGCTTTTGCAACGCCGTTCATCCGCTGCACCGCAGCATCGACGAATCGGCCTACCTGGGCGACCTGCTGGTAACGGCCTATTCAAAGTTCAGCCGCAACCGCACCTTCGGAACCATGATCGGGAAAGGGTATTCGGTAAAAACCGCCCAGCTCGAAATGGAAATGATTGCCGAAGGATATTACGGCACAAAATGTATCAAAGAGATTAACGAATGCTACCATGTGAAGATGCCTATCATGGAGTTTGTCTATAATGTATTGTACAACAGGGCATCACCCATTCTTCAGGTTAGAGCACTCACCGAGCTTTTGAGATAACAAACACCACCTTTAATAACACACTTAATTTCAACCAAAAATGAAGAATATAAGCATTAATATTGACAAAACTCTTGGGTTTATCTCCAAAGAGGCTGTTTCGGGGTACGAAGCAGCAGTAAAAGCAAGTAATGCCGCACTACATGCCGGAAGCGGCAAGGGAAATGACTTTCTGGGCTGGCTCAACCTGCCCTCGTCAACTACCGCAGAACACCTGGCCGACATCGAAGCAACCGCCAAGATTCTGATCGACAATTGCGAAGTAGTTGTTGTTGTAGGTATCGGCGGCAGCTATCTCGGCGCAAAAGCCGTCATCGACGCGCTCTCCAATAGTTTCGACTGGCTGCAGACCGAGCGTAAACATCCGGTTATCGTTTATGCCGGTCAGAATATCGGCGAAGATTACCTTTTCGAACTCCAATCGTTCCTGAAAACAAAGAAATTCGGTATCATCTCCATTTCAAAATCAGGAACTACTACCGAACCGGCTCTGGCTTTCCGCCTGTTGAAAACACAGCTGGAAAATCAACAAGGTAAAGCGGCTGCAAAGAAACTGATCGTGGCCATTACCGATAAAGCCCGTGGCGCTCTGCGTACGCTGGCTACCCAGGAAGGTTACAAAACATTCGTAATTGAAGACAATATCGGCGGACGCTACTCGTTCCTGACTCCGGTCGGCTTGTTGCCCATCGCCACTGCCGGTTTCGACATTAAAAGATTGGTTGCCGGTGCTGCCGATATGGAAAAGATTGCCGGACTGGATACTCCGTTTGCGGAAAATCCTGCTGCCATCTACGCCGCTACCCGTAACGAACTTTACAAGAGCGGTAAGAAGATCGAAATTTTGGTGAACTTCCATCCGAAACTGCACTTTGTTGGCGAATGGTGGAAACAGCTCTACGGCGAAAGCGAAGGCAAAGAAAACAAGGGTATTTTCCCGGCCGCGGTCGACTTCACCACCGATCTTCACTCCATGGGTCAATGGATTCAGGAGGGCGAACGTAGCATCTTTGAAACGGTTATTTCGGTAAAAGAGCCGAACCACAGCGTTCAGGTGCCTTCTGACGATGCCAACCTCGACGGTCTGAATTTCCTTGCCGGAAAACAGGTGGACGAAGTGAACAAAATGGCCGAACTGGGCACCATGCTGGCACACGTCGACGGTGGCGTTCCCAATATCAAGATCGAATTGCAGAAACTCGACGAGTACAACCTCGGACAACTGCTCTATTTCTTTGAAAAAGCATGTGGCATCAGCGGTTATGTGCTTGGTGTGAATCCATTCGACCAACCGGGCGTTGAAGCATACAAAAAAAATATGTTCGCTCTGCTCAACAAACCGGGCTACGAAGCCGAAAGCAAAGCGATTAGAGCGAAATTATAAAGCCCCCTAAATCCCCCACAAGGGGACTTTGTAATCGGAAAATCAAAAGTTATCCGGTTAACAAAGTCCCCTTATGTTAATACGCAACTAAGAATGACTACTGATTCAAATTCGATCTCCTCCCCTGTGGGGAGGCTGGGTGGGGCTAAACGTGCCATCTTTCCCGGGACATTCGATCCATTCACCATCGGTCATTACGACATTGTACGACGCGGTCTGAACCTCTTCGATGAAATTATTATCGGTGTGGGAATCAATCAGGCAAAGAAGACTTTCTTTACCGTCGAAAAACGGGTGGAAATAATAAAGATGGCGTTTAAGAACGAGCCTCGCGTCAAGGTGCAGGAATATAACACGCTGACCATTGATTTCGCCAAGGAGGTAGAAGCTCAGTTTATTTTACGGGGATTGCGCTCGGTAAGCGACTTTGAATACGAACGTACCATCGCTGATGCCAACAAACATCTGGAAGGCATTGAAACTGTGATTCTCAACACTGCTCCCGCCTATTCGTTTATCTCATCAACAGTGGTACGCGATTTGCTGTCTTACGGGAAAGACATTTCGGCCTTTTTACCTCCCGACACCAGCTTATAAGTTACAGAAAGAGTTATTTTGTGGTTTCGTCTTTCACTTCGTCCACGCTCTTTTTCACCTCTTCTTCAACGTCTTTCATGCCGCTTTTGAAGCTTTTCACTCCTTTGCCCAAACCGTGCATCAGTTCCGGAATTTTCTTTCCGCCAAACAACAGCAACACAATCAACGCAATAATGAGCAAATGCTCGTAGCTAAGAAACAGTAAGGTATTCATCTTTATTATTTACAATTAATTCATTGACGATTTTCAATTGAACCGGATGTATCTTTTACGGAAACAGCCGGAGCTGGCTCACAAACAGTACAAAGTTAATACATTTCCCGAATTTGAATAGTTGCAGTCTGCAAATATTTTTCCACCCAAACAGATCGATACCCGTTAATGAATATCCTGCGCGTCGAATGGCGTGGTCTGATAAACAAAATAGTTGAGCCAATTGGAAAAAAGCAAATTGGCATGACCTCTCCAACGCACCAGCGGAGCTTTCGACGGATCGTTATCCCGGTAGTAATTTTGCGGAACCTGAATAGCCTCGCCTTTGGCAACGTCGCGCTTATACTCCTGATCGAGGGTATACGGAGCATACTCCGAGTGGCCTGTGATAAAAAATTCGCGTCCGTCGCGCGCCATCACAATATATACCCCGGCATCTTCCGATTCGGATAGAATAGTCAGTTCCGGACACTTTTCAATATCTTCGCGCCGTATTTCGGTATGACGACTGTGTGGAGCATAAAATACCTCGTCAAACCCCCTGAAGATAGGATTTAGCGGATCATTCATCGTATGTTCGAATACGCCGAATTTCTTCTTGTCGAGTTGATATTTAGGAATATCATAAAAGTGGTACAAACCCGCCTGAGCCGCCCAACAAATATAAAAAGTGGAGGTAACATGCGTGCGTGCCCAATCAAAAATTTTCGTAATCTCAGGCCAATAACTCACATCTTCATACTCAAATTGTTCTACGGGAGCTCCCGTAATAATCATCCCATCGTACTTCTGATCCTTAATCTTATCGAAGTTCTTGTAAAAGGCAATCATGTGCTCGATAGGCGTATTCTTTGAATTATGCCCTTTGATTTTAATGAAATCGATCTCGATTTGCAGCGGTGAGTTCGACAGCAGACGAATCAAATCGGTCTCTGTCGTTATTTTGAGCGGCATCAGATTAAGAATCGCAATCTTCAAAGGACGAATATCCTGCATAGAGGCCTGAAGTGAATCCATAACGAAGATATTCTCACGCTTCAACTGCTCGATAGCAGGTAATTTATCAGGAATATTTACAGGCATGTTTCTATTTACAATTTAGTCATTTACAATTTACGATTGGCGGCGATTCTCTCGCCGCTTACAATTGAATTTGTCGGGCATTGATCTGCTCTGCCATAAAAACAGAGGCCGACGCTGCAAATTTTTCTTCCGCCTCGGTGGTGAGAAAGCGGCATTCTCCGCTTTGCGAACATTTTTTTTCCATTTCAGGATGACGGTTCATATAGCCGGCCAGACTATCGGCCACAATGTCACCCTGAATAACCAAAGCCACATGTTTGGGCAGATACTTTTGAATTTTATTTACCAACAAGGGATAATGCGTACAACCTAAAATAAGGGTATCGATAGCCGGATCGACCGAAAAGAGATGATCCAGATTCTTCTTGACAAAATAATCGGCACCCTCCGAATCGTACTCTCCATTCTCCACCAGCGGCACCCACATCGGACACGCCTCGCCGGTCACCACAATATCGGGAAACAGTTTGGCAATTTCGAGCGGATAGGAGTGCGATTGAATGGTTCCCGTCGTGCCTACCAGACCCACATGACGTGTTTCGGTAAGGCTACCGATAGCTTCAACCGTCGGACGAATCACGCCAAGTACCCGCCTGTTCGGATCAAGAACCGGAAGATCGCGTTGCTGAATAGTCCGCAAAGCCTTTGCCGAAGCGGTATTACAGGCCAGAATAACTAAGTGGCAATTCAGTTCAAACAACTTTTTTACACACTCCAGCGTGTAATGATATACCACCTCGAACGAGCGTGAACCGTAAGGAGTGCGGGCATTATCGCCAAGGTAGAGATAATCGTATTGAGGCAGGTGTTGACGGATGGCATTCAAAATGGTCAACCCACCGTAGCCGGAATCGAAAACTCCGATCGGGCCTATTTCTGTATGTGATAAATCTGCTTGAGACATTTTTCAGTGTCAAAATTCCAAGTTTCAAGATTTCAAAATTCCAACAGGGAGTCGAAAGCCTGAATTATTTTCGCTGCTCCAGCTCCTCTTTGCTTTTCACTCTGAATTTATCCGGTTCCGGGTCTACGATCTGGTGTTTATAAGCGTCAGGATAACCGACACGATTGATAGTGGTTGGAATTCCATATTCGTTTTGAACAAATTTACCATCCTTTTCCACTTTGATGTTTCCGTCCATATACTTCACCATCATATATTCGCCCAACTCTTTCCAGGATGCGGTTACAGCCTCCGCTTGCTGATTGCTGAAATCGGTAAGGTAAGCTCTGGCAGCAACGGGATCTTTTTCGTACAACTCCATCGCTTTCTTATCGATCGAAGGAACCGTATCGGTAAACTGTTTTTCCCATTTTGTCTGCAACTTGCGAATATCTTCGATCATGTACGAATATTTGGTGTATGCCATATTTGAAACCCAATTGAAAATCCAAAACGAAGATGTCCACGAAAATTTCAGCAGACTGCCGTTATGTTCGTCAAAACAGAGCGGCACTTTGGTAATACCGCAATACATCGGCACATATTCAGAGCAGGCTGCATCATCGACTCCGAACCAGAAGATTCCTCCTACAGGATCGGGCATCCAGTGACGCATTTGAGCAATAAACGAAAAACCGGTCTGATACGTTGCCGTCGGACGTTCGTGTACATACTCTTTGCCATCCAGTTTCCATGTCAGCGGACTGCAACGCATGGGAGAACCGTAAGGGCCGGCCCCCACTCCTTTTGTAATATCCAGTTCGGTTCCTTCATACCGATCGCGCATGGCAACAATCAGGTCTTTCAGATCGACCTTTTTAGTCGGCTTGATCCACAATGGCATGCGTTCTTTGGTTTCACCCTTTACATACGAAAGATATTTGTCCATCGCCGGATCCATTTTGCGGAAGAACGACCAGACACGGGCTTCGCAGGCGCGCAACGCCACATAATCGAGGGGCGCGTATGTATCCGAAAAGCTGAATTCCGTATTATTACCATTAAAATATCCCTTTTCGCGGGCAAAAGAGATTACATCGGGAGAGAACAAACATTCGTCGGGATTATCCAGCGGAAAGGTGGTGATGCGTGCCTGATTGGCATGAGCCGAGACGCAATCGTCCGGAATGCGGCGAGCAACCCACACAGCACCTTTGCCTTTCGGGCCTTTGCCTACCATCTCCAAAATCCAGATTTCTTCAGGATCTGCAATCGAGAACGATTCTCCCTCGCTTGCATAACCATATTCTTCAGCCAACGAAGTCATTACTTTGATTGCCTCACGAGCCGTTTTAGCCCGTTGCAATGCCGTATATATCAACGTTCCGTAATCCATCACGGAAGTAGTATCCACCAGTTCTTCTCTTCCACCGAAAGTGGTTTCGCCGATAGCCACCTGAAATTCGTTCATATTACCAACGACAGAATAGGTATGGGCTACCTGTTTGATTTTACCCATGTATTTGCCCGTATCCCAGTCGTGCACATCCACCATTTCGCCGGGCGCATGGTCGGCTGCCGGACGAAATGCCAGCGCGCCGAACAGAAAATAAGAGTCTGCTGCGTACGAAATAAAGGTAGAACCTGTGGTAGAAGCATTTTTGCCAACCAGAAAATTGGTACAGGCGAACAGTGACACCGAAATAGTCTCTAAAATGAGAAAGAGGGAGATAAATATCTTCTTCATAAAATGCTTAATCAACGATTTATATTCAACATGCGACTGAGATATTTACCCACAATATCGAACTCTATATTGACAACCGAATCTTTTACGATCTGATCAAAATTGGTATGCTCACGGGTAAATGGAATGATAGCGACGGAAAAACCGTTCGTTCTGGAATTTACCACGGTAAGACTAACCCCATTGACACATACCGATCCTTTTTCTACCGTCACATAACCCTGTGCTGCCATTTCGGGAGCCACCGAATATGAAAATGTGTAGTACCAGCTACCATTATTTTCCTGAACAGCGGTACAAACGGCGGTTTGATCCACGTGCCCCTGTACGATGTGTCCGTCAAGACGTCCGTTCATTATCATACTTCGTTCCACGTTGACCCTGCCACCTACATTCAATAATCCGAGATTCGATTTATCCAATGTCTCTTTGATGGCTGTAACCGTATATACATCTTCCTTAATATCTACAACCGTCAGACACACTCCATTATGAGATACGCTCTGATCTATTTTCAATTCGTTGGTGAACGAACACCGCAACGATATGTGAAGATTATCTTTATCTTTTTGCAATGCAACTACTGTGGCTGCCTCTTCAATAATACCTGAAAACATACTAATATCCTCTATTTTGTAACATTTATTTTAACCTGTCTATTTTTAGGAATGCAAATGTACAAAAATTGCAGCGTACCAGCAATGACAAACAAAACAAACCCTCTGTCACTTTTCGCAACAGAGGGTGTATAATACTTTAACAAAAAAAGCAATTACTTCGCTAACTTATTCACATGCTTTGCCAATTTCGATTTCAAATTACTGGCTTTGTTTTTGTGAATCATATTGCGTTTTGCCAATTTATCCAACATTGCAGCCACCTGAGGCAACAATGTAGCAGCCGCATCAGCTTCTTTAGTTGCACGCAGGCTTCTTACAGCGTTACGGGCAGTTTTAGCATAATAACGGTTGTGCAAACGATTTTTTTGCGTTTGACGTATTCTTTTGACAGATGATTTGTGGTTTGCCATAATCTATATTTCAAATAGTATATCTTAGTAGCCCATAGGGGAGTCGAACCCCTCTTTCCAGAATGAAAATCTGGCGTCCTAACCGATAGACGAATGGGCCGTGAGTCTCTCACAAAAGCGGTGCAAAGGTAAGGGACTTATTTGAAACCACCAAATATCCGGACGTTTTTTTTCATCATTTCTTGTAACAAATTCATTGTCAGAAGCCAGATTCACACCTCTCATACATACGATTCGGATGCACTATGATTGGCACAGCTATTGTTAAAGGTAGCTGCCATTGTTTTATTACAGTATTTATCGTATATTTGAGCTGTATTTCACAACTGAATACTAAACGGTTAATGCAATTCTAAATCGAAATGCGATTTTACCGAACAACAGAAGTCAGCTGTCAAACTGACAACGTAACTAACATTTTGACATGGATATAATCATCAACAATCTTCAAGAAGATCTTTCTGACGAGCAACCGGGCTACCTTTCAATAGTGGCCGACAGTAACGATTTACCCGCCATCAGCATAAAACCGGATGAACTGGTACCCATTCTGCCCTTACGTAATACGGTAATGTTTCCGAATATCGTTATGCCAATTGCCGTAAGCCGGAATAAATCGCTGCGTCTGATACGCGAAGTATATCAAAAAAACGGTCTATTGGCTGCCACAACCCAAAAAGACGTGAAAGTTGACGATCCGGCTACCGCCGACGTGCAACCGATTGGTACCGTTGCGCGGATTGTCCGCATTCTCGAAATGCCCGATAACAGTACTACTGTTTTGTTGCAAGGCATTCAACGATTCGAATTGAAGGAGATCGTATCCTCTACCCCATACCACCAGGGATTGGTAACATTGCTCACCGATAAAGTACCAAGTGATGATAACCGTGTTTTCAATGCATTAATCGAGGCTCTGAAAGAGCTGGCTGTTAAGATCATTCAAAACTCGGGCATCATTCCTCCCGAGACATCTTTCGCGATCCGTAACATCGACAGTTCCGAACAACTTATCAATTTTATTGCCGGTAATTTCGCGCTTAAAGTAGCAGAAAAGCAACGATTGCTTGAAATTGACGATCTGGAAGAGAGAGGTTATCAGTTGCTTGAAATTCTGAATAAAGAGTCGCAATTACTTGAGATCAAAGCTTCTATTCAATCGAAAGCGCGGGAAGATATCGACCAGCAACAACGCGAATATTTTCTGCAACAGCAGATCAAAACTATTCAGGATGAGCTGGGAGGGGGTATCAACGAACAGCAAATCAAAACAATGCGCGAGCAAGCGCAAGAGAAAAAATGGAACAAAGAGGTTGCCGAAACCTTCAACTCCGAACTGGAAAAGTTGGAACGCATGCATCCGCACTCACCGGAATACCCAACTCAGATGGGTTACGTGGAGATGTTGCTTTCTCTTCCCTGGAACGAATATACGAAAGACAATTTTGACCTGAAACGGGCACAAAAAATACTGGATCGCGATCATTTTGGTCTGGAAAAGGTAAAAGAGCGCATCATTGAACACTTAGCCGTTTTACGCCTGAAGGGTGATCTGAAATCGCCGATCATCTGCCTCTATGGCCCTCCGGGTGTCGGTAAAACTTCGCTGGGAAAATCGATTGCCGAATCATTGAATAGAAAATATATACGTATTGCCTTGGGTGGACTGCACGACGAAGCCGAAATTCGCGGACACCGTCGTACCTACATCGGAGCGATGCCGGGACGTATTATCCAAAACCTGAAAAAGGCAGGTTCGGCAAATCCAGTGATGGTGCTCGACGAAATCGATAAGGTAAATGCCGATTTCAAGGGCGATCCCTCTTCGGCGCTACTCGAGGTGCTCGATCCGGAACAAAATTCGACGTTCCATGACAATTATCTGGATATCGATTTCGATCTGTCACGAGTATTGTTCATCGCTACGGCCAACACCACCCAAACCATCTCGCAGCCCCTGCTCGACCGCATGGAATTGATAGATGTTAGCGGATACATCACCGAAGATAAAATCGAAATTGCCCATCGACATTTAGTGCCGCGTCAACGCGATAATCATGGCATAAAAAAGGATCACATAACTATTCCGAAAGCTACGCTAAAAAATATAATCGAATCGTATACCCGCGAGTCGGGAGTGCGTGATCTGGAACGGAAAATTGCTAAAATTATGCGTCAGGTTGCAAAAAAAATCGGCACCGACGAATCGTATGATATCATTATTCATCCCGAAGCATTGAAAGATTATCTGGGAACCCCACCCTTCAGCCGTGATATTTACGAAGGAAACGATTACGTGGGCGTAGTTACCGGGCTGGCCTGGACATCGGTAGGTGGTGAAATTTTGTTTATCGAAACCAGTCTGAGTAAGTCAAAAGCGCCATCGCTCACACTAACAGGAAATCTGGGAAATGTAATGAAAGAATCGGCCATTCTGGGTCTGGAATATATCAAATCACACGCTGCACAAATCGGCATCGACGAAAGCAAATTTGAAGAAATGAGCGTGCATGTGCATGTGCCGGAAGGCGCCATTCCCAAAGATGGTCCTTCGGCCGGTATTACCATGGTAACCGCTTTAGCTTCGGCATTTACTCAACGTAAAGTAAGAAAAGCACTTGCCATGACCGGTGAAATGACTCTGAGAGGTAAAGTATTACCCGTTGGCGGAATCAAAGAAAAGATTCTTGCAGCCAAACGCGCCAATATAAAAGAGATTATTTTGTGTGAAGATAACCGGAAAGACATCGAAGAGATCAAATCGGCTTATCTGAAAGGGCTTACCTTTCATTACGTAACTGATATTAAAGAAGTATTGGACATTGCCCTGTTGAAGAAATAATTAAGAAAATACGTTTATAGCCGAAGGACTTTGATTTCGCTTTTTCGTAACGTATATTTGTACAAACATCCGTGCAGGTTGTATCTCAAAGCATGAGGTTCGCCTCATGGATGTTTTTTGTTTTATTCATTTATAAATTATTGATTATGTCAACAATAAAGAAAGTTCACGCACGGCAAATTCTAGATTCTAGAGGGAATCCGACCGTGGAAGTGGAAGTTACTACCGATGAAGGTATCGTTGGACGTGCCGCCGTTCCATCCGGCGCATCGACTGGGGTTCACGAAGCCGTAGAGCTCCGCGACGGAGATAAATCCAAATATCTGGGCAAAGGCGTTTTGAAAGCCGTTAATAATGTCAATACCGTTATAGCTCCTGCTCTTGAAGGCCATTCGGTTCTCGATCAGCGTGGCATCGACAATGCAATGCTGGTGCTCGACGGTACCGAAAACAAAGGTAAACTGGGCGCAAATGCCATTCTGGGCGTTTCGCTGGCAGCCGCTCATGCCGGAGCTGCCGTTACCAAACAACCTCTTTTCCGTTATGTGGGAGGCGTTAATGCAAATACACTGCCTATTCCTATGATGAACATCCTCAACGGAGGTTCACATGCCGACAACTCGATCGATTTTCAGGAATTTATGATTATGCCGGTGGGCGCCAACCGCTTCAGCGAAGCGCTCCGCATGGGTTCGGAAGTGTTTCATCACCTGAAAGAGGTGCTCAAAAAACAGGGATATTCGACCAATGTGGGCGATGAAGGCGGTTTTGCTCCCAACCTGAAATCGAACGAAGAGGCCGTTACTGTTATCCTGCAAGCCATCGAAAAAGCCGGTTACCGTCCGGGCGAAGATATCTGCATCGGACTCGACCCCGCTTCGTCAGAATATTACATTCCGGAAGAAAAGGTTTACCATCTTCACAAATCGTCGGGAGAGAAGCTGACCGCCGAACAGATGGTGGCTTACTGGAAAGAGTGGACCTCGAAATATCCGATTATCTCTATCGAAGATGGAATGGCCGAAGACGACTGGAGCGGTTGGAAATTACTGACCGATACGATCGGCGATCATGTACAGCTGGTGGGTGACGACCTGTTCGTGACCAACGTAAAACGGCTTCAGATGGGCATCGATCGCAAGGTTGCGAATTCCATCCTTGTAAAAGTAAACCAGATCGGTTCGCTTTCGGAAACAATTGATTCTGTGAACTTAGCACAAATAAACAGTATGACTACAATTATGAGCCACCGTTCGGGTGAAACGGAAGACAGTACCATTGCCGATTTGGCGGTAGCACTGAATACCGGGCTTATCAAAACCGGTTCGGCATCGCGTAGTGACCGGATCGCGAAATACAATCAGCTGCTCCGTATTGAAGAAGTTTTGGGCGACCAGGCTATCTACTGGGGAAAAAGCTACAAGTACGCGAAATAAATTGTAATTTTCTTTTCTCATAATGCGTGTCGGGGATACTGTGAAGTTTCCCCGATATTTTTTTATTTTTGCCAATAAAATTCATCCGAAATGACTGTCAAACGATTTTTCTCCATTTTTCTTCTAATCAGTTTCTTTGCCGCAAATCTATACGCTAAAACCGGATACGAGATAAAGATTAAAGTTGCCGGATTGAAAGATTCCACGGTGGTATTGGCTCATTATTTTGCCAAAGAGACGCTGACCTTTATCAAAGACGATTCTACCAAACTGAATAAAAACGGAGAAGCTGTGTTTGCAAATTCCAAGCCATTAGCCGGAGGGATGTATATTGTCATACTTCCACAGAAAAAATATTTTGACCTGCTCATTGGCGATAACCAGCAATTTAGCATAGAGGCCGATACGACCAATCTACAAAAAAACGTCCGGTTCAAAGGATCGGAAGAGAATAACCTGTTTTACGAATACCGAAATTTGATTTCGGATAAGTCAGCCCAAATGAAGACGCTGGGGGAACGGTTCGCTAAGGCCGATCCGACTCAAAAAGAGGCTATAAACAAAGAGCGGAACGCAATCAACAACGAGGTTAAGACCTACATCCGTCAATCGATAGACCGGCACAAGGGGCGTTTCTTCTCAACCTGGCTACAGGCATTGCAGGAGATCGACATTCCACCGTTACCGCGCGATACCAAAGGGAATGTAACCGATTCGACATTCCAGTACAAATACTGGCACCGCCACTTTTTCGACAACTTTGATCTGGCCGACGTGCGCTTGCTGCATACTCCGTTCTACGAACGTAAAGTGATCGATTACCTCGACAAAGCGGCCATCCAACATCCCGACTCCATTCAAAAAGAGACCGACCTGCTGATGTCAAGAATAGGTAAAAATGAAGAAGTACAACGCTATATGCTCGGGACAATCTATAATCATCTGGCTGAGAAAGCCAACCAATATGTAGGGATGGACGCTCCGTTTATCTATTTCGCCGAAAAATATTATCTCCCGCAAGCAACATGGATAGATTCTAAATTCAGGACCGATTTGGAAAAAGATATTTCCAGAATCAAACCGAATCTGATTGGCAAAGCAGCACCCGATTTGCGACTGGCCGAAATTCCAGTCGAACACTTTTTGACCTCGAAAACCGACTCGATTGCCCGCAAGAGCCTTCAAATAGGCCGATTGATTAAATTACAGGATATTAAGGCCAGATTTACCGTTCTGGTATTCTGGGAAGTAGATTGCGGACATTGCCAGAAGGAAATACCACTGCTCTACGATTCCATCTATCCAAGTATCAAGGATAAAGGTGTAAAAATTATTGCCATCCATATGCTGACCGGCGTGGATGCCAAAGCCAAATGGGTAGATTTTGTCAATGAACACAAAATGTATGACTGGATCAATGCTACACCGATTGAATACACCTACAAGGATACGTATAATATCATGTCTACTCCCACTGTCTATCTGCTGGACGAAAATAAGCATATTCTATCCAAACGTATTGGCATCAAACAGTTGCCACAGGTAATCGAGTACGCGTTACGACAAAAGCCATAGATTGTTTCCACGATTCCGGGTGCAAATCATATCCACCCTGGAATCGTAGCAATATCCTCTTCAAAACGTAATAACTTCGCAACAGTTCTGCCCTATTTTTGCATGTGTAAAAAAGCAGGTTCAGCCCTGGCTGACCGCTTACAATAAACAACACATGCCCGACGATTTAGTCTTTTATATCAGTCACTACGGCTATCTGGCCATTTTTCTCATTGTTTTTCTGCAAGAGGTCGGGGCACCCACCCCACTCCCCAATGAACTAATTCTTATTTTTGCCGGATATTTAGTTTTTACAGGAATCTTCAAATCCGGTCTGGTTATTCTGTCCGTTATCGGAGGCGATCTGCTGGCTGCTGCCATTCTCTATATTGTTTTTCATCTGTTTGGCATTGTTTTACTGAACAAAAAATTGCGGTGGATTCAGCTACCCCAACAACATATCAAAAAACAATCGCAACGAATAGCCCGTCTTGGATTGAAGGGTATCGTGATCGGACGACTTTCGCCTTTTATCCGAGGCTATGTAGCTGTTATTTGCGGGCTGCTACACATCAACCCAAAACGCTACGCCCTCACCATCCTGATTACTTCTACGCTATGGGGGTCGAGCTATATAATGGCAGGTTACCTGCTTGGTCCCTATTGGGAATATGTCAATATGCATATCGATAGCTTCAAATACATTCTGATATCCATTCCGGTAGGAATTGCACTTTGGCTATCTATCCGGTTTATATTCCATTTAATAAGCAACAGACATATAACCAATTCATTGTAATCACACAAACAAGTTTATCTGTATTCATATAGTTACGTACAACAACCAATTTATAACCATTATAGCAAAATGAAAGTACACGTAGTATCCGAAACCGCCTATATGATTAAAGGCAATGGAGTTCACACCGCATATATCGATCATGTTGAACTGCTAAATGCACAAAAAGACGTTGAAACTGTTATAAACAACGAAGGCAGAGGGGATGTCATGCACAGTCATACGTACGGACCATTCTATTTTTGGAAAGGACTTCGCTACCGACACAAGAAAGTCTTTACTGTACACGTTATCCCCGATTCTATAAAAGGTTCGCTACCGGCTTGGAAGCTATGGATGCCTTTTGTAAAATGGTACTTCAAACAGGTCTACTCGTATGCCGATGTTTGCATTGCTATTTCACCACGTGTAGAAGAGGCTATCCTGGAGAGCGGAGCCAAAACAAAAATAGAACGAA
Source organism: Bacteroidota bacterium (assembly GCA_017860295.1). Classification (GTDB taxonomy): domain Bacteria; phylum Bacteroidota; class Bacteroidia; order Bacteroidales; family Paludibacteraceae; genus Microbacter. The sequence continues at coordinate 3,623 of JAFNAS010000004.1, read as the reverse complement.
TCTACAATCCGATTCCTGTCGATCGGTGGAAATGCACTCCCGAAAAACGCCGTCAAGGTCGTGAAATGCTGGGTATCAAAGAGGACGAATTTGTTGTTTTGGGCGTGGGACAGCTGCAAGCCCGTAAAGGGGTGGAAGACTTTATGGATGTGGCTGCCTCCATTCCTGATGCCCGCTTTGTATGGGCAGGCGGACGTCCTTTCGGACCGATGACGGAAGGCATTACCCGCATCGATACCCGCATTGCCGAAAGCGAAGGCTCCAACATACAATTTACCGGCATGTTGGGTCTGGACAAAATGCCGTTTATTTACGCTGCTGCCGATTTGATGCTCTTCCCGTCGTATCAGGAGAACTGCCCGCTGGCACCTATCGAAGGAGCCGCTTGCGGATTGCCGGTGATTTTCAGAGACCTTCCTGAATACCGCACCTTGTACGAACGTCCGTACCTGAAAGCTGCCACCACCGATGAATTTATCCGGCTTACCCGTGAAATGATATCGGACACAGAAAAATTGGAACAGGGAAAAGCTGTTTCGCAGGCATTGATCCGGCAATTCGATAAAAATGAAGTCCGCGCAAAGTTGTTGAATATTTATCAATACCTCTACGAAAGCAATATGCAACGGGCTGCATCAAAATTTCCCTCATTCCAGACAACTTAAATTTTCCATCCTTTTTCCGGAAGCGGATACTCATTCGGGTATCCGCTTTTTTGTATCACTCCCATACCATATTGTTTATAATAAACCGATTATCGTTATTTTGGAAGGAGTAAGGCAAAAACGTATCTTTGTACTGAGATTTATCCGAAGCCATTTGTCTGCATTTACTCTTTCGGGCAGGCCGGGGAATGGATTTGTAACCATTTCCTTGATGGAAGAAGAGAATCATCGCTAAATCTATTTATTTACTTAAAAAACAAAACAAATGAAGGTCTTAAAATTTGGTGGAACATCCGTAGGTTCCATCGAAAGCATTCTGGAGGTAAAAAAAATCGTTGAAGCCCAGCAGGAGCCGGTAATCGTAGTAGTTTCCGCACTGGGTGGTATCACCGATCAACTCTACCATGTGTCTAACTTAGCCGCTAACGGCGACCCGACCTACATCGATGCCATGCAGGCAATTGTAAAGAGGCATATCGATGTAGTGAACGGCGTTGTTCCTGCCGAAAAACGAACTCAGGTCACTACAACCGTCACCGACTTGCTGGAAGAACTTACCAACATTATGAAAGGCATCTTCCTCATTCAAGACCTTACCCAAAAAATCACCGATTCTATTGTTAGTTACGGTGAACGAGCCTCTTCGACTATTATCGGACAGGTGATTGACAATGCCGTTACGTACGACTCGCGTAAATTTATCAAAACTGTTCCGCAGTTTGCCAAACATATCGTCGATTTTCAGACCACCAATGCACTTATCAAGCAACAGTTTGCCAACGAACAAAAGGTGGTAGTATGCGGAGGTTTCATCTCTTCCGACACAAGAACCAACGTGGTGACCAACCTCGGTCGTGGCGGTTCAGACTACACGGCTGCCATTCTGGCTGCTGCATTGAAGGCTTCGGTACTGGAAATATGGACCGATGTGGACGGCTTTATGACTGCCGATCCACGTATTATCAGCAATACCTACGTTATCGAGTCGTTGTCGTTTATTGAAGCGATGGAGCTGTGCAACTTCGGAGCCAAGGTGATCTATCCGCCGACTATTTATCCGGCGTATCACAAAAATATTCCGATCAGGATCAAGAATACGTTCAATCCGTCGGCTCCGGGAACTTATATTTCCAACGATCGTACCACCGACACACTGAAAGCTATCAAGGGTATTTCGTCCATCAACGATACCTGTTTGATTACCGTTCAGGGTTTGGGCATGGTAGGTGTAATCGGAGTGAACTACCGTATTTTCAAAGCACTGGCAAAAAACGGAATCAGCGTATTCCTCGTTTCGCAGGCAGCATCGGAGAACAATACTTCGTTTGCCGTTAAAAATAACGAAGCCGAACTGGCAGTGAAAGCACTCGACGAAGAGTTTGCCCGGGAGATAGAACTGGGTGAAATGAATCGTGCCGTGGCCGAAAGAGATTTGGCTACCGTTGCTATCGTGGGCGAAAACATGAAACGCATCCCCGGTATTGCCGGAAAGCTTTTCGGCACGTTGGGTCGCAATGGCATTAACGTGATTGCCTGTGCACAGGGAGCTTCGGAGACAAATATCTCGTTTGTTACCGACCTGAAATCGTTGCGCAAAGCGTTGAACGTAATTCATGATTCGTTCTTCCTCTCCGACTATCAGGTACTCAACGTATTCCTCACCGGTACGGGTACCGTGGGTGGCAGTTTGCTCGATCAGATTCGTCAACAACAACCCAAACTGATGGCTAAAAAGGGGCTGAAGCTTAACGTGGTGGGTATTGCCAATGCCGAAAAGGCACTCTTTACCCGCGAAGGTATCAATCTGGAAAATTACAAGGAAGAGATAGAAGCAAAAGGCAAACCGACTTCGCCGCAACTGTTGCGCGACGAGATTCTGGGTATGAATATTTTCAACTCGGTATTTGTCGACTGTACGGCGAGTCCCGACGTGGCAACCATCTACAAAGATCTGTTGTCGAACAACGTTTCGGTGGTAGCAGCCAACAAAATTGCCGCCTCGTCGGAATATGAGAACTATGCCGAACTGAAATCGATTGCCAGCAAACGCGGCATCAAGTTCCTCTTCGAGACCAACGTGGGCGCCGGGTTGCCTATTATGAATACTATCAACAACCTGATTAACTCGGGCGACCGTATTCTGAAAATGGAGGCCGTACTTTCGGGTACGCTCAACTATATTTTCAATACGCTGAGCGCCGAAAATACGCTGAGCAAGACTATCCGCATGGCGAAAGAGGCCGGTTACTCGGAACCCGATCCCCGCATCGACCTGAGCGGCAAGGATGTGATCCGTAAACTGATTATCCTGTCGCGCGAAGCCGGTTACCGGGTGGAACAGTCGGATGTGGCATGCAACCTTTTTATTCCCGATAACTATTTCAAGGGTTCGCTGGAAGATTTCTGGAATACGATCGGCGAAATGGATGCGCAGTTTGAACAACACCGCCAACGACTCGAAGCCGAGCACAAACGTCTCCGCTTTGTGGCTACTATGGAAGAGGGTAAATGCAGTGTTGGTCTGCAGGAGGTCGATCAGCGCCATCCGCTCTACGACCTGGAGGGCAGCAACAACATTCTGATGATTACCACGGAGCGTTACAACGACTATCCGATGATTATCAAAGGATATGGTGCCGGTGCCAGTGTGACGGCTGCCGGTGTGTTTGCCGATATTATCAGTATCGCAAATATCAGGTAATCGGTTATCAGTTATCAGTTAACGATTATCAGTTGACAGTTAATCGTTAGTAGTTATAGAGAATCCCTGCTTTCGTTTCCGAAAGCGGGGATTCTTATTTTTATTCTTCCGGCAGATGATTTATTTTAGGAATGTATTGCGCGGTGATATTCGGAAAGAAAAAGATAGGCGATGTAGAAAAACAGGAAGAGATACGACTACGCGCAGAGGAAACAACACGGCGAGCATTAGCGGTTGGAATGCAAACATACGGCATA
>JAFNAS010000012.1 GCA_017860295.1 Bacteroidota bacterium | reverse complement strand
CAACTATTTTAGAATAATAATCACCGAAAAGAGCAAACAGGTAATGCAAAAATATCATCTACAAAACAGACCAAATCGAGAGATAATTTCTCAACCTGAGATTATTGAAATCCTAAAAAGAGGAAAATACGCTGTTATTTCCATGTGTGCAGACAATGAACCGTACATTGTAACGTTGAGTTACGGATTTGACGAGTTGAGAAATACGCTTTATTTTCATTGTTCAAAACAAGGGTTGAAACTTGACTTTATTAAAAAAAATCCAAGAGTTTGTGCTACCATAATTGAAGACGGCGGATATATTCAAGACGAATGTGGTCATAAGTATAAAACAGCTGTTTTTTGGGGTGATATGAAATTTGTATCTGATTTGGATGAGAAAAAACAGGGAATGTCGATTTTGTTAAATCATTTGGAGAACAAGCCTGAAATTATCGGTGATAAGTTATCTATCTCCGATACGTATTATGACAAAATGGAGGTTCTGAAACTGAAAATAATCCAAATTCATGCAAAAGCCGGAAGATAAAACCCCGTCCCGTCGGAATCGAAGATCAGCAAAGCTAATTGCAATCCGACAGAACAGAAGAACATTATAAATTGAAAATGAACAAGATACTTAACCTAAAAACACGAGCAGAATGGCGAAATTGGCTTCAACAGAATTTCAATATTGAGAGCGAGGTTTGGTTGGTTTATGCTAAAAAGTCGTCGGGCGAGCAACGTATTGCTTACAATGATGCAGTGGAAGAAGCCCTCTGTTTTGGTTGGATCGACAGCACGACTAAAACCCTTGACAAAGACCATATCATTCAGCGATTTACTCCCCGACAGACCAAGAGCAGTTATTCACAACCCAATAAAGAACGACTGAAATGGTTAGCCGAAAATAATCTGATTCATCATTCATTTGTTCAAACAGTTCAAGAAATTATTTCAACAGAGTATGTTTTTCCATTGGACATTTTAGATGAAATAAAGAAAGACGAAACAGCCTGGAATAACTATCTGAAATTTTCAGAACCATACAAACGAATACGAATTGCGTACATTGATAGTGCAAGAAAACGACCCGAAGAATTCACCAAACGACTGGCTAACTTTATTCAAAAAACACAGGACAACAAACTCATTTTAGGATTTGGTGGAATCGACAAATACTATTAACATGCACAATCGAAGATCAGCGACGTATGAAAAATATTCGAATCATAGTACTTTGTACATTGCTTGTGTCGCTTGCCATTGGTGAAAATGTACAAGCACAAAAGCCCAACCGCAAGGACCAGACAACCTCTATGGGTGCCGATGGCAGAATGGTTGCTCATCCAGCCAACTGGAAAACTAGCAAGGATACCTGTACTATACAACAGAACAAAGAAATTCTTTTAGTTACTATGTCCACTCTTCTCGCCATCGGAACAGTGAGTTCGCACAAATTCATAACTCTCTGGCTAAATCGGATATGTTACTGTGCTCGTAACTCAATTTAACCACGTTCTCCTTGAACTCACGGCTATAATGCCTTCTGGTTGTTGTCATAATGCAAAAGTAAGCTTTTACCCTTAACTTTTTACCCGGAATCTGGTTCTATATGTGAACAAATGAGTCAGCTTATATGTATACGGATATATTTTGCAAGCCAGACAAAAGCCAAAAGCCGCTTCTAAAAAAGCGCATATTCCAAAAATTACGCTAAAAGCAAAGGCCAGTTGGGTTTGACCCAACAAAGCAAAAACCAGTACCGACAAACTAAACAAAGCGCCTACTTTAGCCGCAAAGAATTTAGGTCCGGCATTGATTACTTTGGGTCGAAGCGACAGACGAGTCACCAATTTTCGTGATGCAATGGCAATGGGACTGTAAGCAGCCAGGTCGAAACCGCGCAACAGAAAGTCGGCTAAAAGAAACAGCACAATCGGAGGATAAGCACTGACGAAAAACAGAATTAAAAGCAGTACGGTTACAGCCGCATTGACACGAGCAACGTTTTCGTCTACTTTTTTATTATTGATGGGGCATATTGCATCGAGTTTCATATTCGGTATTATTGAGTATTATTATACAATACAAAAATACACCCTCGCCATACCCCAAAACAATCCCACACATAGAGTATTTTGTATACCACAAATATGGTATAGAAAGGAATGCCGGTCGGTCGACAATCGGTAAAAACGACAAGAAAAATCGCTTTACTCCCCTGAAAATGACTCGATCAGCTTTTTTATTCCGAAAATAGTTGTTACTTTTGCAACTGTATCGGACGTCATATCATAGTCTCCGCAAGTAATTAAAAAATAATCCGATACCCATTCCCGACAGTCGTGCTGCAATAGCTTTTTTACAACATTTCGAGCCAAACTGTCGCCCCCGGAGTTATCCTATCTTTACCCAAAGGAGGAACGCCGTCGCAAAAAAGAGCAAAGACATTGTGTGAGCAATATAGTAAAGTGTAGTTTAAAACCCGTGATGCCTGCTGATGCGAGTTCAGAGACACTGCGATAATAGATTAGTTTTAATGGATCAGGTAAAATTTGTGGCTGAATATGCCGCGCATCAAATGGGCTGCGGCATACATACCTCCCGGGTAATACGCAATACCAAACGGTTGGGCGACGCATTGAATTTCGATGTAAATATCAGCGTGTTCCAAAAAAGCATTATTCTTACCATACAAAAGAACGAGACCCAACAGATATTTAGCGAAGTAGTCGAGATTCCGGCACTGCCCATCAGTTTCGAACACAACTCCGAACTGAGCGGATTGAGTTGGGAAGCGGTCGATCGCCGGCTTACTTTTGAAGAGATAAAAGAAAAATACAACAAAATCATTTCGGCTCCGCGAATGAACCGATGGTTGGTAATCTTATTGGTAGGACTGGCCAACGCATCATTCTGCCGCCTGTTCGGCGGCGATGCTCTGTCGATGCTGATTGTGTGCATCGCCACTTTCGTCGGATTCTATGCCCGCATATTGCTGCAGGAACGAAAGGTCAACCACTACATTATCTTTATCGTTTCGTCCTTCATCGCCTCCATGATTTCGTCCACCGCCCTGCTTTTCGATACCACATCCGAAATAGCACTGGCCACCAGCGTACTTTATCTGATTCCGGGCGTTCCGCTTATTAACGGCGTGATAGACATCATCGAAGGACATACCCTCACCGGTATCAGCCGACTTACCAATGCCCTTCTGCTCATTATCTGTATCGCTATTGGGCTTTCGTTCACCTTGTTTCTTTTTACAAATAGTTTAGTATGATATTATTCGATATACTCTCCGACGGATTATTCGGTGCCATCGCTGCCATCGGATTCGGCGCCATTTCCAATCCACCCAAACGGGCTTTTAAGTTCATTGCTTTATTGGGCGCTATCGGTCACGCCTGCCGCTTTTGCCTGATGACCTATATGAATATCGATATTGCATCGGCATCGCTTGTCAGCGGACTGATTATCGGTTTCGGCAGTCTCTGGCTGGGCAAACCGATCTATTGCCCTACCACCGTGATTTTTATTCCGGCTCTGTTGCCTATGATTCCGGGAAAGTATGCCTACAACACCATCTTTTCGCAAATCATGTTTCTGCAAAACATGAATCAGCCCGACTTGAAGGTCAAGTATATGGAGATGTTTTTCTCAAACGGAATCGTTACATTTACCGTTATCTTCTTGCTGGCCATCGGAGCCACACTACCGATGTTCATCTTTCATACCCGCTCGCATTCGCTCACCCGACGGGCATACGAAAATTAAGCTGAACAGAAATAAACAACAACATTATTGAAACATCAATAAAATCATGAAAACAAAACAAAGTCTGGAAACTATTTGCATACAGGGCGGATGGCAACCGAAAAAAGGCGAACCGCGTGTACTGCCTATCTACCAAAGTACCACTTTCAAATACGACACCAGCGAACAGATGGGAAAATTGTTCGATCTGGAAGAGAGCGGCTATTTCTATACCCGCCTGCAAAATCCCACCAACGACGCGGTAGCAGCTAAAATTGCAGCACTCGAGGGTGGCGTGGGAGCCATGCTCACTGCATCGGGACAAGCGGCCAACTTTTATGCCATCTTCAACATCTGCTCAGCCGGTGACCATTTTGTAAGCACCACCGCCATCTACGGAGGAACCTTCAACCTGTTTGCCGTCACCATGAAGAAGTTGGGCATCGCAGTAACCTTTGTCGATCAGGATGCTTCCGAAGAGGAGATCAAGACCGCATTCCGACCCAATACCAAAGCATTTTTTGCCGAAACCATTGCCAATCCAGGACTGGCCGTGCTGGATATAGAAAAGGTGGCAAAGATAGCCCATAGCCAAGGCGTACCGTTGATTGTGGACAATACCTTTGCTACCCCGATCAATTGCCGTCCGTTCGAATGGGGCGCCGATATCGTCACCCACTCCACTACCAAATATATGGACGGACACGCCAGCACGGTAGGCGGTGCACTGGTCGATAGTGGCAATTTCGACTGGGATGCTTATGCCGACAAATTCTCCGGACTGACTGCTCCCGACGATTCGTATCACGGATTGATCTATACGCAAAGTTTCGGCAAAATGGCCTACATCACCAAAGCTACCGTGCAACTGATGCGTGACTTAGGCTCTATTCAGGCACCAAACAACGCATTTCTTATCAACCTCGGACTGGAGTCGTTGCACCTGCGGATGCCGCGTCACTGCGAAAATGCGCAGAAAGTGGCCGAATACCTGAGCAAGGACGAACGCGTAGCCTGGGTTCACTATTGCGGTCTAAAGGGCGATACATATTACGAACTGGGACAAAAATACCTGCCCAACGGTTCGTGTGGCGTACTTACCTTCGGACTGAAAGGCGGTCGCGAAAACTCCATTCGTTTTATGGATAACCTGCAACTGGCAGCAATTGTCACACACGTAGCCGACGCCCGCACCTCGGTGCTTCACCCGGCCAGCCATACCCACCGCCAGCTCAGCGACGAACAGCTGATCGCCGCAGGGGTAGCTCCCGACCTGATCCGCTTCTCGGTGGGCATCGAAAACGCAAACGACATTATTGATGATATTGCTCAGGCGCTCGAAAAAGCCTATTAACACACGGCTTGATTTAATTACAAAAGAAAGGATTGCCTCCGTGAGGGAGCAATCCTTTCTTTGTTTCCGACCATAAAAGCAAACATCCGATTCGCCTATCATCGCAAATCATTCCAATCCCATTATCTTATTCAAATTGCACCTAATTTGCTCTTCGCTCCAGTTCCACCATGCCATGCGTAACAGTTCATCTATTTTTTCATCTGAAAAACGTTTCCGGATTAATTTCGCCGGCACTCCCCCCACAATGGAATAGGGTGCAACATCTTTGGTCACCACCGCATGCGAACCGATAATGGCTCCATCGCCAATGGTAACGCCAGCCAGTATCACCGCCTCAAATCCGATCCAGACATCGTTACCGACAACAATATCTCCTTTATTATCCCAGGCATTGGTTACAGGTACATCCAAATCCCACTCTCCGGCCATCACCGGAAACGGATACGTTGACAACGAACCGAGCGTATGATTTGCTCCATTAAACAAAAACTTTGCACCGTTTGCAATAGAGCAAAATTTTCCAATCTTGAGGCGATCATTATTCACGTATGGATAGTGATACAACACACACTTACGTTCGAAATCGAGGGGATTTTCAAAATCATGATAGAACGAATAATCGCCTACTTCGATAAACGGACTCTTTACTATATTCTTCAGATATGCAATCGTCTTATCCTCCTGACGAGGAAACACTGCGGATTTATTTGCCATTACACTATCAAGTTAGAAACAAACTAATACATTCGTGTCCACTGTAGCCAACAGACAACCCAATGTAATATAAAATTATCCCCAAAAGTAGATAAAAAACACAGACTTCACGCGTTTAAAAGTATGAGCAGCTAAAATCAGTCGATGAAACGGGAAAATAGAGATTAGTTCCGCTTATCTATATGCCTTAACAGGAAAGACCAATTTTTAAGGATGAGCCGGTATCGCATAAACAGGAAAGCATAAAAGCAAACAACCCTAACTGATGTGTATCAATTAGGGTTGTTTTGGGAAGTACCCAGAGCCGGGATCGAACCGGCATGGAAGTGAATCCACTGGTGTTTGAGACCAGCGCGTCTACCAATTCCGCCATCTGGGCTTTTGCGGTTGCAAAGGTAGCTATATTTTTGAAATCAGCAAATACTATCGGCCTATTTTGTCGACTAAAACACATAGACCCACACAACGGATTGAAATAAAAAGAACTAGAAAGCCGCAAAAGATAAAATTTTATTCTTTGCGGCTTTCTGAATATGAAGAAATACGATTTTACTTCACTGCTATCGTTTCTATTTCGACAAGCGAACCAAGAGGAAGCCCCTTTACTGCAAAGGCAGCTCTAGCCGGACACTCCGTCTGATAATGCTCTCTATACACGGCATTCACATCGGCAAAATAGACCATATCCGCCAAATAAACGGTTGATTTCACCACATCGGCAAAAGAATATCCTGCTTCATCCAGAATTGCTTTTATATTGAGGAAAACCTGTTGCGCCTGTGCCATCACATCGCCGTCTACCAGCTTCCCGGTAGTCGGGTCAATGGGTATTTGTCCTGAGACATACAACGTGCCATTTGCCTCCACCGCTTGACTGTAGGGTCCGATAGCTGCCGGAGCATTCGGGGTTGAAATAATTCGTTTCATCGTCGATTATTTGTTAACCTGAAATTTTTTATCGCCAGTCTTTAAGAAAGAGACAATTTGATTGGCTGCAGCCAAACCGGCATTAACATTCGCTTCGCCTGTTTCTGCACCCATTTTCTTTGGTGTCGAAAAATAGCGGGTTCCGAATTTTTCAGCCAATGTTGCGTGTGAATCCGGAATAATGTCGGTCACATATTTCAGATCGGAACGTTCTTCCAAAATCTTAGCAAGACCTTCTTCGTCAATCACCTCTTTGCGGGCTGTATTTACCAAGCAACCACCCTTCGGCATCTTCGACAGCAAATCATACCCTATCGATTTTTTAGTCTCTGCCGTAGCCGGAATATGCAAAGAGACATAATTACAGGTACTGTACAACTCCTCGATCGAAGCAACAGCCTTCGCCCCATCTTTTTCAATAACTTCGGCAGGCACAAAAGGATCGAAAGCATAGATTTCCATACCGAAACCTTTTGCAATATGAGCCACCAATTTTCCTACATTACCATACGCATGGATACCCAGTTTTTTCCCTTTCAACTCACTTCCGGTACCCGGCTGAAAGCCATTACGAGCCATATACACCATCAAACCCAAAGCTAGTTCTGCAACTGCATTTGAATTCTGACCGGGAGTATTCATTGCCACAATACCACGAGCCGTGCAAGCTGCAAGATCCAGGTTGTCGTAACCAGCTCCTGCGCGAACCACAATTTTAAGCTTTTTTGCAGCATCAATCACCTCTTGCGTCACTTTGTCCGAACGAACAATCAATGCATCGGCATCAGCCACAGCGGCATAAAAATTATTGATATCACCATACTTTTCCAGTAAAGCCAGTTCATAGCCGGCTTCTTCCGTAATCTTTCTGATCCCATCCGTTGCCGCCTTAGCAAACGGTTTGTCGGTTGCTACAAGAATCTTCATAGTTATAAAATATTTAGTTGTAAGAATGACGAAACCCTCCACTCTATCATATCAATGATTGTAGGAGGGTTTCATATTCAATCGAATATTATTTAGTGCAATTTTTCAAATTCTTTCATGGCATCGATCAACGCCACTACACTTTCTTTCGGAAGTGCATTGTAGGTAGATGCTCTGAAACCGCCTACAGACCGGTGACCTTTTATACCAACCATTCCTTTGGCTATAGCAAATTTACCGAATTCTTCTTCCAGTTCTTTGTATTCTTCCTTCATTACGAAGCAAATGTTCATATACGAACGATCTTCAATTGCTGCCGTACCGACGAATAGTTTGTTGCGGTCGATTTCGTCGTACAAAAGAGAAGCCTTATCTACATTCATCTTTTCCATCACTTTTACGCCACCCAGATCTTTCATCCATTTCAAGGTCTGTAAAGAGGCATAAATAGGAACAACAGGAGGCGTATTAAACATAGAACCTTCCTTGATATGAGTGCGATAATCCAACATTGTCGGAATCGGACGGCTCACTTTACCTAGCAATTCGTCTTTTACAATTACTATAGTAACACCTGCAGGGCCAAGGTTTTTCTGAGCTCCTGCATAAATCAGACCATATTTGGAAACGTCTATCGGGCGAGACAAAATATCGGATGACATGTCGGCGATCACAGGAACCGGGGAATCCAAATCTTGATGAATTTCAGTTCCGAAAATAGTATTGTTTGTCGTAATGTGGAAATAATCTGCATCTGCAGGAATGGTAAAGCCTTTAGGTACGTATGTAAAGTTAGCTTCTTTGGAAGAAGCAACTTCAACAACTTCGCCAAACAATTTCGCTTCTTTTTCTGCTTTGCTCGCCCAAGTACCGGTATTCAAATAGGCGGCTTTTTTTTCCAATAAGTTGAAAGGTACCATACAGAATTGAAGACTCGCACCACCTCCTAAGAAAAGTACCGAGTATCCTTCCGGAATCGACAACAGTTCTTTTACTAGAGCTACAGCTTCGTCAACTACCGGCTGAAAATCTTTCGAACGGTGGCTGATTTCCATGATTGAAAGTCCTATACCATTAAAATCGAGAACAGCTTTGGCTGTATTTTCAATCGTAAACTGAGGCAAGACAGAAGGCCCCGCATTAAAATTGTGTTTTTTCATACGAAAATAATTTGTTTTTAAAAAATCGCAGAAGACTCTTCCCTTGCTATTACAGGAACTCATCATCATGCGAGAAACAATATTTAATGAATTATGGATACTTGAAGTAAATATCAGCTCTTTTTAAACAATAAAACAACTGATAGCCAACAAACTACACAAATTAATCCATTTTTTCAACGGATGGTCAAAGGTACAATAATATTTTGAGAAAATGGAAACAGCATACAGATTCTTTCCTTTTCCACTGTATGATAGCCAATTGACAATCAAAATATTGGGAGCACAAATTCATTTCCCAAAGTTTTTGGATTAAATATACAATGTCCATTGCACGAAATCTCAAAATAAAGCTTCTTCCTGACTATCTTCCCGTATAGGATTGCCTTCATTCGGATTTTGGATACACCCTTTTTTATAAGTTCTTCTTCAGGAAGTCAGTCATCCTTTTATAAAGATGGAAACGGGTATTTCCTCCGTAAATGCTATGGTTACGATTGGTATACGTCTGCATTTCAAATTGCTTATCGGCCTGAACCAGTTTTTCTACAAATTCAAATGTATTCTGAGGATGAACATTATCATCGGCAAGACCGCAGACAATCAACAAGCGTCCCTGAAGGTTCGCCGCATTATTCAAGGGCGAATTTTTAGTATAACCGGCTTCATTTTCCTGCGGAGTCTTCATATAACGCTCGGTATACGCTGCATCGTAGAAGTGCCAGTCAGTAACCGGAGCAACGGCAACACCCGCCTTAAACACAGTGCTTTTAGTCATACACATCAAGGTCATAAAGCCTCCATAACTCCATCCCCAGATACCGATTCGTGATTTATCGACATACGGCAACGTTCCCAGATAGTTTGCAACGGCAACCTGATCCTGAGCCTCCATGTTACCGAGTTGTTCGTAGGTACATTTTCTAAAAGCCTCTCCACGAGCCGCCGTACCTCTGCCATCGACACATACGACAGCATATCCGTTAGCCGCAAGATAATATTCCCAATCGATTTTCCACTTATCTGCAGCCTCCTGAGAATCGGGACCGCTATACTGAACCAAGAGAACCGGCAACTTTGCATTCTTTCCTGCGTTTGCCGGTTTCACGATCCAACCCTGTAAAGGCGTTCCATCGGCAGCGTTGCAAGTAAACGACTCCTTTTGAGGCATATTAAGCGCATCGAACTCCTTCTTCAAACGAGCATTGCTTTCTAGCGTTCTGATAACCATGCCCTGATGATTGTACAAAACAAATATATCGGGCGTATTCCAAGACGAACATTGGTCGATAAAATAGTCGAAATTATTACTAAATGTTGCAGCATGGGTACCCCTACCATTGGTCAATCGTTTCATGACTCCTTTGGCATCAGTCACATAAATATCTCGTCCTGTCGACGAAGTTCCGGCAGCTTGAAAATAACTCGCACGCTTTACTTCATCATAACCATAAAAATCGGTGATATCGAATTTTCCTTTTGTAAGTTGCTGTATCAAAACGCCATTGATGTTATAGAGATAAACATGGCGATACCCGTCTTTCTCACTGACAAAAGTAAAATGGTGCCCGTCAGGCAAAAAATGCAGATAATCTAAATTACGGTAATCGACATAGGTTTGGCTTTTATCTGTCAAGAGCAGTTTCGAAACCGTTGACCGCGGATTGGCATAAAACACTTCCAATTTGGTCTGATCCCTATCAAATTTCGGAATTGTAAGTTCTTCTACCTTATTTCCCCACAACAATTTTGGATAATAGACATCCTGATCGCTTCCGAGGTTCATCTTTTTGATGGTCTTATAATAGGTATCATACACCTGCACACTTGCTTGCGGGATAGAAGTTCCCGCTTTGGCATATTTAAAGGTCACCACTTCGGGATACTCTGCAGCATTAGTAAATTCGGGATTAGAACCCTTATAACGGATATAGCTATAGCTCTGCACGTTGCTCAAATCGAGCTTAACGAAAGCCACCAGTTTACTATCGGGTGACCAGGCAAAAAGTTTAGTGCAATCGAACTCCTCTTCGTACAACCAGTCGGGCATACCGTTGATGATTTTATTATCTTCACCATCTGTGGTCATGGCAATCTCGGTGCCATAGTCCAACTTGTTCACATATAGGTTATTGTTTCTTGCAAATACAACCATCCTACCGTTTGGAGAAAAAGTAGCAGCTTCCTGCGGTCCACCTTCCGATACAGGCTTCATGTTACGACGTTTAATGTCATAGACATAATAATCGGCAGAGAATGCACGTCGATAAGTCTTTTTAGCATTCAGATAAACAAGCATTTTGACTTCGGCAGAATCCAGTTCGTATCCTTCAATATGTTTAATCGGGCAATTAATCACCCGTTTGATATTGAACAATGTATCGACTGGTCGACCGGTTTTATAGCTGAATTTCACAACCAATTTCCCCGAATCCAACATTTGGGTATAAAATTCTCCATTGTGCGTAGAACGAAGTTCTTGAAACGGCTTGACCCGAAAATGACCACTCACCACCTGACGCAGAAAAGAGTCGCCAGAAACGTTTTGAGAAAAAGAAGATGTGGCAGATAAAAAGATAAACGCGAACAAGAAAGAAAATCGAAACATAGTCAATAACATTTTTATTTAAGCTTTGCAAAGGTACTGATTATTTACTTTCGATATTCCCCGAAGCCCCCTTTAGTTGAACCTGCGTAGTGATTAAAATTCAAGCTCGGTCTGGTTTTCGAGTAAACGAAAACTCTTCCGATGGTGAGGAGAAATGCCGAATTCGCGAATGGCATCCCGGTGCCGAACAGTAGGATATCCTTTATTCGATAACCAATGATACATCGGATAATCTTCGTGAATGGCATTCATGTAGTCGTCACGATACGTTTTGGCAAGAATCGACGCAGCCGCAATGGAGAGGTATTTACTGTCACCTTTCACGATACACTGATGAGGAATATCTCGGTATTTTTTGAAACGGTTACCGTCGATAATAAGATGTTCGGGTCGTAATTTCAGTTGATCGAGTGCCCGGTGCATAGCCAGAATAGAAGCATTCAGGATATTGATTTGGTCGATTTCTTCAGCAGAGACAATGCCTACAGCCCATTCCACCGCATCCGTCTCTATCTCCGGGCGTAATTGGTATCGTATTTTTTCAGACAACTGCTTGGAGTCATTCAAAATTGCATTTTCATAATTTGGAGGCAAAATAACAGCCGCCGCAAAGACAGGACCGGCCAGGCATCCACGCCCGGCCTCATCACATCCTGCTTCGTTACGGTCTGCCAGCAGAAAAGAAGCCAGCAAATTCGGTTTTAAGCTTTGTTTTGTCGACATTCTTTTCCTTCACTCTCAGGCACTTCGTCTTTCAGCAACAAACGGAGTGACTGGTCATACGTAATATAGCTCCACATCCAGTTGATAAACACCATCAATCGATTTTTGACTCCAACGATCGTCATGATATGAACGAACAACCACAACACCCAAGCCAGAAAACCTCTAAACTGGGCATAAGGAAGTTCTGCCACCGCTGAATTACGCCCGATAGTCGCCAACGAACCTTTATCGACATATTTAAAAGGTTTGAACACAGAACCGTCAGCTTCAAACTTGTTCAGGTTATTAGAGACATTCATACCCTGTTGAATTGCCGGTTGCGCAACCTGCGGATGTCCGTTAGGAGTATTAGAGGTTGATACACAGGCTGTATCGCCAATAGCAAACACATTGTCAAAACCGTTCACCTGATTATATTCGTTTACTACGATACGGTTCCCTCTCCCATATAACTCTTTGTCAAATCCTTCAATGCTGTTGGCCTTTACACCTGCTACCCATATCATGTTTTTTGATTTGATAATTTCTCCATTACTCAGCTTCACCTCATCGTTTTCATACGAATCGACCGTTGCTCCCAAAATGACATCAACATGAAGTTTGGTAAGATGTTCCAATGCCTCTTTCGATGCTTTTTCGGAAAAGGCACTCAACAAGCGGTTCAGTCCGTCTATCAGAAATATCCGCATCCGCTGCACCTTAAAATCAGGATAGTCTTTCGGTAAAACAAATTTACGCATCTCAGCAAGGGCTCCGGCCAACTCCACACCGGTTGCACCACCACCCACAATGACAAAATTAAGAAGCTTTTCACGCTCTTCCGTATCAGCAGTACTAGCTGCACACTCCAACGAATAAATAATCTCATTACGCATATTAATCGCCTCGGTAGTCGATTTCAACACAAGGCTCGAATCTTTCAACTTCTGATTTCCAAAGAAATTGGTATCACATCCGGTAGCCACCACCAGATAATCGTAACGTACACGCCCGATTGTGGTCTCCACGCAGTTCAGCTCCGTATCGACAGACAATGCCGTACACAAGCGAAAATGCAAATCTTTCTTTTTCTGCAAAATTTTTCGAAAGGGAAATGAGATCGTACTCGGTTCCAATCCTGAAGTTGCTACCTGATAAAACAATGGCTGGAATTGATGATAATTACGTTTGTCGAGCAAGACAATCTGGAAATAACGAGAATCCAGTGATGTGGCTACTTTAAGACCTCCAAAGCCACCACCGATAATAACAACGCGTTTTTTGTCTTTGGCTGGAGGAATGTTACAAATGGTAGTCATAATAAGGGAAATAATTAAATGGTTAAAACTTACACACAAAATAATACACTAAATAGCAGGTGATTAACTAGTAAGAGAGACAAATAAGGAGGGTTAACAAAAGAGCAAAAGGCACTTGTTGAGAGGGATTCAACAAGTGCCTTTAGTAGCGACTCGGGGACTTGAACCCCGGACCTCATGATTATGAATCATGCGCTCTAACCGGCTGAGCTAAATCGCCGTTTCGCAGTGCAAAAGTACAACAATTTTGTTAATTTCAAAATAGCTGGCGCACTTTTTTTCCGACAATTCCAGCCAAAATTATAACTATAAGGTAATCAATATATATTCCAAAGTTAGCCTGCTCCAAATTGCAAACCGGAGATTGCAAAAACGAATGTTTTTACAGAAAAAGGATTCAATAAGAGAGTGTTTTTATCGCACAATTCTGAATCTTTCTGTCGAAATTAGGCCAAAACCTGTGCACCGAACTTCAATTTTGAAAACACCACAATCGCCGCGAGCAACAATTTCTGTCTTTCCAAAATATTATCGCGTAGAAAGACGCGTTACTGGAATAATAGTAAGTTTTAAAGAACGGGACAATAAACCGGGATTGATACCGGGTTTATTCTGTGGAATCTGATGCTTGAGTTTTGCAAAATATTCTACCCAAGATGGAAACAACGCCTTTGTTTCTGGATCTTTGAAGGTCATAGGCTTGAGGTTGAAGAACGGCTTTCCGTGATTGGCTTGCCTGAAAGCTTCATAAATCAATTCACTACAGTATAATTTTCCGTTATCCATCTCGAAATAATCATCATACGGAACTCCCTGAAAAGAAAGAGCCGCTTTTTCAGCTTTAGTCACCAAATGGCGATAAGCCGGGTGCAATCGTCCGATCAACAAGTCGAGAGGAGAACAACGTTTTTCAAATTCCGCAATAGTTGAAAGATGCACCTTACTACCAATAGCTTCAATCACTTGCAACGAATCCCCTACCCGTACTACCATACCACAATGGTTATAATCGCGCCCGCTGAATCCCGCTGTCACTTTATCGATGGCTCGACCCAATTCACCTCCATCGATATGCTGAAAAACGATATCACCCTCTTGCACCAAAGCAGAAAAACTCGATTGCCGAGCAAAGCATTTTTCGCCTAAAATGCTCGATAAAAACAAGATAGCAATTACAAATCGAAACATAGATTTATCGTACCATTGCCAGAGCACAACCCGAAACGAATGCAACCACCCACCACAGATAAGCAATTCTGGTGTAAAGATGGAGCGAGTGAGACGGAGTTTGTATCCTGCTTCGTTTGAACCTGTAAAGTAATATAATATCCACCAGCATGCCTATCAATGCCGAATAACCAATAAACCCATGCAAGGTGATGATTTTATGTGCTCCGATAATCATACAAACAGTTCCAGTCACATCACAAAGCAACCCAAGAGAGACAAACGTCAACACGAAGTTTGTCACCAATCGTTTTCGCTGTTCGGCAATTACTCCAATAGAGTAAAAGATCAGGGCTATCACCACAATAGTAGAGCCTGCTATCAAAAAAGGATTCATATAAAATTACTTGTTATTTAGCGTTTTATTCAAAAAGCGAACCACGTAAGGCATTGCCTCGTCAAACCATGGATGAAACAGCCAAAACGTGTGCGGCGTATTATCAATGGTATGCACTTCGTAGTAAATACCGAAAGCATTCAGTTTTTTCATCATATCATCACGACCTGCATGAAAGCGGGGTTGTGCACTGTTTACAAACAAAAACGGAGCCGTCTGCTTGCCGACATGACAATAGGCCGATGCTTCATTAAACAATTCAGGTTTCTCTTTGGACGAGGCTCCGAACCAAAGTGTAGCTGCCGACAATTTACCTGGTTGATCCTGCCCTTCGGCCGATTCAGGATGTAAAAACGCCAGCACACCATCCATATCCACCACAGCCTCCACTTTATCGGAAAATTGCTTATAATCAATTGTTTTGTATGACAGAACTGTGCCATTTTCGCTACCGATCAACGCAGCTAACTGACCGCCAGCCGAAGTACCGAAGATTGCCAACCGATTACTTTGCAGATTATATTTAGCAGCATTGGCTCGTATCCACCGGATAGCTGTTTTTATATCCTGCACACCCGCCGGATATCTGGCCTCCATCGAAAGGCGGTATTCCACACAAACTGTTGCAAATCCGTTTCTGGAAAGCTCATAGGCAATATGACGATCCATGTTTTTCTCTCCCGAACGCCAACCTCCGGCATGAATAATGACCACAACCGGCACCTTTTTCGTTCCTTCCGGACGAACCAGATCGAGATGCATTGCTCGGTTTCCATACCGAACATACACTACATCATTACGAATAATCAACTTGTTTAAATCGCCAACACCAACCAACGAAATAGATGGATATTTTTTCCGGTTTTTAATCAGTTCGTTTTGGGCATTATATGAACTATCGGTCGGAATATCGGGATGCATCCGGTAATGTTGAGCCGAAACAGGCGCGGAAACCGACCATAACATAATAACAATCAAAAGACTAAAAAAACGCATAGGAATACACATTAGAACTGCAATAGTAGTCATTTTCACCGACAACAACAAAAAAAATCCCGCAGAGCCATGACTCTGCGGGAAGGAGAAAATTTCAAGATATTAGATAACAATTAGTCATAAATAGTTAATTATCAATTATATCAAAGACTATCACCAAAGTCGGCACGGAACTTAGCCACCAGTTTCTGAGGCCAATCAGATGTCGGTTCCAGTTTACCCATAAAGAAACGCAACACTGGAGGTTCGTAATAAAATTTCAAGCCGCCAATCAGTGTTCGATTATCGTATAGCCATTTCAGCCGATCAATCACATACTTAATCTGGGATAGCGTAAATACGCGCCGTGGAACAGCCAAACGAAGCAACTCCATATCGGCATAGGTTTCATTTCCGTTTTCATCGCGCTGATTCGATACAGAACCACGCTCCATACCCCGAACGCCAGATACCAGAAAGAATGCCGCTGCCAGTGCACCTGCAGGGTATTGCGTTTGTGGAATATGGCTACAAAACGACATGGCATCCACATGAGCACCCAATACACCGGGGGGGGTAATCATCGGAATACCCAACTCTTTAGCCTCTTCTACCAGATATTTAATAAACGACGGACTCTGCGAAATCATCGTTTCGTCCAACGTTTCATAAAGACCGACGGCCATCGCCTCCACTTCACGAATAGAGATACCACCGTAAGTCAGGAATCCTTCGAACAAAGGAACCAAAGCCTCCATTTCTTTGTATATCGCAATGTCATTGGTACAGATACCACCACCCCGGGAAGAGCTTAACTTACGAGCCGAGAAATAGATAATATCTGCCATACCGGTAAAGGTCAACAAAATTTCAGCCATCGACTTTTCCTTAAATTCCACTTCGCGTTGTTTTACAAGATAGGCATTTTCGCCGAGCAAACTAGCATCCAGCACCAGTCGAATGCCATATTTATCAGCTATTGCACGTACATCGCGCATATTTTGTACCGAAAAGGGTTGTCCACCGATCAGATTGGTCGAAGCCTCCATTCGGATGTACGGTATATTCTCTTTTCCATGTTTTTGAATGCACTCTTCAAGTGCTTCAATATTCATATTACCCTTGAAAGGGTGATCCGAATCGATTTTGTAAGCCTCCGGATAAAGCAATTCGGCAATTTGCCCGCCACATTCGGTAATATGAGCCAATGCTGTGGTAAAGTGGTAATTCATCGGAACCATACTCCCCTTCTTGACATAAGCCACACCCAGAATATGTTCGGCAGCACGTCCCTGGTGAACCGGAAGCAGATATTTTTTGCCGAGAACATCCTCAACTGCTTTTTGCAGACGAATAAAACTCTGAGAACCCGCATAAGCATCATCTGCAATCATCATAGCCGACAACTGATTGTCGCTCATAGCATTGGTACCGCTATCAGTCAACATATCGAGAAATACATCCGTCGTATTCAGCTGGAATGTATTGAATCCTCCTTCGTATAAGGCTTCCAAACGTCTTTCAATTGGTACTAAATGAAGTTTCTGAACGATACGCACTTTATGCAGTTCGAGAGGAATACTTTCCCCGTTATAGAATTTTACTGCTCTTGATTTCTCTGATAATAAGTCCATTGGATTAAAAATGTATTAGATTTTACTATTAAAAAATAAGATGCACAAGATAGATAAAATATTTTGAAAATTTCAACTATATAGCCATTAAAAGTTACAATCATCAACAAAATTATCTTAAAACCTTCTTATTTTAAATACTCACGACGCATCATGCGATTTCACTTTAATAACAAACAACAACATTGTGGTAAAGCAGCATAGGCATCCATCCGATTCTATGTGTATTAACAACGTTATTATCACTTTCTAAAAATTACTGTCACACATGGAATTTCGCCTTTTATACGCTATCTTTGCATCGTTTTTATTTAGAGTTAGCAAAACAACCAAATTATTGATTGATATGAGTATTCAAAACAACAAAATGGTTTCCGTTACCTACGATTTGTATGTCGGAGGTGAAAATGAGGAACCTGAATTAATGGAGCAAGCAACAACACAAAACCCACTGACATTTTGTTTCGGTATCGGTATGATGCTTGCTGAATTTGAAAAGAATTTACACGGACTTAAAGTTTCAGATACATTCGATTTCAAAATTGACAGCAAAGACGCTTACGGCGAATACGAAGACGAAAACGTGGTAGATCTGCCCCGTCATATTTTCGAAGTAGACGGCAAACTAGACGAAAAAATGGTTTTTGTGGGCAATGTGGTTCCTCTGATGGATACCGACGGCACACGCATCAATGCGCAAGTTGTTGAGGTTGGTGACCAAACGGTTACTGTTGACTTCAACCATCCCCTTGCCGGCGAAACATTGCATTTCAAAGGTACCGTGCTTGAAGTACGCGACGCTACAGAACAAGAACTGGCCTCCTTTGCCGGTGGTGGAGGATGTAGCGGAGGCTGCTCCGGTTGTGGAGGCGATTGCGGCGACGGACAGGAGGAAACGTCCAGCTGTGGCTGCGGAGGCGATTGCGGCTGCAAATAACCCCACACGGACAAAAAATCTTATTTTAAGGTGAGAGGTGAACAACCCTGATAAAGGGAACCGTTTCACTTTTCACCTTATTTTTATTGTCACACAACACATTTAGCATTCTCTGATTACTAATCTTCTGATTAACTAGCACTATGTCCAATACTTTCGGAAATATATACAGACTGACTTCTTTTGGAGAATCGCATGGAGCCGCCGTAGGTGGAGTGATTGACGGATGCCCCGCCGGAGTCGAAATCGATATGGAGTTTATACAAAACGAACTGAATCGCCGGCGTCCGGGTCAGTCGAATATCGTTACGCCACGAAAAGAACCCGATGAGGTTGAGTTTCTGTCCGGTATTTTTGAAGGTAAAACGACTGG
This sequence comes from Bacteroidota bacterium, assembly GCA_017860295.1. Taxonomy (GTDB): domain Bacteria; phylum Bacteroidota; class Bacteroidia; order Bacteroidales; family Paludibacteraceae; genus Microbacter. The sequence goes on along the minus strand of JAFNAS010000012.1, from coordinate 231,922 downwards.
AGTACCTATCGGCTTCATGATCCGCAATACCAATCAACATTCGTCGGATTATGACAACATGCGCGAGACGTTCCGTCCATCGCATGCCGATTTTACCTACCAGACCAAATACGGCATACGCGATTATCGTGGAGGTGGACGCAGTTCTGCACGTGAAACCATTGCCCGCGTGGTTGCCGGGGCTGTTGCCAAACTGGCTCTTCGCTCCACTGGAGTTCAGATCAACGCTTTTACATCGCAAGTTGGCACGATTTCCTTACCCGGCTACTATACCGATTACGATTTAAGCCGTACGGAAGAGAGCATTGTGCGTTGTCCTGATCCCGAAACATCGGACAAAATGGAAACCCTAATCCGCGAAGTACGTAAAAACGGCGATACCATCGGTGGCATCATCACCTGTGTCGCCAAAAATGTTCCTGTCGGCTGGGGCGAACCTGTTTTCGGTAAACTACATGCCGCGTTAGGTAGTGCCATGCTCTCCATTAATGCCGTAAAAGGGTTTGATTATGGTAGTGGATTCGAAGGCATTCCTTTCCGGGGATCCGAATCGAACGATATTTTTGTCAACCAGAAGGATAAAATTACGACTACGACCAATCGTTCCGGAGGCATTCAGGGAGGCATCTCCAACGGTCAGGACATCTATTTCCGGGTTGTTTTCAAGCCTGTTGCCACTATTCTGATGGAACAAAACACTGTCGATGCTCATGGCAACGAAACCATACTGACAGCCCGCGGACGCCACGATGCCTGCGTATTGCCCCGCGCTGTACCCATTGTAGAAGCAATGACGGCAATGACCCTACTGGACTATTCATTGTTGGCTAAAACAGGCCGATAAATAACACATTTATCCATGAAAAAAATTCTACTCATAACCGTTTGTCTGATCGCGTTGCCGGTTTTTCTAATCGATGCTCAAGACTGGGCCGGTCTGTCGCGATATGCCAAAGAGAATGCCGTTTTACCCGCTACACCGGCAAAAGAAAACCGAGTAATATTTATGGGCAACTCCATCACCGAAGGTTGGATAAAAAAACATCCCTCCTTCTTCGAAGGAAAGGCCTACATCAACCGAGGCATAAGCGGACAAACCTCGCCCCAAATGTTAGTTCGTTTCCGTTCCGATGTCATCAATCTGCACCCCAAAGTGGTGGTAATTCTGGCTGGAACTAACGACATTGCCGGAAATACAGGTTCATCTACACTTGAAATGATTGAAGACAATCTTGCGTCTATGACCGAAATTGCCATGGCCAATGGCATTAAGGTTATTCTATGTTCCGTATTACCGGTATACGACTATCCCTGGAAAAAAGGGCTGGAACCTGCCCAAAAGATTGTAACATTAAATGCATGGATCAAAAACTATTCCACGAAGAAGAAAATAGTTTTCGTCGACTATTTTTCAGCAATGGTTGATGAACGCCACGGGCTGAAAGCCGAGCTTACCTATGATGGAGTCCATCCCAATCAGACCGGTTATCTTGTAATGGAGCCTCTCGTTGAAAAAGCTATCCGACAGGCGCTTCTTAAATAAAACGACTACGCAGGACGACCACCGACCGTGTCAATATCGTGCAACGCGACACAACTTGCAGTAAAAGAAAAACTCAAAAAGTTTCACTTCCAACCATAGACAATGAATATTCTGGTAACTTATGCCATCCCTCAAGAGCGCGTGGAGGTTGATTTCTCTGGATGCACCATCACCTATTGCGAAACAGGTATCGGAAAAGTCAATGCGGTACTAGCGGTTATCGATGCCATGGCCGACAACAAACCCGATCTGATTCTCAATATCGGCACTGCTGGTTCGGCCGACCGGGATGTCGATTCGATCATTATCTGCGATACCTTTGTTGACCGGGATATGAAAAAGTGTAAAGATTTCGGAGTTGCCTACCATCTCGACTTCAAAGAGGAACTTAAGTCGATTTCCATTATCGAAGATTGGGATACAAACAACATCTGCAATACCGGAGATTCGTTCGTCACCCGCATTATCGACGAAGCCGATGCCTTTGATATGGAGAATTTTGCGGTAGCAGCTCTGTGTAAGCGCCGCCGTATTCCTTTTGTTTCGGTAAAATACATCACCGATAGAATCGGCGAAAATTCAGTTAAACACTGGGAAGATAAACTAGAGGATGCCCAGGCCGGGTTACAACAGTTTTTCAATCGTTGATTGCCCTTATTTCTATCGATTCAAAACAAGTTTACGCAAACGACGCTGGTCTGCCGTAAGATCACGCTCGGGCTCAATAAAATCCAGTTGTTTAACTTTCACTTTGATCGGAGAATTTTGTATTTCCGTTATCCGGTCTTTTCGGGCAAAACGAACCTTCACCTCCTTTTCCGAATCTGGATTTCCGATCAACCTCATATACTGATAATAATTTACCTCATTGAGTATTGTATCGTTCACGGCTAGCATCACATCTCCCTTATCCAGATTAAAAGCATTGTAACTGGGAGCTGCATCACGCACGATGCACCGGTTTTCGCGACTGTCGTATTCCATACTAACCCGCCCGAACGTATAAATACTGTCGGGCTTTGCTGTGGTTAGTCGGTACCCGATTTTATGCAGGTATGATTCCACGGGCAACTCTTTCGTTCCCACAATGTAATCGTCTATCAAAGAGCGAATATCCGAGTGAGTCAGATCGACTATCTCATCGAACAATCGGTCATCCCGAAAGAAACGTCCCTTGTATTTGTCATCGAGTTGAAGCAGTAATTTTCGAAGATTCATACGTCCTTCAGTCAGTTCATTGATACGAATATCGAGCAAGAAAGCAACCAATGCGCCTCGGTTGTATACATTTGCATAGTAACTCACATCACTGTTTGAAAAGATTCTACGCCCGAATTCGGTCATGGAAACATGCTGATACCGATCGCTATAAAGGAGTTTCTGGCGAAGCGATTCCAGATAATCATTTTCGGACATAACGGAATCCCGCAAAAGGATCAAATTAGAGAGATATTCTATTCCCCCCTCGTACAACCATAAATGTTGAGAAGCTTCCGGATTTCGGTAATTGAAATTGAAAATCTGTTCCGATTTGAGCGAAAGAGGTGTAAGCACATGCAAAAACTCATGCGTCACCACATGAGTCAAAAACGAATTCAGGATATCCCTGTTGCCCGTTTCGGGATAAAAATAGACCGAACTGGCGCTATGCTCCATGGCGCCCATGCTACCGCTCTTCATCAGGTTTTCATCCTGCCATCCCGGAAAAATAAATGTAAAAGTATAGCCATTCGTTGGAAAAACAGGAAAGAAAGCAGGAAATACTTTTGTCAATATCGGACGGATAGATGAAAGAATTTGATGCGACGTAGCCTTATGGTTGCGCGAAAAGACAGCTATATGAAAGCGGCAGTTGTTGACGAGTAACGAAACCGTATCGGGATGCATATAAACCATCGGGTTATCCTGCAATACGTTATAATCCGATGCTTTAACGACATCTTCCGTAGGGTTTAATGCGGTAAGATCGGCCGAAGTGGAACAATACAAGCCCCTCTCTTTTTTGATATGAACCTCACTCGGACTATGTTCAAAATCTTCGAAATAGCCGAATAAAGCAAACGTGTTGAGGCAAAAAAGCGTTCCCGGTTCGAAGTAAGTACCTCCGGGCTGAAAAACATAGTTCTGATTTTTAGTATCAGTCCACGTATCGCGCACATCGTAACTAATGCGTGCCAACGAAACGGCATTGTTTATCGTAAAATTGTTATCCTGCCGGTTGTAGCTTACCTTCAGTTTTTTTCCTTTCCGGTCATACGCTCGGAAATTTTCAATGTAATCGCCGAAATTTTTGATCGAATATGATCCCGGAACGGCTCTCGGAATCTGATACACCAGCACCTCTTTTTGATACGCCGGCACGTCACACCGTACCGAAAGTTTATTCTTTTTGCTTTTGGTCAAATCAATTGTAAATCGATTGACTAACTGAGCGGGCAACAGAACTGCCACGAGCAAGAAACACCCAACGAAAATGTATCTTCTCATTTGTATATCATTTATTTCTTAATCTATCAATCCGACGCAGGACAAACACGGCGACACACTACCCGACCCTAATACCCTCCACCACTGCCTTTTCAGTCTGTTCAAAAAGGAAAGTAAAGTCACACCCTTTCACTTCAATAGGAGGATGAACGGTGAATGTGAGGTGATTGCCGATTCCCAACGGAAAATTTCCATACCGGAACACTTTCCACGAATCATTAATCGAGACAGGCACCACCAGCGCATTGGGAGCATATTTGCACAGTATTTTCACCCCATTCGAAGCAAAAGCACGCGGCTTGCCATTCTTCGACCGGGTACCTTCGGGAAAGATAACCGTCGAACGGTGATTGGCTTCGATATATTCGGCCATCTTTTTCAATGCCGGTAAAGCCTGTTTCGGATCTTTGCGGTCGATCAAAACAGAACCGCCATAATTCAGATTATAGGAAACACTGGGGATTCTCTTTCCCAGCTCCACTTTACTCACATACTTCGGATGGAATTTACGCAAAAACCAACCGATGCCGATAATATCGTACAAACCCTGATGGTTGGCTACAAAAATGATGGGTTTATCCGTTGGCAAATCGGTTTGCATTTCAACTTTTGCCGTCGAAAAAGTAATCCACAAAATACGCAACAAACAAAAATTGAGCAGATCAACGCTTCGCTTATGTGCCTTATATCCAAGTAAATTATAACACAAATACTGCACCGGATGAAACAAACAAAGGACTAAAAAGAAAAGACCGTAAGCTACTAAAGAGAAAGGATAAGAGATAAATTTGTTCATCATGTAAAAATTTCAGACAAAAGTAGTAATTTTTATATGGAAGTTATCTTGACTGTTGCAACAACTTTATTTTTGACTTTCCAACTTGACTATCCTCTATAAACCTGCCATACCCGGAACATCTTAGTATCTTCGAAGCAGCAGATTCCCATTAACCATTGACCCCTGACCATTTTCTCTGTTTATCTACCGGAACTTTTGGTATATTTCAACATTTTACTTGCCCAGGGAATAAATGCCTGAAAATTGGGAGCATCGGTATGACCACCGTCGTGTTGCCGCCATGCTAGTTCACCATCGAGCAACCCATGCAATACCGGAGGCATCTGTTCTTTCATGTAATCGTTGGAGACACCCAGATCACGCGCACCCAACAGTTTGAAAACAGTACCGGCGGCAATCGTTGCCATATAACTTCCCTGCTGATCGAGCCAACGGGCATCTCCCTTTTCGGGAATGCCGTAACTGATAAAGGTAAGGCGTGGAGCACACAGTGCAATCAACTCATGAGAGTCGACCGGCAAATCGCAACCGGTTTTACTGCCAAAGCGTGCTTCGGAAGCCGAATATTTAATGTAATTGCCCGCCATCCAGTGATACTCACCGCTATTGCCAAGGCTTTCGACTGCCTCACCGAAAATACGACGATGCAAGACGGCACCACCTTTACCCGACGAACCGATCAATCCCACTGCAAAACGAGGTTCAAATGCGAGGGTAACCAAAGCCGCTTTACCGTAACGCGAAACACCTTCGATGCCCACTTTTTTTGCATCTACCAACGGATCGGTTTCCAGATAATCGAGTCCACGGGCGGCGCCCCAAGACCAGGCACGCAAGGCCCCCCACTCTTCAGGAGTGCGGGGCTGGCCTTTGTTTACCAATCCGATGATTCCGCGTGTCAATCCGGCTCCGTTATCAGCCTGAATGGAAGAGGGATCAATGGTAACATATCCCCACCCTGCGGCCAACAGCTGTTCGGTTGGCACCGAATTGCCATCGACAGCCGGAGCAAAGAAACCGGAACCGGCCAGTTTGGTGATGGGTTGATAAGCCGGATACTTATCGAATATAGCCTTCATTCCGGGATTGTTTTTAATCATCATCTCTTTGAAAGCCACATTGATGCTCTCCAGATCTTCGTTCGACGGCTGCGCGGGCGAAGGGAAAGAGGGACGACCGAACATCATCAATACCGGTACCGGACCTTTTACATTAGTAGGCACCACCAGCATCATATTGATATCAACATTGATCGACGGACATTGACTATTGTCCACATGTCCTATCAACTGTTTTGCAATGACGGGAGTACGACCCACAAACTCACGGTCGGTGATCTTTAGCTCCCACTTTACGGCTGGAATATTCTTGGGCAGACGGCCGTACACTTCGCGCTCAAAATCCTCCACAATCTCGGGACGACGCAGTTTCCACCACATGTCGGGCGAAGTTACCTTCTTGCCGTTTTTCAGGGTAAGTACATCGGGAAGTTGCGGACAGGGGTTGGCCTTCGATTCGTCGTAGTTGGCATGATTGGGAGCCTTCTCGTCGCCACTCGGACCGGGCCGGAGACTCTTTATCCCCAGTTGCTTCATCATGGTCTGATGATCCTGCTCGGCGGTGAAAGTAATCAACGGAGGATATTGCTTACCGGAGATCTGCTGATTACGTGCATTTATCGACACGGCACCCACCAACATAAGCGTAAAAAGAAAAATGTTTTTCATCGGTAAATAATTTTATTTTTCAATATCAGACAGTTCAGACAGGAGTATCATTGCGTTCGGACATTTGTATGCCATGGGAACCATCCGATGTTTTCTTCAAAAGCTGTATTACATAGACAATCACAAACAAGGTGCATTCCGGTCAATTCTGGTTTTCACGCGACAATAATTTCTTAATCTAAAGTGTAACAGGCATCTACTTTACTGCTTGTTCAGCATATTTACTTACGATAAGTCGATGTGAATTTGATGCGGAAAGAGAAAAAGGAAGGAGAGAAAAAGACGCAGGAAATTAAACCTGCGTCTTTCGTATAGAATCTTTAGTGAGCCTTAAAATTCCATTTGGAATTATCACTATTCATATCAAACTTTGCAAGTGTCGGAGTGCTGTCTCCTGAAGACACCAGCGCCAATTTCTCCTTTGAGTTTGGAACTATCTTCGGCATTATTCTATATGTTCCATCGGTCAGTTGATCGATGCGCCACAACTGTTCCGGAGCACCGGTAAATGACGGTACCGATATAACTTCGGCTTCGGCTGTTGCTGCCAATGCCCGGTCTGTTCCTGCAATTACTATTTTATAATAGGGTCCTCCGGGATATCCTCCCGCATCGGGAACTGCTGTAATGGTCCATTTTTGATGCGGGCGGAACATATAATCGCCGATTCTTATGCCGATATTGCCTGTTGGCCAGGTTTTAATTACATCGGCTAACTCCTGCGAAGGAACGGGTTTTACAGGTTCGTCCGTATTTCGTCCGAACCCGCGCATTCCGCCGGCCATTCTCGTAAAATCGACCACCAACTCCAAGGCATATCCTCTTCTCTCGGATTCGATTTCATAGGTTCCTTCTTTGAAATTATCGCCGGCAACAGGCCACCCGTTTTTCCACAACAACGGACGAATGGCTAATACGCTACGTCCGCTTTGATCCAAATCGGCTTCGTAATGACATGACATTTTTTCAACTCCGTCACCAATTATTAAACGACCGAAGTGTCCCGGGCCGGTCACTCTTCCTCCGGCTGCCACAACCATTTTACCGCCGCCTTCCAGCATATCTCTTCCCATATTATCGAGGTACGGACCTGTTACTTTTCTGGAACGGCCAACAACAATATTATAGGTCGAGTTGGCTCCGTCGCAGCAGGTTCCGTGGGTGCCCAACAGATAATACCAACCGTCTCGATACATCAAATCGGTGGCCTCACAATCGATCGCAATATTGATTGCTTTGTTCCCTTCCACCCGTTTTCCTGTTTTCGGATCGAGTTCTACCAGACGAATAAACCCGAAATAGGTGCCGTATGATAACCATAAACGTCCGTCGGTCGGATCGAGAAGAAGTCCGGGATCAATAGCATCACAATCTTCCATGTTTTCGGATGAAGCAACTACGATAGGTTCTGAAAACTTAAAATCGGGAGATTTCGGATCAAGTGTTTTATTCCACATGGTATTTATTCGGCCATCGTGTCCGCCACCCAGACCACCGCCGGTAGAGCCATAAACAACAAGGTAACGATCGCCTATTTTTATTGCGTCGGGAGCTGCTCCGCCGCCGGGTCGTACGGCACCACTGTTCCATGTCCAACCGTCTTCGGATATTAATCCGCCACCACCCGTACCAAACGTATAATACTTTCCGTTGCATTCCATGATGGTTGACGGATCATGTATAAATGGTTTCCCCACTTGTGCTATCACTGTTCCGGTTAATACAACCGATAACAGGGCTGTTGCGCCCATTATTTTGATTCTTGATTTCATCTGTTTAAATTTATTTAAGTCGGACGAAACTTGCACATAATCATTCCTCCGTATGTCAGGATTTGCTTATCGTGCCCGTTTCATAATTCCTATTCCTATCTAATTGAAATATCGGAATAGAATGACTGACTCATTTTATTCATAACTAATAGTAAGATTTTTTATCGGCTCGCCTTTTTCATTCAGGAAGCGAACACAGAAATCACTCATGCCGGGTCCATTGATGACGGCTCCGCGAATGACATTCTTTCCTTTGTTAAGTGTCAGACGGGGCGAGACACAATCGTCCACTACCATGCGCCGGTCTCCCGAAAGGATCACAGCCTCCTTGCCATTGAGCCACCACATCGATGCCGAATTGGATCCTACGGCCATCCTTACATTTTTCATCTCCTGCGGACTGTTGACTACAGTTACAGCCCAAAAGATAACGCCGTAATACTGTTTTCTCAATCCGTATGCGAAACGAAATAGTTTGACATTGTAGTTTGTGCTTTCCAAAGCATGCCAGGTGAGTTCCTGTTCGCCCACTTTTACTTTTTCACCATCTTTGGGAACAATAGTAAACTGATTTGGAAAATACTCGGTTGCAAATGCTGTTCTTATGTAGCTGTCTACAAAAACAGTATTGCCTCGATTGGGTTTGCTAATGGGTTCCAACAGTGACCAACGTCGGATGAACCCTTTAGAATCGGGCGTTTTTTTCAATGCCGTGGCCGGCGTAAAGTAGGGTGAGATGCTTCGCGTAGTATCGCTTTTGGCTGTACTACTCATTTTGCCCTTCGGCGTAGCGGAATATCCTTGTAATCCGAGTCCTCCCAAAATTACAAAATTCACCGCTAGCAACAATGTTTTGTGTTTCATGTTCATAGTAGATCTTTACTGGGTTTATAATTTTTGCTCTTGAAAAAGCAAGTATACTTACGTTGCAAAACTACAAAAAAATTATCGCTTTATGCAACACAATTAGCAAATACTATAACAGTAAAATACATGATTAACAGCAATATGCGTAGTAGTTTATTGTAAAATAGCCACACAGTTCAGGCCGGGAACAATCCTTGGTATCCTTCCCTTTTTCCACCTTTATTTATACCGGACACCGGAATGAGTTCATCTTCATAAACAACTATTTACAAGTCAATTAATAGGCAACAGCGATAAATATTCACGATTATTCGCCGAGCCATCGACTCGGATCCTTTCGCTAACAGAGGATGACTATTGCATTTGTCAAATTGTACAGAATGAAAATGTCGGACAGGAAAATTGGAGCCTCCTGCTGATGGTTGGAACAGGCAAAATTTTATCCAAAACAGTTCTTATTCTCTTCCATATCACGGCTTTCCATACCCGATTTAGCTCCAAAACCGACCGATTATATCCTCAAAAAACATTTTTCAGACCATTTCTCTGCCATCATTGCCCCAACTCAGTAAGGGAGTAATAGGATAAATAATTATGACATCTCCAATTATGACCCTAAAGACGTGGCATTGCCGCGTCTCTACAACAACCAAATACCATTTCCTGTCCGGTTTATCAATTTGGTCGCGAAGCGCAGTTATGGTACCTGATAGTTGAAGATCTTCTTGTCACTTCTGTTGATTGAAAAAATAGCGCCCTTTATTCTGTGTGCTTTTACCATACTCAATAGCGCGAGTCGGACATACATGAATGCAGGCCAAACATTGTGTACAATTACCTTTCCATACCGGTTTTCCGGCGACCAGCCCGATATTGTTTACCGGACATACTTTTACACATTTGCCGCACGAAGTACATGCGTCACCGCAACGGTACGGTTTATCGGAAAGTGCATGCTTGGCAAATAGTTTATAAATAAGCCCCGATTTGATTCTCAAAAACCGTTTGCCTTTGGTATAAAAATCAATAGACTGATCGTTCTCAATAGCCGACATCACTCTTGGCAGCTCAATCTTTGCCATCTCTATTTTCCGAGCCTGTACCTCTTTGCTATCCACATCGAAACCTTTCATGCAAATGTATGAGTTTGGCATAATGATCGAGTAAATATGTTTGGTTTCAAGCCTTTTGGCTTTGATAGCCCGGGTAAACATCCGGTTGGTATAGCCACACTCATCGCCACAAGTCATAATGCAATAGACCGGCTGACGATTATATCCTTCCAATTGCATATCGGCAATAAATCGGGTGACTACGGGCGGCACACCCCACGAATAAACCGGAAAAACGAATCCGATCTTCTCGTCGGGTTTTACTTCAAATGTCGGTGCCAGCGGACTCTCTTTGCGTTCGTATTCACCAATCGAATAAAGGGTATCCGAAAAGTGCGCTGATAGTTGTGTGGCGACCCATCGGGAATTGCCTGTACCGGAAAAATAGAAAATCATATTCTTTTCAGTTTTATATTAGCAGTTGTCTTGCTTTTGTGTAGAAGCTCCCGCAAAATTAGGGAAAAAACCAAGAACCCTACACTAATTCTCGTCCAATGGATCATTTCAGACTCTGATCCCTCCCTATTTGGAGTTATACCATTCAAACAAACCTTGGAGACGCGCTGCATTACAAACCGTAGAGACGTGGCATGCCGCATCTCTACAAAAACCAAATGCCGTTTCCTTTCCGGTTTATCAATTTGGTTTCCTGCTCAGGCACAGATCAGAAGATCTGCGCCAACCTGGGGATTCCTCCTTCCCAATTAGCTTCGTGACCAGTGGTTCCAGTCCAAGTTAACGCTGCGCTCAAAACTTTAACTAAAATCTGCCATGCTTGCGCCATCAGGGATAACAATCAACGATCGACAGAGTAATCAGTTATAAATGCCACATCCCGTATCAACGAGACTGATTTAATTTTACGTCCAAACTACACTCCATCAGGCTTGAACGATAATCTGTTATTTATATCCTTACGACAAAATGGACAGAGGCATGTTTTATAGAGCTGCATCAGTATCCAATGGTTCGTGAAATATAACAACAGTATCTCTAAATAACGACCAATCATGTTTTTTTAGGTCAAACTTTTCCGACTGCGCTTCAAGTGTAATTTCCAATATTTCTATGATTTTTAAAATTGAAGATACCAATTCATCCAAATTTAAAATAATACGATTACCTTTCTTATCAACAGTTTCAATTTGAATATTATATATTAAGAGGTCTTCCGTATTCTCATACTTTACAACGTTGATCTTATGTTCTGAGCCATAATTAATTCCTGAAATAGCTAAAAACGTTTCAATTCTTTTAATCTTCTTATTTTTATACTTCCATCTTAATGCACCCCAAAATGGACAAACAGAATTTAATAGTGATTCATCTATTCTTTCATCTAAATGTTCAAATGTATTTCTGAATGACTTTATATGTTTTATGGAATCTAAAATCTGATGATTACTTTCTGAATGAATCATTTTATATAAATTAAAGAAACGTTGTGAGCTATCTACGATACTCCATGTATCCAGAAATATATCGGGTAAATTTTTATCTGATGTTTGTTGTGAATATTTTAACAAGGATTCATTTAATCTGATCCAGCTTTCATCAATCATTTGTATTGTAAAACGTATAGCATCCAATATCAATAAGGTTCTTTTTTCTATCTTAGGCGAAAGAAAATTCAATATGGAATCAGTTCTGAGAATCATGTTTTAAATGTTTATTTTAAGCGTTGTCTCATCCAGTGATACATTTCTTCAGGCTCGTTAGCTTGCTGAATATTTCTCATTTTTCATTTTTGTTCTACTATATAGCTAAAATACACTGAGCAAAAGTGCGATAGTAAAAATCATTTCCCTCATATTAAAATCAAATCATAACAAGACAAAACATTTTACTGTAATCTATCTATTTGCTTCTGAATGATTTCCAATCTTTTCTCGTAAATATCAGGCATTTCTAACATAAGCTTCAATGCCTCTGTATGATTTTCTAACGATTTTGACATTGTTTGATTTTCTTCAATCAAACTCTCTTGTGTAGTCACAATCTGAGAAATATTACGTTCGTTGAGTTGTGACAAATAGAATATTTTATTGAAAATCTTTGCCATTTCAACAATTAAACCATTCTGTGTTAATACACAATTTGCGAGGTAATTAATCTTTTCTTCATTAGTATTGAGATTATCAATATTTTTGATTTTCTCAGAAAATTGCTCAAGCGTCTCAATTTTTATTATTTCCTCCATATAAGCTGATGTTTTTGTCAAGGTTTTAATCTTCAACTCCACCTTTATCACCCAACAGTGGTCATTCTCTTAATCCGTTTATACCAAAATTAGCTTTATTCGGTTGCTTAGCATTATTTTGATCCCGATACGGATTTTCATTTTACGCATCAAATCTACAAAAAGCCTTTTAATAAACAAACAATTAGGTTAATTTTTTTTGTAATTACTGAAAACAAAAAGCCCGGCCTTGTTACAGGCCGGGCTGACGATTTATAGTTCGAGAAATTGATTCGGGATGATCATTCCCGTACCCAAACACATCTGCATTTTGCGTGAGCGATAATTTGCTTTCGCTGTTGTAACCACAAAATCTCAGCTAACCTTACCAAACACTCTCCTTTTACCATTCACCCTGAACCGTGTTCCATCAACCTTTTACCTCGTTATCAGGCAGCAACACCGCCAATACGTCGTTTTTGTAGGTACGCGAGATGGGGATTTTATAGGCATCGATGTGCAGCAGATTACCCTCTAAAGCAAAAACCTTGTCGAGGTTCACCACATACGATTTGTGGCATTGCACGAAGTGAGTGGCGGGAAGCATGCGCAGAAAGAGGCTGAGGGTGATATGGGTAACCACCTTGCCCGATGAGGTTTGAATGGAGACGTAGTTTTCCATACCTTCGACAAAGAGGATATCGCGGAAGAATACCTTCTCCATCTTTTGAGTGGTTTTCACAAAGACAAATTGCGGTTCGGTACCAACAGTTGTCGGCTTCACCACCTGATCGTATACCTTGTTGACCGCTTTCAGAAACCGTTCGAACGACACCGGCTTGAGCAGATAGTCCGTCACATCCAGTTCGTATCCTTTGAGGGCATATTGTTCGTAGGCACTCACAATAATCACCTTCGGCGGATCGGTTAATCCGGAGAGCAGTTCCACCCCCGAGATGTAGGGCATCTCGATGTCGAGAAACAGCAGATCGACCGGCTGCTGCTTCAATACGTTACTCAACTGAATGGCATCTTCGCACACGGCAACCAACTCCAGAAAGTCGAGTTTCTCCACATAACCCTGCAACCCTTTACGGGCCATCGGTTCGTCATCGGTAATGACACATCGCAATTTTACCATGCTATTGTCAGATTAGCTGTATACGATTGCTCCGTCCGGTTCAGCTCCAACCGATACTTGCCGGTATAAAGCAGGTCGAGCCTCCGGCGAAGATTCTCAAGTCCTACTCCTCCGGAGCGCGAAACCGGTTTTATATCGGGTGGAATAGAGTTTTCGACACTGAAACGCAACGCATTGTTCTCTCGATAGGCCTTAATTTGTATCCGGTACTCACCCCCCACATATTTATACGCATTTTCCACCAATGGGAATAACAACAAAGGATGAATCTTCTGCTCTTTTAGTAAAGAATCAAAATCGATTTCTACCCGAAGAGACTCCTTCATGCGTACTTGCTGAAAGTCGGCATAATTACGAATAAAATGAAGTTCCTGCTCAATGCGAACGGTTTGATTGACATCGTAAAGCTGATAACGCAGCAACTCCGCAAGTTGCTCGATAGATTTGCGTGGCGCCTCATTCGCCTCATCGATCTGAAAATAGATGGTATTGAGGGCATTGAATAGAAAATGAGGATGAAACTGTGCCTTCAGAAATTTCAGTTCCGTCTCCATCTGAATGTTGGTTATCTGTTGCGTCTTGGTCTTCTGGTCGACATAGGCCTGCAACAGCTGGTTGCCCCTGAGGATGGCATAAGCAATGACCAGTAACAACGAAAACGAGATGCCGGCAATTACAATATCGTCGAGACCCAACGGATCTTTGGTAAAAAAATGGATGATCGCCACACAGGGATACATAATGACAAAACCGATCATCAGCATCATCAGGTATTCCAGCAACAGCTTCTTGGGAGTGAGTTCTCCGGTGCGGAGAGCACGCTTCCGAACGTAGAGCACCATGCCAAACTGAAACAGATAAGCAATCACTATTGCCGACACTACCTCAATCAAATTCAGGGCAATAGGCCGGTTCCAGAATTTTGCCTCCGTGGGCACATCGCTCACCAGGCGGATCACCGTCAGCACCAATATGCCGAAAATAGAGGGCGCTATCCAAAACCAGATCTTTTGTTTGTTCATAGTCATTGCTTTCGGTTACAAATTTATTCTTTTTGAATCATAAAAGCTCTTGCCGCTTTTACTTTCTTTTGTTTCCTCCCCTTTTTTGAACCTATACGTAACAGAGACGCCTACAATACAACGATCCTGAAAATCAGTCACGGAGGCTTGTGTACCACTGAAATCCCCTTTTATTCGCGATTTGTTGGAATGAAACCAGTCGTTGGAGAAGACACTGAGCGTAGCATTTCCCTTGCACAGATTCTTTTGTATGCCGCCCGACAGTTGCCACACAGGTAACACATTTACCTGTCCGTAGGCCATCTCGCTGTTATAGAATCCACTAATTTCGACCGCACAACTCCAGGGCAAACGAATCTTGTTCTGGATTCCGATCTGGAAAGTAAGTTTGCGGTTTCGAAGCGAAATGTCGTTCTCTTCCCACTTGTAGTTGTTTTGTGTCAGTTCCAGGTGCATTCCCGACTGAAACCAACGGGCAACGGGAATCTGTCCGATGTCGCCCTGCACACCGTACGAACGGTAGTAAGTCGTATTGGTTGGCATCACATATACCCTTCGGGAACCGGACTGCACGCTGTACGATTTGATAATGGCCTGCCGGGTATCGGTATAAAACAGACCGAAGCGGTAGTTCTTTCGAATGAGATAGATCAGGTCGAACCGGTCGGTAAACTGAGGTTTGAGATTCGTGTTTCCCTGCTCGTAGGTGTAGGTATCGAAGATATAAACAAACGGATTGAGATAACGATAATTGGGTCGATCCACTCGTTTGCCGTAGGTAACGTTAAGCGAATTGTTGTGCGGCAGCTGCCAACTTACGCTGAGGTTCGGAAAGAGGTCGGTGTACGATTGCGAAAAAGAGGCTACCTTAATATTGGTATTCTCGACACGCACTCCCGCTTCGGTTACAAAAGCCCCCTTCTGCACTTTGGCGGTGACATACAGGGCATTGATATTTTCGCGATAGTAGAAGGTGCTGCTCAATGTCTGGTCGGCAACCCACTGCGAACCGGCCAGGTTTGCATAGTCGGACCTATTGTCGATACGTACCAAATCGCTTTTGGCACCACCCTCGAAACGCAATTTGTCGGAAACCGGCCAGATCAGATCCATCCGTCCCGAGATCATTTTGATGGTTCCATCTTTAAATGCTTTAGAGGTCGATTCCGTATTTCTCACCGACGATATCGTTACCCTATCGTTGTGCCACTGATCCTCCTTTACCGAGTAGTAGAGCCCGTCGACGGAAGCGGAAACGGTTTTCCCGAGGGAATCGATTTTATGTTGAAATGTAAGGCTCGATGTGACATTTGTGCGTTTTTGTCCATTGTCTGTCAACGAACGAAGGGTGGAGTCGGCTTGCGCAGCAGGAGCATGGAAGAGAGAGCTGAGAGAACCGTTTTCGGTGCGGTCGGAGATGTTCCCTTTTAACGCAATGCCGAAGGTAGTTTTGGGGGTGACATAATAGTCCATGCTAAAATTAGCGTAGTGCGAGTAGTCGGAGCGCCGACGGTACGAATCCTGATCGAACACCATCGCCTGCTCCGTTGGGGTTTCAGGATAATAACGGGCAATAGTCAGGTCGTTGAAGTCGTGTCCCCGGTAATAGCCGTACATGCCGGAAAGATTCAACTGGTTGCGGCGGTAACTAAACGAGAGATTGTCGTTGGTGCGTCCGTACTTTCCCTGTTCGTAGTTTCCATGCACATTCAGACTGAAGCCGCTCTGGTTGTTCCGTTTGGTACAGATATCGATAATACCGGCATTGCCGCTTGCCTCGTATTTGGCCGACGGACGAGTCACCAGCTCCACCTTGTCGAGCGAAGATGCAGGTAAAGACATCAGGTAATTAACCAGTTCGGTTCCCTCCAGATAGGAACTCTTGCCATCGATCAACACCTTTACACCCGATTTCCCGTTCATAAAAACGGAACCGTCGCTATTGATAAGGATACCCGGAAGATTTTTCAGTACCAAATAGGCGTTGCCGGAAGAGGCAATGGGCGACGATCCGATATGAATCACCCGCTTTTCGGGCGTTATTTGAACGGTAGATCGCTGCGCATAGACAACCACTTCGGAGATAGATTTATGCATGGCAATGGAATCTTTATCCTGACTCACGTTGCCGGTTCCCCAAGCAAGCGAATGACCACAGAGGAGAGTCGCAAGGAGCAAAATAGATTTTTTCATGTTTTTTTGCTGCAAAACTACCCTCTGCGCCCGAAGCTCTCAAATTCTTTTGACCACCTGCACAAAAAGAGTGACTACCTGCAATCAACGCTACCGAACCTCCACGCGCATCACGTCATCTTCCACCTTCCAGGGACGGGCATCGGGTTGTTCGGACGAGATGTTGCAATTGATAAACGATACGCTATCGACATGACGAAGGAAGAAAGCATACGCATTGGTATCGCCGAAATAGCTTCCTTCGGGGTATTTGCCGTCGTACTCCATCACGGTTTGATTGGTTTCCCGAACGCCTCCTTTCATCACAAAGTTACAATTCTCAAAACTGACATTCTGCACGTTGTGCCCCTTCACACCGGTAATAACGGAGGAATATTGATGGGTAAAGTTACTGGCAGTTATATTTTTGAAGTTGATATTCGAAACGGCACCGATTCGTTTCTCCCGTCCGGGAACAGTGCGTTTACGGTCGGCGAGTAACACAAAGACGGCCTGTCCGCAATTGCTGATGGAACAATCGCTGAATTTCAGGTTATCGATCAATGCGCCATCCATTGACTCGATACACAGACCCGTATTCTGCGCTGCATTTTTCAGGGTAAGATCCGACACGTCGAAATTCACAAACGAGCCCAAGCCATCGGTTCCCAGTTTGAAGCAATTGCCTGCCGGAACGTTCAGTTTATCGATCTGGCATCGCCGCACCACCACATCTTTGCAACCGTATTCACTGCCGCTTTTGAAGCAAATGCCATCATCTTCCGACTGAATAGCGCAATCTTCGATCAACACCTTGTGGCAATCCACAATATCGATTCCATCACGGTTGGGGGTTAACCTTCCGGTATTTATCTTCAATCCCCGAATGGTTACACTATCCGATTCGATATAAACTTGTGTCCAGCAAGCAGGCTTTTGCAACGACAGATTGCTTACAGTAATATTATTGCAGCCCACAAAAGCAAAGATGGAGGGACGGTCTTTTTCCGTTCCGATCTCTTTCACATGCATCCAGGGAGTGTAACCACCCTGACCATCAATGGTTCCGCCACCGGTCACCGTCACGTTACGCAGATGATTTCCATAGATCAGCCGTCGCTGGCAATCCTCTTGCATCCGGTTAGGATAGACGGTTTCAATCAGATGGTGCGGGTAGTCGGCTTCGCTATCGGACATGATACCAAGCACGGTTGCCGAGGAGTCGATACACAGGGTCATGTTACTGCCAAGCTTCAACTGTCCGGTCAGAAAAGTACCTTTATGCAATAAAACGGTGCCGCCGCTGCCAGCACACCGGTCGATCGCTCGTTGAATGGCATGCCTGTCGTTGGCTTTGCCATCGCCTGCTGCACCAAACTTATAAACATCGTAAACCGGCTTTTTCGGCTGCGCCTGCGCCATAATCGAACAAAAAGCCAAAATCAGCAAAAAGTAATGTCGCTTGGTATACATCTACAAACATTTATTTTAGTCATGATTCCACCGTTATAGCACCAAACGGCGTGCCTGTTGTATCGGCAAATGGAGCGTTTACCTCATACAAGCCGACAAATCTACATTTTCCACCCGACCAATAACCGCCCGGACTATTTTACGCTATCAATCAAAAATCAAATCGCAGTTTTGTTCCGTACCATCTATTTCAGCCCCAAGATGTTTATAAAACGCTATTGCAGGTTTATTCCACTCCGATACCTGCCAACGCAATTTATGACATTCCGAAGCCTTTGCCAATGCAATTACCCGGTTGATAAGCATGGTTCCGATACCGGCTGCCCGATATTCCGGCTTTACATACAAATCGTCCATATACAGCGATTTGCCTATCCACGTATAATATCCGAAAAAAAAAGTGACATATCCGACAATTCTATTGTCTGCGGTTGCGGCCACAAAACAATGGAAAAATTCTTTTTCGTTGTGCATTTTTTCTACCGAATTGGTCATCTTGTCCGGCAGTTTCTCAAATGCTGCAAATTCATGAAACAACGCTACAATCTGCGTAAAATCCTTTTCTTCTACATCTCGTATTCCAATATCCATCGTCTGCTATTTTGATAGTTTATGTCAGCGGCCGAATTTTTTCAAGGCGTCAGGTTCAAGCTAAACAGGAGATTATCAACTTGTTTACAGATCACAAATCCACTCTTTTCGAGCACTCTTATGGATGCAATATCGGTTCGTTCCGTCTCGTCCAAAAGAGTTTTGGTTTTGTTATCCCTACTCAACCAATCGATCAATCCGCCAAGTATTGTTCCGATACCCAACAACAATTCACCAGCAGATAATTTATTGCGTCGATCGGCGCCCACCCTTTCTCTGCCGGATCGTACTCCAGAAAAACCTCGGCTCTGGCATCGATGCGGCAAAAAACATACCTGTTAGCAAATTCTTGCTTCAATCAAGCTTTCTTCGCCTGGTAACTCTTGCTGCATTTCTTGTCGGAAAATGCGCAGCAAATGTGTTCGATTTCAATATTCGAACTGTCTATTTGAATAAATTTTCAATGCCAATACAATCTCTTATCTGGTCCAGCCCGTGTATGTAGTACAACAGATTAAAGATCCGTAACGGAGGATGACGTTATTCTCTGTTACGCATTCGACTTTTATATATTACCCCATTTTGCTTTAATCTCTTTGACGGTTACCCCTCCAATGGTAATACTATCATCCGGCAATTCTCTGATCGAGACAAAGAAAGATTCTTTGGGAATTCCTGTAATATCAGCCGAGATATTCGTCAGTTTTCGGATAAGCTCACGTTTTGTTTCTTCCGATAATCTACCGGATTCGAAGGTTATAGATGGCATGGTTTGTATATATTGATTTGTCTATTTTTTCGTGCCCGCGATACACCCATAGCAGATCGTCAAATCGGACATACTCTACTTCGTTATTCGATCCGAAATGAATTTTCATCTACCGAATGTGTAGCCAGACCCATCCAGTATTACAAATATAGAAAATAAATTTGACACTGCCCAATAAACCGTTAATGGTTCATAGTTAACTATTTCCTCATTTTATAACACCCATCGGGAAACAGGATCGCAAGTGGGTTTATCAGACAGACCAGTAAAGAGGCGGTTTTTATTTGCTATTGAAAATTGGGCATTCGCGTCTGGCAATTTCAAAGCGAAAGACAACTTGCAGCAATGACCTGCAGACCGGCATCACTCGTTTTCCATACCCTGATATATTTGAGCTTTCCTTTCATCGGATTTCCCAATAACGTGCCCTTCGTGTCATACATGGTGGTTACTATTGCCGTGTCGCCGATAATACGAATCTCTTCTATCGTCAGATCCAGTTTGTCTACCTGCATGTCGCCTGCCCGGTGCGATGCCATATCCATCGCTTTGGTAATGGTTACTCCTCCGGGAATCACACAAAGTAAATCGTCATGAAGCAGCTTGTCCAGCAAGTCGATATCATTTATCCGAATTGCTTCTGCCAGCCGATGCTCCAGTTGTTCTATCATCTCTTTCATTGGTTCCATGTTTTTATTGATGGTTAATTGTTGAATAATACACGTTGCGTATTTTCTGCGTTCTTTGCGGTTAGTCTCATTTTCTGTCTGTCAAAGCTATTTTGATGCCAAGTCCAACGAGAGTTATTCCGCACAACTTGTTTATGAGAGCCGATACCATTCGGTTGCTTTTCAGCTTGCCGAAGATGCCGGAAGCAAATAGCGCCAGTATGATACACCAGATGGTTCCGGTCGTTATGAAGGTGGCTCCCAGTAGCAAAAACGGGATAACGGTATTGCGAAACGTTGGGTCGATAAACTGAGGCAGAAAAGCGATAAAGAAAAGCGCCACTTTGGGATTGAGAATGTTCGTCAGAAAGCCGTCCCGGTAGATCTTCCGATAGTTGGCAGATTTCGATTCGATGATTCCATCGGTGACAAGGGGTGTTTTGTTTGTCAGCATCTGGTACCCCATGTACAAAAGATAGGCTGCTCCCAGGTATTTGATAATATTGAAAAGCAAGATCGATTTTGCAATAATAACCGAGAGTCCGAAAGCGGCCAACATGGTGTGGCCAATGCCTCCGGTGGCTATGCCTAATGTCGACACGATGCCGGCTTTTTTTCCTTGTCCGATACTTTTAATCAAGATAAAGATGGTGTCGTTTCCGGGCGTTAAATTCAATAAGATGCCCGCCAATAAGAATGTTTCAAAATGTACGATTCCTGTCATGAGCCTGAGTTTAATGATTTGTTAGCGTGATAAGTAAATCAGTCAAAGTGTCATTACGGTAAGGATTCGATCCTACAATCGCTTTTTCAATCACCCCGATTATCTTTGAGATACCTGCCCGGAGTAACCCCGACATATTTTTTGAATAATCGGGTAAAGTGACTCTGGTCGAAAAAACCAGCTTCGTAAGTAATCGCGGTAACTGATTTCTCTTGGAGTAAAGCATGTTGAGCCTTTTTTAGTTTGCATGCCAAATAGTAAGCATACGGTGATAACCCGTAAAGCTTGTGGAAATATCGGCTAAAGTGAGATTCGCTTAGGCAAGCTATATCGGCTATCTCTTTTAAGGATAATTCAATATGACTGTTGTTTTCAATGTATTGCTTTGCAAGATTAATCTTCTCTCGATTCGCATCTATGTGCGCCTCACCATCCGATGCTGAAGTAGAAATAACTAATTGAGCCATGATATCATTAAACAAGTCGGCCAATTTGGGTGAAGCTCGTTCATATTCAATCAGGGTGTGAAATGCACTTAGAAGAGCGGGTAGGGACGGATTGTCGAGCCTCAATTGCGGAAAGAAAAGAGCATCGCTTAAACCGAAAGAGAGTATCTTGTAGCTATGTCCGCATTGGGTTGGTGATTTGCAGCTATGTGGTTCGAAAGGTTGAATAATGAAAATATCGCCTTGTTTTAGTCGGTGAACTATGCCCCTATAAAAGAACTCCCGCTCGCCCGATTCAATGATGCCTAAGTTGTAGGTAGTATGAAAATGAACAGGAAATGCATTGTTGATGTTATATCCGTGCGTAACCGATATACCGTTCAGATATTCGGATGCAAAGTTCAAAATCATTTCCTGCTCCTTTTTCATACAAATCATTTTTATAACAATGCCGGGAAAAATTTAGCCAGCAAAAAAAGCCCCTCATCTCCCGCCTTGACAATATGATATTTGTCGGCTGGAATAAATCCTACGTTTCCTTTCCGGTATTGCAATGTCGTCTCTTCCAGAGTACACTCTCCGAATCCATCCATCACTTCATGTAATTCTGACTTTCCGGCATGATTATGCAAACCGATTTCGCATTCGGGGTCAATACGTACGAGATGACAACTCAACTGGTTACCGGTACTTTCACCTTTTATCACATGTTTCAAATATACACCCTTGAATGCAGGATGTGCATTCCATTCCAGTTTTTCAATGTCAATACATTCTCCGTTGAGGTAAAGAGTCCCTTTTTGTAAATCATTTGTGTCCATACTATTATTGTTTTTGATTATGGGCACAAAAGTACGCCTCCGCATTTTACCAAACTTGTACAATCTTGCTGTTTCTATTGAATAGATCCTGCCAAATAATAACAACAGTCGTTCTATTTTCTTTTTATTTTCAGATACAAAAGCCCGGTTACATAGGGTAAAAGTCCGGAAATTATCCAGATCCAAATAGACTTCCAGGTAAAATCATGTAGTATAATTACATGCATGATAATACTTACAATCACAATAAACAATACTGTTATTAAAGCAATTGAATTTGCGTAATGTATCACACGAAGCGGTTTGTTAATCGCAAATTGCAAATAATACAGTGTGAAGATGAGAATAAAAAAAGCCACAAATCGCTGATATGTTTCCGGGAAGAAAATCTGATCAATTAAAAGCCAGCCAAATCCAACGACGATCAATCCGATCAACGTCAAAATATCTTTACATTTTAGTGGAGAGAAGCATCTGTTCATAGTCATCCTACCGTTAGTTTACCAATAATTTGTCATTAATTCGTGGCTCCATTTCGGTTGTTGGACATCTTCCAGAGGAAGGTACTCAACGAAAACCGGTTTGATGTCAAGAATGGGAGTGTCGTTAATAGCATCGAGATTCTGTACCACAAATTGCTTTCCTTGTCGACTAACAACCTTCACAATCGTAGCTCCAATATGGTTCGGACGATCCTTCTTTCGTTGCGCAAAAATGCCAACTTTCGGATAGGCGCTGTTTTCACGTGGATGTTCGCTCCCGGTAACCGTCTTTGTCGATTTGTCGAAATAGTAAAGTATCTCTACGTGCGAGAATTGCTTGATTCCATCGAGGCATTCATCGGACAAATCGTCTGTCAGTTCGATGGTCGATTCAACCGACGACCAATTGTCATCAATGGGGTCTACGCGATTGTTCCTTACATAACCGATCGGTTTTACGATAATGTCGTCCATGAATGTAATATGTTGAAAATGAATATTTGTAAACTTATACTTGTTGCACTATTTTATGTTCTCCAGTTCTGTTTTGAAATCAGACAGAAACTGATTTGCTTTGTGTACCTGTAACTCATTCCCTGTAAATCCGATGCTAAATAACGAAGTTCCATATTCATACCCTACGTTGATTACCATAGAAGCAGTTAAACTGCAGAGTGCGGTGTTGTGACTAGGCTTTATATATTCGTAGATCAACCGGTATAATCAGGGGTTTGGATACATTTTCGTTGCCTTGCCTGGCGCGAACAAACGATCGGATGAAAGCCGCAAGCACAATGTCGTTAACAGTATATCCGTTGCACTTCCCGAATGTTTTGATACGGAGAAAAGTTTCGGACGATATTTTTGTTGTGACAAATTGGTTGCTATTTACACTATTGGCTTTTTTCCAGTTGAACGACCAGGATGGATTCTTCTTGGGCTTCTTAAGCCCTTGCATCGTAAATCGTATTTTCTGTGGGAACGTAAAACGATCTGTCACTTGCTTTATACCTCTATCGCCTCCGATATTTGGTCTGCTGGCATACTCCGGATTTTCTAACAGCCCATTATAATTCTCGGATAAAATTCGCGCAAACTCTTTTAGCCCGGCACCGTCCGTTGGCGTATGGTTCATGTTGATGCAAAGAACATCTTTCTGTTTGCAACGTATCAATCGGATTTTTACAAGCGGGAAATCGAAAGGCGAACTGGCCTGGGTAATAAATTTATCGATCTCCCTTTGCTCGTCTTCAATAACGTCTACACAATCGACTAACAGAGCCGAATCAATCTCTCGTTGCTTTTGCCAATAGGCTCCATTGCTGTCTTCCTGATAAGTGTATGAAAAAATAGGTTCTTGATAGATTGTGAGCCGAACCGCTTTTTTTAATACCTCAAAATCCAACAACCCTCCAAGATGTATGACGAACCGCATTTGCTGATCGGCGTTGGAACGTAAGAAAAACTGAATCGTATCGCAGGTTTCTGCTTTTAATCTATCGGGCAATTCGTTGTGTAGATTTTCAATTGTCATAAAGAAGATGCTTTTGAAACAGGCCGGTGTATGATGATACAATTTATAGCAGAATTTGTGTTCGCTCGTTTGTATTTGGTTTTCTCAAAAAGATCATGGTCAGATGGTTACTTGCCTCTTGCCGATAGAATTCCTGGTAGCCGAGTTTGGAATATAAGTACAGGTTTTTGGAGCTCAGCGAGCCCGTAAACAGTTCAAATTGCTGGCAACCGGCCAAGGTCGATTCGATGGCTCCGATCAGCAGTCGACCAATCCCTCTGTTCTGAAAATCGGGAGCTACAATCAATTTACCGATATGCGCTGTTTCGTTGTCGATGTACCCGCGTACCGAACCGACAAGCTCACCCCGAATCTCCGCTTTCAAAATGGTTATCTGAGCAAATTCCTCCTCCAATGCTTTCAAATCCTGAAGTAAAGGGGGTATGTCGTAGTCGTTATAGATCTCCGCCTCTGTTTGATAACACTCTTTTTGCAACCGAAGGATGGGCTTCAGATCGGCAAGTGTCGCTTTTGAAATATCGATGTGCATGATGTTGTATTGAGATACTTGTAGGTTATTTGCAGGCATTTATTTTCAATCGCCGGTGAATGGTAACTCGAATACAGCATATCTGCGCTGTTATCAATGCCAAGCCTCCCACCACAATGATTCCGATGACCATCGGGAGGGTTACTTCAAAATGCAAACCTAACATTCCTTCTATTTGTCGGCCGATACTTTCTTCTCTCAGGGCAAGATAGGCCGAAAACGAGCAAATCACAATCATTGTCGCGCCAACAAAGAGGGTGGTTCTGTTAATGATCCGTTTTTGGTCTTGCAAATTGGTCGCATTGGCGGAGAGGCGATTGCCCATATACCAACCGGCTATTATACTCAGAAAAACATTGAAAACAGGGAACCCCATAAAGAATCCATACACCATCACGTTATAAACGATAAATACGAATCCGATAAAGGTCATCGAAAGACGGCATCTGTTTGTAACCCATTTTTTCAGGTAACGCAGATCTATCAATAATCCCACAAGTAGACCGCCTACTAAATCTAAATAGGGGCCTGTTCTATCTTCGGAACGGTCGAAATAGTACCAGATAACCACTGCCGTCAGCGCTATTAATAGGGGAAATACAGCCCCGAAGATTATCATGCTTGGTACGTCCTTTCTTTTTAGCATCGGAATAACGATTTAATACGATGGATATCTTGCTTATTGTATGATCGTCGGTGTTTTCTAATATTTTATTTGTTAATCCATTTTCCAACTGTTGGAGCTTCATAGCTCTTCATTTTGTCAAGAAGTTCATCAATGTTGTCACTCATTAAAAGCATTTGTCGGTTGGCCTCTTTTAGAAAGCCCTGGTCTACCATTGTTTGTAGTAATGTCTTTAATGGGTTATAAAAACCGTTAGTGTTTAGTATTGCAATTGGCTTTTTGTGTAGTCCCAGTTGCCCCCACGTAAGCATTTCAAAAAATTCTTCTAATGTTCCGAAGCCACCGGGTAAAGCAATCACACCATCACAAAGTTCACTCATTTTCGCTTTGCGTTCATGCATGTTATCAACCAAAATCAATTTTGTCAGCTTTTCGTGAGCAATTTCTTTTGATTTTAAAAAGGAGGGCAGTACACCTATAACTTTTCCTCCTTTACTCAAAACACCATCGGCGACAGCACCCATTAGTCCAACATTTGCACCACCATAAACTAATTCAATGTTATGTTTTGCCAATGTCTCACCAAGTAAAATGGCCTGTAACTGATAGATATTTTCTGTACCAAAGCTTGATCCGCAAAACACCGTGATCCTTTTCATATTTATTGATGTTTTTTTTATTGTTAAGCATCTAAAATGCCCAATGATATGGGTTGTGTATTGTAACTGTTTCAAAAGATTACATAATAGTATTTGCTATTGTAGTGAATAAATTATGGCAGATCTGCAAGCAAAAACGAGCACAAAATATCCATATCTGAAAATGATAAAGCTACTTCATCGTATGCTGTATCTTCTTCAGATCGGGGAATACTATCCGTTTCAGTTTTGTTGCTCGGTTCTGGCAGGATCATTTGTTTTGTTCCATTCTATTTCGGATGGTCATCGAAATTCCGTCGAATCCCCAACTGTTCGGATTGAGCTCGTTGATGATAAAATAATTGGTCATGTCATTCGATCCGAGTGTCTGTTTTACCAACTCCTTACCGGCTTTAATTACCTCCGCCATCTGTTCGGCCGAACTGGTGCCTTTTGAAATATGAATCTTGATAGAGCACAC
The DNA here is from genome assembly GCA_017860295.1 of Bacteroidota bacterium. Taxonomy (GTDB): domain Bacteria; phylum Bacteroidota; class Bacteroidia; order Bacteroidales; family Paludibacteraceae; genus Microbacter. Next base: position 205,320 of record JAFNAS010000012.1, on the reverse strand, counting down.
TTTCTCCTGTTTCGACGAATCTATTGGGCGGCTGCCAATGAACCAATTCGTTTGATCTATTTCGTCAAGGGTTATTACGGTCAAATTCGGATCACGTCCCATGATGTTTTCGATTATATCCATTAATCCGGATATCAACGCGTTCTTTTGTTCTTGATCGACTTGTTGTTTGACAACTTTTACATTTACGTACGGCATAATTCAGTTATTATAATTGGTAATGTTTTTATTAATTGAACAATAGAAGTCGTATGCGTTCTATTGAATTTATCTATTTTCTTTGTTCTGGGCAATGTGAGGCAGTTTTTGGTTCTTAGGCAATTTGTTGCTGCAGAAACCCAATAACGCCCCCAAAACTACGGAAAAAATCAACATGGGCGCGATGGCTGTTACATCTTCTTTTGCTACGATCAGCATTATTGGAAGAGATGTTATTACTGCAATTACAACTCCTTTTGCCCACGGAACTATCTTCCAACTAACATATGGGATGATGAATCCCAATGCAATCCAATGCACAAAGGCCGATGAGGTGGAATACCAATCCATCTTGTTTAGTACCATGGGTAGAATGTCAACTCCTCCGGCAATCACTCCGGTTGCCAATGCAAATACATTTTTTTTCATTTTCTCTATTTTTTAATGATGTGTTATATGACCTTTATAAATAGAGACAACAAAAATGTCATCGTGTGACAATTCAGTTCAAAAATAATTGCCGACTTTTTCTAATAAGATGACCTTCTCTTCTTCGGGAATTATGTAATAAGGTGTATGCTTAAATGTGTCGCTATAATCTTCGTACGATTCCATCACCTTAATAAAAGCCGAAACATTCATAGCATTGGGCAAATAACGTTCGGATGTGAAATCTTGTTTTTTCCGTGAAATTCGTCCGTTCGAAAGAGCGTGATTTAATCGCTTCCGACATTTGCAGGTGGCGGCTTTATTGATTAAACCACAATTGTTTTCGAGAAAATTTTTCAACTTCGACTTGGCTCGATGCAGTTTCTGGCGGTAGGCTTCGGGGGCGATTTCTAGGATGGAACTCCCGTCTGTGCTATTCAGTCCAAACATGGAAGAGAAGATGTAAATCAATCGTTCTTCGTGGGAGAGGCACATCAGCATTGCTTGCGAGCAACTGATCTTCAGTTCGGCCAACAGAATGTCTTTTTCCGGGTCGGGCAGTTGATCCGTTTCAATTTCCGGTAACCGGATATTGCAATCTTGTTCCATGATATCGAAAGAGATATGCTGAAATCGGTTGTTTCTTTTGATTTCATTCAATAGATGATTTTTCGCGATCTTCAGAGACCACGACATGAATTTGGAGGCGTCGTGAAGAGTTGCTATTTCGTTGTATATTTTGAGCAAAATATCCTGACTTGCATCTTTGGCTTGTTCCATATCGGATAACATCCGTACCGCAAGGTTAAATATTGGATCTTGAACTTCGTGGAGCAGTTGGTCTATCTCTTCGTTTGGTATGTTTGCCATATTTGTTGTGGATAAAGTTGTTATCAATTGTGATTTTTGCAATGTCCTCTATTTCGGGGTAGGTGAGAGAAAGGTATTGTAGGCGGTGCAATTTTATCTCTTGAACTCGATAGCGAGAACTGGAGTATGCAAAATAGTCGATTCGAAGTTAGAGATTCCTATGCAGAGTCAAAATTCTTTTTTGATCGAATGGCGGTTTTAGACTGTGAATCCCTGATATTTGTCCTTTATTTAGAACTCAAATGTACGGTTATTTTTTGTATAAATCAGTGTGGTGAAAAGGGCTTTTATCTCTATTCGGATTACGACTTTCATTCCTTTTGGAGAAAAACGAAAAAATATTTGTAGTTTTTACACTTATTATTTGCAAATGTCAGGAACAAGTACGAATTTTACGCTGCAATTTTTTGAATAGTAAGCGATAAAACGCAACTCGTATAAATCAATTTCGTATGAAGCGAGCATTATGCCTGCGTTTACCGAAGAAGATGAAACAACAATCATCTATCAATGGAAAACAAAATATAGTGCGAGTTCCATGTGACCTTTAAAAATTAATTATTTACACATGAAAAAAACATTTCAAGCTGCATTGTGCCTGATGGCACTTACTCTGGGTTTGGCTTCCTGCCATTCTTCGGCAAAAAAGGCTGAACAATCTGATTCCGTTAAAGTGGTAACTCCCGAAAAGAAGAACTTTACCGACACTATCAATGGTAAGGCTGTTTCTCTCTACACGCTTAAAAACAAAAGCGGACTGACAGCTTACATCACCAACTACGGTGGCCGCATCGTGGGCTTGGTTGTCCCTGACAAAAACGGCAAACCGACCGATGTGGTTGTTGGTCATGCAACGTTGAAAGAGTATACCAATCCGCTGGCGCAATACTACGGTGCATTAATCGGTCGCGTGGGTAACCGTATTGCCAAAGGCCAGTTCGCTATCGATGGCAAAACGTATCAACTGGATACCAATGACGGTGCCAACTCCTTGCATGGTGGTAAAGCCGGTTATCAGGATGTAGTGTGGGATGCCGCTCAACCGAACGACTCTACTTTGGTGCTGAGCTACCTGTCTAAAGACGGCGAAGGCCACTATCCCGGTAATTTGACCATCAAAGTAACCTATACAGCCACTGCTGACAATGGTTTGAAAATGGAATACAACGCTACTACCGATAAAAAGACCATCGTCAACCTTACCAACCACGCTTACTACAACCTGAATGGTGAAGGTAGCGGTACCATTCTCGATCACCTGTTGCAAATCAATGCCGATAAAATGACTCCGGTAGACAGCACGCTGATCCCCACCGGCGCACTGACTCCCGTTGCAAACACTCCGTTCGACTTTACCAAAGCTACTGCCATTGGTCAACGTATTAACGATAAAAAAGATCAGCAGTTGAAATTCGGCAAAGGTTACGATCATAACTTCGTGCTTAACGGTAAACCGGGCGAAATGTTCAAGGCTTGTACGCTTACTGGCGACAAATCGGGCATTGTAATGGATGTTTACACCGTAGAACCCGGCTTGCAGTTCTATGCCGGTAACTTTATGAACGGTTCGAGCTTGTATAAAAACGGTATCAAAGACGAGTATCGCACGGCTCTCTGCCTCGAAACCCAACACTTCCCCGATGCACCTAACCACAAGAACTTTGCTTCTATCGAGCTGGCTCCGGGTAAAGTGTACAAAACCACAACCGTTTATAAGTTCTCTGTAACGAAATAACGTTTCCAACCCGGTAACGGATCATACAAGGCTGTCTGAATAATTATTCGGGCAGCCTTTTTTGTCTCTTCTTATTTATCTTTACCTTTGCCGTATGAACATCGAGAGTAAAATACGATTCAAGGCTGCCTTGCTCTATATCATTGCCGGTATTGCAGCTGTAGTTATGGTGGTGTTTCTCTACAACATGCGGGGTAATATAAACGGCCAAAGGGAGGAAATTGAGAAGCAGCATCGGGTACTGGCACTCACCAACGAACTGATTTATGCTGTCGGTGATGCGCAGTCATCGGTAAGTCTCTTTGTCTCTACACGCGACAGCACTTATATCAACAGATTCGGGAAAAGGTTGTTCTCTATCAATGCGCTGATCGATACGCTGATTGTTAACGAACCGGTCGGCCGGGCAAAGCTGGCGCAGATGAAAGTATTGCTGGCGCGACAAACAGCTGAAATTGCCAAGCTGAACCGCCAGTTGGGAAACAAAAATCCGCTGACCATTATCAACGAACGTATTCGTAACTACAAACCGCAGCCCGTAGCTCCTGCGCGCGTAGTTACCGTAAAGCAGGATACGGTGTACAAACCGGCTCCAAAGAAGAAGGGCTTTTTTAAACGGTTGGGAGAGGTGTTTAGTCCGTCAAAAAATACTACCATGGTTATTTCCAACGTCAGGGTAGATACCGTAAGAGTGGCGACCGATGTGCCCGCACCCATTCTTTCGGAGGTGAACGATCTGGCATTGGTAGCCGGAAAACGATACGAAAAAAATATGAGGGCGATAGAGCAACTGGTAGCCCGCCAGATTGCTTCCGACCGGGAGATCTCCACTCAGGTTGCAGGCCTTCTGCTCGATTTGCACCGGCAAACGCTCAATTCGGTGCTCGAAACCATTGATCGCAGCGAGAAGTCGATCAATCGCAACTACACGTTTTCGGTTATCGGCGGTATTGTAGCGCTGGGGCTGATATTGCTCTTCATTCTGCTCATTATTTACGACGTAAACAAAGGCAAAGAGGCTCGCGAACGACTTCGGGAGGTGATGGAGAGCCGTCACAAACTGTTGCTCTCCGTTTCACACGATATTAAGAGTCCGCTGGGTTCCATTCTGGGTTACCTGGAGTTACGCCGTCAGCAGGGCGAGGACATCAAATCGATGCAAAATTCAGCGCGACATATTCTGGCACTGCTCGAGAATCTGCTCGAGTTTTCCAGTCTGGAACAGGGCTCTTTACAACTGACAAACGCAACCTTTTCGCTCGGCGATCTGAACGAAGAGGTGGAGCAGATGTTTTTGCCTCTGGCTCAGAAGAAGGGACTTGCTTTTGATTTTTCTGCGGATGGAGTGCGTATTGTCTCCGATCAGATGAAGATCAAACAGATCATTGTCAACTTAGTGTCGAATGCCGTGAAATATACCCGCGAAGGGGCAATAAAACTCCATACTGGCTACGATGGACAACGCCTTATCATTGAAGTGAGCGATACCGGAGCTGGGATCCCAGACGACAAACTGGAAGAGATTTACGAACCGTTTTCGCGCGTAGAGAGTAACAATGCGCTGGCGCATGGCACTGGGTTGGGTATGTATGTGGTCAAGGGGCTTATCGATCTGCTCGGAGGTTCTATTCGGGTGCGTTCCACGGTTGGGAAGGGTACCGAAGTGGAGGTGTTTATCCCCTGTCGCGAAGCTGAGGTACGCATTAAAAAGGGCACGAAAAAGATAGCCGTGTATGACGACGATCCGGTGGTGGCTCAAATGGCCTGCGACATGCTCGTACGACTGGGATATCAGGTGGTGGAGACCGGCTTTGATGTTATCCTTACCGATATGGAAATGGGCGAACGGACCGGACTGGATGTTTTGGCTGAAGCTCAAAATGTACCAGTAGTAGTGATGACCGGTCATAGCGATTTTACCTCCGAAAAGGCTATTCAGCTTGGTTTTGAAGCTTTTTTGCCCAAGCCGTTTACACTCGATGCGCTTCGGGAGATATTTGGTGAGGGAGAAGCTTTATCTGCATCCGATAGTTTTCTGGAAGAGGATGACGAAGAGGTCAGAGAGTTATTTAAGGCTTCTACGATTGAAAATTATGCCCTTTTGGAACAGGCGCTCGCAGACGACGACTTTGGCAAAGCACAGGCCGTTTGCCATAAAATGCTTCCTATGTTTGTGCTGTTGGACTATCCGGCAGAGGCGTTGCGTCGGATGGATGGCCGGCGCGGAGAATCGTACGATGGTTGGAAGAATGATGTGATGACCGTTCTTTCAATTAAAGTTTGATGCCGTAGAGGTGCATCTTGTTGTAGAGCGTTTTACGGTCTATTTTCAGCAGTTGTGCCGCCAGCGTCTTGTTCCCACGTGTTTTACGCAATACACTCTCGATCTGTTCGCGTTCATTATCAGGCTGTAATGCCAGATCTTCGTGCACCGGTTGCAGTGAAAAAGCAGGAATCTCGTCGGGTGTAATCTGATTTTTCGAGGCAAACAGTACCAACCGTCTCACCGTATTGCGCAGTTCGCGCAGGTTGCCACTCCAGTGGTGTTTTTCGAGCAATGCCATTGCTTCGGGAGAGAAGCCTTCTATCTTTTTATCCAATTCTTCGTTGGCCTGACGCAAAAATTCGTTGGCAAAGATTTCGATATCGCCCTTCCGGTCGCGGATGGGTGGTATAAAGAGCGAAAACTCGTTGAGGCGATGGTATAAATCCTCGCGAAAACGTCCTTCGGCAATTGCTTCTTCCAGATTTTCATTCGTTGCGGCTAATATCCGCACGTCTACCTTGATGTCCTTCACCGATCCTACCGGACGCACTTTCTGCTCCTGCAAAGCCCGTAAAAGCTGTATCTGCACGTCGTACGAGAGGTTGCCCACCTCGTCGAGGAATACGGTGCCTCCGTCGGCCTGCACAAACACGCCGGTTTTATCTTCGATGGCGGAAGTAAACGATCCTTTCATGTGGCCGAAGAGTTCGCTCGGAGCCAGTTCCCGCGACAAACTGCCGCAGTCGACGGCAATAAAGGGCTTGCTGCGCCGTGAACTGTTTTCGTGAATCATACGGGCCGCATACTCTTTACCGGTTCCGCTTTCGCCGATAATCAGCACCGACATGCGGGTAGGGGCTACCCGTTGAATATGGTCGTACATTTGACGGGCAACAGCACTCTTGCCCATTACCATTCCATCGGTATTCTGTTTGACCTGTTTTGCAGGTTTGGTCTCAACTGTTTTTAGAGAGAGAGCCTGTTCGATTTTCTCCTTTAGAATCGCCGGATTCATCGGTTTTTCCAGAAAATCCTCTGCGCCCAGTTTCATGGCAGCCACCGCGCTCTGTATTTCGCCGTAACTGGTCATTACAATCACCGGTGTATCCATATTCATATCGCGCATCCAGTGCAACAGCAGAATGCCGTCGCCATCGGGCAAACGTAGATCAGTCAGCACCAGATCGACCGTTTTATTGCCCAAAGTAGTCTGCGCCGACAATACGTCGGAACAAAGTTCGGCGTCGAATCCGTTTCGGCAGCACCATTTTTGGAGCATGGTTCCGAAAGTGGCATCGTCTTCGATAATGAGAATGGTCTGTTTCATACGAAGAACAAAAATAAGCAATTTTCGTGGATATTTTTGTTCGGATGTTTCATGGTTTTTATATTCCGGAATTCGGTCTGAGTGTGATTGAGCGACAAAAGAAAGACGCAACCACGGTATCGGTGAAGATACCACAGCTGCGCCTTTTTTGCAATGCAGACAATCAAAAAATTAATTTTGTACGACTAAATATTTGGATGCGCTCCAGAATTTGGAAGCATTGGTTATTTCGATTGTTATTTTATTATCGGCACCGGTAACTAAATTGTAGCTGTCAGCCGGGTGCAATGAGAGAATTTTCGCTTTTTTGCTGTTGGTAGGAATCGACGAAAGGTTTCTGAAGTCGGCTTGAGTAAAGTTTTTTTGATCGAAATCAGTAGCCGAAAGTTTCTTCGATTGGAAGAGTCCGCCACCGGTAACGATTTTAGCTTCTTTCAACTGTTTCGAGCTCGCAACAACATACCATACAGTGTGCAGATTTGCATCCTGACCCTTGATCGTTGTTTTTTGTTGTTCAATGGTGCTACTTTGTTCGGCAATATTCTTGCTCTGTTCGGTAACCGTGGTGGTCAATTCAGTGATTTTGATATTTTTTTGTTGCAGTTCGGCTTGCAATGATTGAACCTGAGCAGTTTTTGCATCCAGTTCGCTTTGCAGACGTTTGATAGTCTCTTCTAACTGAGCAGCAGCTTTACTGTTTTTGCCAACCAAACGTTGGAGCTGAGCAATTTTTGCCTTATTTTTCTCCATGGTTTCCTTGATGGCTTTCATCTGGGCTATGATTTGGGCTCTTCTGTTCGATGAGCTTTCAACTCCTTTCAGGTTGACCTTCATGTCGCTTTCTGTCTGATTGATTTCCGAAAATCCGGTTTCAATATCATTCAGCAGGGTAAGCGTTTGACTGTAGTTGGAATCCAATACCTGTTTTTGCATAGCCAGCGAATCGCGTTGTGCAATAGCAGCTTTGTATTTCGACGAATTTTCGACACACGATACAGTTACCAATGCAACTGCCGCCATCATTACATAAAATTTAAATGTTTTCATTGTTCTAATTTTAATGGTTTTTGATATGTTTCAAGTACACGTTTGTTCGATTTGTAAAATTGGATAAATGAATTTGATGATTATAACCACCGCGCAATAAATATGCCATAAACTGTAATTTATTGTTTATTAGTGGTTTTATTGCTTGTGTGGACTGTGGAAAATTGTAGAAATCTGTGACGAAATAGTGTGGAAAATGTGGAATAGTAAACGTCTGTCCGCATAAATTAATTCTTATGTACAATGAAATATGGCAAAGGTACATCCAAATCGCTTTATTTGTAACTGAATTAACGGAAAAAGTAGATACTGGATCATTGAAAGACGGTAACAACTTGCTATCTTTGAAGCCGGAAACCAACAAAAGACTGACAAATGATTACATAAAGATAAACCAGCATCCGGCATTTTCACAATAGTACAGTCAAATTGCTTATTATAAAAATATTACAAGATATTATCTTTATATAGCGAGAGATAATGTTGTACTAAGTAAGTTGGCAGTAATAAGGCATTCGGGAAAGGACTTCCGAACAATTAAAATATACCGTCGACCGTATATAAGAAGGAAACAAGACGTCTTGTTTCCTTCTTGACTCTTTTCGACTCACTTTTTTTCAGAGACACTCTGTAAAAGAGAAAAATTGGAAAAATCTGTTGAAAATCCAGAATAAAGAGATAACCAAAGTGCTCTAAATAACTAAAATGTTTCGATCATGATAGTCCCTGTATCAAAAATCATAACAGAGACCCTATTTCGAAATCAAATGTATCAAAAATCAGACACCAACAATAACTCAATAATTAATTTTGCAACTGTCGATTTGAACAGCCGCAAGGCTATACAGTCGACCTTTTTTTATTTCTAATATGAAAAATGAATTCAACATTGCCGGTAAGGTGATTGTCATTACCGGTGGAACTGGCGTATTGGGCAGTGCTGTTTCCAAACACTTGGCTGCTCAAGGAGCCAAAGTCGCTATTTTGGGTCGCGATGTGGCTAAAGGAAAAACCCTCGAAAATGAGATCAAAGCAGCCGGCAACGAAGCTTTGTTTCTGGTTTCGGATGTACTCAACATCGACATTCTTCAACAAAATCACGACGAAATCAAAGCTAAATTCGGCTCCATTGACATATTGATTAACGCGGCCGGAGGTAACCGTGCGGGAGCCAATATACTCCCGGAACAATCGTTTTTCGATCTCGATCTCGAACAATTGCGTCAGGTAATTGATCTCAACCTCTACGGTACGATTTATCCAACCAGGGTATTCACCAAAGAGATGGTCAATCGCAAAGAGGGTAATATTATTAATTTTACATCAGCCACCGTGGCGCGTCCCATGACCCGTGTCATCGGTTATTCGGCAGCAAAAAGCGCCATTCAAAATTTTACAAAATGGCTGGCTGTTGAATATTCTCAAAAATATGGAGACAAAATAAGAGTCAATTCTATCTGTCCTGGATTCTTCTTAACAGAGCAAAACCGTACCTTACTGACCAACGAAGATGGTTCGCTGACTCCCCGAGGACACAAAATAATTAACTCCACACCGTTCGGTCGTATGGGCGTTGCCGACGAACTGAACGGAACCATTCAATGGTTGTGCAGCGATGCTTCACGCTTCGTTAACGGACAAAATATTATTGTCGACGGCGGATTCGATGCCTATTCGGGAGTGTAACCCCTAAATCCCCCACAAGGGGACTTTTAAACTGCAATTTTAGAAATCAATAATATTTTATCATAATAACTTAGTCCGATTGATAAGCCTCCCTTGAGGGGAGGTCTTGGAGGGGCTTTTAACTTATTGACATGATCTACGGTTTTGAACAGTCCATGCGTTGGTATGGACCCAAAGATACAGTAACCCTGCAGGATATCCGCCAAAGCGGCTGTACAGCGGTTGTCTCCTCTCTTCACCATATTCCTACTGGCGAAGTATGGAGCGCGGAAGAAATTCAGAAATACAAAAAGGTAATTGAAGATGCCGGATTAGCTTGGCACGTAGTGGAAAGCGTAAATGTACACGAAGATATTAAACGCCGCACCGGAAACTATCTTCAGTACATAGAGAACTACAAAATCACGTTACGAAACCTCGCCAAATGTGGCGTTGATGTGGTAACTTACAACTTTATGCCGGTACTCGACTGGATACGTACCGACCTATCGTACACCCTACCCGATGGTTCAAAGGCGATGTATTTTGATCGTTACGCTTTTCTTGCGTTCGATGTATTTGTATTGCAACGCAAAGGAGCACGCGAAGAGCTGTCGGACGAAGATTTCGAGCAAGTAAAGAAAAGTTATGAAACGATGACTGAAGAGGATAAAAACCGTATTCTTAGCGTGATCCTCTCTGGTATTCCGGGAGAAGGGAAAGCCTTCACGGTAGAATATGTTTTGGAACAATTAGCAAAATATAAAGATTTTGATGCCAATAAAATGAGAGAACACCTGATTTTATTCCTCAAGGAAGTGATCCCGGTAGCCGAAGAAGTTGGTGTTAAAATGGCCATTCATCCCGACGATCCTCCCTTTCCTATTCTCGGACTGCCGCGTATTGCCAGCCGTGAAGAAGATTATGCAGCTCTTGCCGAAGCAGTTCCATCGACAGCCAACGGCATCTGTTTCTGTACCGGATCGCTGAGTGTACGCCGCGAAAACGATCTGGTAAAAATGAGCCAGCGCTTTGCCGATCGCATCCACTTTGTACACTTACGTAGTACTCAGTGGCTTGACGACAATCGCTTTTTTGAGGCCAACCATCTGGAAGGAAGCGTTAACATGTATGGTGTGATGAGTTCATTCATCGAAACCATGCAAAAACGTCAGATTTCACTTCCCCTGCGTCCCGACCACGGACATCAGATGCTTGACGATTTGGCTAAACCACAAGTTTTCTACGGATACTCTCTTCTTGGCCGTATGAAAGGATTAGCGGAATTAAGAGGACTTGAGATGGGCATTGCAAAGTCCCTCTATCCTTCAAAATAAGATCCTAATAACATTTATAAATCACCGGCAGCTTTCTCCCTTCGGAGAAGGCCTGCTATTGATTTGCCCTAAACGAACACCATGAAAAAGCTACTCCTTATTTGTTTTATTTCTGTATTGCAAGCAATTGCATTTACTATTCAAGCTACCGACTCCTATGTTAAGCATACTTTTGCCAATGATTTTTGCATTGCCAAACAAGGATTGACAGCTTCAATAATGATCGATTTTCGAGATTTCAAAGGGGTCGTTAGAGCGGCATCCGATCTGCAATCCGATATTCAAAAGGTCACGGATAACAAGCCGGAATTTTCATCCTCACTCTCCGAACATATCCAATACGCAATCATCATTGGAACGATCGGAAAAAGTCAATATATAGATCAACTCATCCATTCAGGCAAAATCAAAACCGCTTCAATAAACAATCAATGGGAAGCCTTCTCCATGCAAGTGGTTGAGAAACCTTTTCCAAACGTTGAACAAGCTCTGGTCATTGCAGGTAGCGATAAGCGAGGCACAATTTATGGCATTTACGATCTTTCTCAACAAATAGGCATCTCGCCCTGGTACTGGTTTGCCGATGTAGCTCCTCAAAAACAAAATATTCTCACTATCTCACGTAATTTCAGCAAAGAGGATCGTCCCGCCGTAAAATATCGTGGTATCTTTATTAACGACGAAGCACCGGCATTAAGCAGCTGGATAAAAAATACGTTCGGAACGGTAAAGCCAAGTCAATATCCATTGATTCCTAACGACATACCAAATTGCAATCATCAATTTTACACCAAAGTATTCGAGTTACTTCTACGCCTGAAAGCCAATTATCTATGGCCTGCAATGTGGGCAAACGATTTTAACGAAGATGATCCCGAGAATCCTCGTCTAGCCGATGAATACGGTATCGTAATGGGTACTTCGCATCAGGAACCGATGTTACGCTCTCAGCAAGAGTGGGACAGACGTTATTATAACACATTGGGACATTGGGACTATACAAAATATCCCGATACACTGGAAAACTTTTGGAGAGAAGGCATCCGTCGCAATAAAAACTACGAAAGCATCATTACGATGGGCCTCCGGGGCGCTAATGATTCGGAAATGGGAGGCGATCTGAAAAGCAATATTGCTATGGTAGAAAAGATTGTAGCAAAACAGCAGACAATCCTTCGAGAAGAACTAAATCCCGATATCACTAAAATTCCACAAATATGGTGTTTATACAAAGAGATACAAGAATATTATGAGCATGGAATGAAAGTGCCCGACTATATCACCCTATTATGGAGCGACGACAACTGGGGCAATATCCGTCGCTTACCATCTGCCGAAGAACGTAAACGCAGCGGTGGCGCTGGAATTTATTACCATGCCGATTACGTCGGAGGTCCACGTAGCTACAAATGGATCAATACAATTCCGGTCACAAAAATATGGGATCAGATGAGTAAAGCATACGAATACGGAGCCGATCGTATTTGGATTTTAAACGTTGGAGATATCAAACCGCTTGAGTTCCCAATGGACTTCTTCCTAAATCTGGCTTGGAATCCGCATGCATGGAACAAAGATAATCTTACCGATTATACCAAACAATGGGCTGAGTTACAATTTGGAAAACAACAGGCCACGGACATTGCCGATATTCTTGATAAATATACCAAATACAACGGCTGGATCAAACCCGAGTTGCTTTCTGCGAATACATTCAGTCTGGTTAACTACCGTGAAGCCGAAACGGTAGTTTCTAAATGGAAAGCGATCTCGGACAAAGCCAATTCGATCTATACTTCACTTGATCCAGATAAAAAGGATGCTTTTTTTCAACTGGTGCTTTATCCAACAAAAGCCTCCTATACGCTTAATAATTTCTACTTCAATTTATCCAAAAATCACACTTATGCGTCACAGGGACGACTCTCCGCCAACGATTATGCGTTGAAAACAAAAGAGCTATTTATTCAGGATTCCTTACTGACTGTGACCTATCACACTCAAGTAGCCGGAGGAAAATGGAACGGCATGATGAATCAACCGCATATCGGTTACCGAAGTTGGTCCGATCCCAAATACAACATAATGCCACATTTAGAATGTGTGCAACCATCCGCAACAGAGAATATCGGTATCGCTGTAGAAGGATATAAAACAGCAATTTCTGCTCAGGGACAAGATACCCTACCCCAATTCAGTAACTATACGAGAGAAAAACACTATTTCGATGTCTTCGCCAAAAAGCCAGGTATGCACTCTTTTGATATTAAGCCCTTGCAATCATGGATCATTCCATCTGTAAGAAAAGGATCGACAGACAACGAACTACGCGTAGAGGTAGCTATCGACTGGGCAAAAGTACCTAAAGGACAAAATATTACTGGCAACATTCGCATAACATCAGCGACTCAGTCTTTCAATATTGCCGCTTCAATTTTCAATCCGGAGAAGCCTGACCGAAAAAACCTGAAAGGTTTTATCGAATCGAACGGATATGTGACAATGGAAGCTGAGCATTACAGTTCTAACAAAGAAGCTAACGGCGTACAATGGCAACGAATTCCCGGTTATGGACATACACTCTCGTCGATGATACCTTTGCCTGTTACTGCTCAAAGTTTTACGGATTTCAGCAAAGCTCCGGTGCTTGAATATAATTGTTACCTGTTTACAACCGGTAAAATTGAAATCAATACATTAATTGCCCCGACACTCAATAACCGATTCGATGCCGATATGCGATTTGCCGTAGCCATCGATAATGAACAACCTCAGATCGTTCAGATTCCACGTATCAGCATCACTGGTTCTGGCGACAGCCAAGTATGGAGTCAATCAGTAATCAACAGCATCCGGGTTTGTAAAACCGAACACAATATAAGAACCAGAGGCTATCACAAGGTAAAAATTTTTATGATGGATCCGGTGGTAGTTTTACAGCGTATCGTTATCAATACCGGGGGAATAAAACCAAGTTTCTTCTTTCCTCCCGAAAGCTTTTATAATAATATCAAAAACGATACAAAATAATACATTTTAAACATTCTATAAGTTAATAATATTACTAAATTTGCCATTTGAGAGTTCAGAATCATATATAATAGATTATGAAGAAGATAATTTACCCATAGCATCAAAGTAAAAAATTATACAAATGGCTATCTTTTTAACATTTGACACGAAACCTACAGCAAATGGATCAATTTTACTATTCATGTAACGAAATTGTCAGAAGTTGTTGCCTATTTCCGCACCCACCTTTGAGGTATTATCTAAATTTGCGATGCAATGGCAACCAAAAGCGCAACTCCATGTTAGTATAATTGTGCCAGTTGTTAATTTTAATTTCTAATTTTTTTAATCATGAAACAAACTATTAGTTGTCTCAGAGTGCCGGGAATTCTATTCCTGTTACTTTTGTTTTCAATCTCCGCGTTTGGGCAAGCGATAACAGTCAAGGGTACTGTTAAAGATGCTACGAATGCGACCCTCCCCGGGGTCAACGTCAGGATTCAGGGTTCTTCTTCCGGAACCATCACCGATGTTGACGGTAAATATTCGATTCAGGTACCTGCTAATGCTAAATTGGAATTTTCTTTTGTCGGTTACAGTTCCCAAATTTTAGCTGTAAATGGAAAATCGGTTATTAATATCACATTAGCAGAAGACACAAAGGCATTAAGTGAAGTTGTAGTTGTAGGATATGGGACGCAGCGAAGAGAAGCTGTAACAGGATCTGTAGCCTCAATGAATGGAGATAAGCTACGCGATGTGCCTGCTGCTAATATCGCGCGAGCTTTGCAAGGACGAGTTGCAGGTGTTGAAATGTCACAAACTTCAACCAAGCCAGGTTCCTCTATGCAGATTCGTATCCGGGGTACTCGTTCATTGAATGCCACGAATGACCCGTTAGTTGTTCTTGATGGGATACCTTTTGCCGGATCCATCGGAGATATAGATCCCAACAATATCAAAAGCATTGATATTTTGAAAGATGCCTCGGCTACTGCCATTTATGGTTCTCGCGGTGCCAACGGCGTTATATTGGTAACAAGTATCAGCGGGCAAAAAGGACAAACCGCTCATGTTACCTACAGTGGTTATTATGGCATAAAAAAAGTCTTTGCTAAATATCCTATGATGAATGGATCTGAATTTGCAGCTTTACGTAAAGCTGCAAATATCGTTTCAAATACTCTGGATGAATCAAACGATGTAAGCACCGATTGGCAAAGCCTACTCTACCAAACCGGCACAGTAACTAATCACGATTTAGGAATTTCGGGAGGATCCGAAAAAGGAAATTATAATTTTGGAATAAGTTATTACAAAGACCAATCAGTCATACCATTACAAAACTATTCACGCTATTCTTTACGTAATTCTCTAGATCAGTTAATAGGTAAACTGTTTCACTTTGGATTCAATACAAATACTAGTTATCAAGTAACGAACGGTAATAACCTAGGACCCGGTACCGCTTTAGCAGCTTCTCCTCTTGCCAGCCCGTACAACACAGATGGAACTCCAAAATCAACCTATCTTAAGGCGACATCAGGAGCCGAATGGATCTACACAAAACAAACATTAAAAGCGTTAGGTGATAATTATATTGATCAAACCAGAGCATTTAGTTCTTACAATTCAGCATTCGCTGAAATCAATATTCCAGGAGTAGAAGGTTTAAAGTATCGTGCTAACATCGGGTTGAATTACCGACAAAGTAACTATGGCAACTTCACGGGACAAGGAGTATTCAGTGGAACCCCATCTACCGTGTCAAGTGCCAATATCAGCAACGAACATAAAATCAATTGGGCAATTGAAAACTTGTTGTCTTATGACCGTACTTTTGCTAAAGTTCATCGACTGAATGCTGTCGCTATGTATTCTTCTGAGCAAACCACCTACTGGTATTCGTCTGCTTCAGCACAAGATATTCCGGCTCAAGCCTTTCAGTTTTACAATTTAGGATATGGTCAACAGAATGTTACCATCAACCCCAAGTATCAGAATTATTGGCAGAGAGGTTTAATGTCTTATATGGGACGAGTAATGTACTCTTACAATGATCGTTATATGTTGAGTGCCACTGTCCGTTCCGATGCTTCTTCCGTATTGGCAGCAGGGCATCAGTGGCATACCTACCCTGCTGTATCTGCCGGATGGAATATCAATGAAGAATCTTTTATGAAAAGCCTTACGGCTATTGACAAACTAAAAATATTTGCAGGTTATGGAGAGACTTCTAACCAATCTGTTGATCCCTATAGTACGCTAGGAC
The DNA here is from genome assembly GCA_017860295.1 of Bacteroidota bacterium. Classification (GTDB taxonomy): domain Bacteria; phylum Bacteroidota; class Bacteroidia; order Bacteroidales; family Paludibacteraceae; genus Microbacter. The sequence goes on along the minus strand of JAFNAS010000012.1, from coordinate 189,162 downwards.
TCTTAACTACAAATCCCTATAACTATGGTACTACATACTCTACTGGTGTCTATTTATCTAAGATACCTAATCCTAAATTGGGTTGGGAATTTTCTAAAACATGGAATTTCGGAGTTGATTTTTCTCTCTTGAAAAATAGGTTATCTGGCAAGGTAGAATACTATATAATGAATACAGATAATGTGCTATTAAATGTAAATATGCCTGCTTCAACAGGAATAGGCAGCTACACTGCTAATATCGGTGCTACACAAAACAAAGGTTTAGAATTCTCGCTGAATGGTGTGATATTGGATAACCTCAATGGTTGGACCTGGAGTGCTGGCATCAATATCTATACAAATAAAAATAAATTGGTTAGTCTTGCTTCGGGAGCCACTAAAGACGAAAGTAATTGGTGGTTCGTAGGTCATTCTATCAATAGTATCTATGATTATAAAAAAATAGGAATTTGGCAAACAACTGATAAATATCAGAGCATTTTGGAACCCGGGACTGCAGCAGGGTTAATTAAGGTTCTATACACAGGTACCTACAACGCCGATGGAACACCGACAAGGGCTATTGGAGCTGATGATCGTCAAATAATAGATACCGATCCCGATTTTGCTGGAGGTTTCAACACAAATGTTTCTTATAAAGGATTTGATTTGAGCTTAGTAGGAGTATTCAAAAGCGGCGGTATTCTTAACAGCACCCTCTATGGCTCTGGCAGCTACCTTAATAACTTGAATGCACGTTCAAATAACAACGTAAAAGTAGATTATTGGACTTCGACTAACACTGGAGCTAAATATCCGAAACCTGGAGGAGCTGGAGGAGATAATCCAAAATACGGAAGTACTCTAGGCTATTTTAGTGCATCTTATTTAAAGGTACGTACTATTACACTAGGATACAATTTCAATCAGAAATGGTTAAAAAGCGCTGGAATTGACAAATTACGTGTTTATTGTACCGTTGAAAATCCATTTGTATTATTTTCTCCTTACAAAAATGAAACAGGAATGGATCCAGAAACCAACTCAATGGGTAACGAAAACGCAGCAGTACCTCTTAGTGACAACCTAAAACGTATGTTAACATTAGGAACTAGCACACCTACAACACGTAATTACTTAATTGGATTAAGTGTAACATTCTAAAACATATTATGATGAAACGAATACAAATAAAAATATTTATAGGAACAGCGGTGTTGTCATTGTTCCTTATGGGATGTTCCAATATTTTGGATGAACAACCACGCAGTAGTTATACCTCTGATTATTTCAAAACCAGCAGCGGCGTTATGAGTGAAATTACGGCTTTGTACGCGCATCTACGAAATATCTATGGTAATGGCTATTTTTATAACAATTGTCAAACAGGCACAGATGAGAGCACTTGGGGGGCAAGTGGAACAAGTGGAAGTACTTTTCAAGCACATGACTTTTCTGTTACTGGGTCAAAGCCCACTGCGACTAACAATGATGCAGGTTCGGTGTGGTTCAATACTTTCCCTTATATTAATACTGCCAATGGCGTAATTGAAAATGCTTCAGCAGTTGGTATTTCAAATGCTGTTATTGCCGAAGCAAAGTTTTTCCGTGCATTCGATTATTTCTTACTGGTGCAAACCTTCGGTGGTGTACCTTTGGATTTAGGAGCTGGAGAATTGACATACAACACCTCTACAGTTCGCACATCTAAAAGAAACACCGTTCCTGAAGTATATACTAAAGCCATTTTCCCTGACTTACTAAGTGCCATTAATGATTTGCCGGATGCAGGACGCTTAACTGGAGGAGTGACCAAAACAGCTGCTCGTCTTTATTTAGCTAAGGCATACCTTACCTATGGCTGGTGGTTGGAAAATCCTAACAACATTCCTACCTATCCCGATTGTGCACGTACCGATCCTAACGGAAAAACGGCAGCATGGTATTATCAGGCAGCATACGATATGGCTACTACTGCTATTAAAAGTCCGGCATCTTTCGGGTTACAAGCGACCTACTATGATGTAAATGTAGGTACAAACGATCGAAATAATGAAATTTTACTCTACGCAGATCACACGCAAGCAAGTGAATTATTTAATGCTGCCAGCCTAACGTATGAATCGGGAGGTACAGGCCCTAATTTTGCAAGTTGGTTTCAAACATGGAATTATACATCCATTACAAGTTCTAAGACAAATTGGAGTTCTCCCTCAAAATTATCTTCAGTACAACGTGAAGCAGTTCAAGGATTAGGACGTCCGTGGGTACGTATGGCTCCTCCTATTGGTGTATTTACAAACACTTTTGCAGATAAGACCTATGATTCTCGTTATGACGGTACCTTTACCACTGTTTACAGGGGAAACTGGATTAAAGCCAGTGCCTCTAATCCGACCACGTTGTATAATGCAAACAATATGCTAATCACTCAAGGAGATGCAGTCTTAACTTTTTTGGATTCAGATCCGACGACTACCATTGATTATTCAAATTCTCCATACGCAAGTAGCGTTGGTGCTGGGGTATTACCAGGACGTGCCGATTATGTGATAGCTCCCAGTGCTATAAGCAGACTCGTATACCCGGGAATTTGGAAACTTGGTCCTTACCGTACAGATAACGGCACTGGATTGGGACAACCCAATGCCGGAAGTACCCGTCCTTTTCCTATAGCAAAATTCTCAGAATTATTTTTCATTGCGGCTGAAGCTGCTGTGAAAGGAGCAACCACAACGGCTGTAACCGGAACATATGCAAATGACGGAACAGCAAGAGGATTAATTAATGTGATTCGTGCACGTGCCGGAAAATGGAGCTGGAGTAACAATGGAAATAAAACAAAAGTAGAAGATAATAGTGCTGCTATGGTTACTGCTACACCGGCAACAATAGACATCAATTATATTTTAGCAGAACGTTCACGCGAATATTATGGTGAGGGTTATCGTTGGTATGATTTGGTTCGCACTCAGAAATGGAGCGAAATTGGTGGTTCTTTCAAAATCTGTGGAACTTCAGCCAGTGATCATACTGTTCAAACAATAACACGCGACATCCCTGTGAATTATTATTTGCGCCCTATTCCTCAAGGCCAATTTGACGCGATGGAAGCTACTACTGAAGAGAAAGTAGCATACCAAAATCCTGCTTATAGATAAAATTACTAGTATGTTTTTTAACGAGAAGACTCTTTCCCAAAAGAAAGAGTCTTCTTTTCTTATCAAAACAAGATGAACCAAAAGATGCATTGTATTTATTTAACGTATAATACTTATTGTTTTTTTTGAGCTATTCTTATGACGATAAATATTTGCCAAAAAAAGTTATTCTATAGACCATCTTTAGGCTCATACAACAACAAACCCTGCAAATGAATGATTTTAAATGAGACTACTATTTCATTTCATAAAATAAAGCATCATTGGCGACTTTATTTTAAGCCAAAGACAAAAAAAGTTGCTATGGGTTATTGTTAAATACATAACAGGCACTACGCGCTAACTATACAAAAATAGCCTGTTACGCAACAGATTCTCTTTCAAAACCCATTGTCAGTAAATAGATTATTATTAAATTTGTTAGTCAGGACCGGAGTATTTAATCATTGTATATATGAATATTGGCATAGAATCTATGCTGCAGATGATTATCCCAAATAGAAACACACAATAAGAAGAATCGAACAATAAAAGAAACCATCCTTCTACAAACAACAAATTTTTATTAATCACACTCAAATTCAAAAACCCATGAATTCTACCTCTCAAAAAGTATCTGTTCTCGAAAAAGTGGGATACAGTCTCGGAGATTTGGCGGCCAATCTGGTCTTCCAAACACTCATTACCTATTTGGCATATTTCTATACGGACATTTACGGGCTGAAAAACACGGATGCTTCAATCATTATGCTTGCTGTTGGATTAGTTGCAGCATTTGTATTTAATCCGATCATCGGTGCTTTAGCTGACAGAACGAACTCCAAATGGGGAAAATTCAGACCCTGGATTTTGTACACAGCTATACCTTTGGGAGTAGTAGCTTTTCTTGCCTTTACAACTCCTCATTTTTCTTACAAAGGAAAACTGATTTACGCTGCCGTTACATATACGTTTTTATTGCTGCTTTATGCATCGAGCAACTTGCCCTATTCGGCATTGAGCGGTGTGTTGACCGGCGATATGAGCGAACGAAACAGCATCTCTTCTTACCGGTTTATTGCGGTAATGTTTGCTCAGTTCTTCGTTCAGGTATTTATGTTACCTATTATCGAATATGCCGGTCATGGAGATAAGGCAGTCGGAATTGAAGCCGTAATGGGCTGGTTGGCTATTGCAGGGTCTGTTATGTTGCTTATAACCTTCTTTACCACCAGAGAACGTATTATTCCTACTGCAGAACAAAAATCAACACTCAAAGAAGATCTCTCCGACCTTTCGAAAAACAAACCGTGGTTAATCATGCTCTCGTTGACCATTTTGATTTTTGTTACCCTGGCCATGAAAGGCGGATCTTATGTCTATTATTTTAATAACTACGTAGATAAAACCGCGCTCATTAATTTTATCGATCCAATTATTGCATTTTTGGGTCACTTGGGGATTAATATTTCGGGATCCGATCCTGTTGCTACCGGTTTCGGACTCTTTAATGGCGGTGGTATCGTATTCCAGTTGATTGGTATCGGATTGTCGAAAAAGCTGGCGGACAAATACGGTAAACGTGATGTTTATCGATCAGGGTTGTTTATTTCCACCATCTTTATTCTGATCTTTTACTTCTTTCCTCCCACCAGTGTCGGTTTAATGTTCGGTTCGCAAATTTTGCATGGATTCTTCTATGGAATCACCGTTCCGGTTCTTTGGGCGATGATTGCCGATGTGGCCGATTTTTCCGAATGGAAAACAAACCGTAGAGCAACTGCAATTATATTCTCGGCAATGATGGTCGGTCTTAAAGCCGGACTCTCCATTGGCGGCGCTTTGGTTACCTGGATTTTGCACTTGTATGGGTATATTCCTAAGGAAAGTGGTATTGACGGACAGGCAATTATTCAACCGGAGTCGGTGGCTACCGGTGCCAGAATGCTTGTAAGCGTCTTCCCATCTATTCCGTTCCTTTTAGGTTGTGGATTACTCTTCTTCTATTTTATTGATAAGAAAATGGAGGTAAATATCGAATCCGATCTGAAAGCCCGCCGGGCAAATCAGAAGTAATTTGAATTGCTATGTATGTAGTACAAACAATTCTATCCAATAACCTAAAAAACTATTAACAATGAAAATCAAACCTATTTTTGCTATTATAGCGATGGCTTTTGGGGCTTCGTTGCAGGTCTCGGCCCGGGAAACCCTGGCAGAAACTACAAAAGGTAAATTTCTGTTTGGGGTTGCCGTAAACATGGAACAGGTCAATGGCGTAAATCCGGTAGAAAGTAATCTGATTACTAATGAATTCAGTGCCATTGTCGCTGAAAATTGCATGAAACCGCAGCCCACTCATCCGCAGGAGGATAAATTCGTTTGGGATGATGCCGACAAATTTGTTGCTTTTGGAGAAAAAAACAAACAAACGGTAACCGGCCACTGCCTTATCTGGCATTCGCAAATCGGCAGATGGATGTTTGTAAACGATAGCGGCAAGGATGTTTCACCTGCCGTGTTGAAAGAACGGATGCGTCGACATATTTATGCCATGGTAGGACGTTATAAAGGTCGTATCAAAGGATGGGATGTCGTAAACGAAGCTTTTGAAGACGACGGTACCTACCGCAAGAGCAAATTTTACCAGATTCTGGGTAAAGATTTTATCAAATATGCATTTCAGTTTGCTCATGAAGCCGACCCCAATGCCGAACTATATTATAACGATTATAATGTAGAAACTCCTGCCAAGTGCGATGCTATTGTTCAGTTGGTAGAAGAGTTGAAAGCTGCCGGTTGTCGCATCGATGCAGTGGGTTCGCAATCGCATATGCACATGGTCAATCCGACTCTTGCAGCTACAGAAACAAGCTTTAAAAAACTGAAAGCTGCCGGAGTTCACATTTTGATTACCGAGTGGGATGTCTCTATTCTTCCCAGTCCGTATGATGGTGCGAATGTTTCGGCAAGTTTCAAATATTCAAAAGAGATGGATCCCTACCGCGACGGAGTTCCCGCTGATGTTCAGCAAAAATGGAACAAACGCGTATTGGATATGTTCGGCCTGTTTCTCAAATACAGCGATGTAGTTGATCGTGTTACCGTATGGGGTTTAAATGATGCCGGAACATGGCTGAACGGCTTCCCGATTCGCGGCAGAAAAGATTATCCGTTGCTCTTCGATCGTAACAATCAGCGTAAGAGTGTAGTGGATGAAATGATTAAAATGGCAAAAAAACTAAAGTGAAAAAATAAGACGAATCTGTTGCATTACAACCGTTATGGGTTGTGAAGCAACATGAAGTTACATCAGACAGTTAAAAACAAATTATTTACTGATGAAGAAAGCAAAATATTTAGTAGAAAATGATTTTATGGCCGATCCGGCCGTTCACGTCTTCGACGGCAAATTGTATATCTATCCTTCTCATGATCGCGAATCCGGCATTCCGGAAAACGATAACGGTGATCACTTCGATATGAACGATTATCATGTTTTTTCAACCTCTGATATTGAAAACGAACCGTTAACCGATCATGGCGTTGTGCTTAAAGTAAGCGATATTTCATGGGCAGGACGTCAGTTATGGGATTGCGACGTGGCATTCAAAGATGGTAAATATTATATGTACTATCCGTTGAAAGACCAAACCGATATTTTCCGTCTTGGCGTGGCTATTTCCGAAAGCCCTGCCGGTCCGTTTGTTCCTCAACCCGATCCTATTCGTGGCAGTTACAGTATCGATCCGGCGGTGTTCAAAGATGACGATGGATCATATTATATGTATTTCGGTGGCTTATGGGGTGGTCAGTTGCAACGTTACAAAGATAACAAGGCTCTCGAAAGTGCTCATTTGCCTGAAGGAGAAGAGTTGGCTTTGCCATCGAGAGTAGTTCGTCTGTCGGACGACATGCTTGGTTTTGCTGAAGAACCTAAACCTGTAACGATTCTGAATCAGGATGGTACACCCATGAAGGCCGGGCAAACAGAGAGCCGCTTTTTTGAAGCCTCCTGGATGCATAAATACAATGGTAAATATTATTTCTCATATTCTACCGGCGATACGCATTTGTTGTGTTATGCTATCGGTGATAATCCTTACGGACCGTTTACATATCAGGGTGTTATTCTGACCCCGGTTGTAGGCTGGACAACACACCATGCCATTGCCGAGTTCAAAGGTAAATGGTATCTGTTTCATCACGATAGTGTGCCTTCGGGTGGAAGAACATGGTTGCGTAGCCTGAAAGTTGTTGAACTGGAATACAACGCAGACGGAACCATCAAAACTATTGATGGCATTCAATCTTAACTAGAAAATCCGATTTATTCAGCTTTAGCACTTTGTAAATGACTCGTAGTATATTCTTTATCCTTTTTATTTCAATTTCAATACTTATGTCCCGGGCCGAAGACGGTAGCCGGCTTTGGTTGCGATTCGGACAGCATAGAGTTGCTTCGTCTCGATTTTCCGGTATTGAAGCCGATAAGACACTCTTTGCAGTGCAGGAACTTCAAAAAGCCTGGAAACAGTTATACGGGAATGAACTTGATTCTAAAAACAGGGGAAAGGAGCTACTGGTAATAGGTACTTTGCACTCGCGGGTTATTCAATCGCTCAAACTTGACAATGAGGTGGCGCCATTGGGAAACGAGGGTTATGTTATCAAAACCGTCACCTCCGGCAACATACGCCGCACTGTCATTGCATCTACTGGAAAGGCCGGATTGTTATATGGTGTATACCATTTACTCCGGCTTATCCAGACGGATGAATTATCGGATCAACTTGATATTAAAGAGAAACCTTCCTATTCCATTCGTATCTTGAACCATTGGGACAACCTCGACGGATCCATCGAACGTGGTTATGCCGGTCATTCCATTTGGAAGTGGGAGGAGCTGCCAAAAACTATTTCACCCCGTTATGTCGAGTATGCACGTGCCAATGCTTCGGTTGGTATCAACGCAACGGTATTGAATAATGTAAATGCCTCTCCGAATATACTTGCCAAGGAGTATCTGGAGAAAGTTAAAATACTGGCTGGCATTTTCAGACCATTTAATATCAAGGTATACCTCTCAATCAATTTTTCCTCTCCGGCCGCATTGGGTGGCTTGCCTACTTCCGATCCGCTCGATCCTTCGGTACGTCAATGGTGGAAAAACAAAGTCGATGAAATTTATCGTTTGATTCCCGATTTCGGAGGATTTTTGGTTAAAGCCAATTCGGAAGGCCTCCCTGGTCCTCAGGATTTCGGACGAACTCATGCCGATGGAGCCAATATGCTGGCTGATGCACTAAAACCACACGGCGGAATCGTTATGTGGCGATCGTTTGTCTATAGTGCAAGTGATGAAGATCGGGCGAAGCAGGCTTATAACGAGTTTATGCCGTTCGACGGTCAGTTTCGGGACAATGTAATTGTACAGATCAAAAACGGCCCTATCGATTTCCAACCGCGCGAACCGTTTAGTCCGTTATTCGGCGGATTGAAAAAAACAGCGGTGATGCCTGAATTTCAGATTACACAAGAGTATCTGGGACAAGGCAATCATATGGTTTATCTGGCTCCGATGTGGAAAGAGTGTCTCGATAGTGATACCTATTGCGAAGGAAAAGGTTCTACGGTAGAACGTATAACTGATGGTTCGCTCTTCAATCGAAAGATTTCAGCCATTGCCGGGGTTGCCAATATCGGTGAAGATACCAATTGGTGTGGGCAGGATTTTGCACAGGCCAACTGGTATGCTTTCGGGCGACTGGCATGGAATCATCGTCTCAGTTCGGAGCAAATTGCCACCGAATGGTTACGAATGACATTCTCCGATGAAAGCTCCTTTGTAGAGCCGGCAAAAAAAATGATGCTGGAATCGCGCGAAGCCGTTGTAAATTATATGATGCCGCTCGGTTTACATCATCTTTTTGCGTGGGAACACCATTACGGACCCGAACCCTGGTGCGATATTCCCAATGCACGTGCCGATTGGATGCCTAAATATTATCACAAAGCAGACACAACCGGATTGGGCTTCGATCGTTCCATGACCGGTTCAAAAGCCGTAGAACAATATTATTCTCCTTTGCGTGAGGAATTTAATAACATCGCAACCTGCCCCGAACAATATATTTTATGGTTTCATCATGTGCCATGGAATTATAAAATGAAAGATGGAAAAACATTGTGGAACGAATTGTGTATGTATTACGACAAAGGGGTAAAGCAGGTGAAAAGTTTTGAAACTATCTGGAATAGTTTACAGTCGTATGTCGATTCCGAACGTTTTAAAGCCATTAAAGCCAAGCTTGCTATTCAGGAACACGATGCTGTTTGGTGGAAAGATGCTTGTTTACTCTATTTTCAGGAATTTTCAAAACAACCTTTTCCCGTAGACATTGAACCGCCGGCAAATAAACTTGATGATCTGAAGAAGATAAAACTACACATGCTTAGTCATAATTGATCCAGTTTATTAACTCATAGCAAATTCTATGAGTTTTTTTTCGAGTTTTGGATTCGACAAAATTTGCGTATTTTTACATACATTTTTGTTAACCACCTCAGTAATGAAAAACCGATTAGCCCTCTCGACACTGATGTTTATCGGTGTGTTGTTTTTTATACCTGCAAACTCCATGTGGGCTCAACTGTCCCGTTTATATACATCATCCAATTCGGGACTTTCTAACAGCCAGATAACTCAGATTTATCAGGATAAAAAAGGTTTTATATGGATTGCAACGGAAGATGGACTCAGTTATTTCGACGGTATGCGGTTTTCAACCCTTCTGCACAACCCGAATGATACTCGATCCATCCGCAGTAATTACGTACAAACGATTTTTGAAGACGATTGCAACAATTTCTGGATCGGAACGGTGAGCGGGTTGCAACGATACGATCGAACCACCAACCGTTTTATCGATCACATCCTCTACGATTCCAAACACACGATACTACGACCTCACATTACTGCCATACTAAACTACGACAAAGATAACATCGTGGTTTGTACGTCAGGTCATTCCTTTTTTCTTATTAATAAACGTACCCTCAAAATAAGCATGGACAATGACACGATAAATAACCCAAATGCATTTATCCGTGCAGCCCTTTTAGACTCTCAACATAACCTTTGGATCGGGACAGAGACCGAAGGATGCAGTCTATATCGCTTAAAAAATGGGAAATGCATATCGATACAACAATGGTTTAAAGGCAAATATATAACCTCTCTGGTAGAAGATAAAGCTACCGGAAAAGTATTGATCGGAAGCATTAATCAGGGACTGTTTATTTACGATAAAGCAAGTGGCACTCTCAGAAACGCTAAAGCTCCAGGAGCTCGCAATATCGCTATCAAATCGATGTTATGCGACTCCAAAGGCAGAATATGGATCGGTTCTAACGACCGAGGCTTATTACTTTTCGATGCCCGAACCGAGCAGTTTATGCCGCTTCCACGTGAAAGCTACGATCGTTCGAGCGAAACATGGCATGTCAGTACGCTGATGGAAGACAACCAGGGCAACTTATGGGCTGGCCTTTATCAAAAAGGGATCTATTTTATTCCCAACTATGTGAATAAATTCGAATACTATGGATTCAATGCTCAAGGGACCTCAGAAAACAGTAATTGCATCCTCTCTATTTTGATTGATCAAGCCGGTGGTATGTGGGTGGGTTCCGACGGTGGCGGGTTGTTTTACAAACAAAAAGGACAAAATAAGGTGACAAACTTTCGCAAAGAAAATTCTTCATGCCCCAACACCATCACCTCCCTCTATCAGGATAAAAAAGGTACGATTTGGATAGGCTCGATGACTAGCGGACTTTTCATCTGTAATGGAACAACTATTCGGCAATACCCCAAACAGGCACAGATAGGTAGCAATAAAATTATGACAATCAAAGGGGATGCCGATGGCAATATATGGATAGGAACCTATGATGGAGGTATTGCCCGAATTGACGGAATATCCGGAAAAATCAGCCTTACTAAAAACAATCCAGGGACCAGTGCATCAACCCGATTAAGCAATAACTGGATCAACACAATAATTGTGGATAAGAAGGGAACTCTATGGGTCGGAACATTAAAAGGACTGAACTCCATAGACAAAACAGGCAAAATACGCTATTACAATAATTTAGATAATCTGCCATACAACATCAAGATATACTCTCTTTGTGAAGATTCGAACGGATTGCTGTGGATAGGATCGAATAGCGGTTTGATCTCCTTCAATCGGACAAGCGGATACATACAATGGTATACCATGGATAACGGATTACCCAACAACTTCATCAAGGCTATTGCGGAAGATAACAGTAAAAATCTCTGGATTTCGACCAATCACGGACTCGTAAAATTCTCTCTGACCAATAAAACCTTCATAAAATATTACTCCTACGACGGATTACAAAGTAATGAATTCTGGCATGGTTCTTGGTTTAAGGCGAATGACGGAAAGCTCTACTTTGGCGGCATAAACGGCATTACTGCTTTTTATCCGAAAGAGGTATGCCTTTCACGAAAAGTACCCGATATATACATCTCCAACTTTTACGTGTTCAATAAACCTGTCAATATCGGACTGGAGACAAGCAAAATGGCTCATTTCGACAAAGCCATTCCCTATGCAAAGGAGGTAAAAATACGCCAAAGCGACAATGTGTTCTCCATTGAATTCATCGCACTGGAGTTTACTCATCCGCAAAGTATCACCTACAAATATAAGATGGAAGGTTTCGACAAAGATTGGAAAGAAACCAGTGCCGACAACCGTTTAGTTACATATACCAACCTACCCCATGGCACTTATACATTCAAAGTGCAGGCCTACAGTGCCGATCAACACGGATCGTACAGCGAAACGGAACTGAGAATCGTGATCCTGCCTCCCTGGTGGCAATCTGTTTGGGCCTATATTTTTTACCTACTCATACTGGCTGCCATTGGATACCGAATGTACAAAAGGCTACAAAAAAAGATCAGAGATCAGCATCTGGAATTGGAACGCGAACATACAGAACAAATCAAAGAGGCCAAACTCCGCTTCTTCACCAATATATCGCACGAAATCAGGACACCGATCACCCTGATTATGGCTCCGCTCGAAAAACTGAGAATGAATGAAAAAGACAGTCAGAAAAAAGAGCTTTACAACCTGATGTATCGTAACAGTGCCCGTATTCTACGACTTATAAATCAGTTGATGGATATGCGAAAGATAGACAATAACCAAATGCGGATGCACTTTCAGGAGACTGATATTATCTTTTTTCTGAAAGATATTATGATGTCTTTTGATTATCTGGCAAAAAACAAAAAGATCGATTTCCGGTTAATCAACAACATCGAATATCTCAAGGCCTGGATTGATCAGAGCAACTTCGATAAAATCATTTTCAATGTACTTTCCAACGCGTTCAAGTTTACACCCGAAGGTGGAAAAATTACCGTGTATCTGAATACCGGAGAAGACACAAACACCTCCGGAGCATTGAAAAATTATTTCGAAATTAAAATTCAGGATTCGGGATCCGGCATCAAGCAAGAAGCCATCAATAAAATTTACGACCGTTTCTTTCAGGCAAACAGCCAGAACGAGACATTGGGCTCGGGCATCGGGTTACACTTGACAAAACAACTGGTTGATCTGCATCATGGCACTATAGAGGCACAAAACGAAGAGGTAGGATGCTCGTTCACTATCCGAATTCCAATCTTTTCCGACCATCTGACACCAGAAGAACTCGAAAACCGTCAGGACGATTTATATCAGCAACCGGGAAAGATGTCGTACAACGAAGAGAACCTGACCATTCTGGAAAACCCGGAAAAAGATGTCCAAAAAAAGATCAAGAGTAAGCCTACGGTGGTGATTGTGGATGATGACAAAGATATTCTGACTTACCTGCGACTGGAACTTGCCGAGCAGTACAATGTGGAAAGTTTCGACAGCAGTAAAGCTGCATGGAATGCCATCACCAGCATTTTGCCCGACGTGGTAATCAGCGACATCGTGATGCCGGAGATGGATGGTAACGAGTTGTGCCGTAAGATAAAAAGCAACAGTAACACCAATCACATCCCCATCATTTTACTCTCGTCTATGACAAAAGATGAGAATATTATCGAGGGACTCGACAGTGGAGCCGACATTTACCTCACCAAGCCGTTTAATCTCGACATTTTGAAACGGAATATCGCCCAGGTGATCGGAACACGGCAAACCATTAAAAAGAAATACAGTCAACCTATCGACTACGACTACGAACACCTGAAAATAAATTCGGCAGACAAACGACTGTTAGGAAAAACCATCGAGGTAATTAAAATGAACATCGAAGATTCCGACTTCAGCGTGGAGAAACTGAGCGCAGAGGTAGGATTGAGTCGCGTCCATCTGAACCGAAAGCTGAAAGAACTGATTAATACTTCGCCCAGCGAAATGATCCGTTCCATCCGGTTAAAACAGGCGGCCTTTCTGCTACTCAACAACGAGGTAAATATTTCGGAAGTGGCCTACAAGGTAGGTTTCTCGAGCCATTCTTACTTTACCAACAGTTTTCACGATTTCTTTGGTATGAAACCTTCCGAATTTATCGAACGCTACAAGAACGACCCCGACAATCCCATCCTAAAGGATATCATCGGATAAAACTAGTGTCGGACAGGCTACATCTTTGTTTGCGGAGATGTAGCCTGCCTACATTTTTGTCGGAACCGTAGCATATTCCATTCTACATTTATCCATCAAAATACTGATTTTCAAATAAATGATTACAATGGCATGATTTATGCTATACTTTAAGCATTGCTAATAGGTTCAACTGTTTTTATCCGTAAAACTTAGTGTAATCCACAAAGTCGTTATTCATCGATTTGTAATTAAAAATACTCACGTCTATGTTCAAACTCAAAGACAATACAATCGCCCTTTTTCAGGAAGGAGAGAAATACCTCGTCACGCTCTCGAAAACACTGGAGCGCAAAAGCCGCTTTAACAACGATCTGCTCTACAGCATCACCGTGATGTGTTGCGAAAAGCTTTTCGTTTCTCTGCTGTCACATTACGACGAAATGGCCGACCATCATATGCCGGTAGCACTCTACAAGCAGGCGCAGGAAGTGGAACCCGGACTTACCCCCGCCATGCAGGACACCTGCCGCCTGATCAACCGCTTCGAATCCATCTGTTCTATCGACGGTTTCGGTTATAAAACGCCTACCGATGACGAACTCAAACGCATGATTCTCGGCTTGCAGGATATCTATGATCTGGTACAAAAACGAATTACGAATCAAGGTTAACAGTAAATAGCCAATGATAATCCGAATCCGACATGCAGTAAATTATATCTGCAATCGTTGAATCGGATACCTTATACCTATTACCAGCCTTTTTATCTTTACCTCCAGTTCCACAATTCCACCGAATTTTGTTACCTTTGTGCCGTTTTTGACGCAAGCAACCATTAAATATAACATAATGAGTAACAAAATATTGGGCATGGGAAACGCCCTTGTGGATATACTTACCGTACTTGAATCGGACGAATTGCTTCACCAACTAAAACTACCGAAAGGCAGCATGCAGCTGATCGACCGCGACATGATGAACCGTATCAGCGGTCGTACGAAAGAGTACAGCAAAAATATGGTAGCCGGCGGATCGGCATCCAACACGCTGAATGCTGTAGCTCGTCTTGGTTTGCCTGCCGGATTCGTAGGCAAAATAGGACCCGACCAGATAGGAGAATTCTACCAGGCCGATGCACGTACCAACGGCATCAACCCGCTGCTATTTACCTCCGAGAACGAGTCGGGTCGCTGTATGGTGATGATTTCCAAAGACGGTGAACGCACCATGGGCACTTTTCTCGGTGCCAGTGCTGAGTTGGAAGCCCGCGATATCACACCTGCTCTGTTCGAAGGTTACCGCATTTTCCATATCGAAGGTTACCTGGTACAAAACTACGATTTGATACGTACTGCTATCAATACAGCCAAAGCTGCTGGTCTTACCGTATCACTCGATCTGGCCAGTTTCAACGTGGTGGAAGCCAACATCGACTTCCTGAAAGAGATAATCCCCGACAAGGTCGATATTGTGTTTGCCAACGAAGAAGAAGCCAAAGCGCTCACCGGCAAGGAGCTCCAGGAGGCGCTGCATGAACTGGGTAACATGTGTTCGGTAGCTGTGGTGAAAATCGGCAAAGATGGTTCGCTTATCAAACACGGCGACGACGTGATTCGCGTACAGGGATTCGAAGCCAACTGTGTGGATACCACCGGCGCAGGCGACATCTACGCTGCTGGATTCCTCTATGGTTTTGCCAACGATCTGCCCCTTGAGATGAGCGGACGTATCGGTTCCTACCTTGCTGCCCGGGTAGTGGAAGAGATCGGACCGAAAATCCAGCACGAACGTTGGAGCGACATTAATCAATGGATTGAACAACTCACGCATGTCGAATAAAGCGGTCATGCCCCGCCAATGGAGTAAGCTGACAATATATACGGCCATTGTCCTATCGATGGTATTCTGGTCTTTTTCCTACGTTTGGACCAATATCGCCCTACGTTCATTCTCCGTCATTTTCCTGCTCGAATCGCGTTTGCTAGTAGCCACAATAGTAATTGTGCTGTTTGGCAAACTCACCAGGCAACTGCAACTGCCTCGCAGGGAAGACCTCAAATGGTTTCTATTGCTGGCCTTTTTCGAACCGTTTATCTATTTTATCGGCGAGACCTACGGATTGAAACGAATCAGCCCCACCATTGCCTCTGTAATGATTGCCACCATCCCGCTGTTTGCTCCGTTTTCGGCTTACTTCCTGTTGAAAGAGAAGGTGAGCCGAGCCAATATAGCCGGCATTGTGGTGTCGTTTGCCGGAATCGTGTCCATCGTAACAGTGAGTAGCAATCGAGCCACTGCTACTGATACAGCGGGCGTTTTGCTAATCACCTTGGCTGTAACATCGGCCATTTTGTATGCCACGGTATTGAAAAAACTCGCAGCTCATTACAACGGCATCACACTGGTAACCTACCAGAATATCATCGGCTTTGTTTATTTTCTACCACTGTTTCTAGGAATCGAAGCACCTCATCTGCACGAAATCGTATGGCGCACCGACTCCATTGTTTGTATGTTTTTGCTGGCTGTGTTTGCCTCGTTTATCGCCTTTGTGCTTTTTGCCGAAGCGGTACGACGCATCGGAGTAGCCCGCAGTAACGTATTCTGCAATCTGCTTCCGGTACTGACGGCTGTTTTTTCGGCCATTATCCTCCACGAAGTGTTGCCCGCACAGCAAATTGCCGGAATGATAGTGGTCATTGCCGGATTGTTTATCAGCCAAGTCACCCGAAACAACAGAAGATAAAGGGTCGGAATCTAGGACTAAAAACCGGAAGAGAAGTATCGGTAAAAAACGTGTAGTATGAGAAAAAGTTTTATGGCGCTGGCATGTGGCACCTTATGCCTGGGAATGTCCGAATTTGCCATGATGGGTATTTTGCCCGACGTGGCACGCGACCTGCATATCGGCATCGACACGGCAGGACACTTTATTTCGGCCTACGCATTGGGAGTGTGCGCCGGAGCTCCCATGCTGATTCTTGCCCGTAAATTCAAACTGAAATATATTCTGCTGGTACTGGTCACCCTCATTCTGATTGGAAATCTGGCTGCAGCAGCAGCTCCCGGTTATTTCACCCTACTGTCGGCCCGGTTTATCTCCGGCATTCCTCACGGAGCCTACTTCGGAGTTGGTTCCATTGTGGCCGACAAACTGGCTGACAAAGGAAAGGGCTCTCAGGCCATTGCCCTGATGGTATCGGGCATGACCCTTGCCAACCTCCTCGGCGTACCGCTCTGCACCTCATTGAGTGTGGTTTTATCGTGGCGTCTCACCTTTTTGCTGATCGGATGCTGGAGTATTGTCACCCTGTTGTTTATCGGACGATGGGTGCCCCATGTGGCCGCCCTACCCGACACCGGCTTCCGTGGACAATTCCGCTTTCTGAAATCGTCCGCTCCCTGGTTGTTGATAGGCGCCACCCTGCTGGGAAACGGAGGCGTATTTGCATGGTACAGCTACATCAATCCGCTGCTGAGAAATGTATCGGGGTTCGATCCGCATGTTATCACCTTTCTAATGGTGCTGGCCGGATTGGGTATGGTACTGGGCAACCTTACCGGCGGTGCGTTGTCCGACCGCTACAACCCGGCTCGAATAGCGTCGCTGACCCAAGCCTGCATCAGCATTATTCTACTGCTTATCTTCTTTCTGTCACCCATATCGTGGCTGTCTGTTTTGTTGATGACCCTGTGTACCACCGGATTGTTTGCCTTATCGAGCCCACAACAGATACTGATTATCCGCTATTCGAAAGGAGGCGAAATGCTGGGTGCTGCCTGTGTACAGATTGCCTTCAACCTGGGTAATGCTATCGGTGCCTATTGCGGCGGACTTACCCTGCATGCCGGACTCGGTTATCGCTATCCTGCATTGGTGGGCGTTCCCTTTGCACTTGCCGGATGTCTGCTACTCTATATTTTCTACAAACGCTACAGTTCCATACACCAAGGAGTATAACAAGAGAACCGACCATTAACCTGCTTCTTGACCCACAACTGATTTAAGAAAACAGAGCAGTAGTCTCTTATTTGCAGACAGCACAACATATCAAAAAGGATGCACAAACACTATCGACTCCTCTATCGATCTTTACGGTGGTGAAAAATGAAATATAGCAGCAGAAACAGCACCAACAGACAAACCCCGGTCAGAGCTGCAATGGGTTTATCGATAATAACGGCGGTAGCCACAAAACCGTAGGCGCAGATAAACAAGGCGGTAATGGCCGGCAATATTTTTGTAAGTGATCCGGTAACGGCATCGTCGCCTTCGTGGCGTTTGCGCAGGATAAAAAGGGTGAAGGTGGAGGTAGCCATTCCGATACAGTCGAGGAACATACTAAAACTCAACACATCGTCGACTCCTTTACCAAAAAAAGTAATCAGCACGGTAACAATGGCATAGACGGTCAGCCCAGGCACTAACGCTCCTGTTTCGGGATGACGATAGCGAAATATTTTGGGCAACATACCATCCTCGCTCATGGCAAACATGGCGCGCGGGTTACTCAGCAGTATCACATTGACATAGGCCAACACACTAAGCACCATCGCCAGATCGAACACCTTGGCACCCGCCGTACCGAACCACGCCTCGCACAACAAAGCCCCGATGGCATTGGCATTTTTCATCTTCTCGAAACCGATCACCTGCACGTAGGTATAGTTGATGGCCAGATAGAGAAAAATCACCAGAACAATGCCTGTCAGGATACCCCTTTGCATAGCCGCCGTCGATTTTATTTCGCCTCCGAAATTGATGGTTTGCTGATAGCCTCCATAGGTAAAAAAGACAGCCACCAGACTTACGATCAACAGGAAAGAAGTGCTGTGTTCGGTGGTTCGATACACAATGCCGTCGTTATAACCATGAGGAGCAACATGCAACCCCGTAAAAAAAGTGGAGATAAGCAACAATATCAAAGCAATCTTCACAATCATCAGGAAGTTCTGCGTGCGACTACTGGTACGTAGTCCCAGCAGATTAACCCCGTAAAAGAGTCCTACGGTAACCGATGCCACCACAATATTGAACAGAGTACCAGATGGCTGGCCGTAGAGCAGATCGCTCACATAGTCGGCTCCGATAAGAGCGATCACCGCCAGTGAAGCAGCATTGCTGATAAGAATAAGGATATTAACCGTAAAACCGACGGAAGGATGGTAACAGTGCGCGAAAATTTTATAATATCCGCCGATGACAGGCAGGCG
Organism: Bacteroidota bacterium; assembly: GCA_017860295.1. Classification (GTDB taxonomy): domain Bacteria; phylum Bacteroidota; class Bacteroidia; order Bacteroidales; family Paludibacteraceae; genus Microbacter. The sequence continues at coordinate 170,172 of JAFNAS010000012.1, read as the reverse complement.
TTGTCCGATTTCGGCATACGTGAGTGCGCCGCAAAGCGATACAAAACCTCCGATAATCCAGACGGCAAAAAAGATGGGTTCGGTACCCGATTTGGCGGCGATGGTCGATGGCGTTTTGAAAATTCCCATGCCGATCACAAGACTCACCACAATCATGGTAAGACTGAACAAACTCAATTTTTCTTTTTCCCTCATAATAACCTGTCAGAAATGAAGGTGCAAAGGTACAATTATGAACGGAAATAAAGAAAAAAGTCGCTTTGCAAATCACGAAACAAGATAATAGAAAAGAATACTTTCATTTTGACAAAAGAAGTTTATTCAACAACCCTATCCATTCGGCTATAAAAAAATGGAGAACCCGGACTTCTTATTGAAATTCTCTTGACCTTTTGCAATGTGTCCAAAATGAGGTAAAAACTGTATGAAGTGCCGTACCTATAGTACTCTTTTACGACTTGTCATCCATTTTTTTATAAACCTATCGTCCAGATGGAACTTAAAATGCCATAGGCGTGACACGTTTATAGGGAGATGAAATAGCGTTTTAGGTTTTAATAATTAGTCGGTTTTTCAACATTCTGCATACCTATTTATTTTCCGTACCTTTGTACCGGTTCTATTGTATTATCCATAAAAACAGGGTTGAAATGGAATTATTTATCAAAGCAGGAGGCATTTTTCTTTTTATCTGCGCAATTTTTCATCTTGTTTTTCCGCACATCTATCATTGGCAGGAGAAACTTATCCGCTTGGAAAAAGAAGACGCTACCTCCATTTCGAATACATTGAAATTGATGAACTATTGTCAGTTTATCTTGTGGCTGATTTTTGCAGCTATCGCTTTTTTCTTTTCGCACGAACTGCTCAGCACGCAGTTAGGCAAATGCATTTTAACGCTGATCGTCCTCTTTTGGATTATTCGAATATTTCTGTTGCAGCCCCTCTATGTCGGATGTAAAACGACTCTATCCAAATGGCAGATTCTCTTTTTTATGGCAGGACTGACATTGTTTCTTATTCCCTGGATCAATGTGGTACTGCTTTCTGGCCGGTAGCTTCTGCGATTACACCAAAACAGACGATTTCACCACAACAACATTGCACTGCGAATCACCGGTAATCAAGGCTTTGCCAAACTGCACATACCTTCCTCTATTTTCCGTACCTTTGTGCCGGTTTATCGGAGATTTCGGATTACTTACCACTTATCCCTTACTCCTTACCACTCATTCGAAATGAACTATCTCGCGCATATCTATCTTTCGGGCAACGACCGCCAGCGTCAGGTGGGCAACTTTATCGGGGATTTTGTGAAGGGAAACCGTTATGAGGAGTATCCGGCAAAGATACGCGCGGGAATTTTGCTCCACCGGCAAATCGACAGCTTTACCGACAGCCATCCGCTGGTGTTGGAATCGATAGCCATGCTACGACCCGAATTCGGACGCTACTCGGGCATCATAACCGACGTATTCTTCGATCACCTGCTGGCATCCGACTTTCGCCGCTACGCCAAAGGACAATCGTTGCGCTGCGTCTCGGCCAATTTTTATTACGCCACACTGCGCTACTACCCTCTCCTGCCGTCGCGGGTGAAAGGTTTTCTCTGGCATTTCATCTCTACCAACCGCTTGATGCGTTACGCCTCGTACGACGGACTACAGGAGGCTTTTACCATTATGTCGAACTACAAGGTACCGGCTCTGCGCCCCGAAGAGACCATCACTTTTCTTCGGCAAAATCACACCGAACTGGAAGATCGTTTTGCCGGCTTCTTCCCCGAACTGGAGGCGTTTGTGGCGGATGTGGAGATTTGAGGATTTGGGGATTTGGGGATTTGGGGATGTGGGGATTTGAGGATTTGGAGATTTGAGGATTTGGAAATGTGAAAATGTGGGGATGTGGAGATTTGAGGATGTGAGGATTTGAGGATGTGAGGATTTGGAAATGTGAAAATGTGGGGATGTGGAGATGGTACAATTTCAAAAATCTAGGATTCCGGAACTACCGTGGAATAATTTTTAGCAAAGGTATCACAAGGAATAGCGCAAGCGTAGTTAACCCCGCAATGCCGTTATAGGTTCTATTCGGTAAATCCTTTTGTTTTCATGGCTTCGCCATTTACAAACAGCGCCATGCCCGTCTTCATTCGTTTGAAATTTTCTTTCTCATAGAATTTTTCCTTGCCGGGAGAGGCATACAAAATAAAATTGCAGTGAGGAATCTGGGTTATAATGGTTTGTATAATTCTTTTACCGATACCTTTTCCCTGATAAGCGGGAAGTACCGCAACATCATAGATCGCCGCCTGATACTCACCATCCGATAGAGCTCTTCCCAAACCCACGAGGTTTTCATCATCAAACACAAATACCACGGTGTGGCTACGATTAAATGCCCGCGCATGCATGTCGGGAGTACGATATGCCATACCAGCATTTTGCAGAATATAAACTACCACATTCCAGTCAATACCTGTCGTATCCAGTTGTAATCGTAAATTCATCGGTGTAAATTATTTATATTCTCCACAACAAAGGGATCAATAAAAAGGCGTAGAATTAACCTGATTCCGATTTTTCACCCCGTTCTCTTCGCTCATTTTAACACTCCCTCTACTGCGTACTGTGTACTGAATACTGCGCACTATCTCTTCCACCACGCAGCCAGCTTTCTGAAGAACGCCGCGTCGGAATAGAAGTGAATATGCGGATAACCTGCCAGCACCTTCTTGTAGGAGAGTCCGCCCTGCCAGCGGCGGTGATTTTCCGGTTTCTCGATCTCGAAGCTGAAGCGATAGTCGGGCGTTTCGGAGGCTGGAATCAGTTGCGAATGGTGAAACTCATGCGCCAGTGTCTGCGCATCGCCCCACCCGACCCGGCAATAGCCGAAGTGCTGCAAACGGGCGGTCATCTCCGTGCGACAGCCGAACACCCCGCACATCGGATAGAATTTTCCCTCCGCGTGACTGATTCCTTCGGTCAGGTACATCAGTCCGCCGCACTCGCCGTAGATCGGCAGCCCGCTTTCAGCAGCCGCCCGGATACTTTGCAGCATCGTACGATTCTCGCTCAGTTCGCGGGCAAATACTTCGGGATAGCCGCCACCCAGATAGAGCGCGTTGATTCCGGCAGGCAATACCGCATCGGCCAGCGGACTGAAATAGTGCAGTTCGGCACCGTTCTCCTCCAACAGATCGAGATTGGCACGGTAGTAGAAGCTGAAGGCTTTATCGTAGGCCACGCCCAGCTTCAACCTCTGCAACGAAATATCGAAACCTGCCGGCTTGTTGGCGGTAAATGCTCGTCCGTCGGTACGGGTTACCTCCAGCAGACGGGGCATATCGATATGCTCTGCCATCAGGTCGGCAATGCGGTCGGTTTTATCAACCAGCGCCTCCACCTCGCCCGCCTGTATCAGTCCCAGGTGACGGCTTTCGAGTCCGATGCCGCCGTCGGGAGGCAGATAACCCAGACAGGCCACGCCGCACTGTTTCTCAATATAGTGTTGCAGAAAAGCAAACTGTTCGTCGCTGTAGACGTGGTTCAGAATCACACCGGTCACCCGCACCCGCTCGTCGAACCGGGCAAAACCGTTGACAATGGCTGCCACGCTCTGGTAAAGCGCCTTGCAGCTCACCACCAGAATCACCGGTAAGCCGAGCACCCGGGCCAGTTCGGCCGTGCTTCCGCCACCCTCTTCGCCGATGCCGTCGAACATCCCCATCACCCCTTCCACCACGGCAATATCGCAGCTTTGGCTATATTTGGCAAAAAGGTAACGGGCAGTCTCTTCGCCCAGCAGGTAGGTGTCTAAGTTGTGCGAAGCGGTAGCCGTCGCCACGCTGTGAAAAGCCGGATCGATATAGTCGGGACCGGTTTTGAAGGGAGCCACCCGCAGTCCCTGCCGGCAGAGCAGCCGCATCAGACCGATGGTAACGGTGGTTTTACCGCTCCCGCTGTTGGTTCCCGCTATGATAAATCCGTTGTTCATACTGCAAAGATAGAGAAATTAGGCAAAACCATCGGACAGATCTCCGGAGATTTTCCTGCCCACTAAAAAGGGGTAGTTATCGTTTCTTTTCGGTTTCGTCTGTTTTTACCATTCGTCACAAAATCCGACCATTCGTCACAAATATTTGTTTTTCGCCGTTGCCCACCTTTACCTTGCAGTCGGTTTCACCTCCGTCGCATAGCATCGCGGCAAAACGAAAAGGGTTCGACCGACAGAATGTATCATCCCCGCCTGTTTCGGGGTTTGCCCCGGAATTTTTGGGGGTTACCCCGATTCTTTCGGGGATTACCCCGACACCTTGGGGGTTTGCCCCGGTTCTTTCGGGGTTTGCCCCGGAACCTTCGGGAATTGCCCCGGAACCTTCGGGAATTGCCCCGGAACCTTCGGGGATTGCCCCGGAACCTTCGGGGTTTGCCCCGGAACCTTCGGGGATTGCCCCGGTTCTTTGGGAAGTTACCCCGGAATCTTCGGGGTTTGCCCCGGTTCTTTGGGGAGTTACCCCGGAATCTTCGGGGGATGCCCCGGAGATAAAAAGGAGGACACCGGCAAACGGCTATTCGAGATCATCAGTATAGTATTGTTTAACCAACTAAATGTTTGTATGATGAAAACAAATGATTTTGTTCCCCGTAGCGATACGAAGTTCAATATCTGGCAAAACAACCTGATCAGCGAAACGGAAACCAATGGCCCCAACTGGGGTATTGTGTCCGAATCCATCGCGCCGTTGAAACCGCTTCAGGCAAAATGGATTTCGGTTTTTACGGTAGCCTGTAACAAACAGAACCGTACCAGCGCCGACGTTCAGGCAAAAGATGATGCCCGTTATGACTTCGAACCCGCCCTGCGCTCGTTTGTGGCAGAATATCTTACCAGCAACAGCAAAGTAAGTGATGCCGACCGTACCCGTCTGGGTCTTAACGTACGCAGCGAAAGCCGTACCTCTTCGCCGGTGCCCGATTCCTGCCCCGTAGGACGAATCGATTTTTCGGCACGACAGCAACACACCATCCATTTTTCGGACGAAGCAACGCCTACCAGCCGCGCCAAACCAGACGGAGTACATGGCTGTGAAATCTGGATGAAGGTGGGCGAAGCTCCGGCATCCGTTGCCGATCTCACCTACCTCACTACCGACACGGCAACACCTTATGTGGTAACCTTCAACGAATCGGATGCCGGCAAAACAGCCTACTACCGCCTGCGCTGGGTCAATACCCGCAACGAACGCGGCCCCTGGAGCGCCCTGATAAGTGCCACCATTGCCGGATAAAGCCCCTCCGAACGATGAACAACAAAAATCCCCCACAAGACAACTTGCGGGGGATTTTAAATACGAATTTCTATTTACACAAAAGAGAAATTGCCAAATTTCTATTTATGACACTACAGTTTTATTTTATATCATCTAAAAAAAAATCCAAATCAGAAGAATGTTTTCGAACTTCTTTTCTTATTTCGTTACAAAAGTCATCATTAAATTCAAATTCATTTGCTCCTGAGCCAATAAGTTTTTTGCCGTCAATTTCTTTGGGGGTTTCATGCCCCAAAAGATTCCTTTTTTTTATAATCTTACCATAGCTTTCCGCAAAACTATTAGATTTATGTTTATTTGCAATTTCGTGATCTACTTTCTCAAAAATATATTGGACTGCCTTTAGTTTCTCGCATGCATCAAACATCAAAGGATCTGTTATGATTTTTTCGATTTTACCTTGCGATTGATATTTATTAAAGACTTTGCTTTTACTTTTTACCTTTTTCTCTACATTTGAAATAATTGTCTCTGTTAACTTGTCTCTTAATTCAAATGAATTTTTATCCAGAGTAGTAGAAACAATCTCAAACATAGACTTATCAATATCACTTGTTTCAGCCATAATTAGCCCTCTCATATTATTCAAATCCTGAACTTTTTTTGTAGTAGTATTTACCACTTTTTTGAATTTATCTTCTATTTCTTTTCTGTCTGCTGTATAAACACCTTCCAAACTATTTTTTTGCATGCTGTCTTTGACATTTTCAACAGCACTAGAATAAAAAATGATATCTGTAAGAATCGGATTTTCTTTTATATCTCTAATAAACTGAATAATTTGTTCCCCGGTATCTGATCCTCCAAGCGTAAAATCAATGAGCAATAAATCAAATTTTTTTAGGTTATCTTTTGCTATTTCAGCCTTGACATCAACAAGGGTTACACATCTTTTTGAAATTAGATTAAAGCCCAAATCATTTAATGTATCAGAGAAGATCTCTTTTGTCGTATCATACCAAGAGGTATCATCTTCTACCCACAGAATGTTATATTCAATTGTCATTGTGGAAGTTTTATTATTAATTCAAATCCAATTTTATAATCAGGGTTGTATGTTATAGTTCCTTTTAGTTCATCTTCAATAATTCTTTTCACATGGCTTAATCCAAGACCCGAACCTTTTGTTGTAGTTATGCCTTCTTCAAAAATCATTTTCCAATCACTAATTTCATTAGACAATTGATCTCCTATATCACGTATCTTTATTTGTAAGGTACTTCCCAGATTCATAAATTCAAAAGTAACACTCTTGGCATTTTTCTTTCTTGAGTTACTGAGAATATTATCTAGAGCAACACTCAATTCAATAGGCTTAAATTTACGAACGAATTTCACCTCATCACCAATGATTTTTATATCCACATCATAAAGCACTTGATAAATATTGCGGATATAATTTTGCATATATGCAACAATATCTTCTTCTGTGTCTAAAATGGCTTTTAAGAATCCTGATTTTGTTGTAAATCGAGTTAATGTTGATATCTTTTCATTGGCAAGACTTATACCTTGAATAAAATCTAATAATGTCTGCTTATCAATGTTTTGACCTTTATCCAGTTTGCGTTTTAAGAGTAAAATCTTTTTTGAAATATCATCTGAATATACACCAATAATATGATTAGAGTCTCTAAGATCCTTATATTCTACTGTTTCTCCAGCTTTAAATCTGGTAATTTGTTCTTTTTGTTTCTGCACAATAGCCTCTGCTGCCACTCTTGCGGTAGCTTCTATCCTCCTCTTTTCTTCTTCTTCTTTTGCTCTCTTTTCTGCGTTGAGTTTATCCAACTCAGCTTGAAGTCTTTCTTTTTCTTTGTTGGCAGTAGCCAGTTCTGCTTGATGTCTTTTTTCTTCCTCCTCTTTTTGCCTCTTTTCGGCTTCAATTCGTTTCAGTTCTTCTTCTCTGGCTTTTTTTTCTGCTTCAATCCTTTGTTTTTCTTCTATTTGTGCTTTTATTATCGCATCTTCTTTTTCTTGTACAATTTTATTGAAATTCTCTTCTGTTAATTTTACTTGATTAAGCAAATCTAAATCATTTGTCTTTTCTGCAATTCGTTCAAGTTCTGATATAAATTTGGGTTGGACAATATCTAATTGAGCATTTACTAAATCAACTAAATCTTTATTATAAGCAATTATTTTTACATCTTTCTCATCAGAAAGCGACTTTATCAAATTAACAAAGTCTATTTTACTCCCTAAATTATTAGTAATATCTTCATATGAGTCTTTGTCTTTATCATTATCAAGATTATCTCGTATTTGTTGAGCAATTTCTTCATTTACAAAATAATTTTTCCTTTTAAATCCTTCGCCCCATAAAACTCCAACCACATATCTTTCTAAACGGCCAAAAGCTTTATCTGAAAATATTTCAAAAAGTAGTTTTTTGCCAACTGTTTCAACTAAACCACCATCTCTACTTGAAACTTCTTTGAATTCCTCAAAGTTCTCGGTTATAATATCAACCCGTCCAAATAAATCTCGAGTACCTAAACGTCTATTGTAACCTTGCTGCTTTCGTTGATCTATTTTCCAACTGTCATCCCCAAATTGGCCATACGGCTGAACTCTAAATCCATTTTTAAATAAGAGTACATTCCCATAATTGACAGGCTCAATATCCATAATCTTACCAAAATTTATTTTGGCGCTCCTATTCAGATAATACAAACTAATATCTAAATCATCTATGTATTGTGAATATGGGTTATTCTCTTCAATATGATAAATTAGGGTCCCTCTATCAATGAGTTTTGTTGTTATTAATTCATTTTTAATGATAACATTTATTTGAGTAGTTTTAATATTAAGTACACTCAAAATGCTATTTGTAATTTTGCCATTAATTTGCTGGAAAGGAGTTTTCTCCTTATCACTTTCAAGAAATTCTTTGGCGACAATCTCAATTGTAAAGTCATTTTGACTAGAAAATGGATTAATGATTTTTTCGAGCGATTGCTTTAAATCGTAAAGTCTCTTTTCACCCCATAAAGAATTTAATTGGGTTATTTTTAGAATTGTACCATGAGGCTGGTTATTGTGGTAATTAGGGATTTCACTGATTCTATCCAAGGGTATTTTTATCGCTCCAAAACTTTGTTTTGCATCCAATTCAAATTGTCTCCAATCCACTTCAACTTTGTAAGTCTGAGTTGAAGAAACATGAGTTGTTACTAATTCAAGATTATTTCCAAGTCTATCACAGGAGAAACGGCCAACACCTTTTGCTCCTGCATAAAATCTTCTTGACTTAAGCTTATTTAAATGAGGGGTTCTCTTCATGTCTTCATCTTCTGACCCATCTTTTTTAGCAGAATAAGCAACAGAAAACCATTTTCCTCGCAAGTCATGTTCAGACATCCCTTTACCATTGTCAGCAATAATTATCTCATCATCATTAAATTTTATAGTGACATAATCAGCATATGCATCGTATGAATTTTTTACAAGTTCATAAATTGCAATAAAATCATCGGTAATAAGATCCCTTCCGATGATATTCTTCATTCCTGTTTTTATGTCAAAAGAAATATATTCTTTATCCATTGATGATTTGATTTAATATGACGCCTGCTTGTTCTGCAAATAGAGGTGGAATTGCATTCCCAATTTGCGAGTAACGAGGCACCTCTTGGGTGCGTAGTTTTCCCCCAGTAGTATATTTTCCTCTAAACTTATACCAATCGGGAAAAGACTGGATTCTTGCATATTCTCGCACCGTTAGAATTCGAGGTTCAGAATAATGAATATAATCGTCAGGCAAAGTAGTGATGGTAGGTGCTTTCAACTGCTTATCTAAAGGAATGACAGTGTGTTTCTTTATATTGTATCGTTCTCGTAAAGTCTTATCGATATCTACATTTTTCTTAGTAGAAGTCTGGATAATATCCATAAATTTTTGTTCTATATCAGGGCGGTGAACCGCAAAGCGATGGCTGTCAGGAATTTCCTCATCAGTTTCCTTGCGCATCAGTTTTTGGTACTCACTAGATGGCGTTGCATAAAAGCCAGAAAAAAACTTTGAAGCATCAGGGCAAGTGGTAACACCATTTTTTTTGAGCAAATCGGAAATCGCATCATTTAGATTTGTATTTACAGATAGATTTTTATCTTCAAGAAATGAATGCTTATTATTTTCAATTCGTTGAAAGAAGCTGTCGGCTAAATCCTGCGAAGAGTGCTTTAGATCTTTTCTCACACCAACTAAAATAAAACGTGTCCTTTTTTGAGGAATTCCATATTCACCAAAGTTCACCAGCTTCCCTTGAACATAATATCCAGCTTCGTCCAAAGCCTTCTCTACAAAAGAGGCATATTCTTTCCCCTTATCCTTATTTTTTTTAAACTCTAAGGTAAACCCTTTTACATTTTCAAAAAATAAAATTTTAGGCTTCACTAAACGAATAAACTGAATATAAGAATTTACCAATTGATTACGATGGTCATCTTCTTTTCTGCGACCGGCCATAGAAAAGCCTTGGCAAGGAGGTCCTCCGGCTACTAAATCTACTTTACCTCTTAAATTTTTCAGGAGATCACTATATTGTTCAAGTACATGATTAATTTCTAAGGCCTGTTGAGGCAACCATGTCGGCCAGTTAAAATGATGAATTTTTTTAATCAGATTATATTGAAGTGTCAGGAAAGCATCTGGACTTTTTTCTATAGCAAACAAACCTCTCCAACCAGCATTATGCAATCCGAGAGACAAACCTCCACATCCAGCAAATAGGTCAATATATGTATACTTACTTTTCATTATATCTTATCCATTGAGCTAAAGCAACAATATGCTTAATATGGCGCAAATATAACATTATTTTGCAATAAACAAAAAACTTCTTTACATCTAAGCCTTAGATCATCTTATCCATCTTTTTTTATGCATAATAGGGACCTCAATCATCTATATCCATTAAAATTTACATTGACCATTTATAGCTTATTTCCTGATACCTATTACCTGTTACCTGATATCTAATTTCCAATCACTCCCCCTGCTTCTCCTCTGCAAACAACACCTTGACCGCAGCGGCACGCTCACGCGAGAGCGGGACCAGCATATTACACTGCGGAAAGGAGAGAAACAGGTCGTGCTCCCGCTGCTTTAATCCCACCGCATTCCGTATATTGACTATGTAACGACGATGGCACCGGACGATATGCTTCAGGCTATCGGTTTGCCGCTGAGCCTCCGAGATGCTGCATCGTGCAAGCGAACTGCTCACCTTCCCTTGTCGGCAAAGCACCACACGGATATAGTTGCCCGAAGCTTCGATATAGCACAACTCGTCGGCAAAGAAAGAGAGCTTACTTTTTCCGTTACCGACAGCCAAACGCATCGCTTCCGGTTTTACCTCCTCCGTGATACCAGAAGTAGCCGGAATACTCCCTTCTCCCAAACGCTTAAATCGCACAGTCCGCACATAAAGTTCCAGATAAGAGACCGGAAGCAACAAAAGCAAGAAACTATACCCTTGAAACTGAAAATACGAAACGATTAGAGGTTCGTCGGGCATACACACAAAACTACGGGTATAACAGCAACCCACCATACTCCATGCCAGACAGAAAATAAGATATAGGAGTAACTGTTTGCCTTCCGTCCATCGCTTACAGGCAAAAACCTGAGGCAAAAAATGAGGCAGACAATGAGTAAACAGAAAAATAAGACCGAAAGTAATAAAACCGTAACCGGTAAGAAAAAATGCCATGCCCCACCGTTCCGACAGAAAGAGTTCGAAAGGCTGAAAGCATAGCATAAACAGGGTAATAAAGAGGCTGCACAACAGATTAAATCTCCATTGTTTCTTTCGTTCCGGCACCGACCGGTTCCGACGAAGAAAAAGCGCTATAAAAGCTAACGTACTACTTCTCTTACACATATACACTATACAGTCGGATTACAAATATATAATACTTTTTTCTCTGTTAAGCCACAACACCCCATTTTATTTAATAACATGAGGCAACATATCGGATTTCGAGGTCTCACATTCAGCAAAAACTTCCGGTACTACAACCCGGATCGTATACTTCAGTAACAAATCTTGCGTCACTCCCGGTTCCAAACCGCAAAAAGAGATCGAACAGACCACTCTCAGTCTCAATAATTCACGCTCCCTTATTCATTAGTTAATTGTTTTTCGTACCTTTGCCACCCGAAAAAAACATCCGAAGCATGAGCATTGAAGCAAAAATCACACAGGCGGTTATCACTGCCGTAAAAGAGTTGTACGGAGCCGATACCGATGCCAAAACGGTTCAGCTACAAAAGACAAAGAAAGAGTTTGAGGGAGATCTCACCGTAGTTGTTTTCCCGTTTGCCAAAGCGGCGCGCAAAGGGCCCGAACAGGTGGCCAATGAAATCGGTGAATACCTCAAAGCCAACGAACCGCTGATTACCGCTTTCAACGTAATAAAAGGGTTTCTCAACCTCAGCATTGCCCAGAACTACTGGTTGCAAACGCTGGCCGCTATCGATACCAACGATGCTTTCGGAACAAAAACGGCTACCGATGCCTCTCCGCTGGTGATGATCGAATATTCATCACCCAACACCAACAAACCCCTTCACCTGGGTCATATCCGTAATAACCTGCTCGGTTTCAGCCTCGGCGAAATCGTAAAGGCTAACGGACAAAAGCTGGTCAAGACCAACATCGTAAACGACCGCGGAATCCATATCTGCAAGTCGATGCTGGCATGGCAGAAGTTCGGCAACGGCGAAACACCGACTTCTTCGGGCAAAAAGGGTGACCACCTGGTAGGCGATTACTACGTCAGATTCGATCAGGAATACAAGGCGCAGATCAAAGAGCTGATGGCGCAGGGACAGAGTGAAGAGGATGCCAAGCGCAATGCCCCCATGATTGTGGAAGCGCAGGAGATGCTCCGCAAATGGGAAGCCGGCGACGAAGCCGTGCGCAACCTCTGGAAAACGATGAATAGCTGGGTTTACGCCGGTTTCGACGAAACTTACCAAAAAATGGGAGTAAACTTCGACAAGATATACTATGAATCGCAAACCTACCTCGAAGGAAAATCGAAAGTGGAAGAAGGGCTTGCTAAAGAGGTGTTTTACCGCCGCGAGGATGGTTCGGTATGGGCCGACCTTACCAACGACGGGTTGGACGAAAAGCTGCTGCTCCGCGCCGATGGCACTTCGGTCTACATGACACAGGACATCGGTACCGCCAAGCTTCGTTACGACGACTTCCCCATCGACAAAATGGTCTATGTGGTAGGCAACGAACAGAACTATCACTTCCAGGTGCTCTCTATCCTGCTCGACAAGCTGGGCTTCAAATGGGGCAAAGACCTCGTCCACTTCTCGTACGGCATGGTTGAACTGCCCGAAGGGAAGATGAAGAGCCGCGAAGGCACCGTAGTGGATGCCGACGACCTGATTGAAGAGATGGTGGGTACCGCCCGCGAAACGTCGCAGGAGCTGGGCAAACTCGACAACTGTACCGAAGAGGAGGCCGAAGCTATTGCCCGCATGGTGGGTCTCGGCGCTTTGAAATACTTCATTCTGAAGGTCGATCCGCGCAAGAACATGACCTTCAACCCGAAAGAATCGATCGACTTCAACGGCAATACCGGGCCGTTTATTCAATATACTCATGCCCGCATCAAATCGGTACTTCGCAAAGCCGATGAACAGAAACTTACCGCAACGGTAGCAGCCGATGCCGCGTTGAACCTTTCGGAAAAAGAGATCAGTCTGGTACAGATGCTGTCCGATTTCCCCGCCATAGTGAAAGAGGCCGGTGAAGAATATTCGCCTGCCATAGTGGCCAACTACGTCTACGATCTGGCCAAGGAGTACAACCAGTTCTACCACGACCACTCCATGCTGAAAGAGGAGAACGAACAGCTCCGCGCCTTCCGTCTCACCCTCTCGCGCAATATTGCCAGAGTAATCAAAACCGGCATGAGCCTGTTGGGAATCGAAGTGCCGGAACGGATGTAACGACAAACGGTGAATGGTAAAAGGTAAAGGGTACTGAAACCTGATCCAATATAAAAAGACCGCGTCATGTTGAAAAACAGTCGCGGTTTTAGTTTTTTTGTGGTGCAACCTGCCGATATTTTTATGAACTTTGTAGGAGTGACAACACAGAAACGATACCGGCACTACCGTTTCAGAACAACCGAATTATGAAACGAACATGTTGCTTCACAACATCCAAGAAAATGAAAATGTTGCAACATGGAACCGAAAGTCAACGACTAACGGGAGTTAATTCCATACTTCCTTAGATGAAAAAATTATTATCGTATGAAAAAGACACTAACAAAAATATCTTATATTACCGGAATATTGGTACTTCTGCTCCTTGCAGCGGTCATTCTCTATTTCTTCAAATTCAGATCCGAAACGCAAAAGATGAGTCCCTGCCCCACGCAACAACTGGCTGATGGACTCTACTCCATCAACGACATCTTTGTCAACATGTATCTCGTGCAGGACGGAGACAACTACATTGCCATCGATGCCGGCAACGATTCGACTGCTATCGTCAAAGGATTCAGGCAACTGCATATCGATCCGGCAAAAGTGACCACCGTATTGCTGACGCATACCGATCGGGATCATGTGGCCGCGCTCAACCTGTTCAGAAATGCGGAATTACGTTTTGCGAAAGAGGAGGAGCAGATGATTAACGGAAAAACGGCCCGGGCAATGGGCATGCACAACAGCATCGGATCGCTGCGCTACACCCTGATAGACGACGGAGAGACGTTTACGATAGGCACCACCAGCATCAGAGGCATCCTTACTCCCGGACATACCCCCGGCTCTATGTGTTACCTCATCAATCACCGCTGGCTGTTTACCGGAGATGCGTTAGGCATCCGTCACGATACCATCGTGCCTTTCAACGACTTTTTCAACATGAACACGGCGCAAGCCACCGCGTCGATAGCCAACATCACGTTGTTACATCGGGTAGAACTGGTTCTGACAGGACATTACGGTTGCAGCAATCTCTTCGACGAAATGGCGGTGGTGTGGAACAACAAACATGCGAAAGCTGCCCGGTCAGTTGACCGGAGATAGAAACGCATCTTCGATATGGTCGATGCGGTAGCCATTGCGGGTAGGAATGGCAGAAATCACATCGAACCGGGTGGGCATGTCGATATCGAACTGCCGTATATAGGCATCGGTTGCCAACACAATGCGCCGAATCTTGGCCGGAGTAATGGCATCCTCGGGATGTTCGAAGGTCTCTGTCGAGCGCGATTTGACCTCAACAACACCAGTTACGACGGCGAATGATATAGCCGTTTTTCGCCAGATAATTGGCCGCAGCCTCTTCTCCTTCTTTCCCAAGTTCGTTGTGTCGTGCCATAATTTATCATGACATTAATATGTTGGCAAATAGTAGTCACTTATTTACTATCTCTTTTTTCAATAGCAGCAATTAAATTTGAGGGAAGTGATTGATATACTGTTTGTACTTGTTTAGGTTTTGTTATTCTATCATCTGCAATAATATTTATAAGGCTAAATAATGTAGCAGCTAAATCATAATTATCAGCAATATCTATAGTCCCTGGATGAACTGCATTATTACCAACAACTCTAACAATATCTAAAGATTGTTGTATGAGCACAGGCAACCCTTCCGAAACAAGCTTGGCTATATCATCATTTATATTTTTCCCTTCTCCGCCTAAATGCTTACATAATAATTGTAGCGCTAATCTTAACAAGGCAGCTGCACCCCTTGGCGATTGATTTATAATATCTTTTGCCTCATTATACAATTCAAGCACATTTTCAGGTAAATCTTCATTAGGTAATTCAATAGCACCTGTAGTTGGAATTATCAGTTTCCCTTTGTACCAATAGCTATATTGACAACAATGAGAACAAGAACAAATAAATAACTCCTCATTCCTTCTATAATTCCCATTTTGTATGAAAAATGTTATTTGAAAAGATTGTTGAGCAAATACACCACACCACGGGCAATGAAAAGCACTCTTATTAAATTCTGGGGTTATAACTTTTTCTTTCATACAATTCTTTATTTACATAGCGAATAAAAAACAAAAGTACAGCTTTTATCGAATAAAGCCGTACTTTCATAAATAAATATAATAATTCACACTCTCCAAAGCGCCAAACATTACATATCTAATTAATATACAACACACTGTATTATCATCTTAGGATGGCATGTTAAGTGTATACTTAGTTTCAACAACCACCAACCACCCCTCCTTTTCGACCAGTTACGACGGCGAATGATATAGCCGTTTTTCGCCAGATAATTGGCCGCAGCCTCTTCTCCTTCTTTCCCAAGTTCGTTGTGTCGTGCCATAATTTTTTAGTATACAGTCAACAGTACTCAGTATCCAGTAAAACAACCTGTTTATCCGTTCAATACCGGGGCAAAAAGTGGGCGCAAATCTTCATAAGGGTGCACCAGATAGGTCTGAAAACCCAGACCGGATGCCATTTCGATATTCATCTCTCCATCATCCAGAAAGAGACATTCTGCCGGAAGAAAGCCGGAATCTTTCAAAACATAGTCGAAAATGGCCGGTTCGGGTTTTGCCAAATGAACCTCATTCGAAAAATAACATTTATCAAAATAATCGTTCCGCGAGTATCCATTCGTATCGAAATTACGGCTCATGCCGTCATTGACATGAATTACATTGGTATTACTCAGCATGAAAACCTTAAACTGTTTACGCAACGCCAGCAACAGTTGCTTCTTCTCTTCGGGCACCTCAAGCAGAAAGGATGCCCAGGCAGCGCGAATCTGTTCGTCGGTAACAGGATACTTGGAATACCTGCGTACTTCGGCATAAAACTCCTGCTCGGTTGCGAGGCCTTTCTCAAACCGCAGAAAAATACCCGCCTGACGATAGTTACTCACCATTTCCGAAAAATCGCATCCGGTGATGTTATGCAGGTTTTCAAGACAACGTTGTTTATCCAGATTTATAAGTACTCCGCCAAAATCAAAAAAGAGCGCTTTGACGGTTGAAAAGTCAATCATTCCTTAAAATTTTTACCATTAGCTATTGCGGAAATCCTCGAAAAAGAATATCTTTGCATCCGCTTTGCAAAAGTAATAAAACTTTTGCAATCCCGGGCCTATAGCTCAGTTGGTTAGTAGCACCTGACTCATAATCAGGGGGTCACAGGTTCAAGCCCTGTTGGGCCCACCCCTTAATATCAAGCGCTTACAGAGATTCTCTGCAAGCGCTTTTTTATATCAGAATACCAGAATGGATCTTCTACAAAAATTGGGCCGTAGCACCTGATTCTCCCGATAGCTATTGGGACAGCGATCACAGGTTCAAACCCAGTTAGGCTCTTTCGTCATTATAAAGCCATTCTACAATGAGTGGCTTTTTTATTTATCTTTGTTGATGCTATAAGAATTTACGATGAAAAATATTGGTTGGTTCTAATTCAAAAGCTTATGTGTGGATGCTATATTATTTTCAGCAAAAGTCTGAACAGATTTTATGTCGGAGCCACTCAGGATGATGTTTCTACAAGAATAGAACATCATAACCAAGCGATGTACGGACAGAACCGGTTTACGGCATCGGCAAATGACTGGGAACTCTTTCTGTTTATTCCCGCCAATGACTACCCACATGCCATTCGGATGGAAAGAAAAATCAAAGCCATGAAATCTTCCATATACATCCGTAATTTAAATAAATATCCAGAACTTCTACAAAAGTTGGTTAGTAGCACCTGACTCCCCCGATAGCTATCGGGACAGGGGGTCACAGGTTCAAGCCCTGTTGGGCCCACCCCTTAAAACCAAGCGCTTACAGAGATTCTCTGCAAGCGCTTTTTTATATCAGAATACCAGAATGGATCTTCTACAAAAATTGGGCCGTAGCACCTGATTCCCCCGATAGCTATTGGGACAGGGGGTCGAAGGTTCAAACCCAGTTAGGCTCCTTCGTCATTATAAAGCCATTCTACAATGAGTGGCTTTTTTATTTATCTTTGTTGATGCTATTTTGAATTGCTGGAATTTATTTATTCAAATATTATCAGCAACATAAGAATCTCGCGACCACAAAGGATTTACGATGCAAGCTATTAGTTAGTTATAATTCAAATATAGCTGGATAGTTAAGAATGCTTCTGGCGAAATCATCCCTAGAATAATTTTCGCCATTCAATACTTCCGAGCTTATGCCCTTGATACTTTTCCTTATATTTTTTATGTCTTTATTCACTTTATATCAAACAAATAAATAGGCAGCGTTTATAGTTCGACTCTTTTCAAAAAATCGCTTAATCCGCAAACTTCCACATCATTCTTAAAGGGATAAGATGCTGATACCGGAGAAACAATATATGTTTTATCCGGTTTTGTCATTTCTATAGCATTCCAAAAGCCTTTAGTCACTTGTGGTGCTGATGAGGCTTTGCATTCTACGGCAATCGTTCGAGTACCTCTTTCAATAAGCAAATCTAACTCATCTCCTGTTGCACTACGATAAAAAGAAAATTGACAATCTTTCAATGAAGAAATGATGTTTTCAATTACAAAACCCTCCCAGGATGATCCTAAAACAGGGTTGCCCATCAGAGAATTAAAATCATCAATTTGCAGCAACCGATGTAATAGCCCACTATCTCTCACATAAATTTTAGGCGATTTAACTAACCGTTTTTTGACATTTTTTTCAAATGGCGATAACGAACGGATAATAAAGGTTTGTTCCATCAGGTCGATATATCGGCGAACAGTTTGATAGGTTACACCTAACGATTCCCCCAATTTGGATGAATTAAAAAGTTGCCCTTGATTGTGCGCACACATAGTCAGCAGGCGACGAAGTTGCAATGCAGGAATCTGAAATCCGAGCTGTGGAATATCCCGTTCTACATATGTTCTAAGGAAATTTTCTCTCCAGAGTATGCTCCCTTGATCTGATGATGCAAGATAGCTATCAGGATACCCTCCGCGAAGCCATAATGTATTTAATTCAAAATTTGCTCTTTGCTCAACTTCTTCAATTGTAAATGGTGTGAGTTCAATAAGCCCAACCCTTCCGGCTAACGATTCTGATGTTTTCTGTATAAGATCTTGTGAAGCGGATCCAAGCAAAATGAATCGTCCCGGACGACGATTACGGTCTATTTCACTTCTCAACACAGAAAAAAGTTCCGGTACTAACTGAATTTCGTCCAAACAAATTGTCACATTCTGATTAGCATGGAAGAATAACATAGGTTCTCTCAGCTTATTTAGGTCATCCAAGTTCTGAAGGTCTAAATACAAATAAGCATCCGAATTTTGATAGAGCATTTTCACCAAAGTAGACTTTCCGCATTGCCTTGGGCCTAAAATGGCAACCGCAGGAAATGTTCTTAAATTCTCATTTACAAATGTTTCTATATCCCTATTGATCAACTCTTGCATATCATAAATATGATTTCTATTTTGCACAAATATACTAATTACATTTAGAACTACAAACAAAATATATTTTGTTTCTGAAATGCATCAGGCATAGTAAATAATAGAAACCGGAGAAAAGTATGCTTTACAAATCTCTGTGTGGATGCTATATTATTTTCAGCAACTGTCTGAACAGATTCAACGAAGACTTATCTATTTTTTATTATTTATAGAGGTTCTATAAAATATATATGCGCATTTTGATGCAATGTTTGCTTCAAACGAGCTCTCTTTTCAACTGTTCTACCCAATTTCGTATTCGTTCATCGGTTTTGTCGGACTGGTTATCCACATCAAGGGCCAATCCCAAGAAATTGTTATCTCTGATTGCCCGCGATTGCTGAAAGTGGTAGCCTTCAGACGAGGTCTGTCCAATCAATTCGGCACCTTTCGCCTCAACCACTTTTGCCAATAATCCGATGGCATCGACAAAATTGTCTGGATAATTTTGCTGATCTCCCAAACCAAAAATAGCCACCTTTTTCTTGAGCAGATTCAATGTATTCAATTCCGGAACAATCTCGTCCCAATGTGCGGGTAATTCACCATCAAACCAGGTAGAAACGCCCATAATAAGGTTATCATATGCCTCAAAATCGACACCTCGCGCAGTCTCGACGGGAATTAAATCAACTTGTGAATCGCCAAACGCCTCCTGTATCTTTGCAATAACAGCAGCAGTTGCAATACCTGCTCCATAAAACAAACCTATCTTTTTCATACTATAATAATTTTTTTATTTATGGTTTAATATTCCAGCAACTCTTTTGCCGCCTTATAAATGCGCTCCTCATTTGGAAGAATCGCCTGCTCAAGAACCGGATGAAAGCCAACCGGCGTAAATGTAGAACCGACCCGTTGAATGGGTGCATCCAGATAACGAAACATCTCGGTACCTATCATAGCGGCAAGCTCGGCTCCAAAGCCGGAAAAGACCTTGTCTTCGTGCACAACAATCACCTTGCCTGTTTTTTTTACCGATTCTAATAAAGTCTCTTTATCAAGGGGGATGAGCGAACGGATATCAATCACTTCCACATTGCCTCTGTTTTCGTTAGAAAGACGCTCTGCGACTTTCAGACAAAGATGTGTCGTATTTCCGTATGTAATCAGGGTCGCGTCATCGCCTGTTTTGCGAATCCGTGCTTTACCAAAGGGAACCTCAAAATCGTCAGGAACGACGGTAGCTGCATCCACCGCATTATACAAAGCCTTGGGTTCCAGAAACAGGGTAAATCCTTTGGAACGTATTGATGTACGCAACAAACCTGCAGCATCGTCGGCAAACGAAGGATAGACAATGCGGGCTCCGGGTAAGGTTGATAAAGCACCTTCAAGATTTTGGGAATGATACAATCCGCCGCCGATATATCCGCCGGAGGCAAGGCGCAACGTGATATTCGGCGTAAATTGCCCGTTGCTTCGCCAATATTCATGTGTACATTCGACATATTGCTCCACTGCCGGCCAGAAATAGTCTGCAAATTCGGCGCCCTCTATTACAACATGTATTTTGGGGTCGAAGCGACACATTCCATTTGCGGTTCCCACGATATAGTCTTCTGCAATAGGTGCATTGAATACGCGTTTATGGCCAAACTCCTGCTGCAAGCCCTTTGTCACATTAAACACGCCCCCCTTATCCTTGTTGGCCACATCCTGCCCCCAAAGGAAGGTGTCGGGGTTGTGCCTGAATTCGCTTTTTAATGTTTCGTTGATAGCGGTTACCAAATTCTTTTTTTCTCCACGCTCGTTGTGTGTGCCATCCGTATATTTCGCAGGCAAATAGGGTTCGGGCAATACAAAATTCAACACAGCATCCGGATCGGGATCGGGAGCCTTGATGGCGTTGCGATTGGCAACACTGAGATCTTTCTTTACTCCGGCTTCCATTTCCAATAGCTCTTCTTCGGTAAAACGATTATAACGCAGTAACATACGGCGAAATTTAGGAAGCGGATCGGCAGCTTTAACGTACGATAACTCATATTCATCTCTGTACAAAGCATGATTATCCGAATTGGAATGAGAGCCGATACGCACGCAATTGGCATGTACAATCACCGGAGAACCCGTCTTGATGGCATGTGCGCGTGCTTCGGTCATGGCATTCATCGAATCGAATACGTCCTTACCGTTGCAATAAATAATTTTCAGGTTTTTGAATCCTGAAAAATTTTCGGCTACTTTACGATTGGCCGTTTGGTCTTTTTTGGGAACTGATATCCCGTAGCCATTATCCTGAATAACAAAAATCACAGGAAGTTTTTCGGTACTCGCACCATTAATAGCCTCGTAAACATATCCTTCTGATACTGTGGCTTCGCCAATCGATGCAATCGCCACACCGGTATGTTTATAATATACCATCGCCCGGGCAACACCTACGGCGTGCATTGTTTGTGTGCCTACAGCGGAAGATATATTCTCGATATGCCACTCTTTTTTAGAAAAATGGTCGGACATATGTCTGCCTCCACTTGTAAGATCGGTCGCTTTGGAAATACCGTTCAGAATGATTTCTTCCGCACTCATTCCGGCGGACAACGCGGTAAGCATATCACGATAATAGGGAAATAAGAAATCTTCTCCCCGTACAAATGTCTGCCCAATAGCCAACTGAATTCCATCATGTCCCGCATAAGGAGCATGAAACGACCAACCAAGCGATTGAAGCTGATACATCGGAGCTTTTTCATCGATAGCCCGTCCCAGCGTCAGCAAATAATACCATTTTTGCAGGGTCTCTTTGTCCGTATTGTATATATCGAATGTTTTCATTTCTATATAATTTGTTTTTTAATGATCAGATGAAATGGGCACCCGTGCTTTGATTCATTACCACTGGTGATGAAGAAGCACAGGCGTTTCATCCACGAATAGGTTGTTCTCTGTAGCCGGATGAAACGTACATGACAAGCTCAGCAGATGCTACCTGTTGTTCATAAACAAGTCCGTTTCATAGGACGTTATTTTGAGTTCCAATTTTCCAGATATTCGGCAATATGGAGTAAAAACCTGCCACCCAAAGCGCCGTTCACAATCCGGTGATCGTACGAAAGCGACAAAATCATTTTGTGTCGTATGGCTATCACGTCGCCGTCGGCAGTTTCGAGCACAGCCGGTTTTTTCACAATATAGCCGACGCCAAGAATCGCTACCTGCGGTTGATTAATGATCGGGGTTCCTGCAATATTTTTGAATGTTCCGAAATTGGTAATGGTAAAGGTTCCACCCTGAATATCATCAATTTTCAGCTTGTTTGCACGGGCATTCGCGGCAAGAGAGTCCATCGTATGAGCCAGGCCGCTGATACTTAATTTATCGGCATCGTGTACAACGGGAACCACCAGATTCCCATCGTCGAGAGCCACTGCAATGCCAATATTAATACGCTTCTTCAGAATCATACGATAGCCATCCACCGAAGCGTTGACTTGCGGATATGCTATCAGCGCTTTCGTTGCAGCCTCTACTATCGCAGGCATATAGGTCAGGCTAATTCCTTCGTGTTGCAGGAATGAATCCTTGTTGTGTTTGCGCCATTCCACCAGTTTGGTAACATCCACCTCCACAAACGTCGTAACATGTGGCGAGGTCTTTTTTGATAGTACCATATGGTCGGCAATGATGCGCCGTACTGCATCCATCTCCACAATTTGGTCTTCGTTGCTACTTACAACCGGTGGTTGCACCCGCTCTTCCACCACAGGTTCAGATTTTTTCGCTACCGTTACAGAGGGAGCAGTCACTCCATTTTTCTTTTGTGTAATATATCGCTGAATATCTTTTTTGCTCAAACGTCCCAAATAACCACTACCCTGAATTTTGTCCAATTCAGCCATCGGGATGTTCGCTTCATTTGCCAGTTTCAGGACAACGGGCGAATACCATTTCTCTTCTTTCACTTCGGCTGACGAGGTTTCAATAACATCCGGTGGCGTATCATGTGAGACTTCCGGTTCTTCTGCATTTTCCCCTTCTATCTGCATGATCACAACAACCGTACCGACAGAAACCGTATCTCCCTCTTTGAACAGAATTTCCAATACGGTTCCCTCCACAGGAGAGGGTATTTCGGCATTTACTTTAGCGGTAGTAACTTCAAACAGAATATCGTCTTCTTTAACGGCATCACCCACTTTGACAGACCATGCCACGATCGTTCCTTCTGTAATGCTTTCGCCCAGCTTGGGCATTTTAATATCGAATGTTGTCATTGTCATTCATTTTTAATCGCTCAATTTCTATAATATCTTGCTTGTTCAACAGGTAGTTTTCCCCTGAAAAATAATTCGTGATTTTTTGTTTGAATTCATCTATCCGCATCGGAACCGATAGATGTTCACAAATATTGGTGACAGGGCTTTTTACCGATCTCAAATATATTCTCGGATCAGCAACCGGACTATCCAATACTTTTTCAAGTACCAATAAATCGGTCGAAAACAGTAACGAGGCATGAAACAGTGTTCTCTCTTTATAAATATACTGGGCACTTCCCGATATTTTCAATCCATTCACTGTCAATCCCAAACGTTTGTCGGGTTGTGCCTGTATGCCTATGGTTGCCAAAAAGCCGATAATCATTTGGAGGTATTTATTGAAGTCGTGTTTCCTGCTGTTTTCGATAAATGTCAGATTCACATTTCCCAAATCATGGTACACAGCCCCTCCTCCCGAAATTCTTCGTCCGATTTTTATCCGATGCTTATTTGCAAAATCCATATTTACCTCTGTCCGCACATCCTGATGTTTTCCGATAATGACAGACGGTTCGTTTTGCCACATCATAAAAACGTCTTCAGCGCTGCATTGTAACAGATATTTTTCTGTCGCAATATTAAAATAAGGATCAGTATAAATGCTGTTTATACATGTCATAAAAAGGTGATTTGACTATAAAAACAGGCTTTCGTGTATAATTTCGCCAACCGTAGGATGCGGAAAAACGATTTGTTTAAATTCGTCTACGGTAAATTTTCGTTCGATGGCAATACCAGCCACTACGATAAGCTCTGATGCGGGATTTCCCATAATATGGCAGCCAATGATCTGTTCCTGCTCATTTACGATCAACTTACAAAGCCCGCTGCCCAATTCATTTTCGGCAACAAACCGGCCCGAATAGGCCATCGGCAATTTCAATACGCTGTATCTTACACTTGCCGCCATCAGTTCTTCTTCGGTTTTGCCCACGCCTGCTATTTCCGGATTGGTATAAACCACAGCGGGAATGGTATCGTACGACATGCGGTCTTTGATCCCTACAATATGATTAATGGCGACATCGGCTTCCCGCATGGCGGTGTGGGCCAACATGGAAAATCCGGTAATGTCACCACAGGCATATACATAGGGATTCGATGTCTGCATATATTCATTTACACTCACGCCATTGGGCCTCAATTCGATATTCAATTTTTCCAGACCAGGCATGTTCAGTACGGCTTTCCGTCCAACGCACACCAATATTTTGTCCGCTTCAAGCGTGCTCGCCTTTCCCTGTTGTTCAATTGTAATGCTATTCTTTTTTACCTCCGTTACTTTTGTGTCGAGATAAAAAGAGATCCCTTTCTTTGTGTATTCTGTGCGGAGCATGGCAGATGTCTCCTTGTCCATTGCACCCAATATTTCGGGCATCATCTCAATCACATGCACCTTTACTCCCATGCTATTGAAAAAAGAGGCAAATTCCATCCCGATTACGCCACCGCCTATAATGGCAAGCGATTGGGGAGTTGCCGTATTGTCCAGCGCGTCTTTCGATGTCCAGTAATCGACCGTTGAAAGCCCTTTGATAGGTGGTATGACAACATCGGACCCGTTACAGAGTAAAAGATAGTGAACATCGTATCGTTCGTTATTACATACAACGCAGATCATCTCTTTTCCGCTGTCGACAGAGGCTTCACCTTCGATGATTGAAACGCCGGCGGCAATCAGTTTCATTCTGACTCCGGCCGTCAGTTTCTTCACCACCTTGTTTTTACGGCCAATGATTTTATCGAGCGCAAACGAAGGTGTGCCCTCAATATTAATGCCATATTTGGATGCACCTTTGGCATTATCCGATAGTTTAGCGGAATAGAGTAAGGTTTTGGAAGGAATACAGCCCTCATTCAGGCATACTCCCCCAATGGCTTTCTTCTCAAAAAGAATTGTTTTCAGTCCGTTTGTAGCCGCCCTTTCGGCAGCATTGTAACCGGCAGGTCCCCCGCCTATAATTGCTATATCGTATTCCATAATTGCATTCATTTTCTTAAGTAGAATCACAAATATAAACAGGAATACAGCGATTGATAGAAATGGGTTATGCTTTTACATACTATTACGACTTTAGTCTGTCAAAAAACATTTACTTCATTGAAGTGAACGAAATGAAGGAAATTAAAAAAAACGATAAAAATAGTTGCAAAGCGGCTCATAATCAGAAGAGGGCAAACAAGTTTAAGAAACACCATACAACAAATTATGAAAAAAGCGCTTACAGATTATCTGCAAGCGCTTTCTTTATATCCGAACATCAGAATTGCACCGAAGTCACACAACCCAAACACACTACCACATCAACTCTTTTTCTTATAGCTCAGCACCGCCCAACCATTAAAGAGTACGGCAAAACCGATCAACGCGCCCAATTGAGGCAACATATCGGCTATTCCGCTCCCTTTGAGGTAGACTAACCGCATCACCTGCATCAGGTATCGCAGCGGGTTGGCCAACGTAATATCCTGTGCCCACGCCGGCATACTATTGATGGGGGTAAAGAGACCGCTCAACATAATAAGCACCATGACAAAGAAATACATCACGAACATGGCCTGTTGAATGGTGTCGGAGTAGTTGGATATTACCAATCCGAAGCCGGAAATGGCAAGCACATAAATAAGAACAAACAGGTAGATCGTACTCAGATGTCCGGCCGGAATCAGGCCGTAGACTAACCAGGCAATGCCGAAGCTCAGGGTAATGACAATAGTGCCGATGATCCAAAAGGGCAACAATTTTGCCAGAATAAAGGTAAACTTAGACACCGGTGTCACGTTGATCTGCTCCATCGTACCAGCCTCTTTTTCTCCCACAATATTGAGAGCTGGTAAAAATCCGCACAGCATGGTCAGCACCAGCACCATCAGCGCAGGCACCATAAATACTTTATAATTGAGATTGGGATTAAACCGATAGTAGGGCACAATGTCGATGGCGGGCACAACCGATGCCCGGCTTGCCTGTCCCGATTCCTGCCGCAGGTCAGAGGCAAAACCGTTGATGATATTGGCAAGGTAGCCGGTACTGAGTCCCCCTTTGGTGCCGTTCACTGTATTAGCCGCAATCAGCAATTTGACATGACCCTCACGTTCCAGCTCCTTCTCGAAGTTTCGGGGAATTTCAACCACTACATCGGCTTTGTTCTTCTCCACACTTTGCAACGCACGGTCGTATCCCGGAGATACATCGGTGAGCTGAAAATAGCCCGACGAGACGATTTTCTGAATTAGCCGCCGGGAATAACTGCTATGGTCGTGATCCACCACACTGAGGTTGATATTATTGATCTCGAAATTAGCCGCCCAGGGAAAAATCAGCAATTGCAAGATCGGAAACATAATAATCATCCGGGGAATGAACTTGTTTCGTAGCAGCTGTTTGAACTCTTTTTCAAGTAAATATTTTAGCATCATCTGATATTCTAATGATAAATTAATGTACTGCCGCAATACATTGCAGCGCTATTCAATCGAACACTTACTCTAACCTGATTTTGAATTTCTTCATACTGACGGTAATCAGCAGCACCACCATGACGCACAGTACGGTAACTTCTTTGCCTACCGCTGCAATACCTACGCCTTTTATCATCAAACCCTTCACTGCCGAAATATACCACCGAGCGGGAACGATGTTGGACGCCCATTGCAAAACCGGCGGCATGTTCTCTATCGGATAGATCATCCCCGAAAGCAGAATGACCGGCATCATCATGGCCAATACCGATACCAGCATGGCTGCCATTTGCGAATTAACCAGCGTAGATACCAACAGTCCGATGGAGAGGGAGACCAAAATAAAGAGTAATGACACCAAGAACAACCAGAAGAGACTGCCTGCTACCGGCACATTGAGTACGAATATCGATAAAAGCAATACCGTTACGAGGTTGATAGAGGAAAGCGTGAGATAAGGAATAGCCTTGGCCAGAATAATATAGATCGGTTTCATAGGTGACACCAGCAATATTTCCATCGTTCCCAACTCTTTTTCGCGCACAATGGCAATGGAGGTCATCATGGCGCATATCAACATCAGAATCATCCCCAGCACACCGGGCACAAAGTTGTAGGCGGCCTTCATCTGCGGGTTGTAGAGCAGTTTCACCTCGGGCTGAATCTGATACGGCACCTTGTTTTGTTCCATCAATTCCTGCTGATAATCGCCGATAATGGAAGAGGCATACTGCACCAACTGAGTAGCCGTATTCGGATCGGTGGCATCGGTCAGCAGTTGTAGTTGCGCCTTGCCGGTGTGCAGCAGGTTTTCGTTGAACCGCTCATCGAACACCACGGCCATACTGATGTTTCCATCCTGAAAAACCTGTTTAAGTTCCTGCTGACTCTTGACATAACGCACAACGGAAAAGTACTGGCTGGCGTCCAGTTGACGGGCAATACGTCGTGTCGCATCGTCGTTTGAGGAGTCGAAAACCACGATTTTCGCGTTTTTTACCTCGTTGGTAATGGCAAAACCGAACAAAATCAACTGCACGACCGGCATCCCGAGCAGAATCAGCATCGTCCGTTTATCGCGAAAAATGTGGTAAAACTCTTTTTGCACGAACACCAGAAAGACGCTGCGCTTAATTAATAATGAACAATTAATAATTAATAATCGGAAGGAGTGAGCTATGTCATTCAATATTTTCATTACAAGGCTTCTTTATGCTGGTTCTTCTTTGAAGAATTAATGATACTTGTGAGTAATTTGATAAGTTCAATACAATCAGGTTCGATCGAGCAAAACTTCTTTCGTTAATATATCCGCTATCTTTAAGCAGCATTAACCAGTACAAAGTTTCATTTGCTTCTTTGAGTGCAATACTTAATTTGTGAACGAAATCGGGTACCGATTGACCATATTCTGCTTCACGAATTAAGGCTCCAATGGCAGTTCCGCTTCGTAACATCTGTTTCGATAAAACAAACTCACGTTGCTCCGAACTTAAGAACCGATAGGCTTTAATAATTCTCAAAGCAAAAGCGTACGACTTATCCCTAACTATATTTTCCGTTTTCATTATTAATTATTAATTGTTCATTACTAATTAATTATCCCCCCGTTTCGCATTGCGCGCCAGTTGGTGGAACACGTCGTCCATCGAGTCGGCACTAAACTGATGCTTCAGGTTCTTCGGTGTGTCGAGCGCCTTGATTTGCCCGTCCACCATGATGGAAACACGGTTGCAGTATTCGGCTTCATCCATATAGTGTGTGGTAACAAATACCGTGATTCCTTCGGCAGTAGCTTCGTAAATGAGTTCCCAAAACTGGCGACGCGTCACAGGATCGACTCCCCCTGTGGGTTCGTCCAGAAAAACCACTTTGGGGTGATGAAAAATAGAGACCGAGAAAGCCAGTTTTTGCTTCCATCCCAGCGGCAGCTCCTTGACCAATGTATTTCGTTCCGACGCAAAATTGAGCCGTTGCAACAATTCGTCGGTTTTTTGTGCTATTTCGCGATCACGCATTCCGTAAATGCCGGCAAACAGGCGGATATTTTCCCACACTTTCAGGTCGTTGTAGAGCGAGAATTTCTGGCTCATATAACCGATATTCGACTTTACCTTTTCCACCTCCCGGTCGATGTCGAATCCGGCCACACGTCCGTGCCCTTCGGTCGGTTTGCTCAATCCGCACAGCATTCGCATGGCGGTGGTTTTTCCGGCACCATTGGCTCCCAAGAAACCGAATATTTCACCCTGCCACACATCGAAAGAGATATGATCGACCGCAGTAAAATCGCCGAAACGCTTTACCAGATTCTCAACGTGAATCACGTTTTCCAATTGACAATTGACAGTTGACAGTTGAGATTTAAAATCGGAGGTTATATTATTTTTTACCATACAAAATGGAAACTATCTGCTATTATTTTTTTTTGACGTTTTCACGATGCTTATCAGCAATCGAATGATTTCCTGACAATCGGCTATTATAGAAGAAAACACCTTGTCATCCATAAACTCACTGTCATGCAGCAACATTAGCCAGTATTCTGTTTCGTTTGC
This sequence comes from Bacteroidota bacterium, assembly GCA_017860295.1. Lineage (GTDB taxonomy): Bacteria > Bacteroidota > Bacteroidia > Bacteroidales > Paludibacteraceae > Microbacter. The sequence goes on along the minus strand of JAFNAS010000012.1, from coordinate 141,080 downwards.
TTCTTTCAGTGCTACATTCATTTTATTGATGAAATCGGCTTTTGATTGTGCATGTTCCGATTCTTTAATCAAAGCTCCAATTGCAGTACCACTGCGTAGTAACTGCTTGGATAATACGAATTCGTGTTGATCTTTATACAAAAACTTATATGCTTTGATTATGCGCAATGCAAAAGCATAAGCTTTCATCATGACGACATTTTCCCCCCATCGTGGTTATAGATTTAATTGTTCGTTTTCAATTGTCCATTGTAAATTATCGAAGCATCTCCATAAAACAATCCTCGACAGTTGCCTTTGCTGGGTGAATAATAATTTCTTCATGCCCTTTGTCTGACAGATATGTCGCTAAATTGTCAATTGTCAATTGTCCATTGTTTATTGTTATGTGGTGTGTATCGCCAAAGGCGAAACAACTATCGACCAACGGATTGGCACGCAGGTCGTGCAGCAACCGGTGCATATCCTTACTCTGTACCGTCCACAACGTTTTCTCGAATTGGTTGACAATATTTGCAGGGGTATCAATTTTCAAAATTTGTCCTTTGTTGATCAGTGCAATCCGGTCGCACAGGCTGGCTTCGTCCATGTAAGGTGTCGATACCAGCATGGTGATTCCCTCCTGTTTCAGCTTTTTAAGCATCTCCCAGAACTCTTTTCGCGAAACCGGATCGACACCCGTAGTGGGTTCGTCGAGAAAAAGAACGGACGGGCGGTGAATCAACGCGCAACTAAGCGCCAGCTTCTGCTTCATTCCACCCGAAAGAGCTCCGGCTCGCCGCATCTTGAACGGTTCTATCTGTTGATAAATATCTTTTATCAAATCGTAATTCTCTTCGATGGTGGTGTTGAAAACCGAAGCAAAGAAGTTGAGATTCTCCTCTACCGTCAAATCCTGATACAAAGAGAACCGCCCCGGCATATACCCCACCCGCTTGCGAATTGCCTTAAAATCCTTCACCACATCAAATCCGTCTACCGTAGCCGAACCGCTTACCGGCAACAACAATGTGGTCAGAATGCGAAACAGTGTGGTCTTTCCTGCACCGTCGGGCCCGATAATGCCGAATAACTCGCCCGGAGCAACGTCGAAAGAGACATTCTGTAGCGCTTTAACCTGGCCGTACGACTTATCGATCGACAGACAGTGCACAATAGGCCGTAACCCTTCGGCAGATGACTCAGAATGAGATTCGGATAAATGTAACATCAATGTCATACATTATTCGTTCAATTCAGAGCACCTTATCGCTCTGCCAGTTCTTTGAGCTTCTCATTCATTAAGGAAAAGCCATTCTGGGTATTTACATCAAGCATTTTGCGAAAGAGCGGAACCAATATTCCTGTAAATTTTTCGCTCTGCACAAACGTCGTCGTTCCATTGTTATTATCAATCAATTCAAACTTGTGCTCTCCGTCAAACAGTCCCGGAAACAACAGGTGTCCGATCCAGCGAAACTCTTTTTCTTTTTCGAGAGCAAGAACCGTAGGTGTCATGGTCATACCGGATGCTTCCGGCGGTTCCAGCCGTACAGTTATTTTATTTCCAACTCCTACATCGCCTGTAATCGATGTAATAAACGGATTCCACGTGGGGTACTGCTCAAAACCGGTAAGGATTTCCCATATTTTTTGCGGAGCAGCATTGATTATTATTTCAGTTGTAAGTTTTTTCATTGTCGTTTTATTAAAATTCATTGTCCAAATTTCACTTCGCCGTACATGCCTATTTTAATCAGGCCATCGTTCTTTACAGCTATTTTCACGGCATATACCAGATTGGCGCGTTCGTCTTTGGTCTGTATGGTTTTCGGGGTGAATTCGGCTTTGTCGGAGATCCATTCAATCTTGCCCGAATACTCTTTCGAATCGTTATCGCCCTTATCAATATACACTTTTACCGTTTGTCCCAGTTTGATTTGCGATAACTGTGCATTGGTGATGTAAGCCCGCAATTTCATATTTTCTGTGTCGGCAATTTTGTAGAGAGGTTTGCCCTGTGCCGTCACCTCATTCGGCTCCACATATTTTGTCAGCACAGTACCACTCAACGGATTCACAATTCTGCACTTGGCAAGCTGGTCGTTCAACTGGTCAATTTGCGCTTTGAATGCCGACGCATCTTCTATCAATCCCCGATCGGAGGTGGAGAGCGACGACTGCTGAGCTACCAGCTGCCGTTCCAACAGTGCCAGACCGGAATTGATGTCATCCAACTGCTTTTGGTTGGCGGCCCCCGCCTTTACCAGATTTTCAAAACGCCGTTTTTCCGTTTTCTGTGTTGCAATTTGCTGTTGAAGCGAGGCAATCTGTTTGCCTATTTCGGGGCGTCGGCTTTCAACGCTTTTCGTATTAGCCAACAACTGCTTTTTCCGAAGATAGAGCTGTGTACTATCGACAACCCCTACCGTCTGTCCTGCTTCGAGCACGGTTCCTTCTTCTGCGGTAAAGGAGAGAATTTTTCCGGTTGCCTCGGCAGAAACTATCACTTCGGTTGCCTCGAATGTACCCGACGCATCGGATTCAATTTTTGACCCACTGCACGACATAAGAGAAAGCACCAACGGCAACATAGCCGCAAAAATGAAGTATAACTTATTCGTATTCATATCTTTTACTTTTGCATTATTTTTTCTGATTAAAAAACGGATTAATTATTGACGGTCTCTTTCAGGTTGTAGATTGCCTGCAACAACTGTATCTCGTGTATGGCTTTGTCCTGCATCGCCTGACTCTCGGCGTTTATATCACGAATCAGATCGCTCACCGGCAGGGTTCCGTTCTGCACCTTTGCTTGCGATGCTTTTTTGATGTTGGTCCGCAACCGGATAATCTCATCGTCATCAGTGATGACAGTTCCGATCTTTGCAATTTCATTTTTCTCCTGCAATATCTTCAGCTGGCTGTTGAACAGAAATGTTTCACGCTGAACATCCACGCCTTTCTTGCCAAGCTCTATCTTGCGCAAATTATTTTTCTGCGTATAGAATCCTCCGAAGCTCCACGACAAACGAACGCCTCCGACGTAAAACGGCGAAAAATCGTTATCCAGCATATTCAGTCCGGGACGACCGACCCCACCCTGTACAAACAGGTTTATCTTCGGCATATTTCCCGATTTGATGGAACTGATTTGCGAATCATAGAGCAAATTCTGCGCTGTAAACAGTTTCAATTCCGGACGGTTATTGGCCTCTGCCACCATACTCTTATCCGGTTTGATCAGCGTATTGGGTTTCGCAATCGGTTCGCCGATAAAAGCGGCCAGCATGTCACAGAAAGATTTTTGAGCCGCTGTCAGTTCGGCTCTGCGTTGTTTTGCCTTCAACTGCTCCACACGAACGGCATCGAGATCGGCCTGATTTCCGATCCCATTTTGCAGGCAGGCCGAAATTTTGTCGTAGTTGACTTGTAGCTCTTTTTGTAGCAAATCATTCTGTACCAGCTGCTCATTGAGCGACAAAGCACCAAAAAACAACTGATTAATCCGGTCGGTCAACGCATACAGATCTACCTCATTTTTTTGAATGTCTACGGCCCACGAAGCCTTCGTAACCGATTTTTGCGACCGGATAGCACCACCGTCCCAAAGCACCTGATTGACTTCGGCTGTAGCCTGATATTGATCTTTACTCATGCCCGGAACGGTAATCCCCGGCAACTTAATTGGCAACTTGGTGACTTCCGATTGGTATGTGACTTTGCCCGAAACTGAAAACTGGGGCAAATAACCCTTATTGGCATTCGAAAGCGAATACTCTTCCGTTTGCCGGATCAACTCGTACTGCTTTATAAGCGGATAGTTTGCTTTGGCTTTAACCTGACACCCTTCCAATGTAAGCTGTGCCATTATCGGTTGTGCCATGCAGACAATCAAGCCGGTGATAAAAATAACTCTTCTCTTCATACGCTTTATACTAAAATAATTATTCAGGGTCTGATACTGGCAAGAATTACACGCACGTGCTCTTGCTTACGGTGTTCTATCATTTGCTCAAATTGTGCCTCATTGAGTTGCGCAACGTTTTTGAAAATTGCCCCAGTTAAAAACAACATGGCATTAAGCGAAACAACATTCAATAACAAATCAAACACGCTGATCGGACGTACACGTCCGGCTTGAATTTCAGCTTCCAGATCGGCTTGTAAACGGGTAAATACCAGATTGGGCAGCTCGCTGATTTTTTTTCTGAACGAGTCTATTCGTGCCGGATTAGTAGTAAATTCATTGACCACCAAAAAAGGCAACCGGGGATTGGCCCGTACCATTTCAAAATGTGATTCGATTTTGACTTTCAGTTTTTCTTCAAATGTCATATCGGGCATCTCACTTTCCTGAAAAGTTGAAATCAACAACCGAATTTTTTGTTCAAAAATAGATTGAAACAAATTCTCTTTGGTTCTGAAATAATAATGCACCAAAGCCTGATTACACCCCGCTTTTTTGGCTATTTCGGTAGTGGATGTCATTGCAAAACCCTTCTCCAGAAAAAGTTGTTCTGCAATTGCCAGTATTTTTTGTTCCAAACCGATTTCTTGTTCACCTATCATGACTAATATATTTATTTAATAGATTACTTTAATGATTATATTTAATATACTTATTAAACGATACAAAAGTATATATACTTTATACGACAGACAAGCACTTTAATATACATTGATTTAATTTAACTGTTTACACAAAGAGAGTGGATGCTGCATAACAAAAAAAAATACCCTCAGTACATGTTAGTTAACAGCACCAAGGGCATTTTTTATTTGAAATGCGTAAATGAAGTTTTGAGTTTAGGAGGCCCCGTGGAGGTCGTATCTCTATTCAGACAAAGAAATATCGCACCATCATCGAAAGAGTGCAGAACCTTCAGTTTCTTCATTTTTCTGATATCTTTAAGCGAGAGAAGTTCGGGATTGGGATCAGAATAAAACCAAATCAAAACAATGGGTGATTCGTCTGCAAACATTTTTACATCCCCTTTATATGCTTTCTCGGGCACTGCATCCACAGCATAATTGGTGTAAAAATAGACCGCCTGATTGTGATTAGAATAGACCATAGAATCGGGATCAAAATAAATCCGGTTACGCTGAATAAACCGAATCGTAGGTGACTCTCTCCAGCAATCTTCCGTATAGCCCGGAATCCCGGATTCTTGCATAAACGAATAATTATCGGTATTGATGGCATAATAATTGGCACACACACCAATGGCAATCGCCGTAAATATAATACCGACTCCCCACTTATGACGCCGGTCTCTAAGAGCACGAATCCAGGCTGGAACTTTATGCGTTACACCCCAAAGGAAAGGCAAAAAAGCGGCAGAAAGCAAGCGGTTATTAATTTGCTCATAGCGCGAAATGGTTGACGAAAGAACGATAAAACTTACATAAACAATAAAGAAAGCAATAACAATGTTCTCGTACGAATGGTAATCCTGTTTTTTCTTAAGATTCTTAATAAACAGCCAAACAAACAATGCGATAATCAGCAGACCTACAATAATAAAAAAGTAATGGTTATCTCCCCAAAGCGAAGTCCAATCGGATAACACACTCCCCGAATACGCAATATTGTCGGATAGCGGCGTAATTCCTTTTTGCCGTTTACCGGTAAGCAAACCGGTAGCCACCGCATTGTGCACAAGATTAATCGTTACCAGAGAACATCCGATAATTCCAAACAAAACCAGATGCTTTATTTTTTCTTTCCATTTCAATTGTTTATCCCAAAACAGCAATATCTCACCCGTAGCCACCAGAGTAATACCGGCATACCGGGTATCAAAAGCAATTGCAGCCAAGATTGCCGGCACCAAAAGGGTCCGTAACGAATGGTTGCGATAATATCGATGCAGTGAAAAGAAAAATAACAAAGAAAGGATTATAAACAGAGTCTCAGACCATAGCATGGAATAAATTTCAATCAGAGAAGGACTTGTTGCTATGGCTATCAGCAATATTGTCTTGTACCATTTGGAGCGACGAATAAATCGTTCCATTATCACTCCACTCAGCAAAATAACAACAGCAAACATTAATCCGTTCAACACAGGAGCACAGGTTACCACATCAAGCTTGGTGATAAGCATTACCAAAGAAAGAAAGAGCGGATAACACACTGGAAAATCGACCAACGGATGTCCTCCGAAAATCATAAGCCCGTTACCTGCAACAAAATTTCTAGCTGTACTGGTATAGGCTATAGAATCGGGCGAGATCCCGATTCCTCCATGTTTAGTAAAAAAATATATAATAAAAAAACCGGCAACAGATGCAATCAGCGAATCGCCGTGTTTTTTCAACCATTGTAAAATATGCGATGTGTTCATGCAAAACAACATTGATATCGAAAATTCCTATTTCAACAATACGTTTTTATTAAAAAAAAGCACATTGAATAATCCGACTATTCTTCTTGCAAAGGTAGTAAGAATGTATAATATTTGCGTAAAAGCATAAGCGATAACACAATAAAAGACGGCCTTCCATGATAAAAAGCCGTCTTTATAATGCAACAAACAGAAATCAATACGCTGTTTGCCAAAATGTAATAAAGCTGTCTGTGTTAGCCCAAAAAGCTTTTCAAAAGTTTACTTCTGGAGTTGGAACGCAATCGTCGAATAGCTTTTTCCTTAATCTGACGGACGCGTTCACGGGTCAACCCGAACTCATCGCCAATCTCTTCCAAAGTCATTTCTGGACGTCCAATCCCGAAAAACATTTTAATAATCTCTCCTTCCCGTTCGCTCAAGGTAGACAGAGCACGGTCAATTTCCATCGACAGCGATTCATTGATCAATCCACGATCGGCATGAGGTGCATCTTCATTGATAAGCACATCAAGCAAACTGTTGTCCTCACCATCCACAAAAGGAGCATCGACCGAAATATGTCGACCCGAAACCTTTAGTGTTTCTGCAATTTTTTCAACCGGAATCTCCAACTGATCGGCCAACTCTTCGGCCGACGGACGACGTTCGTTTTCCTGTTCGAAACGAGAAAACGCCTTGTTGATTTTGTTAAGCGAACCAACCTGGTTCAGCGGTAGGCGTACAATACGCGATTGTTCCGCTAATGCCTGAAGAATGGATTGACGAATCCACCATACGGCATAAGAAATAAATTTAAACCCACGTGTTTCATCGAATTTTTCTGCAGCTTTAATCAAGCCAAGATTTCCTTCGTTAATCAGATCGGGCAAACTAAGCCCCTGATTTTGGTACTGTTTTGCAACTGAAACGACGAAACGTAGGTTTGCGCGCGTCAGCTTCTCCAAAGCCCGGCGATCGCCTCTCCGGATACGCTGCGCTAAATCGACTTCCTCTTCAACGGTGATAAGCTCTTCGCGTCCAATTTCTTGTAAATACTTGTCCAACGAAGCACTTTCGCGATTCGTAATCGATTTGGTGATTTTTAGTTGTCTCATTGATTTTAATGACGGAAAAATAAGCTTGCAAATTTACTCATTTTTCGAGCCAAATGCAAATTTTTCTTGCTAAAAGTTGTTGCAACACTCTCCAAAATAAATAAATACAAATTTCGATGCAATTGCAACCTACTCAGAATGCAAGTCGAATAAAAATAGAACATCAAGAAGCTGAATTTATAATCCCAAATACAAACTCAGCTTCTTAATAAACAAAAACGGCTTATTTGCTAGACGGATCGATAGCATAGTAAGCTACCTTTCCGTTCGGATAGATTCCTGTAATAAAAAGAGCTTTATCTTGTTCGTCAGCCGAATTATTGGCATTTATCACGGATTCAATATCGCCTACTTTGCGAATATTTTTATTATTAATTTTCAGAATAACAAATCCTTTCTGCAAACCGGCAGCTGCTAACAGGCTGTTTCTCTGAAGCCCGACAATTTGCACCCCCCCTGAGATACGCAGTTTTTGCTTCAAATCGTCATTCACCTCTTCTAGGGAAGCTCCAAGAGCTTCGATACCTTTATTCTTAACTACCTTTGTATCACCTTGTTGATTTTTCAACGTCACACTCACAGTTTTATCTTTACCTTCGCGAATAAAAGTCACTTCTACTTTATCGCCCGGTCGATGACGTCCCACCTGTTCCTGAAGTTCTGCAGACGATTTTACAGTAACTCCATTTATTTTTGTGATAATATCGCCTTCTTTAATTCCGGCCTCTTTGGCAGCACTCAAATCATTTACTTCTGCAACATACACGCCATCAAGTACTTTTATTTTCTTTTCTTTGGCAAAATCGTCATCGATGTCCCTGATTTGAACACCCATTAATGCACGTTGTACGGCCCCATATTGTTTAATATCGGCTACAACTTTACTCACGATACTTACCGGAACAGCAAAACCATAACCGGAATAACTTCCTGTTTGAGAAGCAATGGCCGTATTTATACCAATCAGCTCCCCTCTGGTATTCACCAGTGCACCTCCACTGTTGCCAGGATTAATGGCAGCATCGGTCTGAATAAATGATTCGATGGGTGTTTTTGAGGAAATAATATTGATATTGCGTGCTTTTGCACTGACAATACCAGCAGTCACTGTCGATGTAAGATTAAACGGATTTCCGATAGCCAAAACCCATTCCCCTAGTTTTAAGTCGTCGGAATTACCAAAAACCAAAGTTGGCAAGTCTTTTGCCTCAATTTTCAGCAATGCAATATCCGTATTTGGATCAGTACCAATCACAGTAGCGGTGAAAGTCCGCTTATCATTCAAAACCACCTGGATATTATCGGCCTCGCTCACTACGTGATTGTTGGTAACAATATATCCGTCTGTAGAAATAATTACTCCTGAACCAGATGCTTTTTGAGGTTCAAGTTGTCGTTGAGAACCACTGCCATTAGGGCCGAAAAAGAAATTAAAAAATGGATCGTTATCCATATCGCCACCATTTATCATTCTCTGCTTGGTTTCTACTTTGACGTGAACTACTGCATTGACAGAGTTTTCAGCAGCAACAGTAAAATCAGGAAGGCCGGAAACACCTCGTGTTGGAGTGTATGCGACATTCGATATGGGAGTTTGAATAAAACCTCCGTTAGCAACGACTTCTCTATGTTTGGAAGTCCCATTTTGTGCATTTACAGTAAAAAATCCAGCCACAAGCAAAGTGGCACTTAGCATTCTCATTTTCATAGCGTAACTGTTTTTATTAATGAATTAGACATCCTTCTTTTAACTTAAAATCGATGGCAAATATCTGCAAAAACTCTGACAAGTGTATCGGCAAATGTCCTAAACATTGTTGTGATTTGCCTCATTTAACATTTGAAATTCTCCGCTTAAAAGATATTTACTACCGAATTCTCCAAATGTTAAAATCAAAGAAATTGATTTGATTATGAGATAGTTTAAGCGAATGAAAAACTGACAGAGTGGCACATCTCGATGATATTCGCTTGATAACGGACGGATTTTACCGTACCTTTGCAACAAAAGCAGGCCGGCTTGTCGCTTCTCCGTTTGTGCGGAAAAGAGGAAAGTCCGGGCAACGCAGAGCACCATATTTCCTAACGGGAAACTGTTCGTGAGGGCAGAGTAACGTAACAGAAAATAACCGTCACGGCTTGTCCGTGATAAGGGTGAAAAGGCGGGGTAAGAGCCCACCGGCGTCGATGGCAACATCGGCGGCCGTACGTCTTATGGGTTGTAAGGCCATGTAAACCGGCGCTTGAGGGTTGCTCGCCCGAGCCGGAGGGTAGGCCGCAAGAGGTGATTGGCGACAATCATCCGAGATAAATGACAGGCATCCCGTTTCGACGGGATACAGAACCCGGCTTATAGGCCTGCTTTTTTTACAAGAAGTTCCACTTTTCAAAATAAATTAGGCGATCCTAAATGGACCGCCTAATTTATTTTTATCGCAAAGCCTGCAAAATATCGGACTTCAGATCTTCGGGCTCTTCCAATCCTGTCGAGAAACGAAGTAGTGTATCGGGCACACCCATTTTTTCTTTCATTTCGGGGGAAAAAGTTCCGTAAATAGTAGACAAAGGGTGTATAATCAGCGATTTGTTATCAAATAGATTGGTAGCACGCCGTACCAATTTCAGCTTATTCATAAAGGCAAAACATGCAGCCTGATCCGACAACTCAAACGTAAACATTGCCGTACCGATTTTACCAAATTGAGCTGCACTGATAGTATAAAACGAATTGCCGGGCAAGCTGGTATGATGTACTTTGTTGATTTCCGGCAAAGCTTCGATCCACTGTGCCAATTCCAAACCGGTAGAGGCAGCCCTATCAAATCGAAGCTCCATTGTTTCCAGTCCAAGTATTTGATGATAAGCCGTTTCAGGCGACATACAAGCTCCGAAATTACGAAAAACCTCACCCCTAAGTTTGGCCTGAAATGCCATCTGCCCGAATTTCTTCGCATCCAATCGTTTGGATCGCCTCCAATCGAAATTGCCATGATCAAGCACCAACCCTCCGATACTGGTAGCTCCGCCCGAAATATATTTGGTACTGGAAACGACTTCAATATTAGCTCCAAAATCGCGTGCCTTAAAAACCGTCCAGGGCACTACAGTGGTATCGACCACCAACGGCACCAGCTTCTTTGCTGTCAAGGCAGAAAGCGACTTCAAATCGACCACTTCCAAGTGTGGATTGGTAATGACTTCGGTAAACACCAGACAGGTATTTTCGTCGATATTTTTTTCCACATCACTAATATCCAGTAAATCGCAAAAACGCACTTCGACTCCAAAGTTGGCCAGGGTAAACTGCAAAATAGAAAACGTGTTGCCAAAAAGATGAGAAGTGGTAACAATGTTAGCACCTTGATATGCCAAAGACATAAAAACATTTGCTATAGCTGCCATTCCCGACGATAATGCTGTAACCGCCATGGCTCCGGAGACTTGTTTTATTCGTTGTTCGAAATACTCTACCGTAGGATTTGAAATACGAGTATACGTATGAAAAGCCGATTTACCAATAAAAGCGGCTTCCATCTCCTCTGCCGTAGCAAATTCGTAGGCTGCAGTGCTGTAAATAGGCATCGACAGCGGATTATTGAGATCATGTTTTGCAAACGACGTCTCTAAAATTTTGGTTGTAAAGTTTTCTGACATTTTTAATACGCTTATTGGCAGGATGTTTTACACAAAAATGGAGTAAAAACAGATGCAAGATATTACTGATTGTTTGTTTATGCAAAGTTGCACGATTTCTCCGACGATTCAAAATGACTACAACATTCATTGAGAGTTTGAAACGACAAGCCAACATTCGCTTATTTTTTTGTACTTTTGCCTTTCATTATTGTTCCATTTATAACCATGGAGCATGGATTACCCATTGTCCACTCCACATATTTTTTTATGACAAAATACAAGTATCTGATAATTTTACTGCTGACCTTCTGCGCGGTCAAGCTTTCCGCTCAATTCAAGCTGGACGAACAATCTGCTAAGTTGGTTTATACGCTAAGCGCTGTAAATAGTTTGTATGTCGACTCGGTAAAAGAGAACAATCTGGTAGAAAGTTCTATAGTTGGAATGTTGAAGGACCTAGATCCGCACTCCGTATACATACCGAAAGATGAAGTTGCGCGGATGAACGAACCGCTGGAAGGTTCTTTTTATGGCATCGGCATTCAATTTCAAATGTTAGAAGATACCTTATACGTCATTCAAACTATCTCTGGATGCCCTGCTGCCAAGGTAGGTGTACTGCCTGGCGACCGAATGATTTATATTGAAGATACACTGGTTGCCGGTGTAAAAATGCAAAATACTGCTATTATGAAGAAACTGCGTGGCCCCAAAGGAACCATTGTAAGAGTTAAGATGCTACGTAGAGGAGTACCGGAATTAATCGAATTCAACATCACACGCGATAGAATCCCAATCCACAGTGTGGACGCGTCTTACATGATAAATAAAGAAACCGGTTATATCAAGATCAACAGTTTTGGTGCCACTACTTACCGGGAATATCTGGATGCTCTGGACAAACTCAAAAAAAGCGGAATGAAAGACCTGATTATCGATCTTCAAGGCAACGGAGGCGGATATATGAATGCAGCTACTGACTTGTCTAATGAATTTTTACAACAAGGAAATCTCATCGTTTATACCCAAGGGGCAAAACAACCCAGAACATCTATCAATGCAACGGGGAAAGGCAGCTTTTCCAACGGACGCCTTATCGTTTTAATCGATGAATATTCAGCATCTGCCAGCGAAATTTTCTCTGGAGCTATTCAGGACTGGGACAGAGGCGTAGTAGTCGGACGTCGCTCATTTGGCAAAGGGCTAGTTCAACGTCCAGTAGTATTACCCGACGGTTCCATGATTCGTCTGACAATAGCACGCTACTACACTCCATCCGGACGTTGCATTCAGAAATCCTATAAAGATGGGATAGATAAATACGAACAAGACCTGATAACCCGCTACAAAAGAGGTGAATTTCAACATGCCGACAGTATTCATTTTGCCGATTCGTTGAAGTATAAGACGCTTCGTCTGGCACGTACCGTTTATGGCGGTGGTGGTATTATGCCTGATGTTTTTGTACCGTTGGACACCACCAGCTATACCGATTACCTAAGAAAAATAATAGCAAAAGGCGTGGTCAACAAAACTACCATGCAATATATCGATAAAAACAGAACGGCAATTAAAAACCAGTATAAAACTTTCGATAATTATGCCGTATCGTATACCGTTCCTCAATCGCTTCTGGACGATCTTACTAACGAAGCCACCAAAGAAAAAGTTCCTTTCAACAAGGAACAATTTGAAAAATCCGAATCCTATTTGATAACTCAGATTAAAGCACTTATAGCAAGCGACGTATGGGAGCAAGGTTCTTACTACCGCATTTTAAACACAGAAAATGCCACCGTCAAAAAAGCGTTGGACATACTAAAACAACCCGACGAATACAACAAACTATTAACAGTTCCATCTATATCGAAGAAAAACAAATAGTTATCATTTAATCGGGATGTAAATAACCCTAAGTACAGAATCAATGAATACATCGGAAGTCATAACGGAATCAATCCGTCAATTATCTGATTACAAACAATTTAAAACATTAAGTCATCAACAAAAGGAAGGCACTCCCCTGCCCTCCGTAGATGTACTTGAAGAGATTGTCAGATTGACACGCGCCATTCTTTTTCCCGGTTATTTCGGACGATCGGCGGTTGATCGCCACACGATAAAATACCATATCGGAGTAAATGTAGAAGAACTCTATCACCTCTTAACCGAACAAGTGATAGCCGGCCTCTGTTTTTCGACAAACTTAGAGGAGCCAAAGAAAAAGGCCGTTGAAATTGCCACTCAGTTTATCTCGCATCTTCCGTGTATACGAGAACGGTTGGCTACTGACGTAGAAGCTACCTACATCGGCGATCCGGCTTCTAAAAGTTTCGGCGAAGTAATTTTTTGTTATCCAGCCATCCGGGCTATCAGCAATTACCGCATTGCCCACGAATTGCTGGAACTGGGAGTTCCTCTTATTCCGCGCATTATCACCGAAATGGCTCATTCCGAAACCGGAATCGACATCCATCCGGGTGCAACTATCGGAAACGGATTTACCATCGACCATGGTACTGGCGTTGTCATCGGCGAAACGGCCATCATCGGCAATAATGTAAAACTATATCAAGGAGTTACGCTAGGAGCCAAAAGTTTTCCGCTTGACGAGAAGGGAAAACCCATCAAAGGCATTCTCCGCCATCCTATTTTGGAAGACGACGTAATAATATACTCAAACTCAACAATTTTAGGACGAATCACCATCGGAAAAGGGTCTGTTATTGGCGGTAACATTTGGATTGACCATGATATTCCTTCCGGATCAAGGATAATGCAAAGCAAACCAAAAAAATAATTTCAAAAGCAACTCTCACACGAGTTGCTTTTTTTATTTTTCCACCATTCAATCTCAGACTATATTAAAACTATCTCATTGTAATACTAAAAGTTACAACAAGCTACACCTCCAAAATAAATGTAAATATTCTTAATTTGCAATCTATATATAGCAATTTGATAGTATTTTTGCAAACTCTATATTGCAAAATGAGGCTTTATTAAACAACCCTATCCTTCTGTATGCACGAATCAAAAGATCTAAAATTTGAAGAAATAAATGAAGGCTTTTCCGTAAAAGAGGCCATGGATGAAGCAAAACGCTGCTTGAATTGCAAGAACCCGCTTTGCATTAAAGGCTGTCCGATCGAACACGACATTCCGGGTTTTATTCATCAGCTTTCCATGGGCAACATCGGAAATGCACTTCAGATTATCAATGAAAAAAGCAATCTTCCGGCTATCTGCGGACGGGTGTGTCCTCACGAAAAACAGTGCGAAGGTCATTGCATTCTCAACGACAAAGGAAAACGAATCCGCGTGGGTAAACTGGAGCGCTTCATTGCTGACTTCGATGGAGAAATGGGGTTGATACGTGAAAAACTTACTCAAAAGAACAGGGGCAAAGTCGCCGTAATTGGATCGGGTCCGGCCGGACTCACTGTAGCCGGCGATTTAGCTCGGCAAGGTTTTAATGTGATAATTTATGAAGGTGAACAAGAGTTGGGCGGTGTACTGATGTTTGGCATTCCCAAATACCGATTACCCAAGAATGTTGTAAAACGAGAAATAGAAAAAATTGCAGGACTCGGTGTTACATTCATTACCCATTGCATGGTTGGCAAAGACATTACCGTCAACGACATGTTCGACAGAGGATTTGATGCCGTATTTATCGGGACCGGCACTGCCATTCCCAAATCGTTATCTATTCCGGGTTCCGATCTGGTGGGGGTAATTCAATCGTCTTATTTTCTACGAATGGTCAACCTCTATCAAAACGGCAGCATCGACCGTAAAGATGTCCCTTTGAAAGTACACGACGAAGTGTACGTGATTGGCGCCGGCAACGTTGCGATGGATGCGGCTCGGACAGCAGTGCGTATGGGAGCCAAAAATGTATTCGTAGTTTATCACAAAACAGAAGCCGATATGCCCGCACTCCGTACGGAATACGAAGAAGCAGTGGAAGAAGGCGTCCTCTTTTTATGGAATACTTCAACGGTAGAACTGATCGGCAAACGTAAACGACTAGCCGAAATCCGGATTCAAACCCCAGAAGGTGAAAAAACAATTCCGGCAGATCGGGTTCTGCTCGCCATCGGATCGCGACCGGCAAACCGTATTGTGTCGACCACCGAAGGTATTGAAGTGAACGATACCGGTTACGTGATAACCAAAGAAAGACCTTATGGAATGACCACAAAGAAAGGTGTTTTTGCTGGTGGCGATGTAGTTCACACACCTCAAACCGTGGTGCTTGCCATGAAAGAAGCCAAACAAGTGGCAAAGGGAATCGCTCAGTTTGTTGATGCAAAAAAATTGCTGGAAGAATAAAACTCCGGCAAATACCCTCTAGTAAGTGTTGTAAATGTGAACGAGGATGTCCCGCAAGAGACACCCTCGTTTTTTATTGACATTCAATAATTCTTTTGAAGCAGGCTTTAGCAAATGATCCGTCACATAACGGGTTCCGGTTGCATAGGCAACAGCAGAAAGCCATGTTCATTTTTTTTGTTTCTTTGTTTTCCTCTTTTTTGGAAATTAATAATCAGTCGGTACCAAACCGACATTCAGAGCGATATTTCTGCAACTGTGAGGTTTCTTCCATAAGCGTTCCGTTTAGTTCAACAATCGAGCTCAGTAGGAATGGCCATTTCCAATACTTCACAAATATATATACTGAAAGCCCGAATTGTTCCGGCTTCCGCTGTTTTTTATCGGAAAACAATGCATTTTTTTTCAACAACCGACCATGAAAAATCAAGCCTCCTGATTCATAAGGCCTACCTTACGGAAAAGCCAGAACAGAATAGAAAGAACAACTCCCACAATAGCGGCAAAAGCCATCCCTTTCATCTGTACGGAACCGATATTGACAGCCGCTCCCGAAACACCCACTACGAAAGTAATCGCACCGAGAACCATATTACTGTTTTTGCTGAAATCGACTTTCTGCTGAATCAGAATACGGAAACCCTGAACGGCAATCACACCGTAAAGTAACATAGTCATACCGCCGAGCACCGCTGTGGGAATGGTAGAGATTGCTGCCGATATTTTACCCACACACGAGAAAGCAATGGCAAAGAGTGCTGCACCCCGGATTACCCAAACGGAATAGACACGCGTAATCGCCATCACACCGATATTCTCCCCGTAAGTAGTATTGGGAGGCGATCCGGCAAGGCCAGACAAAAGGTTACTCAACCCGTCACCAAGCAACGAACGGTGCAACCCGGGATCTTTCATCAGATCGGTTTCCGTCACTTCGCTGGTCACAATCAGGTGGCTGATATGTTCGGCCAGTACCACAATACAAGCCGGAGCAATAACGATCATCGCATTGGTATCGAAAACAGGAGCCTGAAACTTTGGCAAAGCAAACCAGGCAGCATTGGCAATGGCGGAGGTATCGACCATGCCCAGACACAGTGCCATGATGTAACCGGCCACAACAGCAATCAGAATAGGGATGACCTGCAAAAAGCCTTTGAACAATACCGAGCCCAGAATTCCGATACATAGCGTAAACATGGATACCAACACCACGTGCGAGTTAACGACAAAAGGTTGTACCACTTGTCCGACAGCCGTCGATCCGGACGCAAGTCCAGCCTGTTGTGCGGCTACCGGTGCCAGTTCGAGACCGATAATGGCTACTACCGCGCCCATTACAGCCGGAGGCATCACTACATCGATCCAGCGAATGCCCCATTTTTTGACCACAAACGAAATGATCACGAAGAACAATCCGAAGAAGATAAAGCCGGACTGAGCATGGGAAAAGCCGCCATCGGAAGAGATAATCAACAGTGTCGGAGCAATAAACGCAAAACTGGAACCCAGATAGGCAGGGATGCCGCCTTTGGTGACCCATGAATAAAGCAAAGTGCCGATACCGTTCATTAATAATGCAATAGCGGGATCGACACCTAACAAAATGGGGACTAAAATAGTTGCACCGAACATAGCCGTAAGGTGCTGAAGACTGAGAGGCAAGCTCTGCAGTACCGGTAGTTTTTCATGAATACCGATTATTCGTCGAGTTGTCATTGTGTAGAAAGGTTTGAATTTAATATAAAAGTTTATTTTCGGGTAATAAAAGCATCCAGTAACGGGCATCTGTAATCATGATACGTTTTGGTATCAGTATATTTTGCATAAAATTCGCGCAACTCGGGTTGTGCCGAATAGGCCGGCAACTTCTCCATATTCCAGTCCGCAGTATCAAATAGCCAGGGCGAATAGTGGCATTCATGCAGCATGAGACAGGCAAAAGCGCGCTGTTCGTTGCTGGCCTTCGGATCATCGAGCGCCTGACGGTAGTAATGTGCCGCCAGTTTGCAATTGTAGTAATTATTACTTATCAACACCGCTTTAACCGTTGGTAGTTGCAACGGCAAAGAGTAACCCAACGCGTCGGACGTATGCATCCGATAGCCCTCGCCTCCACTCCAGCCATACTTCACCATCATCCACGAATTGCCCCAATACGAGCAGTTGAAATAGGCGTTTCCAAGCATCAGACAGGCTTCGGCCACCCCTGATTTTCGCTTGGCTTTATCTTGCAAATCAATAAGCTGCCGAACAAACCGACTCTTATCAAAATGGTATTTGAAATTGCGTTTTTTGGTCAACACTTTCGGCTGAAACGGATCTTCGTTCAGGCACTGAGCATAGCCATAATGGCTTCTCCAGAAATCGGGACTGATCGATTTGAAGATGCGGGCCGCCGTTTTCAGATCGTTGTTCCGGAACGCAATGGTTCCCTGCAAATCGCGGTAAAAATTGAGGCTACCCAGATGCTGATCGCAGATAAAATCCTCGAATTCGCTCTTATCCCGTTTCATAATCAGCTGAATCAGGTGATCGATATCCCCCACCCCGGCATTCAGATCGAAATAGGCTATCTTGTCGTACGTATCTTTGAGCGTAACCGGCCGGTTCCCGTAAAAAGCAGTGTCATAACGTTGTTTGAACTGATCCGATTTCATGGCCAGCAGACCTGCAGTGGCAAAATCGCCTTTAGTCTCATACTCACGTGCCACGCAACGCAACAGGGTGTAGAGCGTTTTGTTCATGGCGTTGTCGCTCTTGGCCAACCGCTGCAATTTGCGGCAATAAACCACAAACTGATCCTTGAAATTATCGGAAGTTACATCGCTCACTTTAGCCGACACCCAAGCCTTTTCTATGTTTTTTTGCATCTCAATCGAGCTATTCTCGGTCAGCCCCATGTCGTTGAGATACGCCAAACCTTCTTTCGACTGATCGTCCAGAAAACAGGTATGCGCCAGACACAAGGTGAGGTACTGCTCCATTTCGCCCCGCTCCTGTGCGCGCTCCTTTTGCAGAAACGCTTTGAATTTCTGCAAATAGGTCTTATCGACAGCCAGATTATGTGTACGGGCAACCGACAAATCCCACTGCGGGCTCAACGAAGGCATGTTCGATGTGAAACCGGGCGTACAGATCCAATCTTCCAGTTTATTGATTTCGCGGGCAATGAGAAACGGCAGATAAGTCGATTTCGATTCCAAGCCTACAATCGTTTTCAGATCGTTGAGTGCCGGAGCCGGATAGTTGATGCAGTGCATCACCCACATCACAGCCTTTTCGTGTACATTTTTGGTAAGTTTCAGTCCGGCGAAGAAGGTTTTATCGTCGGTATGGAAGAGCTGGTGGCTGCGTAACTTTTTACTGTCGCAATGATCGAATACCAAACTGTAGAAATAGTTAGCCTTGGCTCCTTTTTTCGTGGCATCGAGCGATTGGGCATAAAACAGGGCGCTCCAGACAGTCATCAGATCGTCACCATCGAACTTTTTGAAATAGCTCTCGTAGGTTTTGATGGCGACGGCATAGTTTTTCAACTGATAGGCCAGCCTGCAAAGCTGATAAGCATATCGTTTGCGCATAAAAATACCTTTGGCAGACGAAAGTCTTTTTTTAGCTACCAGAAAAAGCGCTTGCTTGGCTTTTTGCTCAACCGCCACCTCATCAGCATCACGATTCCACGATTCGAACCCATTCAGCAATGCAGTTTCGGTTGCCTCTACCTGTTTCGAAAAGAGAAGGTATTCGAGCAACGCCTTCGCCGGGGATTTGGCAAGCGCCTGCATAAAACTGTTATCCTCGAATACCGAATTAAGCTTTCCTTTTTTGTAGGCAGCAAAAATAGAATCGGGTGTGGTCTCGTACTGAATAGCCAGAATGTCCTCCAGCACGGCATCCGAGCCGGTCACGGCCTGCCACTCTTTGGCATTTCTCACCCGGTCGGCTCCGTCGGGATCGGGACGATAACCGGCATACATGGCCGGGGTGTAGTTGAAAATCTGAAGTGCAGAACTGTTGCCGGTGCGAGCCTGAAAAAGCATCATCCGATAGGTATCGGGAGTCTCCATTTCCACGCACGCCATTGCATACAGAGAGATTGACAGAAAAAAACTAACGATCGAAAAGCGTGTAAAAACGGCCGATTTCTTCCATTCCATATCGGTTGACATTTTGCGTATCCAGCGAAAAGAGGGTTAAACGAGAGCTGTGGCGCAAAGATACTTGTTTTTTGATGAGTTCTATCATCTTTTGGAGCTCTGTGGCGCTGATCTGTTCGATACGGATTTCGTCACCATAGCGAAGATAATGCGTCCCGATAACGGTATCTTTCACCAGCACAAACAGGTTGGTTCCTATCTCTTTGCAATGCAATTTATCCTTACGAAACCGAGACAAATCGGCATCCGGAAGCAACCCCAACCATCGTCCGTGAAGAAACACCACGCCCCAACCGAAAACAGGCAACGCAATGTCGAGATGATGCGGATAATCGCTTCGCGTAAGGTAACTTTCCAGTTCGCGCGCGCTGCCGATAGAGTTTTCGGTCATCGCCTTTTTAGGGTCAGACAGGTTGTAACACATCAGCAGGCATCGGGAGACTGGCGGAACTCCACTGACATCACGGTGTTTGAACTGCCACAAGCGCAACGTGGCCGATCGTTCTTTTTTCGGAAAAAGCTGCTCCATTTTCCGAAGAAAATAGAAATAACGATCGCGGGTGGCTGCCGTCCAATCGCAGTCGAACAGAATCTCGGTCCAGTTTCTGACAATGGCCGTGGCCTGTTTGTTGCCCGCAACACTATCGCAGACAGCCAACTCGAGGAAACGACGGTTCACCATCTCTACCCGTCGGGCCACCCGGGCGGCCAACGAATCGATTGCCACGGGAGTAGCCCGCTCAAAAACTTTATTGGTGATAAAAACCGACGGCGTAAAATTGCACGGAGGCGCCGTCGAAGCGATCAAGGTAGCTACCGGTTTCGGTTCCTGATGGGCTTCGCTCCAGTCAACATCGAAATAACGGATATATAAATGGTTGGCTCCGGTTGTTTGCAAAACGGATTGCTCCGCCTTGGTCATGTTGAAGTTGCGCTGCCAATAGCAAAACGAATGGCGGGTCGCCTCGTTACCGCACGACACGAGCAGAACGAGGGACAACCCTCCGAAAAGCGTTTGCAATCGGGTCATTTTTATTTCAGTTCTATGCTTTTAGGCAATTGTTTCGTAAGCGAATCGCGGTTGAGTTCAAAATAGTGGTACGCATAGAGCGCCTTCGGACGAATTACCTTGGCTGCTGCCACAAACTGTTCGTTCGTCATGGTGTAGGGCAAATTTTTAGGCAAGAAAGCCACTTGAATCTTTCCCAGTTTGCTCATTTCGGGGATGTTTTCGGTATCGCCGGCTATATACACCCGGAAGTTCTTAAACGAAAGAATATATCCGTTGCCCACTCCCTTCGCGTGAAACGGTTTCCCGTTGGAACTTTTATGCTCAATGTTGTAAGCAGGTACCGCATCGATGCGGATATCGTTCCACTGGGTCGATTCACCGTTTTTCAGCACCGATGCGCCCTTCAATCCGGCAGCCACCACACTACCTGCGGCAATGATGTGCGTATCCGGTTTCATTATTTTATCCAACGCTTTTTTATCGTAATGATCGGAGTGTTCGTGGGTGATCAGAATCAGATCGGCTTTGGGCAACGTGGCATAATCGACCGATTTTTCGTACGGATCGACATGAATCACTTTGCCCTTTATGCGCAACATTACCGAACCGTGATTTACCGGTGTAATCACCAGCGGGCCCATCGGGGTGATATACACATCGGGATGTTGCTGTGCCATTACGGCAAATGGCAACAACGAAAATAAGAACAAAGAAATAAGTTTCATAGGTATTTTATTGGATAGCATAAAATAATTAATTTGACCTCTCCTCACGACGACTTCGTGTCGGAGTCAGATTCTAAATGCCAATATTTATCATCGGTACATTTATCGTCAGACCCAACCCCTCTCCGCAAGAGAGGGGCAACCTCTCATAACCAGCCATCACATCGCCACAGTTTTCCAGCCTGCCCGGTTGGGGCACACCCGCCGACAATTGTAACAAACAATAATCGGAGCCCCCTTCTCGGTTGCTCCTTCCGACCACGTACGGCACTTTTTCTGATCCACTGCTCCATTCGTCAATGCGCCCGACGGACAACCGCTTGTGCAGAGGTTGCATTTGTCGGAACAAAGTTTGTTTTCGAGTACCGGATCCGGCTCCAGCTCCACATCGGCCAGCAATGCACCGAGTTTTATCAGGTTGCCATACTCGGGAGTACACAACAGAGTATTGCGTCCTATCACACCCAGTCCGGCCAGATAACCGGCATGTTTCAGCGACATCAATCCCCTGCCGGTCATCGACTCTTTGTCCCAATATTCGTAAGGCTCGGACGGCACCGGTAGCGCCGCAATATGTTCTGTCTCCAACCTCACGGCAATGTCGAGCGACAAGCGCAATACTTCGTGCAGCGCTATCTCATCTACAAACGAATAGGGAATATCCGATTGTGTCTGAAATACACTTGCCGGAATTTTTTTTGCAAAAACAATGACCGATTTGGCATCGGGAAACAAATCCGTGGGTCGAAAACCGTCGGGAGCCGATGCAAACCTGTCGACCGGCGCAATGCCACACAAATCGGCGCCCGCAGCCAATACCAATTCTTTAACAGTGGTTGTATTCATCATTTCATCCATTAACAAAATAAAAATGTCTATTCGCACGTAAAACTCAAAACAAAGATAAGGCTTCTATTTCAAAACAAAAAACAGTAATCAGGATAAGCCTCTCTGCCCCATTTCACAATACGATTCCCCTGCCGCAAAACAGACCAAAACTTTTTTTTCTGACAATTTGATGTATTTATGAAAAATATATTATATTTGCACTCGATAAATAAACAAACGGACACTCATTGACGCAAATAAACGAAAAAGAGGCGCCGTTCGTTTACCAAATTCTTCACTACTAACCAAGATATTCGATAGCAGCGTAAGGGAGACTGGAGAGTCTCCCTGCCTGCATCGCGGATGCTTGCGTCGCAACAGTTTTTTTTACCAGACAATAACCAGAGCAAAAGATCCGTCTGTGCTGCCGCCGGGCGGCAGCACAGAACCGGATCGGGTTTTACCCTGCCGCCGGGCGGCAGACCAGAACCCACACCCGGGCTACCCGACCGCCGGGCGGTCAGCCAGAATCCCCTCGGGTTCTGCCTTGCCGCCGGGCGGCAAAGCAGAACCGGCGCCAGTTCCGAACGACCGCCGGGCGGCAGGGTAAATCCGACTTGAATCGAATAAAGTGCATTGTAATAATAACTGCTTAAAATTTCATTTTATGAATTACACACTGGAATCGCTGAAGGTTTCGAACCTCACCCTCCTCGAAGTAGGACAGTTAATCAACCGTCATCAACAAGACATCGGGTCGCTCGATCCGGCTCTTATCACCGACCCTCCGTTGAAAAACTACCTGACCGTGCTGTTTACCCAAAACGTAACGTTCACACAGGGATTGATGAAGACACAAAAAGACGAAAGAACGGAGCTACTCGAAGATGACGACTCTACACGCGACAAATCGCTTGCCACTTTCGGCAAAGCCATCCGCCTGTCGCTCGACTCCGACAACGAAGAAGAAGCGGCTGCGGCCAAAAGTCTCTCAATTTTACTGAATACGTACAAAGACATTGCCGATCTGCCTTACGAGGCCGAAACACTGGCAATGGACAAACTGGTAGCTGCCCTCGAAAGTAGTGAATACAGCAGCAAAGTGAGCGCCACCAACAACGGGAAATATGTAAGCCGGATGAAGAGCGCGAACGAAACGTTCAAAGCACATTTCGGCGACCGAAGCACGACCGAATCATTGGCCTACAGCATCAACAACAAAAAGGCACGGAAAGAGTTGCTCGACTACTACGGCGAAGCCCTCGACTACCTGGTGTCGATGGCCAACGCCCACAAAACAGAGCAGTTTGCCAAAACACTGGCTCTGATCAACGGCGGTCGCAAGTACTATGCCGACACCCTGGCACACCGTGCCGGCGTGGCCAAAGCCAAGACAGAGGAAGTGAAGAAGTAAAAAGCCGTAAATGACAGCTAAAGTTCGCCCATACGGTATATGATCAAACCCCTCCCCCGTCCCGGGTACTCCCCTTCATCTGAAGGGGAGACCAACCACCGGCCAACACAAGCCAACTTACACAGGCTTTTTTATTCAAACAATAGAGTAAAATCGCATATACAGTGGTGTTCCCTTTTATTAAAGGGGACGAGCGTAGCGGAGGGGTTAGAATGAATACTTAATCCATAAAACCTCATTATCAATTTCAATTATTCAAAACACAACCAACTTCAAAATGAAAACGACGTCATTATTAATTGCCTGTCTGCTGGTATTGGGCCTGCAAAACGGGCACAGTCAGCAAAAAAGCAATGGAATCAACAAAGAGAAATACAACAGCAACAAAGCCGCCGAAGATAACGTAGGATATACGCAGGCCATTAAAACCGGTAATACCCTCTATATTTCCGGCTCGGTTGGTTGGGGCGATATGCCGGATGCCATCCGTAAAGCATACGACACGTTAGGCAAGACCCTCAAAGCATATGGCGCCGATTTCAGCAACGTGGTAAAAGAAAATCTCTATACTACCGCGCTCGATTCCGTGATCAAACACAAAGAGATTCGCAACTCATACTACAAAAATGATTTCCCCGCCGCCACCTGGGTGGAGGTAAAGAGGCTTTACAATCCGGGCATCGTGATTGAAGTAGAACTGGTGGCCATGTTGCCTGAAAACAAGGTCAAAAGTCATCATTGAAAAGAAACGCGATTCGCCCGTCAACAAAAAACCGGGGACGTTGTACTAAAACAACCTCCCCGGCATTAGTCCGGGAGCTGACTGAACACCCGGACATCCATAAGCACGGTAAATATCTTTGATTATACGTTAAAGCGAAAATGGAGTATATCGCCGTCCTGCACCACATACTCTTTGCCTTCGATGCCGATTTTACCTGCTTCGCGGCAGGCAGCTTCGGAGCCCAGACGCACGTAATCGTCGTATTTGATTACCTCGGCACGGATAAATCCTTTTTCGAAATCGGTGTGGATAATGCCGGCACACTGCGGAGCCTTGCTGCCACGGGTAAAGGTCCAGGCGCGGGTTTCGTCGGCGCCGGTGGTAAAGTAAGTTTGCAGGTCGAGCAGGTGATAAGCGGTCTTAATCAGACGCACCACGCCCGACTCTTCGAGTCCTATTTCGCCCAGAAATAGCTGGCGTTCGTCGTAAGTATCCAGTTCGGCAATTTCCGATTCTATTTTAGCAGCCACCACCAGAATGTCGGCTCCCTCGTTTTTCACCGCTTCGCGCACCTGCTCCACATATTTGTTGCCACTCACGGCCGACGCTTCGTCTACGTTGCAAACATACAGCACCGGCTTATCGGTCAGCAAAAAGAGGTCGGCAGCCAAACGCTGGTCTTCTTTACTATCGAAGCTCACCACGCGAGCCGATTGACCCTGTTCGAGCACCTCTTTGAATCGGAGCAATACTTCTACCAACCGCTTGGCCTGCTTGTCGCCACCGGTTTGTGCCTGTTTTTGCACCTTAGACAGCCGGCTTTCCACCGTTTCGAGGTCTTTCAGTTGCAATTCGGCATCGATAATCTCTTTGTCGCGCACCGGATTCACGCTACCGTCCACATGCACCACGTTTTCGTCGTCGAAGCAACGCAGCACGTGAATAATGGCATCCGTTTCGCGGATATTGGCCAGAAACTTATTTCCCAGCCCCTCTCCCTTGCTGGCACCCTTCACCAATCCGGCAATGTCCACAATCTCCACCGTAGTAGGGATCAAACGTTGCGGCTTATCTATTTCGGCCAGTTTGTTCAGCCGATCGTCCGGTACGGTAATCACGCCAACATTCGGCTCTATAGTACAAAAGGGAAAATTTGCCGATTGCGCCTTCGCGTTCGACAAACAATTGAAAAGAGTGGATTTGCCCACGTTAGGCAACCCTACGATGCCACATTGTAATGCCATAAAAGTAAATTCAGATTCAAAATTCCATGTTCCAAAATTCCATGTTCCGGAATTCCAGATTCAGCACCAGCAATCTTCGGTTCAAAGCTCCTCGACAGCCACTATAGGGCAATTCGAGCACTTTCAACGTTGAAATTGCTTTAGCACGCAAAGGTACGAATTATTTCCCGCCCGACCGCTCTCAAGCAATAATTAGCACTTTGGCGGCAAAAAAATCGGAGACAAAAGCGTATCTTTGTCCTCAGATTTGAGGATTTGGGAATGTGGAAATTTGAGAATTCAATTTATTATTTCAAATATGAAGGTTTCACTGCCTATTCATTATCATTTCCAAATCCTCAAATCCTCAAATCTTCAAATTAAAGTTCATGGCTATTGATAAATCAGGCGTAGGCGACATGTTCGATGCAATTGCGTGGCGATACGACTTTCTCAACCATTTTCTCGCGCTCGGCATCGACAATCTGTGGCGCAATAAGGCCGTAAGCCTCATCTCAGCACCCAAAGGCAGCACGTTTCTCGACGTAGCCACCGGCACCGGCGATCTGGCCGTAACGTTAATACGCAAAAAAGCTCCGGCCAAGGTCTTTGGCATCGACATCTCGGAAGGAATGCTCAGCTTTGGTCAGAAGAAGATGGACAAACTCGGACTCTCGGAAATGGTAACACTTGCCCAGGAAGATTGCGAAGCGCTCAGTTTTGCAGAAGGAAGCTTTGAAGCGGTGACCGTCGGCTTCGGCATCCGCAATTTTCTCCATCCCGACAAAGGGCTCTCGGAAATGTATCGCGTGCTGAAACCCGGAGGAGAAGCCGTTATTCTCGAATTCTCGCGCCCCAAAAGCAAGCTGTTGTGCAAACTGTTCGACATGTACTTTTGCTACGTATTGCCGCAAATAGGCAAACTGTTTTCCAAACACGCTTCCGCCTACACCTATCTGCCCGACAGTGTGAAAGAGTTTCCTTACGGCGAACGATTTGCCGCTCTGATGCGCGAAACCGGCTTTCAGTCGGTAGAATATCACCCGTTAACGTTCGGGATCGCTACAGTGTACAAAGGAGTGAAATAAATTTTCAAATTCCTGATTTCAAAATTTATTTCACCGAATACATCAAAAGCACCCGGTGGAATTTTGGAATTTGAAATCTTAAATCAAACCGACATGAGCATGAAATCTTCTATATTGAAATGGATACGTATAATCCGACCGGGCACTCTGGGTGCCGGAGCAGCTCCGGTATTGGTGGGTCTGATCGTCGCAGCCGAAGAGCTCACTTTCGACTGGCTCATCGCCGCAGTAACCCTACTGGCGGCTCTATCCATCCAGATTGCCAGCAACCTGATAAACGATTACTACGACTTTAAAAAAGGATTGGATAAGGCCGGACGTCTCGGTCCGAAACGTGCCATTGCCGAAGGCGAAGTTACGCCGCAAGTCATGAAACGAGCCATTATCATCGATGTAGCGATAGCCGTACTCTGCGGCATTTACCTAACGCTAGCCGGAGGGCTTCCTATCTTGATGATAGGCTGCATATCGCTACTCTGCGCATGGCTCTACACGGCCACCCCCTACTCGCTCAGCTATCTGGGCATTGCCGATCTGTTTGTACTGGCCTTTTTCGGACCCATAGCCACGGTAGGAACCACCTATCTCCAGATCGAACAATTCTCCGAAAAGGCATTCTGGTTCGGAATGGTCAACGGTCTTATATCTATGGGCATTCTCACTATCAACAACATTCGCGATATCGACTCGGATAAAAAAGCAGGCAAACGTAGCATGGTAGTACGCCTCGGCAAAAAATTCGGCGAATGGGAATACCTTTCGCTTTTCATTCTGATCATTCCCTGTCTGTATCTGGCCGGTTCATCCGGACTTTGCTATGCCGTAGTAGCTATGGGTGTCGGACTGTTCATTCGGTTGAGACGAACCAAAGGGAAAGGGTACAACCAACTATTAATCCGCACCGGACAAGCCAATTTGTTATTTGCCTTTTTGCTTTGGATCGAATATCTGATCGCATAATGCTTTTTCTGTTTTTCAGATATAATAAGCTGTCTGTTTGATCGTTTTAAATGCGAAATGAAAGCCCTGAAATGAGAAACGGATTTATCATATTGCTTATTGCATTTGCCGGCAGCGTCAGCCTGACCGGCTGTACCGATAATAGTATATCGTCCAATCCGTTTTACAAACTACATTTCTCGCAAGACACGATTGCCTTCGATACGGTGTTCTGCACCATCGGATCGGCTACCAGTAAGGTTGTTATCTACAATCGCAATCCCAAACCACTTTCCATCAGTTCTATTTCACTTACCAATGGAGCTTCGAGTGGTTTTCAGATGATCGTCGACGGAACTATTGCCACCAACAATCAACTTTCGAACATCGAGATACGGGCACACGACAGCCTTTATGTTTTCGTCAGCGTAACGGTTAACCCAACATTGCAAGACAGTCCGTTATTGATACAAGACTCCATAGTCTGCATTACCAACGGCAATCGACAAAGCGTCAAACTCACCGCCTACGGTCAGGATGTGGTTATTTTCCGGAGCAAAACGATACATAATGACACAATTCTTGCTGCCAAAAAACCTTACCTTATTTACGATTACCTAGCCATCGACAACGGCAAAACACTCACCATCAATCCAGGAGCAACTCTTTATTTTCACAAAAACGCATCCTTGAAAATCTATGGAAATCTGAAAGCCGCCGGAGAACCAAAAGCGAGAATTACCCTCAGGGGCGATCGGTTGGATAAACTTTCGGATGATGTACCCTACAGCTATCTTTCGGGGCAATGGAACGGACTTCAGATACTGGGAACACAAAGCTCGGCCTCGCTAAATTATGTAACAATGATAAGTGGTAAAAGCGGGATTGCGATACCCAACGGGACGCCAACTCAAATGCCCGACGTAACGATTAACAACACCCGAATTCAAAATTTCGATTCCTGTGGTCTCGTTGCCAGCAATGCAAATCTATCGTTACTAAACAGCGAAATTTCCAATTGCAAAAGCGGTTGTCTCCGCTTAACCGGAGGCAACTATACATTTACACACAACACTATAGCTAACTTTTACAACGATAACTATGCCGGCAAACGACGCGACGGGACGCCATCCGTCACGCTACTCAACGGAGAGTCCGGGCGCCAGAATCAGGCACCTGCTCCACTCCGGGTACAATTTATCAATTGCGTGATAACCGGTTCGGCGCAAAACGAGATTCTGATTTCCGATACAACCCGTAACACACCCTTGAAATACACATTCGACCATTGTTATCTGATGTCGAAATCATTTCAATCGTCATCTCTTAAAAGTGTGCAATGGGGAAATACCAAAGATCAGCTTTTTATCAGAACCACAATTTCCAGTAAGGGTTATTGCGATTTCCGACCAACCGAAAACGCTCCGATACGAAAAAAAGCCGACCTCCAGGTAAGTCAACAATCCTCTTTTTGTTTCGATATGAATGGAACTGATCGGTTGTGGAATGGGACACCTGATCTTGGAGCCTATCAATGGCAGGGAGAATAAAAGCGGTTATTTCCGGCCAAAATCAGCAGGAATCTCACCCCATTCGGAGGTGGGCCATTTCAACAATTTGGTAGTATAACTGTTGTCCTTCAACCAGTTTTCCGCCCGTGCGATCAGGCGAAACAACTCTTCGTTTTTAGCACAGCGTTCCAGCTTGGTGCGGCACTGCTTCGCCCTTACCCATGCCAAAGCATTCACACTGTCGGAATAGATAGGCACATTGCTGTTTTGGGCTTTGAGTAGTGCCAATCCGTGGACAATGGCCAAAAATTCGCCGATATTATTAGTTCCCATCTCAAACGGACCCTGACGAAAAATCTCCCGTCCGGTTGCGGTTTCCACCCCGCGATACTCCAATTTACCGGGATTGCCGCTACAGGCTGCATCTACCGCAAGGCTGGGCACAACGGGTTTCGCGCCGTTGGCTCCTACCACAACGACTGCCTGTTTTTGCGCCGGATTTACCGCCTTCCAGTAATTGGTTTTGAAAGCCGCATTAGCCGCCGCCTCAGTCGGATAACCCTTATACTGGGCACCCTCAAAGCCATGCACCTGCTCTTTGCAGCTCTCCCAACTATTGAACACCCCGGTTTTGCGGCCTTTCCAGACCACGTAGTAGTTATTTTTTGTCATGTATTGCACCTCAAAATTTCGGGTAGTAAAGTTATCAAAAAAACGTCTGGCTGAAAAACCACCCAATTTCGCACACAACTCCTTTCGTTTTAAGAAATTCTTCCGTTCTTTGCACTCTCATTTTCCAAACACCTTAGTCCCGATCGCACCCCGATGAAGACAACAAACAAAGCCATTCTTTACGCCGGAGTAGCCGTACTCAGCTGGTCGACGGTAGCCACGGCCTTTAAGCTGGCGCTACGACAACAAACACACTTCGAAATGCTTCTGGTAGCCAGCTGCACGGCGTTTGTTATTCTGGCCGCCACCATGACCATACAGGCAAAGTGGGGACAACTAACGCGTCTCTCGGGCAAACAATGGGGTGTGTATGCGCTGATCGGATTGTTAAACCCTGCCCTCTACTACCTTGTACTCTTCAAAGCGTATGCACTGCTCCCGGCACAAATCGCACAACCCATCAATTACGCCTGGCCCATTCTGTTGCTTCTCCTCATCGCCGCATTCGGACATCAACCCATTCGGCACAAAAAATATATCGGCATGGCTCTCTCACTGGGTGGCGTAGTCCTTATTTCGGTCGGTTCGGGACAGGTGCAACAATCAGCTATTCCTGTCACGGGATTACTTCTCGCCCTGCTGAGCGCTTTGCTCTGGGCCACATTCTGGTTGATAAATAAAATGAACGAGAAGACTGACAGCACCGTAAACCTCTTCGTTATCTTCCTGTTCGGATCAGGCTACCTACTTTTCTCAACGCTTTTGATACCCGTGCATCTCTCGTTCGGGAGCAGCATGTATGCCAGCATCTATATAGGCGCCTTCGAAATGGCTATACCGTTCATTTTCTTCAGTATGGCGCTCAAAAGCACCAACAATCCGGCCTTCATCAACCAACTGTGTTATCTGGCGCCCTTTATCTCGCTTCTGCTTATCCATTTTGTGCTGAAGGAGCACATCTACACCACCACCTTCTTCGGATTGATACTGATCATCGTTGGCATTGTCTTCAACGAATACTTCGCCTCCGCCGCGAAAACAAAATAAAAGAGGCTGCCTCACAATGAAACAGCCTCTGTAACTATTGACTCGGCCCCTTACATAAGATCGAGGTCACAAGCGAAAAAATCAGGGTTTTATGGGGTCTCCCATTGCCGAATTTTCTTTATCGCTGGCGTCGAGTTTGAACAACATAAACTTAGCGTTGTCTTTGGTATACGGAGCCCACTTACCACCGTTCTTGCCGTTCGGATCACCATACTTGGCAAAATTCGACCAGGCAGTCAGCATCACTTCCGAAAGGTTCCAGTCGCCTGCAGCCCAGGGTCTCCAGCAATATTTGAGCGATTTGAACACATACCACAAATCGGAAGAGTGGAATGCCCCCTTCAGCACATCCGCTCTACCATCGGTTGGCAGAGGACGGGCAAACTGATATGCAAACGCTTTACCACCCACTTTTTCGCGATTCAGACAGAATTCAGCGATACCGGGAGCCATGCTACCCATATCGTTCAGGGTGTAACCAATCATGTACGGAACCTGCGCCAGTTTATTGTCAACAGCAGCAGCATCGAAGCTCTGGAGAGAGACATAACCGTCAACGATAGGCATAGCAGTCATACGGGTACGCTTTCCGGTCACTGCGGAGTACAAACTTCCAACCGTGTACATGGTTTCGGTAGAAGCAGCACGCATTTTTTCAATGGTTGTCAGCCCTGCCCAATCCAGTATTTCTTTGGTCTGAAGTTCTGATTGTTCAAGGGTCATAGGAGGTCCAAATCCGCCCATACCACCCGGAGCTGCCGGACGGGTATTGGAAGCGCCTGCAGGAGGAGTTGTCGTGATACCGCCGCCACTCATGATGATCGCTTTTTTGAACAGACCCCGTGCAAGCGGAGATTCGCAAAGCGTTTTCACGCTACCGGCACCGGCACTCTGACCGAATATGGTAACGTTATCGGGATCGCCACCGAATTGTGCAATATTTTTCTTGATCCATTTAAGCGATTCGATCTGGTCAAGGATACCATAGTTTCCTGAAACGTGATTCGGACTCTCCTTGGAAAGTTCGGGATGAGTCAGAAATCCGAAAACGCCAAGACGATAATTGATCGAAACCAGTACCACGTCTTTGTTGGCCCACTCTTGTCCATCAAATTCGGGTTCCGAGCCCCATCCTTCCCGGTAACCGCCACCGTGAATCCACAACGCCACAGGAAGCTTCTGTCCGACTTTACCCGGAGCTTTTGTCCATACATTTAAGTAGAGGCAGTCCTCGCTGTAAGGCGATTCGTCGCCATAACCCCACTCGGTAGTATAACCGCCTGGATAGTGAACTGACTGATAACCGGGATGTCCGAATTTATCGGCAAGTTTAATACCCTGCCATGGAATAACCGGCTGAGGAGCCTTCCACCGGAGATTTTTGATGGGAGGTGCTGCATACGGAATTCCACGATAGACAGTCACTCCTTCAATTTCGGCTTTTACGCCTTGAACCTGTCCGCCTTCTATGGTCAGAACAGGATTTGCAGCTTCGCAATTGAAATATGCAAAGGTAATTGCAAGCAATACATAAAATAACTTCTTCATGATTATTTTTGAAAGGTTAATAACAGTTGCAAATATAAATAAACAAAATCAGAGGAATAGCCCTTGATTTTCTGATTTTTGTCAACATTCCACACAGCGCCCTATGTAGCCGCCATTCAACCTGTTCTGGTTGGATCCCATTTGCTTTATCAACTACCACATATGACATCCGCCACACGATACCCTCTCGGGTATAAACCAATCGTTTATCTCATCATTTATACCTTATCGGGTATAATAAGTTATTTCAAACAGACTAAAATACCTGTGACAGTTTCTTTATTCTTCAGATCGGGCACAGATCAGAAGATCTGCACCAGCAAGGGGGGGGTAACTCTTTTCTGCAAAGATAAGGATCGAGCATTGGAAATTTTCAAGAAATTGATGCAGTGTCGTTAATGAAAGACCATTATTGATGGGGATTGACAATATTGAATTTTAAATACCCTAATCATCAATATAATTTCTCAGGCAACTTCACTCCGAGCTTATAAAACTCAGCATAAGCATTCTCTTCTCGTATCTTTTTTATATCTGCTTCGGTTCCAATATTAAAATGCTCTTTTGTAAGTACTTCATCACAATCCTGATGAGAATATATTACCAAACATTTTAATAACTCTGTATATCCTTTATATCCGAGATCATCATAAACCGACTTTAGACGAGCATAACCACTTAATTGTCTTATATCATCTACTTTTACACAGTGCTTTTCGTATCGGGGTTTGTACTTGGTGTCCACAACATATTTGTAGTGACCATCAGCGGATTTGATTAAAAAATCAAGTTCCTGCTTTTGAGTCTTTTGAATATGATATCGCACTTCTCCTGCACCTGGAAATATTTTCCGCAACTTACTAAATACATACAGTTCAAAAAGCTTACTCATATCAATCCAAAATGGAGGAGTGTTGATTTGCTTATCTTCCGTACGGGTAATAGTATACGAAAATCGTTTTAGTATTAGTAAGGCCAATCTAATTGCCTGCTCATATTCTTTATATAGGGGATTTGGTTTATAATGTTTTACTCGGTTAATATCAATGTCATCCGTTACTTTCTCAAATGCCGGACTTATATAACTGATAAATTCCTGCAATACGTTTGTGCTAAAGCTATACTTGTATTGATCTAATACTGCTCTTGAAAACAGAAAAGCTTTCTTTAGTATCTTGTTTTCCTCATAGTTTACGCCGAATTCTTGATATTGGCAGACAGTATGTGTAGCCCTTCCGACTACGGTGTTGGTTTTTATATTTGTCCCAACCAGTATTTTCCCCTTTACTTTAGCATTCAGATTTTCTGTTATAGTGTAGTATGATTTCTTTAGCCCTTTGCGAACAATTTGTTTTAGTAGTTGCAAATACTGAGCAATAAGAAATGGGCTCAGAATATCCTGCGATTGATTAATCTGAATAGATGGTCGCTGAAAGTCGATAGTAACTAATTCGTCCAAATATTTTATGTTTTCAGACTCTTGGAGCGCATCTAATAACATCTTTAGATAGTCGACTTCAACCTTTTCTCCATTTTCCTTAGGCTGTACATAGACCGCTTGCTTACTTTCTACCAACCAATCAACGCCGACAAAATAAGAAGCTTGAAATTCCATTCTATCACCAACGCAATCAAAACGAATGCACATTTCATCTTTTTGTTTGCGTTTGACCGTAATTGTATGAGTATTGACTTCTTTTAGCAGGGACAATTGTTCATTATCTACCTCAATATACCGCTCTTCTTTTCTAAAGCCAAACTGCTCAGACAGCTCTATTATGGGATACATATTACAAATAGCTTAATAGATTGTCTATCATAGCTTCAGCAGCTGTTTTTTCTTTAAAAATTCCATCTTTTACATATTCTTTCAATATAGGTATAATCTCGTATTTAATGCGAATTTTGCTTATATCCACACCATCCTTGTCATTCATGATAAAGTAGCTGTGACCAATCCAAACATCCTCTGGTCTGAATTCCTCAGATAGTATATCCGAAGGGATAAGTTTACATTTTTCATCAGCAATATACTCATCTATGTTGCTGATAAAGAATGATGAAACTTTTTTGAATAATTCAATGTTAAAGCCATCAGTATCTGGTAAAACTTTGGGTAACATATCCACAAAGGCAAACCTACGGCGAATGGCATAATCAATTAACCCAACACTCCGATCAGCCGTATTCATTGTTCCTATGATGTATAAATTAGGGGGTAATATCAATGAGGAATCACCATCTACCGCATACATACTATTTACTTTTTCACCCCTGTATTCCAATGCATAAATAAGCTCTCCTAAAACAGAAGGTAAATTTGCTCTGTTTATTTCATCAATAATTAATACATAGTTTTTCAATTCAGAGGGTTCTGGAATAATTATTTTTTGAGGAACAAATTTAGCAAACTGTTCTGCCATTTTTGTATAATATGTAGCATGTGAAGATGTTAGGATTTCTATATCCTTTAGTTCCTTTATCTCAGATCTTTCTATTAACCCAGAATTAAATACTTTTCTTAGTTCTGAATATTTCATATTCAATCCACTTGGATGGGCATTCCAATTATCCCCTTTGTATTTGAAACGAATATCATCATATTCTAACAAATATACATTTTCAGTTAGCATGTATTTGCCATTTTCATCTATTTCTTGTTGAATATGGTCAATAAATTGCTTAAATTTAGACTTTTCTTGCTGTAAGGTACCAGCCCGCTCTTCTTTTTCAAGAATATAGCTATTCCAATTCTCAAGTGCGCGATTTGCAAAATCGCCTAATGTTTTGTTGATGGATTTATATTCAGGAACACCAGAGGCTGTCTCAATAATAATACCTCGTACAAAATCTTCGTAAGTATAGGAAGGGTGAAACTGGACTAATTTGATGAGCTCTTCATCTCCCTGCTTATTCGCAATATTGTCATATATATATTTTGCCAACGAGGACGTATATGGATCTAAACCATTTTTTTGTTTGCCTGGCTCCCATAGTTTTTCTTTATAAGCAGAGGCAATACTATTAAGACTAATATCCCTTTCTTTAGTAGTATCTCCTATAATGGATATGCTTGACTTGTTTATCCTAGTAATGGTGTATTTTGTTTTGTTACCACTACTTGAAATTATTAGGCCTTCTTTTAATAGTGGAAAAATATCAAAATCTTGTATGCTTGATGGCTGTACAAAAGATTGTTTTTCTTTGGCAAATTGAGATGCAATTAATTTTGCCAAATAAGTTTTTCCCGTGCCTGGCGCACCCTGAAGTATAATTTGCTTCTTTAATTTCAATATTTCCAGGATATTTTCATTCTGAATGTCCATCATTTTAAACCCTAATTTAATGTTTTCTTGCAATCTTCTAGTCAAGCTTAAATTTCGACCATAAGCGTCATTTGATAATGTAGAACGAGCTCTTTGTGTATTTTTATTTCCATCCCAATTATAGATTAATCGAGAATAATATTTTTTATCAATATCTTTTCCCTTTGAATCGATAAATGCTTTTATAAGGTTTATAATATCATGCCAGTGATTGTTATTCTCAAAATTGTGATGATATTGATTTGGTCTTCCTTCAGCTGTAAATTGTTGTATTTTACCAGTCTTGGCATTGTTTGCTAGCTGCAATAAAAATGACCTGAATTCATCATCTTCTTGATTAATCATATCATCGACAACAATATGATCTAAATCACTTTCTCCACTTCCTTTTGGCCAATTATGTTTTTGAATGTCCAACCAATAAACAGGAGCCCCAAAGTATTTAATTACTTCTTTTGCATGGCTTATTTCATCTAAGTTGACAATATTACGATAATATAATTTCTTTGTATTATACTCCTTGTCATTATATTTATAGGTTACAATTACGGTTAATTGTCCCCTCTTTCTTTCTTCATCGGATGTGACATCCGTTTCAATAATATTGATGGATTTGAAGAATTTAATTAACTCTATAATCTTATGCGCATCCACGTTTTTAGCTAATTATTTGTCAATAGAATTTGCGAGTACAAATTCTATTTCTATCATATTACTTTCATTACACCAAAAGAACAGGCCATTGTTAGCAGCAATACTATGTAAAATTTTCGGATTTGGATGAAGGCGCCTATTATTTGATAATTTCGAAGAAACGATATGAAAAGCTCCTTGATTTCTATTTGAGATAGAAGGTTTCCAGTTTTCAATTGATCCGTGATGTGGAACTTGAAACACACAAATCTGATCTAATAAACGGTTATAATATTTGCCTAAAACTACGTGATATTTGTTAAGATCAATATCACCAGAATAGAAAAATCCCTTAGCTGAACTATAATTAATTGGGATGAAACGATGTATGTGAAAAGGGGAATTATTAAACAGACATACAAGCAAAGGCCAAGCGAATAATTCATGCTTCCATAATGGAGAGTGATATAATGTTAATGATGTGTTATTAATGTCTTTGCCATGCATTTTCGTCTTTTTAGCAATTCTATCAAAAATAACATCATTTACAATTCTTTCTAAATCAGACTTTGCATTAATCGAGTTTAATTTGGCTTTTGCCAAAATCTGGTTGAAATAAAGAATTGTTTTCTCTGTTAGTGGAGGGTAATAAAAAACAAATTGCCAGATAGGGATTGAATTTGAGGTGCGAAGCTTAACTGAACCATATTCCTTAACATAAACTTTCGAGCTTTCAATCCCTTCATCTTTCTTTATCTGTTGATTCTCATCTGAATCTTCCAATTCATCAAAATCAATTTCAAGATTTTCAAGTTCTTGATCTGGAATAACTTTATCGGAATTGTTATTCTGCTTAGTATTATCTTCAAGATAATCATTGCCCCCTTTAATAAGAATTATTTTCCCTATTCTTTCATTAAAGTTGGTTATCAAATAACCAACAGGGTCTTTTAGAAAATCAAATTCCCATCCATCAGGGATGAAATCTCCTGAATTATTAGTTAATACAAGAATATATATCAACCTTTCCCTTGGGGTATAATAAGGGAGTATAATTGTATCTATTTTTTCGACTGATCCTAAAAGTTTTTTTAGCCCACTAATATGATCGAAATGAAAATGTGAAATTGAAAGTAAGTCTAAACTTATTCGTTCCAATTCTGGAAATTCGGACTCAATACAGTTATTCACGCAAGCTTTGGATTTAGATCCACAATCATAAACAAACCGGAAATTTCCGATTTTACCTGAAGTAAACAATCCAAAACCAACCGGATGAAATTTAAAAGAAGATGCAAGGTGTATCATGATATTTTTGATTTAAGGCTTATTTCTAATGCTCTACAATCACTTTCAAATGCCATTTCTCCTTGACAATTAAGTCAAGAGCCTCCTTTGTTTGCTCCAGTGTGAATTTTGCTGCTTTATCTGAGAATTCTTGTTTTGGAGTTTTCCAGTCTGTCATGGCCTGACGAATTACATTCAAATCTATGCTTTGAGTATCCTCGATACATTTCAACACCGTTGCATAAAGCTCCTTCATTTCGGCTTTCTGATGCCAGTGATATTTGCCGAAGATTTTGTTATCCAACTCTTCTATTGTTTTTCGTACTGATTCTTTTATATAATCAGGGATTTTATCAATCAATGTTCCATTGTCATTCAGATCAAAATAAATAGCCTTACTGTTGGTATAATTCCGTCTTACAAAATACTGCTTGTTATTGATCGTTTTCTTAAACGTGGGGTCATACGATCCCCAGTTATGTTGAGCAAAAGTAAAGCCTGTATTTAATCCGGCTATTTTATCAACTAAATAGGTGTCTTTAGCTAAAGCCATTTCACCTTGATACACACCAAGTAAACTATTCGCCCAGATGACGGTATAAACCGATTGTATTTTATGATAATTCTCTAATTGTGCTTGGTTGTTCTTATATTCAATACCCGGCTCCGCTGCCATCAAACCTTCCTCTGCTCTCACTTCTGCATAGCTTGGCTTATCCAACTTCACCTGTCCATTCATCAGCATCGGCAAAAGCCAATCACGTAGCGACGAGAGTTGTTGGTTTTGAAAGGCATTATTTATAATTGATTCATACAGATGCCCTACTTTTGAATTGTATAATTTTAAAATATTAGAATCTTTAGGTGGCATTATTATCAAAGAATCATCAACAATTTCTTTGTTAATATGAGGTTGCTGTGCCCCAGTTCTCATGGACATAAGTCTTGGTATTTCATTTTGTAAGTAAGGATATAAATAATAGCATTTTATATCTCCAGCTTCCTTTATGCCTACAACAGATTGGTTTGCACAAGCATTGATTCCAAGTATACTAGGTCTTAAATGACGCGTAATTGATAACAAAACACTTCCTTTCGGTAATAGTTCTGTTGCTGAATTTTCTATTGCATCTACTGTGATTTTTAATTCAGAATCAATTATAGGGAAATTTGCAATTTCACCAGAGTTTAACCAATTAATAGTCCCATTTTTCCAGAAATCTTTTATACTAGTTGAAGGTGTTCCACCTAGCGAAGTTTGTAAGAGTTTTCCAATATTAAAGACTTCCCACCCCTCCGGCACTTCTCTCTTAAGCTCTTCGCTCCAAACCATTTTACCACCGCTACTTTTGTAGGGTTTGCCTTCGGTATTGGGAAAATCAAACTGCACAAACCAATAATCATACACCGTCTTTGCCATTGCTTCTAATTCGGCATTGATGCGGTTGTTCAAGGAAATTTTGGAGTCAAGAGTAGTGAGAATATTTGCTATTTTTCCTTGATAAGTAGAATCTAAAAATGCTTTTACCTTTAAGGGATGTAAATGGTTCCTATTCATTGTAGGAACTCCTGAGCCACTTCCTTTCTTATTTAGCTTGAGCGTTTTTAGAAGATAGTAGATGTATCTGGGATTATTTCCTTTAAAGTTTTTTACAAAAAGAGATGTGTTATGGGGATAAAAGTTGCTTTCAATGTAATGAGGAAGGCCAACGGTTCCACTTCTACCAATTGTTATGCCAGGCCCTTCAACTTTATATTCATTATGAAACCCTAATATGCCATTTGATGAAATTACAGGTATATCCCCATCTACAAAACTTGATTTTGGCAAATCAAAGCCTCTTTGGAATTCAATAAGATCACCTAATGTAACATCTGAAATCTTATTCATACATCAATCCTCCCAATTGTGTCTGAATCTCCGCTTCCAACGCTCTCGATTCAGCAAACAGGCTGTTTAAATTGCTTTTAAACGCATTCATTTTGTCTGTAAATGCTTCGGCGGTAATATCCACATATTCAATCTTTATCTCGAAATATTGCCCTGCGCTAAAGCTGTAATTCTTTTCTTTAATTTGGTTGGCGGTTACCACTACCGAGAAATCTTCTTCGGCCACTTTGTCGTTCATTGCTGAAATAATCTTACCCTCTTCGTCAGGCGACAATATGGTGCGATGGTTTTTACCGTCCTTTACGGTTGTTCCCAGTTTGGAAGCATCTACCAGTAGAATATGTGCCGTATCGGCTTTAGCATCCAGAAACAAAACACTCACATTGGTTCCCGTACTGGCAAAAATATTGCTGGGCATACTCACCACTCCCCGTAGGATATGGCGCTTAATCATTGCTTCGCGTATCTTCTTTTCAATGCCGCTTTGTGCCGTAATAAAACCCGTTGGCACAACAATGGCAGCCTTCCCTTTCTTCTCGTCTAGGCAAAACATAATGTGCTGGATAAAGAGGAGGTAAATAGACATTTTATCTTTATCCTTATTCGGTATTTTGGGTATTCCGGCAAAAAAGCGTTCTTTATCTTTTTCCAGATCATCCCGGTAATCGGAAAAATCCAACTTGAACGGAGGATTGGAAACAATGTATTGAAATTTTTCGTTTCGATAGTACGATTGCAGGATGGTATTACCTTTAATTACATTGGGGATAGAGCGGGAAAGGTTATTCAGTATCAGATTGAGACGAAGCATATTCGACGACTTTTGCGAAATATCTTCCGAAAAAATGGTACAGTTCATCTCCCCGATAGCATGAGCGAGGTTCATCAATAGCGTGCCAGAACCCGCACTAGGGTCGTAACATTTTACGTCATGTAGTTCCTCTTCGCTATTTACTAAGATAGCGGCCATAATACGCGCTACAGCATGAGGAGTGTAATATTCTGCATATTTTCCGCCACTGTCGCTATTGTAATCTTTTATCAGGTATTCAAAGATGGTAGCAAAAAAGTCATACTTTTCCCTGAACATGTTCTCGAAACTGAATTCTACCAGTTTAGCCACCAAAGCCCGGCAAAATGCATCCCGTTGCGATGGGTCGGAAATAAACTGGCTCAGTTGGTCAAACATCGTATCTTTGGCCCCAGAAGTTGATTTAATGGAATACAATGCACTGTTTTCTTCGCTAATAGCTCTGAGGGTTGTATCGAAATAGACTGTCGCAAAATTATTGGCATTCAGTTTGCCAAACAGGTAGTCAATGGTCTGTTCCGGCTTCAGCTTTGGAGAGCTGTTGCCGATGCGGAAGACCAGAAAACCATACTCCTCATCGGTAAGATTTTCTAATGCTTCCTGAAAGTTACCGGCATTTTTGAGCTTCTTCTCGTGCTTTTTAGCTTCGTATCTGAATTTATCGTTGATATATTTATACAGAAAAACCTGTGTAATGATTTTGAATTCATTACCGTCATTTCCCAATCCATAATTGGCACATACGCTTTTCAGATTGTCGATGAGCTCTTTGGTTTTGGTTATAAACAAAATGTCTGTCATATTCTTATTCCTCTGTAATCGTTATAATACTCGTTTACGATCAATTGATTGATTTGATCTGTGGTTTTTACATCAAGCTTTATCCGGCTCTTATCTATAAATTGATGAATGACATAAGTCATTATCTCATTTTTGAAATATTCTCTATTTATCAATATATTTTTATCTCGCAATAATCGTTCGTCTGTTTCGTGTTTCACTTCAAGCAGAGCTTCATGCAATTTACGCTCCGTTTCCGACAACCGTTTTGTTTCCATCAATCGCTTATGTACCCTGACGTACTTTTCGTCATGTTCGTATTTCGCTTTCAGTAGATTATTTTCCCGGTTCAATCGTTTAACTCTATCGTAAATATCCTGCAAGAGGTGAATGTTATCGGTCATTTCCTCCTGTGATATTTCCTCCAGATTCCGCTTTTTAAATAATCGTTCCAGCTCTTCTTTCAACGAGACAAACTCAGGGTCTTTGGTGTCGAAGTTATCCAGCATCGCTTCGCGGGTACGTTTCAATTGGTCACGCAAGGCATCGGCAATAATCAATTCTTTTTCAGAGACCTTTGTAAATGTAAACAAAACATCTTCCAAAGCTTCGTTCAACAAGTTGGTAATATCGCCTTCGTTATTCAGCGCATCAATTAAATTCAGCTTATCCAACTGCGCTTGAGCCGCGAGCAACAACTGATTCATTTTACCAAAATCGATATGTCCGAGCAATTCATCATATCCCTGAAAACGGATCAGGTTTTTCAGTTCTTTCGCATTCTGAAGGGCTTTAATTAAATCGAGCAACGTACGACGATCCTTGATTTCCGAGACTTGGGAATTGAATAGTTCGGCATTGTCCGTGTCGTATCGAAACAATATGTCTTTAAGATCGTCTATCTCAGCATCAATTTCCTGTTCACTTTTAAACAGGTTACTATAGCCCTCCAGTTCATCGCCATACTCTCCCTGCAATTCTTTCAGGTAATTATAATTGGCCTTTTCAAATGCCGAAGTAATATCGGCAAAATCGACTACATAACCGTACATGTACTGTTTGTATGGCCGATTTACGCGGGTAAGCGTTTGCAATAAATTATGATCGTTTACTACACGAGCCAGGTACAGCTTTTTGAGACGTTTGGCATCAAAACCGGTCAACAACATATTATACACGAAAAGTATATCAATGTTCCCGGCTTTATAGTTGTCAATCTGATCTCTTCTGTATTGTTTATCATTGACATCATGCAAGATCAATGCAGCAGTCATATTCTCCCTTTTGCTACCATATTGAAGTGGTGGAGATGCTGCCACTCTTACCGTTTCATCCTGCTTTCCATATAGTTCCTCAAAGCGCGTAAATAATGCTTTAGCCTGTTTGGAACTATCGCATACCACCATACCGGCCAACGAACTGTCGCGCTCACTATCTCTGAATTGTTGCAAATCATTCAGGATATAATCCAGCATAGGATTTACAAAGTTGTGATGGGCAAATATATATTCAGAAGAAACATCACCATGTAAAACCTGTATCTGGTTGATGACTTCCTGCATTTGAATTTTATAATTCGTGTCGATGGCTTCGCGAATCAACCGGCGGGTATACCCGTCAGCAATAGACATGTTATAATAATACTTATGAATATAATCGCCAAACAAAGCCTTGGAGTCGAACTCTTTTACCACCTCTTTTAGCAAGGGAGTTCCTGTTAGGGCAATCAAAATTGCTTTTTTATCGGAGTTTACCAGATTGGCCAGATAATTGCCTTTTGGGTTGTAGCTTCGGTGTGCTTCATCCAGAAAATAGATACGCTGTACATTTATATCGTAATGAATGTCTGTTCGTACGGTGGTTTCTTCAGTAAATTTCTGAATGTTTATCACCGATATCTCAGGTTTTCCATGATTGTTGTGTATCGGAGCTACCTTTTGAATATCGTTCAAAAACTCACTTCTCGAATTAACCCGCTTGACAATCAATCCTCTTTTACTGAATTCAGTAGCTGCCTGATCTGCCAGATCGATTCGATCGACAATGAAATAAAATTTCGGAATTACATTTGCTTTTTGAAAATAATCCGTCAGATAACGAACGTTATAATAAGCCAACGCTGTCTTTCCACTACCCTGTGTATGCCAGATGATTCCTTTGCGTATCCCGTTATCCAATTTTTTTTCAATGGCCTTAGTGGCAAAAATCTGAGGATAACGCATGATGTGTTTCTGTAGCTCTATATGCCCATCCACCTCTTCATTCACATAAGCGATGGCATATTTCAGCATGAAAGCCAGACGCTCCCTATTGAGCAGGGAAGTGATAATACGATTGGTCGGTTTATTGTAGTCCTTATTGGTCTTGAATTCATCCGAATATTTGATACTGACAATGTTATTGTCTTTCAGAATCCGGTTCTCTATCTCCTCATCTTCAGGAGCCAGTAGTTTGGTGAGATTCAGATTTTCTTCTTCCCGAAAATAATTGAATTGTACATCCGAATAAGCAGAAGTGGCATAATAAGCGCCCTGCACCGGTTCGATCACGCCATCCTCATACTCCATATTATTGGAAAAGATCATCAATTGCGTGATATTGGCAAAACGTTTGAACCGGGGATTAGCAAAACGTTCGTTCATACGCTTACGTTCGGCCAGAATTCCTTCCTTATTGTTAGGTTTCTTTACCTCAATAAATGCCAAAGGCATTCCATTGATAAGCAAAGTTATATCAGGACGAAATTCTTCATCTTCACTTTTGCAGGTAAGTTCGGTTGTAACATGATAATAATTCTTTTCAGGATGTACAAAATCAAATAACTTCAAACCACTACAAGAAGAGAATTTTTCGTAGA
The DNA here is from genome assembly GCA_017860295.1 of Bacteroidota bacterium. GTDB lineage: Bacteria > Bacteroidota > Bacteroidia > Bacteroidales > Paludibacteraceae > Microbacter. The sequence continues at coordinate 97,201 of JAFNAS010000012.1, read as the reverse complement.
AATCTTTTCCTAAATCATCATAGTCCAGCTTCAGCATCAACTCCCCATAAAGATTATTTATTTCCGCGTCAGTGGCTTCGGAATTCAGATTCCGAATGCTTTCTTTAAAAATATCGGGGAAAATATTGCATTTTTCATTCCGTTTGTTGTGCTCAGTGCGTGGAATATAAGTATATCCCAGTCTTACCAAATGCAACAAAGCAGGAATTTTCACTCTGGCATCTTCATTAAAAGGCATAATATCAGTATTGATTTACTAGCTATTAAAGCACAACAAAGCTACAAATTCCCTTTGAAAACAGCTGCCTTTTTGTTAATATTTTCACATTCGACTTCCAAACAGACATTAAATAGCGACCTATTACAATTAATATAGTATAATTTCATTGGAAAAAGTGTCCCCAAAAGGGACACACTTCCATTTATGCAACAGCCTAAAACCGTAGGATGCAAATTTTAACACTTCAGTTCATTCTAATTTCCACAAAGGACAGATACGCATCACCTACGACACTTATTTTACTGAATAGATAGACTTTACATATTTATTAATATATGTTTTAATGACACCTTTTCGTCGCCTATTTATCTGTCCTTTCAGAAAATAGCCCTCCAAATTACCTTTGCTTCAGCAACAAAAAAAAGACCCGGAATAATCGACTAACGAATTAGTCCCCTTAGTGTCCTTTGAAAAAAGCAGTCTCGTTCGTGTCCATCCAATAAAAAACTTGGACGTTTTCGTGTCCATCGCCCAAAAGGTCATCTAAAAAATTTGTCCTTTGACGGATTTAAAGGACACAAAACATATATATCATTATATTTCAATATTTTACATAATGAAACAGCAAACCCAAATAACAGAGCAACCATGTGTATCGTTTTGTCCGTTTTTGTCCGGAAAAATGCCGGAAAAATGCTGTAAAAATGCTGTAAAAGTGCATTAAAACACAGAATTCAATGAACAAACAAACAATAACTATCTATATACAAACATTATACACAAACAACAGTTGCTCAAAAACACTTTGCAAACAAAGTGCAGTTTTTGTCCTTTCGTATTCAGAAGTGCCTAATTAGATTTGCAACACAAATAAATACAAATAGATAAGCGATAAATAACAAATACTATAATGAAATGCTTTAGAAACATTACCAACCGAAAAATCAGATTGCTTCCGGCAATCCTCAGAGGGAAACCGCCCCCGGGACGTGCACCGCCGGAAGACGACAGGAGTGAGAACAAGACAAGGTTGACATTTTATTACTTTTCAGGCTCATCTCTTTTCAAGTGAATAGAGCCTGTTTCTCCGCTCTTCCTCCTGTGTAACTCCTATCCAACTCCTATAGGCTGCTATCATTGCCTGTAGAGTTTGCAAATAGCAAAATGATAGAAATTAATCGTTTTGTTTCACCAATTAAATTTTATGCCCATGGCAAAATTTAATTCGACGACCTTCGGAACCATTTCCGGTCGTCACGGTACCGCGGTAGCGGCTACCACCAAGGATGGTCAATGCATCCTGAGAGTTTTCAAAGCGCCATCGAATCCCCGGACCGATGCGCAAGTTGCACAACGTGCCAAATTTGCTATGGTCAACCATGACTTGAGCGTGTTCAGCGAACAGTTCAAAATCACGTTTGGCAGCAGCAGAGGGATCAACCAGGCAGTATCGCTGGCGCTGGCCAATGCGGTAACAGGTAGTTATCCCAACTTTGCCCTCGATTACAGTCAATTGACGGTAGCAACAGGTAGCGTGCAAAAAGCAGAGACGGTTTCGTGTAAATCGTTGGGAAGTTCGAAGGTGGAGATCGACTGGGATGCCACAGCCGGAACTCCTGTCCGCGAGTCGGATGCGGTAAGTGTGTTGTTCTTTAACGAAGCCTCGCAGCTTCCGGTTCTGAAGGAGAGCATCGCTTTACGGAAAGACGGGAAAGCGGAAGTGACGGTACCCACCGTGTGGGCAGGTGCGTCGGTCCATTGCTGGATCTACTTCACCGCCCCCGATGGTAGTCAGACATCGACCAGTCAATACATTAGTCAGTTGGCGCTGTAATTAGTGTATGTGAGCGCAGGCCGCGTGCCTTGTAGAAAAGAGCCCTGCCCGGTGGAGAAATACCGGAGCAGGGCTTTTTGTATTAATCTTAAACTCTATAGCACTGCAAATATAAGCGGAAAAGTTTCGTTTTGGTTCACTTCCACCCGCTTTTTTCAAAAAAAAATTTCGATAGCAAAGCACCCTTATTCCACAAGAGCCACGGCATCCAAAGTATCGCTCTTTGTTGTCGGGCTCGAAGAAAATCCATTGCATGGAGCGATTACTTTTTCTGAGTCCGGCTTCGCAACGGTTGATATTTTCAATCAACTCGCCGGCCGATGCCGCTGGTTTCATTTTCACCTTTACCACCGCCATAATATTGGCACCCGGTTGCAGGGTAAACGTAGTAACATTGTCTGGATAAAATCAGAAAGTCCATCCTCCTTTTTGCCTCTTTGGTTCCATACTTTTCCCACACGCGATAATGAGAATTTGAAGCGTATAAATGAGTCGTTGGAACGTAAAAAACACCCCAACCTGAAAATCATCAGATTGGGGTGCTGTTATTTAAGTCTCCCCTTCAGGGGAGATTTAGAGGGGTCTTTTATTTCACTTCTTCGTAGTCAACATCTGTGACGTTATCTTTTCCATCATTAGATGAAGCGCCTTCGTTCGGTTGTTGATACTGTTGCTGTTGTGCTCCCTGAGCGCCTTGTGCACCGGCCTGCGCATTATACATCTCCTGACTTGCAGCATGAAATACTGTTTCAAGTTCTTTAGTTGCAGCATCAATAGCATCCAAATCCTGCGATTTGTGAGCCTCTTTCAGGTTGGTAAGAGCAGCTTCGATCGGAGCTTTTTTGTCAGCAGGCAATTTATCGCCCAGTTCATTCAACTGCTTTTCAGTATTGAAGATTAAGCTATCCGCATGATTCATCTTTTCGATGCGTTCTTTCTCTTTGGCATCGGCTTCTGCATTGGCCGCCGCTTCATCTTTCATCCGTTTAATTTCGGCATCAGTCAACCCGCTCGAAGCTTCGATACGAATGCTCTGTTCTTTACCGGTAGCTTTATCTTTTGCCGAAACCTTCAGAATACCGTTGGCATCGATATCGAAAGAGACTTCAATCTGAGGAACACCACGCGGTGCAGAAGGGATACCATCGAGGTGGAACACACCGATCTGCTTGTTATCACGTGCCATCGGACGTTCTCCCTGCAATACGTTAATCTGTACCGAAGGTTGATTATCAGCAGCAGTACTGAACACTTCCGATTTTTTGGTTGGTATGGTTGTATTCGATTCGATCAACTTAGTCATCACCCCTCCGTAAGTTTCGATACCCAATGAAAGAGGCGTAACATCAAGCAATAACACATCTTTTACATCCCCTGTCAATACAGCGCCTTGAATAGCAGCACCCACAGCCACCACTTCATCCGGATTTACACCTTTTGAAGGAGCTTTGCCAAAGAATTTTTCAACAATGGCCTGAATAGCCGGAATACGGGTTGAACCGCCCACCAAAATCACTTCATCAATATCAGAAGAGGTCATACCTGCATCAGACAGAGCTTTACGGCAGGGTTCTACTGTTGCCTGAATCAAACCATCAGCCAACTGTTCGAATTTAGCACGTGTAAGAGTCTTTACCAAGTGTTTAGGAATACCATTCACCGGCATTATGTACGGCAGATTGATCTCTGTCGAAGTTGAGCTTGAAAGTTCGATCTTTGCCTTTTCTGCAGCTTCTTTCAAACGTTGCAAGGCCATCGGATCCTGACGAAGATCAATACCTTCCTCGTTGATAAATTCCTGAGCCAACCAGTCGATAATCACGTGGTCGAAGTCATCTCCACCTAAGTGAGTATCTCCATTGGTCGATTTCACTTCAAATACGCCGTCGCCCAACTCCAGGATAGAGATATCGAATGTACCGCCACCCAAGTCGAATACGGCAATCTTCATATCCTTGTGGGTCTTGTCCAAACCGTAAGCCAACGATGCAGCTGTAGGTTCGTTTACAATACGGCGCACATTCAAACCTGCAATTTCGCCGGCCTCTTTGGTTGCCTGACGTTGTGATTCGCTAAAATAAGCCGGAACGGTAATCACCGCATCGGTCACTTCCTGTCCAAGATAATCTTCAGCAGTCTTTTTCATTTTCTGAAGTACCATGGCAGAGATTTCCTGCGGAGTATAAAGACGACCGTCGATATCTACGCGAGGGGTATTGTTTTCTCCTTTTGCAACCTGATAAGGTACACGAGCGATCTCTTTCTGCACCTGATCGTATGTTTCACCCATAAAACGCTTGATAGAGAAGATCGTTTTTTTAGGATTGGTGATTGCCTGACGTTTTGCAGGATCTCCCACTTTGCGTTCGCCACCTTCGATGAAAGCAACGATTGACGGAGTGGTACGTTTTCCTTCGCTGTTTGCGATTACAACAGGTTCGTTTCCTTCCATCACGGCCACACATGAGTTGGTGGTACCTAAATCAATTCCAATAATTTTTCCCATAGTTGTCTGTAAAATATATGTTTTGTAATTTATTTTTTCACATTTCGGCTGTTGGTGCAACGCCAACCTAAAAACAAACCCCATGCCAAGAGGTATCAGGCTTTATTCATCCGAAACCGACAACAAAGACAAAACATTCACCACAAAGCATTTAAAACAAACAACTACAAAAACACACGACTATTCAGCTTGCCGCAATACCATCAACGCCGACGTTATTTTGACAGCAGACTCATTGTTTCTCTAGAATTTCTGACAAAAAGGCAGACATACAAATAAAAAAAGACCGCCACAAAGGACGGTCTTATCTTATATTTCACAAAAATAATTCTCTATTTACGCTTTATTGCATCGACTCTTCTTTTCACCATTTCGTTAATCATTTTTTCTTTGAACTGACGTTCAGCAACATAATACTTAAAAAGCTTTTCGGGAGGCAATATCCTTTTAAACTTTTCATGATATATTTTTGCTAGTTTGGCTCTTGTCAGTTCGCTATTAATCAGCAAGTCATTGATCCGAGCAAAGTCAGTAGCATCATCTTTTTTAGCGCTACGCCATGCATCTTTTTTTTGGCTTATTCCCCATTTTTTCTGTTCATACTCGTTGAAAATCGGTAAAAAAGCTTTCTCCTCTTCCGAAGTCATGCGCACCGAACGTTTAATAAACTCCGTTTTCTTAGCATGCAATTCTTCAATCTGCTGATTAAAATCGGGATGCTGCGCAAATACAGCACCGACCATCAGGATTACCACTATTGCCAATAATGTTCTTTTCATATCAAGGAGTCTATTATTCAGCCGAGGTTGCAGCCTCTTCTGCATTATATGAATAGCTTACCAAATTCGATTCATCAATCTGATTTAAAATATACGATTCTTCCACCGTGGGCTGCATAGCCGCAACCTGAGTACTAATTTCAGTCGGCATCAACAATCTGGTACCAATGATTACACCCGACACAGCAGCTGCAATTGCAATCCATAATTTCGGTTTTCTATACCAAGGCATGCTCGGCATAGACATCTGGGTCATCGAAGCCATCTTTGCAGCAAAATCCTCAAAATATCCATCCGGCACCGTAAATGGATTCTCTTGGTCAAAGTTGGAATTCATATTCATCTTCGTTCTTTATTTTATAGTTTAGACTCTCTGTCTTCATAATAGTTTAAATATTGCTCAATAAGTATGCCTCAATTTTTTTTACAGCATGATGGTATGAAGCTTTCAAAGCCCCTACCGACGTACCAAGAATTTGCTCCATTTCTTCGTATTTAAGCTCATCAAAATATTTCATATTAAATACCAGTCGTTGTTTATCAGGCAACGTCAGTATGGCTTTTTGAAACCGAAGCTGGGCTTCATCTCCCGAAAAATAAGGATCGGCTTCCAAGTTTTGTGCCATCGAACTATCCAAATCATCTGTCGAATAGCTATTCCTCATCTTTTGACTATTCAAAAAGGTAATGGTTTCATTTACTGCTATACGAAATAACCATGTCGAAATTTTAGACTCTCCCCGAAAACTATCGATTGCATTCCATGCTTTCATAAAAGTAGTCTGCATCACATCATTAGCATCCTCATGGTTCAACACCATTTTACGAATATGCCAATAGATCGGCTGCTGATACTCCTGAACAACACGTCCGAAAGCAGTATTGCGATGCTTCGGATTACTGAGCTTGGCTAAAACTTCGGCTTCGTTGAATTCTTTCATAATGTCCGAGGCGAGGCTTGTAAGCGACTACTGAGTTTATTCCAAAGCCATACACTGTAAAAATAAAACGGAAATGCAAGCGCGGCTCCGGTTATGACATCAACTACATAATGCGCCTTAATATATACGGTTGAAAGTGCCAGCAAAATAGAAAATGGCAAAATCCAGTAAAAAAGTTTACGGGCATGTTTCCAAAATAAGATCATATACGTTACCATCAGCCCTATATGCGAACTAGGAATAGCACCGGTAGGGCGTTCTCCTTCCGACTGCAGCCACATCAACAAATCGCGCATCGGCCCACAATTGGGTATTGCAACCATTGGATGTTTGCAAATATAAAATTGCGGTCCCTCGGCAGGAAAGAAGATATAAAACATATAAAAGAGCAAAAACGAACTCAACAATACGAATGATATAAAAAATGCTTTCTCGATCTCTACCTTCAAAAAATAAAGATGTACCAAGGCGAGTGCAAGATAAAAAGACATGTATGCAAAATTCATCAACTCATTGAACCAAGCAGCAGGAGCCCACACTTCGGAAAACAACATACTCGGCTGACACCCACAAATCCATTGATCGGAAGCAATCAAAAATTTATCTATATCCTTAAAAAACAACTGATTATAATAATATGTTTCGGGATACCAGTATGTAATCAGCAAAATGGGGGCCAATTGTCTGAAATAAGTCAGAAACTGCCATTCGGTTACACGATGTAACAACATGATTGCCACAAAACCGAGCGAAATAATTCCCCTCATCAATAATAAATGAACTTGCGTTGTCTCTCGCACAGACGAAGGGAATACTAAAATGAAAAGACCGGTACAAATGATCCAAATAAAAGTGATTATTTCAATAGGATATATCGGAAGATAGCGTTTCATTGACAGTCAGACAAAATTTGTATTAGGTTTGGCTATTATTAAATTATTAAAGCATCACATCTTTCGATCAGTCTTTAATATAACAACGGGTACGAAAATAAGGCTCTTTTGCATAATGATCCCAGACAATCATCGCATTATCATTCGTTTCAAGCTGACCTGTTGATATCGCATATTTCATTTTATGTTTGATAAATTGCTCATTCATACGTGTAAAATATAACGCATGTAATCCCTTTTCTTGCCAAGCAGGATGGACACCCATCAAGTATAAATCCACGGTTTCATCAGTCCTAAGTGCTTTCAAAATATGGATAAATCCAAACGGAAAGAACCGACCTTTTGCTTTTTTGAAAGCATGTGACAGCGACGGAAAACTCAGTCCAAACCCGATAACATTATTACTCTCATCGAGCAAAATAGAAATAAGTTCGGGACGAACAAAACTCAGACACGCTTTTATATAAAAATTTATTTGCCGTTCAGATAATTCCACAAAACCATACAGATTCTTAAAAGAGGCATTCAGGGTTTTGAAAATTCCCGGAGCATAACGCAACAACTCTTTTTTGCTGGCCGGGGTACATACTTCCACTTTGTATTTATCTGCTATTTCCTGATTAACACGCTGAACCTTTTCCGGTATCGGCTGAGATGCATTGAATCTATACTGTACCCAATCAATCGACTTCCGATATCCGTACGCTTCCAAATGTTTTGGAAAATAATCGAAATTATAAGCCGTCGTAATACTCGGTTCATGGTCGAATCCCTCCACCATCAGACCTTCCATATCCAGCTCGGAAAAACCCAATGGTCCATGAATTCCTTTCATTCCTTTTGCCTTGCCCCATGCTTCAGCCGCATCAAGCAAAGCTTTCGAAACATCCATATCATCGATAAAAGCAATCCACCCAAAACGGGTGCGTTTTTCATTCCAGTGCACATTGGCCTTATGATTGATGATTGCAGCAATACGTCCGACAATCTTATTTTCATTATATGCTAAAAAATAAGTCGCTTCACAATGGTCAAAAGCCGGATTCTTTTTGCTATCAAAAGTATTCCACTCATTCATGATAAGTGGCGGAACCCAATTCTTATCATTTTTATAAAGTTCGAAAGGAAACATAATAAATTGTTTTAACTCCTTTCGTGTTGACACCTCTTTTACAGTTATCATATGATAATGTTGACAATCTCTTTTTATAAATATGCCTTAGTGGAAAAAACCTGGCAAATATACGCATTTTTCATTGCCTTGTAATGTTATTTTTTAGCAAAAATATGTGTTGCCGATCTTAATTACACCACCAGATCCTGGCATATCTCTTTGCCCTATCATCACCGCTCCGTTTCTTTTCTACAAAAATGTTTTGAAAGCTTCTCAAAAAGCTATAACTTGCGACAAATTTCACTTTCTGCATCTTTAAAAATTCATCAAATTATGCCCGTGCATGTAAGCCGTCCATTCACTTTCGATCGCGTTGTCAGGTTGATAATCGGCCTCATCATTTTCCTATCGCTCTATTTTTTAGTCGACTACCTGAGCAGTGTTCTATTGCCCTTTCTTTTGGGTTGGTTGATTGCATACATGATGAATCCGATGGTCAATTTTTTTCAGCTTAAGTTGAAATTGCATTATCGGGCTCTGGCCATTTTCCTATCATTTGCAACCCTCCTCTCCGTTGCAGCCGGTATTGTATTGCTACTAATCGATCCGGTATCGACGGAAGTATCAAGGGCAAGCCAGTTAATTTCACAATATCTGATCAACCCCAGGACTCATCAGTTCCAGCTCTCTTTCTTACCCATTGAGTGGCAAAATTACATAACCGAACATTTGTCTTTGAAAGAGCTCCAAAGTCTAATGAATAGCTCATCATTTCAGGAAGTTATGCGAAAAATACAACCTCATTTTATGAGCTTGTTATCTGGAACGTTGCAATTTATATTAGGCTTATTTATCGGTTTTGTGATCTTACTATATGTCGTTTTTATTCTTCTTGATTATGAAAAGATAACAAACGGATGGAGGAGTGCTATTCCAACCAAATATCGTCCTTTTTGTGAAGGCTTAGTAGATGATTTGATGCAGGGCATGAATCGCTATTTCAGAGGACAGGCATTTGTCGCCAGTCTTGTAGGCATTATGTGTGCCGTTGGCTTTTCCATTATCGGATTACCGTTAGCCATTATCATGGGGTTATTTATCGGCTTGCTCAACATGGTGCCGTATATGCAGTGGTTTGGATTTATTCCGGTAACCTTTCTTATGTGGATACGCTCGGCTGAAACCGGTCAGAGTTTTCCGATGCTGTTTCTCGAATTGGCGATTGTTGTAGCCATTGTGCAAATTACGCAAGATCTGTTTCTTATTCCCAAAATAATGGGAAAAATGACAGGACTCAAACCAGCATTGATTCTTTTATCCCTCTCAATATGGGGAGCCCTACTAGGTATTCTTGGAATGATTATTGCTCTCCCGCTAACCACCCTGATTATTTCGTACTACAAACGATACGTACTCAATGCCGATGCTGAGCCGGAAAGTGAAGAAATACCCCCAACGTTATAGACAAAAACTTGTTTCCCGAATTTCCGAAAGTATCGGTCTTTGAATTGGGAAAAATATCGCTCAAGCCAAAGGAATAACGAGCTTCCAACACATAGCTGGTAGATCCTACGACTAGTTCGAAACCGGAACCGGCACAAATACCGTAATCGAACTTATTGGCAATAGACATTGTATTCTCCGGATTGTTGGAAGAAGAAACGGCATTTTGCGAACTTTCAGACAACATATACCCAATCTTAGGACCAACATTAAACATCCAGCGAAACTTATTGCCGAGATAAAAATGGGTTAAAACCGGCATTTCGAAGTAATTAAGTCTCCGTTGAAAATCGCCCGAAGTTTCCTGTTCTTTCCATCCTCGCTGCGAATAATTAAGTTCTACCTGCAAACCCCAGTGTTTTTCCGAAACATAATTAGCCGCAACACCTCCGTAATAGCCCATCAACTGTTTTTGTACTACGGCCGGATAGAAATTGATACTCGAAAGGCTTATCCCATGCGAAGTACCGAAACTAAAATAAGGCTGAAAATCATCCGATTGAGCCTTACTTGTAAAAAATATTCCCACGAACAACACAGTGATAACGGAACGAGAGATAGTATTTGTGACCTGAAATCTGAAAATTTTCACGCTTAGTCGTTTGTTATTAATTTATTCGCCTACAAGACTTACTCCTCTACCACTCCGGTAATTGAGCAAATGCAATTCATTATTTTGATATCCGCCACCGGGAGCAATTTTCTTGAAAGAAAATCGGGATTCTATATTCTCTGGCAGTTGATTGTTAAGATGCTGTGATAAACCGGATATTCCGTAATTGCTTATAGCCGAAATAAAATACAAAGACAAATCGTAACCTAGCAAATCAAACCGGATAATTTCGCCCGAATTCGGTTTCAAATGAAACCATTTGACATATTTGTAATTATACTCCGATAAATTGTCTCTGTCATGTGTATAAAACAACGACGAATAGTACAAATTCGGATATATATTGGTTTCCGGCTCCCAATCGAGAAATCCGTACAAAGAGACAGGCTTGCTTTCTGAGTTTAATCCCGCAAAAGCCGAAAGATATGGAGCCGCTTTTTCTGCACTCGAAGTTGCCAAAACCACCATAGACGGTTTACTACCAGTAAGCCACGGCTTGATCGGTTCGAGGTTTCCTCCCTGAAGCGTTGCCGTATGATAAACTATATGACTTTGTTTGAGTTTTGACATCAAGCTTTCAGCAAAAATAGCTCCATCATCGGAGCCATTTTCATTGACAAGATGAGCTACTACAATATTATATGCACGAAATTTCTTTACAAACATAACTGCTGCTCGCTCATACTGCGTCCGAATAGATGGGTTAAACTGAAACAAATATGGATTCGATGCAATACCTTCTACTTTCTGAGTAAATGGAATCACCGTATAAATTTTATGTGCCTTGGCAAAGTCTGCCACCGGTTTTATCTGTCCCGCATAAGCCGGTCCTATAATCAAATCGACGTGAGTCATCTCCTCTTTTTCCAGAATCCGATTGACCCCTGCCACCGTTTTTGCAACATCATACGTATGTACATCCACCGAAATACCCTGTTCTTTCAAATCGGATAATGCGATCAGAACTCCACGATAGAAGTCGACAAATTTCTGAATTGTAGGATCATCTTTCTCTCCATCCAAAGAAAATGGCAATAAGAGAGCCACTTTTACTTTACTTTTACCAATATTGGAAAGCGTAGGGCTCTGCTGAGCCAACGTTTTGACTGCCCGAATTGACGTTTTAACCGTATCCACAGGGATTACCACTGACTCTCCAATTTTCAACACCTCCACTGTCGGATTGGCATTTTGAATTGCTTCTACCGATACGTTATATATACGACTCAGGCTATAAAATGTTTCACCGGCAGCCACCTGATGATGCATCGCATTTTTCAAAACCTTCAGTTTTGGTGTCACAAGGGCAGCTTTAGGCTCTTCTTTAACTATCGTAGGATGTTGTTTGATTTCCGTATTTTCTACCACTCCAACTTCTTTCAATTCTCCCCCTCTCTTCTGAGGCGGTGGAATTAAGAGCACATCCCCATCCTTTATTCCTTTCGCCGCGGTGGGATTCATAGCAACGACAGCTTCCACGCTCACTCCGTATTGATAAGCAATCGAATAGAGTGTTTGCTTTTTTATCACCGTATGTTGTCGCGTAGTTGTCACTGCGGGCAAAGACTGTGCAGAGAGTGGGATGCGGATTACCTGACCGGCTTTCAACCCCTCTGCAATGGAAGGATTACAATTCAGAATATCGGCCTGTGTTACATTAAATTTATGACTAACTGCATATAAGCCTTCCTTGGCTTCGACGGTGTATTGGTAAAATTTCTGTCCGTTTTCTTCTACCACCGGATAATTCAGTTGTTGAGGCCAAGCTTGCACACAGAAAACAACCAAAAACATCCAAACACACAAAATCCAGGAGTGTTTCATTATTATACGTTTTAGTATGCCAAATCTAATTCTATTCTGTTCCTCCAGATAAAATATCCATTATTTGATACTCACACAAGAAAACCAGAAACGATTGCAAAGTTGATGCAAATGTAGTGAAAAATTAGAGAAAAGATCGGATTTCAATCAACCGAACATGTTACGCCTTCTTTTAAAAAAACTCCACAATAATGCAAACAAAACACTGAATATCAAATAAATATGTTCAATTAACATATTATTAGTCCAAATAACAAGAAAGCTGAAATTTCGTCGAAAAACCAATTTCGCCTACTCAATTCGCCTATTCGCCTATTATTTTTTTCTTTCTCAACAAGTACCGATACATTTGCAACGTAGAAAACGACAGAAAGAGATGCGCTATCAAAAATGGATGCTGCCTATGCTATTTTTTATCTTTAGCACAATGGCTCAAACGCAAAATATCGGCAAAATAAAATTGGGTTGGAACTATAAAGGTTCGCTCAATCATGTACTAGATGCTATTGGTGATGATTATGATTTACATTTTGTGTTCGATTCCACAAAATTACAAAACATAGAGGTTACTTACTATGCTTTTGAAGACAACTCGCTTGGCGAGTTATTTAAAGAATGGAAAAACCAATGGAATCTTTTTGCTTATGTAGAAAAAAATCAAACGATACTTATATCGGATCGGCAGCTTTCATCCAAACAACGGAAAGAATGGCTGACGCAACTAACTCAAAGAGCAAAATAGAATTATGAAACGAGCATGTTGTTTTATAACGACCATGAGAATTGTAATAATTTTCAACAACATGTAGTTCCAGACATCCTGCGGTAAAAAATCATTGTCGTATGAAAAACACATCACATCATAAACTTATACAATTGCTAATAGGTATTTGTCTCCTATCAGCAATTACTGCCTCGGCACAAAAAATTACCGGAAAAATAGTTGACGGTAATACTAAACAAACGATACCCAACGCCGGCATAGCTCTCTATGGCAGCACTGGTTCTCTCATCACCAGCACTATAAGCACATCGACCGGCACATTCGATCTGCATTATAAGCTGTCGGGAGTTTTCCGGCTGAGGGTTTCGTTCGTAGGTTATCAAAACTATGAAAAAAATATTTCTCTCGATGGGCAAAACATCAGCCTCGGTACGCTAATTCTGAAAGAAACAACTCAAAACATGACCGAAGTGGTAGTGAAAGCGACTATTCCCCTTGCGACACAACGAGGCGACACAACGGTAATGAATGCCAGTGCTTACAAAACTAACCCCGATGCAACCGTTCAGGATTTGGTACAAAAAATGCCTGGAATTGTAATGCAAGACGGTAAATTACAAGCACATGGTGAAGAGGTAAAGCAAGTATTGGTGGATGGAAAAGAATTTTTCAAAGATGACATTACTGCGGCTTTAAAAAATCTACCCGCATCCATTGTAAACGAAATCCAGGTATACGACAGCCAAAGCGAACAAACCCGTTTTACAGGATTTGATGATGGCAATAGGCTAAAAACAATCAATGTAGTTACAAAAACTGGCGTAACACGAAGTCAATTCGGGCGTTTATTTGCCGGAGCTGGGAATGACAATTTGTATTCTGCCGGAGGCAATCTCAGCCTTTTCAGAAACGATCGCCGAATAACTATTATCGGTCAAAGCAACAATACCAACGAACGCAATTTCGCCATGGGTAATATCTTTTCAGGCGGAGGCAATACCAACGGACCTCCGGGGGCTCAAATAGGCTCTACGGGCGGAGGAACATCCGGAAACAGTGATGGCGTCAGCAATTATTCGGTTGATACGCAGAATGGTATTAACAAGACAAACTCCATTGGCTTCAATTATTCAGATCAACTGAGCAAAAAAATCACCTTGGATGGAAATTATTTTTTCAGTTCCGTGAACAACGCCTCCGAGCAAAGTTCTCTATACGAATACACGGTACAAAAAGGGCAGAGCTATCTAGAAAATAAAAGCACGACAGCACATGTTATCAACCATCGTTTCAATTTCAGACTCGACTACGCAATCGACGACAATAATTCTCTTTTCATTCGACCCAACATCTCGTTTCAACAAAGCGACGGTACCAACATGACATTGGCTCACACTGATTCGGCAACTAACCGTTTAAATGCTTTTTCGAGTAGCACGGCACCCTCATTGAAAGGTGCTAATATCTCGGGGCAAATTCTTTACCGGCACAAATTCGATCGAAAAGGGAGAACTTTGTCTCTGGATATTAACTCCACTACTCAAAACAAAAACGGACACAATTATCTGAATTCCATAACCACCTCTTTTTCTTCCAATAGTTCGGATACGATCCGCGAATATTCCAATTTGCATTCAAACGCATATTCGTTTTCGGCAAATGCCTCATACACCGAACCCATCAACCGCAGAAGTATGGTTATGCTTAATTATATGTATGGATACCAACAAAGCAAATCAAATCAAAAAGCATTTAACTACAACGACAGCAGCCATTTGTACGATAGCCCTGATTCATCGTTGACCAGTATTTACAAGAGCATTTACCAGACAAACTCCGGAGGAATGTCCTATGTATATCACACCCGAAAAATGAATTTGAATGCCAATGTAAATTACCAACATGCCAATCTGACGGGAGAAAATGAATTAAGCAATGCGTTCTCCATACCATCAAAAGTCTATGATAACGTGCTACCGTCAATGATGCTACGATACAGTTTTTCGTCATCAGCACAACTACAGGTCGATTATCGTACTTCGGCCAGTGCTCCTTCCATTACGCAATTGCAGGAAGTATTGGACAAAACCAATCCGACTCAACTTTCCATTGGAAATTCGCATCTGGCACAGACATATCAACATAGCCTTAACATAAGATTAGTAGCTCCAAATTCGTCAACATCATCTGTTTTGATGGCATTTCTAAGTGGAAGTTTATCAAACAATTACATAGCCTCCAACACACTGATTGCACAATCCGACACATTGCTAACAAAGTACAACCAGACCTTAGCCAAAGGAGGACAAGTATCTACCTATCAGAATTTAAGTGGCTATTATAACTTGAACGGAATGATTGGATATGGATTCCCCTTCACTGCTATAAAAACCAATATTCACCTGATGATGAATGCCAATGCAAGTAGAACTCCAAGCATAATCAACAACCAAAAAAATTATTCGAATCAGTTCTCTTGGGGAGGCAATCTGGTTCTGAGTAGTAATATCAGCCAAAATGTAGACTTTACCATCAATTCGCGGGCAAACTTTAGTTCAGTCAACAATTCACTACCCGGACAGACCGATTCTCATTACTGGAATATCAATTCCGGCGCCAATCTGACATGGATTGCATTGAATCACATTGTTTGCCAGACTAACTATTCGTTTACCGGCTATTTTCAGCAAGGCAGTAAAAATGAAATTACAAATATGCTCAATTGTTCTTTGGGGGTAAAATTCCTCAAGAAAAATGCAGGTGACCTTCGTTTGTCATGCAATGATTTATTGAATCAAAACTCCAATTTCAACCGTAGTACTACTACCCTATACACGCTAACACATCAGAGCAATGTGTTAGGTCGGTATTATATGCTAACATTCACCTACACTCTTGGCAACTTCGGAGGAAAAACTGCGAATGGACCCCGACCGATATAATCAAAAAGCTTAAACTCAACAGATATACAGATATGAAGACAAAACATCACCTACAAAAATTGGCATGCATCGCATTAGCCTGTAGCTTTCCGTTGTTTGCTCATGCAAAAATCAAACTGGAGACTCAAAGCCAATTTTGTCCCGATTTCACAACAGTAGCAACTCCAGACAGTTCCACTCTGTTTATGTCGTTTGCCAACGATAAAATGCTTATCCGAGCATTTAACAATGCGACCGGCTTTTACATTCAGTTGGTTGCGACCGATGATCCTACGCAACAAAAATTACTATTCAACGGTCTAACCGTTTATATCGATCCTACAGGAAAAGGGAAAGACAGATATGCCGTCATTTTCCCCTCTTTGATGTCATTGCGTCAGCAAAGCGGGCCAGGAGGTCTTACGCCTTCCATGGATCAACCACAAATACAGCCAAACCAAGGAGGACAAGGACAAGACGATCAGAATCAGTCCAGAGGGCCGAGACGTCCCGATCCCACACAACAGGTACAGCAAATCAATCTGAAAGGAGCTTTGTTTGACATTGATGGAGATTCAAGAGCCGTTGGTATTGAATGGGTAAAGCTGACTACCACTTCCAATCATAAAATTTGCTACAACATCAAATTACCTTATTCGATATTTAATCTTAAGAATTCCGCAACAGGATTACTCAGCATCGGATTACTTTCCGAGTTTTCTTTACCACAAGGAATGCAAAGTGGCTCTGGCGGTGGAATGGGTGGCCCCGGCGGTGGAATGGGTGGCCCTGGCGGTGGAATGGGTGGCCCCGGCGGTGGAATGGGTGGCCCTGGTGGTGGAATGGGTGGCCCCGGCGGTGGAATGGGTGGCCTCGGTGGTGGAATGGATCAAAGTACATCCGGTTCAAAATCGACTTCTTCCGAAATGGGGAAACCTATTAAAGGATGGATACAAGTCAAATTGGAAAGCACTCACTAACAATCGAAAAACACCCAACCATCACTTTTTGAATTAGTTATTATTTTACTATCTATTCTTTATACTACTTGAAACACGGCGGTATTTACCATTTGACCTTATTTATCGCGCTATTCATTGGTTATTTTTGTAATAAGGTGTGTTTATAACCAATGATGGCTTGATTTGAACGACATTTGGAAATATCGCCGTTACTTTTTCATTCTCCCATTAACAACAATGCTATGGCAACCAGTGCCATTCCACTTATCAGACCTATTTTAGAATAATGACTTTTGCCGTAGTGATGCGCCGCCGGAATTAATTCGTCAACGGCAATATATACCATCGTTGCCGAAACAGCTCCTAAAACAATACCTTCCAGCTCTGGCGACCAGTAAGGCAAAATAAACAACCAGGCTAGCAATGCCCCTAACGGAGTGGATAATCCGGTGATTAATGCCAAGCACAACGCTTTTATACGATTTCCAGTTGCATGATACATCGGTACTGAAATAGATATACCTATAGGGATATTATGAATGATAATCGCCAGCAAAATAGGAAATACCAACCGATAATTGGAAACCCCGATAGTAAACATCGCAATTCCTTCAGGAATATTATGCAACGTAACAGCAAGAGCAATCAGAATACTCATTTTTTTCAGACTCCTCTTTAACTGTTCATTTTCGGTATTAACACTCCGATCCATTTTAATATGGTGAGGACAAAGCACATCAATAAAAGCCATAACCAAAATGCCGGCAAAAAAAGAGAGAAGCGTGTAGGTAAAAGCTTTTGAGGGAGCTACTACCGATTCGAAAAGTCGAAGTGATTCAGGAAATATTTCGACAAATGAGACAAACAACAAAACGCCAGCCGCCAACCCTAAAGAAAAAGAGAGAAAAGAGCGATTTGTTTGTTTTGAAAAGTATGTTAAAAGACCTCCTATTCCGGTCGAGAGTCCTGCCAAAAGAGTTAATCCAAAAGCTATCAATAAATTATGTTGTTCCATTAAAATCAATATATTAAACACAAAGATAACTATACATCAACCAAACTAGAAAACAAGTCCTACTCAAACACTCAGAAAATGCAGCTTTTTGAGACAAATTATAAAACAAGCCCTCTGTTTTCATAAAAAAACATAACAAACTAACAACTCCTCGACAATTTCATAAAACACTGAATATTCAATACGCTAAAAATAGTATCTTTGTTGGCCTTTCCAAACAAAACATGAAGACTATCATTACTATTGCACCGGCATATCAGCACGTTAGTAACTTTATACAGACACTTCCTCAAACTTTTCAGTCGCAAGGAATTACGATCTATAAAGCCAGAAACGAAATCAAAAATTTTGAAATTGACAGCACTTTATTTACGGTAAAAAGCTATAAACGGCCTCACATTATCAATCAGATAGCTTATGGAACCTTCCGTCAAAGCAAATCCAAAAGAGCCTACTCTTATGCCTCGCAACTTTTGAAGAAAAACATTTCTACACCAACCCCGGTAGCTTATATCGAACAATATAACGGATTGTTTTTGACAAATTCCTATTTTGTTTCGCTATTTTCTCCGGAATCGCATATTTTACGCGAATTAAGTGAATATAAAGTAGAAGGAAATGAAGATTTATTGAGAGCTCTGGCGGCCTATACCGCCTCTATTCATGAGCAAGAGATATATCCGATTGATTATTCTCCTGGCAACGTGCTATTTGAAAATACGAACGGAACATTCACATTCACGCTTCTGGATATCAACAGAATGAAATTCGGCATAGTAACAAAAAAAATGGCAGCTCGCTGTTTTCGCCGATTTTTCATGGATCAATCACTCATAGAATTCATTGCCAACGAATATGCCAAACTAAGAGGGTTCGATCCGACCGTTTTTGTCAAGTCTGCCCTTAAGTACCATTCTCAGTTCTGGAAAAAGAGTTGACAATAAAACTTCCCGAAGAAAATTTTATTTTTCCAGATAGCTTTTGGTTTCAATTTTCTTCTTCAAAAGCAGAGAATCCCCACCTGCTTTTACCGCTTTTTGCCACCATTCCAAGGCCAGCTCCTTTTCGCCCGACAGAAACAGGATATCACCATAGTGCTCAAGCACTTCTACGCTTTTGTCTCCTCCGTTTTCTATCGCCTGTTTTTCATATATTTTTGCTAACGAGTACTTTCCTTGAACAAAAAAAATCCAGGCATACGTATCGAGATATGTGGCATTAGTTGGTTCGGCTGCCACGGTTTTGGCACTCATGCTTTCCGCCTTCTGCAATTCCCGCTTATCAAGCGACAAATAATAAGCGTAGTTGTTTAGCGTTCCTATGTTATTAGGCTGATATTTTAAGGACTGAGTATACGACAAATATGTCGAGTCTTTCAACCCGAGTTTATAATAGGTATCCCCCATTTGAGTATATATTTGCGATCGCATCACAATATTCTCGTCAGGGACCAATTGAAGGGCTTTATTGCAACTGATAATCGTTTGTCGGTATTTACCCAACTGAAACAGCGCTATTGCTTTATAAAAATAAAAATCGACATCGTCGGCAAAATATTCTAATGCTTTTGTACACAGAGAATCGATAGCTGAAAAATTTTCCTGCTTAATCTTCATATCGATCATCCTGGTCCATGTCAATTTATTTTGAGGATTCAGATCCAGCATGATCTTCAATTCGTTCTCCGCCTCCTGATTTTTCTGTTTCATCAGCAGAAAGAGATAGTTGTAGTTATGCAAACCCTCTTCTTCGGGATACATTTCAAGCAAAGAAGCAAGATAGCCCTCCACCTTCTGCATCTCAGCCGGTCTTGTAACAAGATCTTTCAACACAGATATCTTCGGCTCCAGATCAACATTTTTGTTGCGCATCATCTGATCTAGTGTTGCCATCATCGACACGGAATCCCCGATGGCCTTATAATATTTCGACAACGAATATAAAGCATCTCCATTGTTAGGATCGCTCTCCAGCACCTGCTGATAACAAACCAGAGCTTCTTTCTGCATTTTCTGATCGAGATAAATATCGCCTCTGAGCACCTGATATTTAGGCTCATTCGGATTAGCTTTTACCAGTTTGTCTATTTCAGCTATCCCTTTCTTATTCTGGTTTTGCATAAAATAGAGGCGAGCCTTTTCCATCGTAACCTCCTGATTCACGCCCTGTACTTTCTCCAATAGATTCAATGCTGCAATGGCCTCGTTATACTTCTCCGATTGAGAATAGATATTGACCAGCATCATCAATGCATCATCGTTTTCAGGATCGATTTTCACAATAGCATTATATACTTCCACAGCCTTATCCACTTTCTGAGATGCCAGATACTGTTCTGCCAAAGCTGTCTTAAACCATATATTTTCAGGTTGAGCTACAGAAGCTTTCTCCAGACAAACGATAGATTTGTCGATCTGTTTGGTAACCACATAGATCTTCGATAACTCATACATCACATTTCCGTCATCCGGCTTAATGCTGTTACAAGCATTCAACAAATCAATGGAGACATCGAAATGACCGGCAAGTCGCTCACGCAAAGCATCATCAAAAAAATAGTCGAATAGCAAATCGGTTGGAGTAACCACATCAAAATGCTTATATACATTTTTTTTCGAAGCGGAAATATGCAATGCACTGCTTACCAACAAGGCAAGTATGACTATACGAATAAACTTCATTGACTGATAATTTGGTTGTCTTATGTAAGAACTGCAAATGTACGTATTTCGGACGAAAAATCTGTCACCGAAACCTTTAGAAAAGCTAAAACAAAGGAAATGCCCGTCTCACATCAATCGAACAACTCCGTTAACACCGCCAAAGATTTGAGCTCACCGATTTCGACCAGATGAATGCGATAGTAAGCAAGTACATATTCCAGTATATCAACTCGTTCTGCTCTAGAAAAACGAAATAAATGCATATTCTCATAATTAATACGCATTAGCTGATACAAGACCGCACTTTCGGTCGGACGCAAAAAATGTTTGTGTAACGGACAGGCTGAAGTAAATATTCCGTTCTCCATATCGAAATAAAAACGTCGTCCGGCAGTTTCAGTATTGGGGAAAAAACCAAGAAAACGGGTCAAATGAAGCATCATCACCAGATGAAAATTGGCAATTCCCTGCTCCGAACGTTCCAGAACCAGCACCGATTGCTGCAAGAAGCGAAACAGTTGTTTGTCCGTTTGCATTTCACGGAGAGTTCTGTACAAAAATTCGGCCAGAAAAAGTGCCAACGCATTTTTCACCGGATTCATCTGTATAGAACTAACAATCTGAGATGGCCTTGCTTCTTTTATTTGATGCAATTCCCGATCCGGCACCATCTCTATTTCCAGGTCGACCAATGACAACGGTTGCAAAAAAGCCATTTTCGATCCGCTTTTTTTTCTTGACGCGCCATATAAAATACAAGAAAGCCTTCCTCGCTCTTCGGAAATCAGATGAACGATGGTGGCCTTATCGCTGTATTTCAGACAATGCAATATGATAGCTTTAGTTTTAAGAAACATAGAGAGGATGGTAAGACTGGTTCTTGATAAACAAAGATAGAATATTTTGAGCGCAAGCCATAAAAAAAACAGCATGACACCGTCAGATGCCATGCTGTCTGTAATTCATATCAAAAACGGATTATCCCTTATAGGCTTCGCGAACAGCCGCATAAACGATATCACCCTTGACGATATTCAAGCCTTTTTTAAGTTCGGCATTTGCTTCGCACGCCTTTTCCCAACCTTGATTTGCCAATTGTATTGCATAAGGCAAAGTGGCATTGGTCAATGCCAATGTTGAGGTATAAGGTACTGCACCCGGGATATTGGCCACGCAATAATGTACCACGCCATCGATCGTATAAATCGGATCGTTGTGTGTGGTTGCATGCGAAGTTTCGAAACAACCTCCCTGATCGATAGCAACATCCACCATTACAGCTCCTTGCTGCATTGTAGGCAACATTGCTGCTGTTACCAAATGCGGAGTTTTTGCCCCCGTTACCAATACGGCGCCGATAACCAGATCGGCCGTTTTTACCTCTTCGGCAATTACATAATCGGAAGAGACAAGTGTTTTTACGTTTTGAGGCAACACATCGGCCAAATAACGTAAACGTGGCAACGAAATGTCGGCCAGCGTAACATCAGCACCTAAACCGGCAGCCATCCAGGCAGCTTGTGTACCTACGACACCGCCACCCAATACAAGAACTTTTGCAGGTTTCACACCCGGCACTCCACCCAGAAGGATACCTTTACCGCCGTTAGGACGTTCAAGATACTTAGCTCCCTCCTGAATAGACATTCTACCAGCAACTTCCGACATTGGGATCAATAAAGGAAGACTTCGATCGGCTTTTTCAACCGTTTCGTAAGCAAGACAAACAGCGCCGCTGTCAATCATCGCTTTTGTTAAACCAGGATTGGAGGCAAAGTGAAAATAAGTAAAAAGCAACTGATCTTTTTTGATCAACCGATACTCAGGTTCAATCGGTTCTTTCACTTTGACGATCATGTCAGAGGCGGCATACACCTCTTCAATTGAGGGCAACAAAGTTGCACCTACCTTCAAATACAAATCATCACTAAAGCCACTATTAACCCCTGCACCTTCCTGAATGTAAACAATATGGCCTTGTTTAACCAGTGCAGCCACGCCAGCGGGAGTCAATCCCACCCGATTCTCGTTGTTTTTGATTTCTTTGGGGGTTCCAATTTTCATACTCACAAAATTTAAAGGTAAATAAATATCGCATCAAAGATCAAGGTTTTTTGTCGCAATCGCAAAGATTCAATGTGAAAATGTGTTAGTTTTATGTTCTCAAACATAAATACATTCATATACCTTAAAAACAATGAGTTCCGAAGCTACTCCCTCTACACCCTTATGTCGTAAACTTTTTTTAACTCATCTGTTAGCTTGTTGAAAAAAAGACAATTATTTATCAACAAGCACGTAAATACATAGAATACAATCGATTAAATTAACACCCTGATAATAAAGATTGTACAAAAAAACATGAAAAATACTTCAAAACAGCTATTTTATATGTGGAAAATCTTTTTGATCTTTGTCTACCCGAAAAGACTTAAGACAGAAAAAAGATGAAATTGAACAACGCCAGTGACTTGTGGCACCGTTGTCTGCGTGTGATACGCGACAATGTGTCCGAAACTACCTTCTCTACGTGGTTTTTGCCTATCGTACCCCTGAGTTACGATAACAACGTATTTACGGTACAAGTCCCCAGCCAGTTCTTTTATGAATACATCGAAGAAACTTTTGTCGATCTACTGAGGATGACCATTCACAGAGAAATTGGCGACGGGACGCGTTTGATGTACCGTGTTTTGGTCGATCGCACTTCTGGAACCAGCACTACCATCCCGAGCGACGATAAGTTAAAACCCAATCAACTATACAACGCGCCCAAACAGGATAACCCGTTTACACGCAAAGAGGTTGTTCCACATATCGACCCGCAGCTCAACCCTATTTACAATTTCAACACTTTTGTAGAGGGAACAAGCAACAAACTGGCTCGGACGGCAGGTATCAGCATCGGCAACAATCCGGGAACCACCATTTTCAACCCTTTGTTCGTATTTGGGCAATCGGGAGTCGGTAAAACACACCTCGTTCATGCCATCGGTATTCAGGCAAAAAAAACACATCCGGAGAAACGAGTGCTTTATGTTTCGGCCAATCTCTTTCAGATTCAATATACCGATGCGGTTCGCAACAACACGGTGAATGATTTTCTGAATTTCTACCAGAGCATTGACGTATTGATTCTAGACGATATTCACGAATTTGCCGGCAAAAATGGAACTCAAAATACATTTTTCCATATCTTCAATCATCTTCACCAAAACGGCAAGCAACTAATTCTGACATCCGACCGGTCACCCATGGTACTCCAGGGACTCGAACAGCGACTCATCACGCGCTTCAAATGGGGCTTGTCGGCCGAGATATCAAAGCCGGACTTTGAATTGCGTAAGAACATTCTAAAGCACAAAATTTTCAAAGACGGATTGGAAATCGACGATGAAGTGGTAAACTATATTGCCGAAAATGTGACCGACAATATCCGTGATCTGGAAGGCGTTATTATTTCATTGCTGGCCTATTCCACGCTGACGGACAATCCAATCAACATAGAACTTGCCCACAAAGCAGTGAACAATGTGGTCAATGTTACTCCCAAGGTAGTCACCGTCGAGCAAATCAGAAATGTGGTATGCGAACATTTCGGCCTGAAGATAGAAGATATGCTATCCAAACGCAGGAATAGAGAACTGGCTCAGGCTCGTCAAATTGCCATGTATCTTGCAAAATGCCATACCAAACATTCGCTTTCTTCCATCGGAGAACTGATTGGGAAACGAGATCATGCCACGGTATTGCATGCCTGCAAAGTAGTAAACGATTTAATGGAAATCGACAAACAATACAGAGCCTGCATACAGGAAATTCAAAATAAGATTAAAGCATAATCCTAAATAGTTAAATCCTCTCGAACGAGAGGATTTTTTTTAGTCTTCATACAAAAAAACCATCTTTTTCTCATCTACAAAACAAGGAATTACACATAAATCACTGCACGATACCACCTACCAGCGCCCCAATATTACTGTAAAAAAAACATAACGCCGTTTGCAATTCCACTTTTTAAGCAGTATATTTAGAGCGCGAAATTAACTCTTGTATTAACCTTATAATATCGCGTGATTATGACTAGAACTATCACATTTAACGAACTGAGAAAAATCAAAGACAGACTTCCGTCTGGCAGTATGGGAAAAATTGCCTCAGATTTAGGGCTAACCGACGAAACGGTGCGCAATTACTTCGGTGGTCATAATTTTAAAGATGGCAAGAGTTGTGGTGTTCATATAGAGCCGGGTCCCGACGGTGGGTTGGTAATGCTAGACGATACGACTATTTTAGATCATGCTCTTCACCTTCTTGAAGGAGTCCACTAACTAAAAACAAAAAAAAGAAGCATAAAAAAACGCAGCTGATTGTTGAAATCGGTTGCGTTTTTTATATCGAAAAGAAATCTTTATTTTCCCTTTTTAGGTAATCTGAAACTGATATACAGGTCAAGTATGGTAGACAGGAGCAATCCGGCCAGCCAGAGATAATGATGAATAAACATTCCATAGGCACTGGCAACTAATACCAGAGTAGCAAATGCATGAATTTTATTCAATCGTTTGGTTCTGAAATCGGACTGATCGATAGGTAAAACCACCCTCACCACGATAAGACACACAACACCCAACGAAAACAGGTATGGCGCGACTTTAAACGTCGAAAAATAGAGGATCGTCCCTATCATCAACAACACATAACCCACACTATAAAGCAATTGCAATATTCGGGTCCGCTGTTTTTCTGTTATTTGCATCAATCTTTTTCTTTAATAATAAATATATCTTCGTTGGGTCGCTTCATCAAATGCTCTTCGCGGGCAAATTTTTCCAGATTGGCATTACCCGTTTGCAGCTCGTTAATTTTCATCCGATTATCATTTATATTTTTGTCGTACGACTCTATCTGATCCTCCAGATTTTGGATTTCACGTTGATTGGAGATGCGTCTGAAAAAATTATTTTCGTCCACAAAACACATAATAATCAGGAAAGTTCCGGCCACCAACCAATATTTAATATGTTTGGTATGCTTCGACCATTTACGCAGATTCAACCAGATTTTTTGAAACATAGCCGTAAAATTTAAATCACTTGCTTATTTAAACAGCCTGAAAATATCATTCCCGTTTGAGTAAATAATCAAAGCAAAAATCAAAAACAGACCTACCAATTGAGCATACTCCAGAAATTTATCGCTCGGTTTACGCCCTGTCACCATCTCGTAGAGCAGAAACAGCGTGTGTCCGCCATCAAGTGCCGGAATAGGAAGAATATTCATAAACGCCAGTATAATAGAAAGAAATGCGGTCAGTGCCCAGAAACTTTGCCAATCCCACATATCCGGAAAGAGGCTTCCAATGGCACCAAAGCCACCAATCTGTTTTGCTCCCTCTTTGGTAAAGATAAACTTAAGCTGTTTCACGTAAGAGACCAACGTTTCTACACCTTTATTGATACCGGCTGGAATAGATTCAAAGAATCCATAGGTGATGCGTTTGGTAACAAAACCCGCGAACGAATTTTTCAACGCGATTCCTATTTTGCCGTTCTCACTCACAGCAATCGATACCGTTAAATGCTTACCGGCTCTTACAAATTCAAACGGAACTGTTTTCCCTTTACATGAATCCAACTGATTAGAGACATCCTGTATAGCAAACATTGCTTTACCATTCACCGCCACCACACTATCACCTTTCTGCAAACCGGCTTTAGCGGCAGCCGACCCATTCATCGTCTTCTCTACCACAAACGGAATACGCGGCGACATGAATAATTTAGGATTGGAAGCAATAATCTGACGGGTAAAATCGGACGGTATTACAAAAGAGACCTTTTGCCCGTTGCGCAATACCGTGATCGGTTGCGAACCGTCCGTCAGAATTTTTTTAACGGCATCCGACGTTTCGTCTACCGGTTTATTATTGACTGCCAATAAAATATCTCCGTTTCTGAAGCCATTCTTCACGGCAACTTCGGTAAATTGCATCCCATACTTCGCATTTTGCAAAGGAAGGTATTCTTCGCCCCATACCAGAAGAATCATGGCATAAATAGCCAAAGCAGTAATAAAATTTACCAGAACTCCGCCCACCATGATAAAAAGACGCTGCCATGCCGGCTTGCTACGAAACTCCCAAGGCTGTGCCGGTTTTTTCATAGCTTCGGTATCCATCGACTCGTCGATCATGCCGGCAATTTTGCAATAGCCGCCAAGCGGCAACCAACCGATACCCCACTCGGTATTTTCGGTATATCTTCTCCAATCATTTTCGGGCAAATCGTCCTTGGAAAGCTCTTCCATCACATCTTTGCCTTTTTCATCTTTCACCACATTACCGAAAGCATCCAGTTTTTTACGATACATATCGGGCACGTTACGTGCAAAAAATTTAACCTGCCATTTGCCTCCAATTTTTTTACATCGCAACAAGGAAATATATGGATTGAAGAAGAGATAGAATTTATCTACCCTTGTTTTGAAAATGCGTGCAAAAGCAAAGTGACCCAACTCATGCAAAAACACCAATATCGACAAACTCAGTATCAGTTGTGCCGCTTTAATTAAGAAAGTCTCCATTCAATAAATTCTGTATAATATTACAATTTAATACACATTCAACAATCAAATCATCCGCATTGTTTCACCAGTTCGGTAGCAACCGCACGGGCTTCGGCATCGGTAGCCACATAATCTTCATAAGAGGGTTGAAGCAAAAACGAAACCTTAGCCATCGTTGCCTCGATGACATCCGACATTTGCAAAAAGCCAATTGCATCTCTCAGAAAAGCAGCCACTACTATTTCGTTGGCCGCATTCAGAATGCAGGCGGCATTTCCTTTTCGTCGCATCGCTTCATAGGCAAACGCCAAATTGCGGAATTTACCCGTATCCGGTTTCTCAAACGTCAATTGCGGATAATCGGCAAAGTTGAGACGCGGATAATCGGTCTTCAACCGGTCGGGATACGAAAACGCATACAAGATCGGCAATTTCATATCAGGCAACCCCATCTGCGCTTTAATGGCACCATCGGCAAACTGCACCATCGAATGAATAATGGACTGGGGATGTACCACCACCTCTATTAGTTCCGGTGAAAGTCCGAACAACCATTTGGCTTCAATTACTTCGAAGCCTTTATTCATCATACTTGCCGAATCTATCGTTATTTTAGCCCCCATATCCCAGTTGGGATGCCTGAGAGCTTCACGCTTGGTTACCGTTTTCAGATAATCAAACTCTTTATTGCGAAACGGGCCTCCGGATGCGGTCAGAATAATTTTTTCCACCTCATTCCCTATTTCACCCGTAAGACACTGAAAAATAGCCGAATGCTCAGAATCGACCGGAATAATAGGGCTATGATAACGTTGAGCCAGATCGCGAACCAACTCGCCAGCCACCACCATGGTCTCTTTATTGGCAAGGGCAATCTTCTTTCCGGCCCGCAGTGCGTTCAAGGTAGGCAACAGCCCCGAATAGCCTACCATTGCCGTCAGGACAACATCTACTGTCTCCATCTCGGCAATCTGTGCAATCGAATCACTCCCGGCAAATACTTTGATAGGTAAATGACCCAACGCCTCTTTTAACTTAGAATAACAGGCATCGCTTGCAATGGCAACCACTTCGGGCTGAACCTGAATAGCCTGCTGAATAAGCAAATCAACATTTCTATTTGCCGTCAGAGCATATACTTCAAAACGGTCGGGATGCGCAGAGATAACTTCAAGGGCTTGAGTTCCAATAGAGCCGGTAGAACCCAGTATAGCTATTTGTTGTGTTTGTCTGTTTACTGAAGGTGAGTTCATAGTAAATTAAAAAATAGACACTTATGCAAAGGATCACTAATAACTTCACACAAGAATCCATGATGCAAAGTTAAAAAAATTTTTGTACCCTAAAAGTGCACGGTAGCATTTTACCTTATTTTTAGTAAGACATTCCCCTTACAAAAGAATAAATTTTGAATATTCCCGTTATAAATGGGTAACTTTGCAATGAGATCAACAAAATATCCGATTTTCAGACTCGTAGTGTTTAATTTATATTACCGGAATCTCATGGATTATTTAGACTTGTATAATTTACTGGAGGCAAAGGTCAACCCGAATGAAACAACAATAGAAATAGATGAATTCGTATCCGTTCAAAATCAGACATTCCAATCGACCAACTGGACTATTCTGCAAGGAAATACACAATTACATTGCAAAGAACACAATCTAGACTTTCACGACGAAATTTTCAAAACGGATCTTGGCTACACGGAAGAAGGTCTCGACCTGATAGATTCGGAAGTAAATGAAAACAAAGAGTTTAACTTTCACATTTTTATTCCCCGTCAGCAAAAAAATGAAAAAGAGGCAATCTTGTTGATGCACGGATTCAATGAAAAATCGTGGACTAAATACCTGCCCTGGGCATATTGCCTTGCCAAAAACACCCATCGCTGCGTGGTACTCTGTCCAATGGCGTTTCACATGAACCGGGCACTCTCGGTCTGGAGCGACCGTCGCCTGATGCACAGTGTCAGTCAATGCCGCAAAGATCATTTTCCAGATTTGCTGCAATCCAGTTTTTCCAATGTTGCCATCAGTACGCGTGTACAATCTAAACCACAACGATTTATATGGTCGGGGTTGCAAACCTACTATGACATTGTCCAATTCATTGATGAAGTAAAAGCCGGGCAATATGCGTCTCTCAATCCAGACATGCAGTTTCATTTCTTCTCCTACTCCATCGGTACTTTTCTTTCGGAAATTCTAAAACTAACCGATCCAAAAGGCTATTTCACCAATGCCAAACTGCTGGCCTTTTGCGGAGGACCGACATTTAACCGCCTCACTCCTGTATCGAAAGCCATTCTCGACAGCGAAGCCAACGTTGCTTTGTATTCTTATCTGGTAGAGCATCTTGAGAGCCATTTGAAACGAGAGAAACGACTTTACCACTATCTGGAAGAACACCCCGAAGGTCATTCGTTCCGCATGATGCTCGATTTCAAGGTCAAACGCCTGGAACGCGAAAAACGATTTCGCGAAATCAGTTCGCAAATCTTTGCCATTGCACTCGAACAAGATAAAGTTATCCCCGCTTACGATGTGGTTAACACGCTCAAGGGCGCGGCACACGACATTCCGACCGAAGTCATCGTAACCGATTTTGATTATCCATACACGCACGAGAATCCGTTCGTCAACAAAGAGACTATCCGCGACAAAGTGGACGGTGCTTTCCGCGCTACTTTCAATCAATTTTGCGATTATCTGAACAAATGAAACGCCACACAATCATTACTGTAATCGTCGGAGCCACAATAGGAGCTGCCGTTCTATTCATGGTTCAACGATTTATATTATCCCCATCGACAGAAACCACGTTATTGCAGATTTCCAACGAATTCAACCGGCAGTGCCCGATGATGGTCGATAAGATAACCCGTTTCGACAATACTTCGGTGAACAACCACGAATTTCGCTTTAGCTACACCATTCTCAATGCTGTAAAAGATTCCGTTGACACGCTACAGCTACGCCATTATCTGGAACCAGTAGTACGGCAGGGCATAACCAACAACGCACGCATTGAATTTCTGCGACAGAATCGAATTATTATCTCCTGTCTGTATAAAGACAAAAACGGCATCAAGTTAACAGAGATAAAAGTAGCCACCGCGCAATAAATAAAATCACAATAAACTGATAAACAAAGCAATAATATTATTATTTTCAAAACACGAATAACAGCACACTTCTGCAATTATCATTTTTACCCACTATTTTTACCCGAAAATTTTCAAAAGCTGTCTATTTAAGACTATATTTGAAAATTGATTGGTTTGTGCAGCTGTATTGAAGCAATTAGAAATACGCTTTCTAACCAAAACAATAAAAACAGGGCCTCCCTAAACCTCTAATTTTTGACGTTATGATTAATATCAATCCATACCTGGCATTTCCAGGTACATGCGAAAATGCATTCAAGTTTTACGAACAAGTATTTCATGCCAAAATCTCACGTCTGGAACGCTTCTGCGACATGCCACAACAAGACGATTTGGTTGTACCCGAACCCTTCCTGAACAAAATAATGCACATTGCGCTGCCAATCAGCGACAATGCAATCTTGATGGGAAGTGACGGCGGTGACGAATGGTCGCCACGAATGACAACGGGAAATAATGTTACCCTTTCGGTTGCCGTTGACACTCATGAAGAAGCCGATCGCATATTCGAAGCTCTTTCAGAGGATGGAAAGATCGCCATGCCTATGGGAATTACTTTTTGGGGCGAATATTTCGGTATGTGTACCGATAAATTCGATATTAACTGGATGATAAGCAGCAAAGAAAAGCAGTAATGTTTTTTTTACTTTTAGCAAAGTACCTCCGGAGTCATATTACGGGGGCACCTTGCTTACATTTGTCAAGAAAAAACCTCTCCGAACCCTTATTCAACGTGAATATTTTTGTACTTTTGACACAACCATTGACTGTATCATGTTCACAAAGAAAAAACTCAAGATAAACCGTCACCTGTTTTACGAAACATCACATTCTCCATCTCTGGTCGATATAGTGGGCGAAAAAATGTTGTCGAAAGTAACCGATTTTTGTTTTATTGCCAATCCTTACTATCCTGACAAGCGCCTTACCAAAAAAATTCAGGATCGGTTACCGATGTTAATGAAATCGTATCCGTCAAGCAATCCACGGCTGTCCCAAGAATATCTGTCAAAAGTACTTCACGTGAAGCCCGAACAACTACTGATTGGCAACGGAGCTTCCGAGCTGATTACCATTATTCAGAAAGAGTTTATCGACGACTTTGCAATTCCAGTTCCCACCTTCAGCGAATATACCGAGAAATTGAAAAAGCAGGAGTGTGCTCATCTATTTCAGCTTCCGCCCGAAAAGAACTATCAACTCGATCTGAATGAGTATGCCCAATGGATCGATGAGCAAGGCATCACTTCTGCTCTGATTATCAACCCGGGCAATCCTACAGGACAACTATTATCACTCAAGGAGATGATCGTTTTCCTCAACCGGATGCAACATCTACGGCTCATCATTGTCGATGAATCGTTTATGGACTTTGCCGACGAAGACATTCCCACTCTGCTACCGCATGTAAAACATCACCCTAATGTAATTGTGGTGCGTTCGATGAGCAAACACTGTGGAGTGCCCGGTTTGCGTTTAGGTTATTGTTGCACGGCCAACATGGAACTGTTAAAACGCCTGCGGACACTTACGCCGGTATGGAACATCAACACTGTAGCCGAGTATTTTATCACGCTGCTACCTTCAACTGATGCACAATATCAAAAAGCCCGGTTGCGGGTAATTAAAGACGTTCGCTATCTGTACAACGAATTATCTACTATTGACGGCTTTTGGGCATATCCTACCGCCAGCAATTTTGTATTGATTAAAATTTTATACGGAATGACCGCTACCGAACTGCAGCACAAACTTTTGGAAGAATACCATCTCTATGTGCGCGATTGCAGCAACAAAACCGGAATGGACAACCAGCACATCCGGGTAGCTTCGCAAGGAATGGCAAAAGACAAGCTGCTCATTGCAGCCCTGAAAGAAATAAGCAAACAATAAGATGACCGAGAAGATCGAGAAATCAAAGATTCTGAACAATATTTGCTACACGGAACTTGTGTATGATCGAATAAACAAAAAACTCAACACAATGCTGCAAAAACATGAAATTGAAACGCTGATAGCTGGCATAATAGACCAGACAGAGATGCACCATTTTCAGAAAACAGGGAAAAATTTCTACATTAGCAACACACAACAGAACATTAGAATAACTATCAATTCAAACACATTCAGAGTGATAACAGTAGACCGTATATAATGTAAACACCTTTGCCACGGTAAATACAACGTGCATCCAACGTTATCCAACAGAGAAATTGCAGAACAAAACAACCATGTCAACCAAGAAAAAAGTACTGATAGTCACACGACGTGAACTAAGAAAAAACAAATTGATAAACTGGGTCTCGGAGATTTACCTCCAGATTCTGGCACAGGGTGGTGTAATGCCTATCATGATACCCATTTCGGAAGGTACCATCGCCAACCTACCCGATTACCTCAACAACTACGACGGACTACTGATGTCGGAAGGCGGAGACATCAGCCCTGCATATTATAACGAAAACTACAGCGTGAGCAAGCTGGACGAATACGACCCCATTAAAGACGAGATTGAAATTACCTGCTGCCGTCATGCCGTAGAGCACGACAAACCGATTCTCGGTTTTTGTCGCGGTATGCACATGATTAACGTCGTTTTCGGCGGGAGCCTTCACCTCGATATTCACGAGGTGAACAAACGCAGTATCGTGCATATCGACTACGACCACTACGATACCCACCGCCATCCACTCTCCATTTTTGAAAATACACCGTTGATGGAGTGGTATAAACAAAAAGAGATTCTGGTCAATACCTATCACCACCAAGGAATTAAAAAACTGGCGCCGGAATTAGTTGCCATGGCTCAAGCCCCCGACGGACTGATTGAAGGAATCTATCACCCGGCACATAAATTTGTGGTTGGACTGCAATTTCATCCCGAACGAATGTATCAGGAACATCCTGGCAACAAACTGGTATTTAAGTCGTTTATCGATTCTTTATAACAATTCATACGTTACAACTCATAATTCACAATTACTATGATGGGGCTTGATGATTTTAAGGACGTTGCCTTGAAGTACAAGGTGATTTTTTTCGATGCTTACGGCGTGTTGAAAAACTACAAAGGGATGTTGCCCGGAGTAAAAGAAATGTTTCAGTTTCTGCAAGAAAACGACATTGCCTTCTATATACTTACCAACGATGCTTCGCGCAGTCCCGAGTTACTGGCCAAATCGTATATCAATGCGGGAATCGATCAAGTAACAGAGCGAAAGATTATTTCATCGGGAATGTTGGCACGCGAATATATTCAAAATAAGGTTCAAAAAGGACGCATTGCCTATCTGGGAACCGATGCCTCTGCCCATTACATCGAAAACGAAGGACTGAAAACTATCTCTATCAAAGATGTCGACCTTGAGAATTACATCGACATTAGTGCGCTGGTACTGCTCGACGACGAAGGCTTCGACTGGAATGTCGATTTAATCAAGGCACTCAATCTGATTCGTAAAAAACCGATTCCAGTCATCGTTGCCAATACCGACGGCACCTATCCGGTAACCCGTAAAGACGTGGCTATTTCGGTGGGCGCTGTCGGCGATATGCTCGAAGCTCTTGCCCGAAAAACATTTATCCGATTCGGGAAACCCGATTCCCAGATGTTCAGTTTTGCATTCGATTATTGTGCCCGAGAACACGAGGTAACCAAAAATGATATCTTGATGGTGGGTGACTCGCTAATAACCGACATCATCGGTGGCAACAAATTCGGAATCGACACCTGCCTTGTGCTCACCGGCAACATTCAACCCGACAGTTACGAGTTGATGATTCGCTCTTATGGCATTATTCCCGATTATATTTGCGAATCGATTGCTTTATAAACCAAATATCAGAAAACAAACTTTTTAAGATTAGGTTGGTTAGTTTAACAGAATAAAAAAGAGAGCACAAGCAAAATCTCATTACCTTTGCACTGCATATTTATTCTTCTCTTTTACTTTATAAACAAAAACGGATTTTTTTGTAATCAAAATGTTGCGATTAACAACTATCTTATTGCTGTTTGTTGTAAGCTTTCACTTTACCAATGCTCAAAATCCGGATCAGAATATAAAGCTACCCCCTATCGGCAAATGGCTCGAAAAACGTGACGGAGCTCCTGCCAATTGGTTGGGGGCCAAGTATCAGAAAAAAGAGCTTCTGGAACCTATTAACGTGGTAATTGTCGATCCGTTTGCCAAAAGTCGCGAAGAGGCCATTGCTAAGCTGATAACTGAGTGCCGAAAGTTTGGTTACAAGGACAAGAAAGGACATTCGTGGGGATACTGTGCAGAAGTAGGAGGTGCATATATTCACCAGCTCCCCGACGAGTACAAACGAGCTCTGGCAAACAGAAGCTTTCTCAAGACCAATAATCACGGGCGCATAATGGGACCTGAATACTATGATGGACAATATGTGTTTGTAGGAGCCTTTAGCCGCGAAGTTTTTCAACTCTTCACGAAAGCACACCATGCTTTTCGCTCCTTTCTGATTGCTCGTAACGATTTTTGCCAGAAACTCGACAAAGGGCAAACATACAAAATCGTAGGCCGGTACAATCTGGGAAACAACATCAACACCAATCAGTTCACGACAGGCGATCACGACGGAACGGCCATTTTATTGTACGCCAACAGATAAAACAACCTATTATTTGCATAAAAAAGAAGGGACACACGATCGTGTGTCCCTTCTTTTTGTTATCAATCGGTATCGACCCGGATTATACACGGGGACGAATCTGTTTGAAGAAATCGTTGCCTTTGTCATCCACCAGAATGAAGGCAGGAAAATCTTCCACTTCGATTTGCCAAATGGCTTCCATACCCAATTCAGGATATTCCACACATTTGATGCTCTTGATATTGTTTTTGGCCAAAATTGCAGCCGGACCACCAATCGAACCCAGATAGAATCCGCCGTGTTTCTGGCAAGCATCCGTCACCTGTTGGCTACGGTTTCCTTTTGCAATCATAATCATGCTGCCGCCGTGGCTCTGGAACAGATCGACGTATGAGTCCATACGACCGGCTGTGGTCGGGCCCATCGAACCGCAAGCCATTCCGGCAGGAGTTTTGGCCGGACCAGCGTAATAGATCGGATGTTCCTTCAAATATTGTGGCAGATCTTCGCCATTATCGAGACGTTCTTTCAGTTTGGCATGTGCAATATCGCGACCTACAATAATGGTACCACTCAACAACAGGAATGTGGAAACCGGATATTTGGACAGATCGGCCAACACTTCGTTCATCGGACGATTAAGATCGATCTTCACGCCATGGCTATGACCGCCAGCCTGTTTGTATTCAGCCGGAATCAAACGACCCGGGTTTTTATCCAGCTTTTCGATCCAGATACCCTCTTTGTTGATTTTCGCTTTCACGTTACGGTCGGCACTACACGAAACACCCATACCCACAGGGCAGGAAGCGCCGTGACGCGGCAAACGAACCACGCGAATATCGTGCGCATAATATTTACCACCGAACTGAGCACCCAGGCCGATATTTTGAGCAGCCTTCAACAATTTGGCTTCCATTTCGAGATCACGGAAAGCCTGACCCCATTCGTTACCTTCGGTAGGCAGTTCGTCGAGATATTTTACTGATGCCAGTTTAACGGTTTTCAGGTTGGCTTCGGCCGAGGTACCTCCAATGACGAATGCAATATGGTAAGGAGGACAAGCCGCCGTACCCAGCGTTTTCATCTTTTCGATCAGGAATTTTTCGAGCGTATCGGGATTCAACAGCGCTTTGGTTTCCTGAAACAGGTATGTTTTATTGGCAGACCCCCCACCCTTTGCAATGAAAAGGAATTTGTATTCATTGCCATTGATGGAATAAACATCGATTTGAGCCGGAAGGTTACAACCCGTATTTTTTTCGGTGTACATATCCAGCGCTACGGTCTGAGAGTAACGGAGATTATCCTGTGTATAGGTATTGTAAACACCGTGAGCAAGCGCTTCTTCGTCGCCGCCACCGGTCCATACGTTTTGACCCTTTTTCGCAACAATCGTTGCTGTACCGGTATCCTGACAGAATGGAAGCTGACCTTCGGCTGCAATTTCGGCATTCAGCAGCATGGTAAGTGCCACCGCTTTGTCATTCTGACTCGCTTCCGGATCGCTCAGGATGGAGGCCACCTGTTCGTTGTGCGCAGGACGCAGCATAAAAGAGAGATCGTGCATAGCCGCACGAGCAAGTTTTGTCAAACCTTCCGGTTCTACTTTCAGAATTTCATTGCCATCAAAATTACCAACCGACACATGTTCTTTAGTAAGCAGATAGTACTCTGTTTTGTCTTTCCCAAGAGGAAACGGTTCCTGATACTTAAATTCGGGAGTTGCCATAAATTATTGATTTAGTTTTGATTATATTATATAGACATTCATCATATTCCCTTCCAAACTGTTGTCAAAATTACTAAAACTATTCCATTCTCAGGGAATGAAGGGCGACAAAATATACTAAAAAAAGGCTTTGTTTTCCACTTTTAGAAAATAAGCAAAAACACAAACGACTAAATATCAGCCCATATCGGCAAAAGAGAAGCTGCAACGTGTTAAATTACCATAAATCACCCATTCAGTAGATATAGGTACAAAATCTTGCCGTATATTTGCAGTGTATTAATATAGTAATACACTAATACGATATAATATGATTGCAATAGAAAACATGTCATTCTGGTACAAAGAGAAATCGAAGGTGTTCGACTCTTTGACAATGAAACTGGAACCTGGAAAAATTTATGGTCTTTTGGGAGAAAACGGTGTGGGAAAGACCACTTTTTTGCGCATTATGGCCGGTTTGCTTTTTCCCAAAACCGGAACTTGCGAAGTAATGGATTATACACCCGGCAAAAGATTACCCGGTTTTTTATCGAAAATCTTTTATTTGCCCGAAGAGTTTATGGTATCACATCAAAAAGCCGACGATTATGCCCGCAATGTAGGCCCTTTTTATCCTAAATTTGAGTACAATCAATATGCAATGCTGATGCAGGAGTTTGGCGTAGACGGAGACAAAAAATTACACGAAATGTCGTTCGGGCAGAAAAAGAAAGCAATGATTTCGCTGGCACTGGCCTGCAATACGGAACTATTGCTGCTCGACGAACCAACTAACGGACTGGATATCCCATCCAAGACAGTATTCCGCCGCGTGGTGGCACGGGCTGCCGACGACAACAAATGCATCATTATTTCAACACATCAGGTACGTGACCTTGAGTTCCTGATCGATCCGATTGTGATTCTGGAACGCAACAACGTATTGCTGAATCAATCGGTAGAAGGCATCACCCAAAAGCTGAAATTCTCCGTAGTATCGGAGGTACCTGCAAATGCCCTTTATTCGGAACCGATGATGGGAGGTTTCGGAGTAGTAGTACCTAACACGGATGGAGAAGAGAGCAAAGTAAATATCGAGTTATTGTTTAATGCGGCGATTGCCAATCGGGCACGGTTTGCCGAATGGTTCAATTAATTTTCTAACACATTCCGATTATGAATGAAACATTTAATATTCAGCGTCTTTATCGTGTTGTAGCAACAGAAACTTTTGCATTTCGCCGCTATTATCTATTCTATGTAATTTTTGCGGCCGCCTATGCAGCATCCGACATTTTAATCAATCGCACCGGGTTTCACCCGGGAGTCTTTGCCGGTTTGGGTATATTCCTGATTATTATTTCCCCTTTTATGTTATACAATGATGTATTTCATAAAATCAAAGGAGTTAATTATACAATGCTACCGGCGTCCAATCTTGAGAAATGGATTGCCTTCTGGTTTCAGAATGTGATTGTTGTTCCTTTGATTATCGGCCTACTTTGGCTCATATTGTGGGGTCTCGAATATTTTCTGTTCGGTCGACCAATAGACATACACATCGGCAAAGAAGAGTGGAGCACCTACCTGATAGGAATTCTGGGTATCCAAGGCATTGCAATGGTAGGAACCCTGTCGTTCCGTAGACTGAAATGGTTGAAAACCCTGGGAGCAATCTTTGTATTACAGGTAGCCTCGCTTTTAATCGGTCGACTACTCATGTATCAATTCGACCTGAAGAGTTTTATTATTGAAATTCAGGCCGCCAACTTAATTCCAGACTCCAGCTCCTGGTTGATCGACTACATCAAAATAGTAGCTTACATAATTTTCCCGTTCGGATTGTGGCTGGTCTCTTTCTTTAAATTGCAGGAACAAGAATTGTGAAACTTCGAGCGTTTCACACACTAACCAAAATAACAAAATGGAATTCAATAACAACAAACCAATATACCTGCAGATAGCCGATTTCGTGTGCGATAAAATTCTTCGCAACGAATGGAGTGCCGGAGGCCGTATTCCTTCCGTGAGGGAGCTTGGGGCCGACCTACAAGTCAATCCGAATACCGTTATGCGAACTTACGATTATTTGCAGGGCGAAGAAATTATCTTCAACAAGCGGGGCATAGGATATTTTGTGGCTGAAAATGCCATACCAAATATTGTCAAATTAAACCGCGCGGAATTTTTCAGTCATCAGTTGCCAATGCTTTTCAGTACAATGAATGCTTTGGGAATTACTCTGGATGAGATCAAATCTCAGTACGAAGCGTTTTTGAAAAAATAAGCCATCCGGATAAAGATATAAAAACCGAATAAAGATACAATTAATTATGAAACGTATTTGTTGCGTCATGACAGCCGACAAGCTTGTTATAATCCTTGGCGACATAGCGTTCCATACGTTCTTTAAATGAAAAAATATTATCGTATGAAAAAACGTAGTAACATTACCTTATTAATTATACTGCTGCTGTTATTCAGCATTCCGGTTGCTGCATACTTTCACTTCAGACATCTGGTTCTCGAAGCAGAAAAAAGTCCTAAATACAAAGTATTGAATGAAATTCGAATGAAGACCAGCGATAAGGATAGTATCCAGATTTCCTTTCAAGGAGATAACAAATCCGGCATTCAGATTAAAACATCTGTCAAGAGACACTAACGATGGAAGAATCGACATTCAGCCGAAACGAAATGGAAATCATTGCAAAGAATCGGCAAAGCGTTTGCCCCGTTGAGTTGGCCGGCGGACTCGACAATTCGCTCAGACGGTGGTTGCAACGACCGGGAAAACTTCTGAAGCCTTACATCAGACAGGGAATGACCGTTCTCGATTTGGGATGCGGCCCCGGTTTTTTCACCATAGAGATAGCTCGTATGCTAAACGGTTGTGGAAAAGTAATTGCTGCTGATTTGCAGCAAGGCATGCTTGAAAAAGTAGAACGAAAGATCAAGGGAACCCCGGTGGAACCGGTCGTGCAACTTAACCGATGCAGTGAAAAGGGCATCGGACTGACAGAAAAAGCCGATTTCATTCTGGCTTTCTACATGGTACATGAGGTACCCGATAAGTTCCGTTTATTAGAAGAACTTAAAAACCTGCTCAAACCTGATGGAACGCTGTTTATTGTAGAACCCAAGTTTCATGTTACGAAGAAAACATTTACAAGAATGCTTTCACTGACGGAAAAAAGCGGGCTACAAGTTACTGGCAACCCCACAGTACCTTTCAGCAGGGCTGTATTATTGAAAAATACGTATTAAACGACAAACGATAGTTTTTTAAGGCCAAAGGGATTGAGACATATTATTTATTTACAACACACACAACGCGATGAGAAAATGGTTATTGGCGGCAATGATGATTGTACCGCTATTAATGAGTGCCCAGAATGCTGGGATCAAGTATCAGGTAAAAGGACAGGCCATCGATTCGGTGACGCAAGAGACGATGCCCTACGTAACCTGTTCGGTAGTTTTAGCAAACAAACCACAACAGGTGGTAGCCCGCTTTGCCAGCGATGTCGACGGCAAATTCAGCGGTGAACTGAAAGCACCCGGAACATATATTGTTGCCGTTTCGTTTGTTGGTAAACAGTCGGTTAAAAGGCGTTTTACCGTAGGGCCGAACAACCGGCTCGTTCAACTCGGCAAAATCGGATTGGCCGACAGCAAGCAATCACTCAAGGAGGTGAACGTGGTAGCAACTCGCCCGTTGATTAAAGCAGAAGCCGATAAAATTACGTACGATACTGAACAGGATCCTGAAACCAAAACATCGACCGTGCTCGACGTATTGCGCAAGGTA
Source organism: Bacteroidota bacterium (assembly GCA_017860295.1). GTDB lineage: Bacteria > Bacteroidota > Bacteroidia > Bacteroidales > Paludibacteraceae > Microbacter. Next base: position 56,808 of record JAFNAS010000012.1, on the reverse strand, counting down.
CCCATGGTAACAGTGGACGGGCAGGATAACATTCAGTTGAAAGGAGCCTCGAACTTCAAGTTCTTCTTAAACGGCAAGCCCACCAATATGTTCAACAATAACCCGAGCATGATACTGAAAAGTATGCCGGCCAACATGGTAAAAAACATCGAAGTGATTACGCAGCCGGGCGCAAAGTACGATGCAGAAGGTGTGGGCGGTATTATCAATATCGTAACGATGCAGAAAACGGCAGCCAAAGGATATTCGGCTACTATCAATACACAGGTATCTACCCGCGGATCGTACGGAGGAGGCCTCAACCTGATGGTACAAAGTGGCAAATTCAGCTTCTCGGGCAACTACAATTACAACTACAATAAACAATTTCCTCTTACCACCATTTCCGACCGCCAAACCTATTTTAAAAACGCACCCTACCCCAATGCGCATCAGGATGCAACAGTAAAGACTACGGCACCGATGCAGTTCGGTAGCGGACAATTGAGTTATGAAATGGACACGCTCAACTTGTTTACGCTGTCGTACAACCGCCGTTACGGACGACCAAAGAGCAAAACCTCAGCATCGACTGACAACTACGACAGCAACATGAATCCCCTGTTTTCGTACACGCAAGAGAGCACTCAAAAGCAAACCTGGGGCTCAACCGATTTGAGTCTTGACTACCAACACTCGTTCAAGAGAAAAGGAGAACTGATTACCCTGTCGTACAAATGGAGTAACACACCGAACAATAGCAATTACGAGGCTTCAAACATAATCAGTTCATTATACCACTCCGTACCACAATATGGCTTGTTCCAATCGAGCACCAGTAAAAACGATGCCAAATCGAACGAACACACGTTTCAGGTAGACTACAGCCGTCCACTGGCAAAGGGGCACACCTTAGAAATGGGAACAAAATACATACTTCGGTTGAATGACAGCGAAGTAGACGAGAAATACAGCTACTTCAATACGCTGCAGTCTTATCCGTACATGCCATACATTGCTGCCGACAGTATATCGAGGTTCAAAAACGATCAGGATATTCTGGGCATATATGCAAGTTATGCCGGAAATGTCGGTAAATGGGGATTCAAAGGAGGTGTACGATATGAATACACCTGGCTGAAAGCCGAATTCGACAAAGCAATTGAAAACTTTTCGACCGACTATGGCGTGGTAGTACCTTCGGCCATTATCACCTACAAAATCAGCGATATGCAGAACGTCAAATTTGGATACAACATGCGCATACAGCGTCCGAGCATCGGTTACCTGAACCCGTATGTAGACCGCAAAGACCCGAACTACATTAGCTATGGTAATCCGAGCCTCGATCCGGAAAAAAGCCATAATATTACAGCTGGTTATAGCAACTTTACACCCAAATATAACATGAGCGCCGAACTCACCTACACCTTTGTAAACAATGCAATAGAGCAATATACGTTTATGAAATCAAACGAATCGGCACAGGTACAGGAGACTACCTATGGCAATATAGGACATAACAAACAAGTAAATCTGAATTTGTTCGGAAACTATCGCGGCATCAGATGGCTTACCCTGTTTGTAAACGGAAGCGTAAGCTACGTAAACATGAAGAGCGGAGTACTCAACATATCGAACGACGGCTATACCGGACGTATTTATGGTGGCGGCACCGTAATATTGCCTAAAGATATGCGCATGAGCGTGGGTGGTGGCGGAATGCTTCCGCAAATCAATCTGCAGGGCAGTCAGTCGGCCTTTTATTACAGCTTCTTCTCTATTTCGAAAGATTTGTTGCAAAAGCGTTTCAATATTTCTATGAGTGCCGTGTGGTTACCCAAGACACACATCACGATGGACACAGAAGGAATCAACAGCTCAGACCACACCAAATCATTCGATCAGCATACCGACATCCGTATCGGCCAACCATTGGAATTCCGTTTCAATGTATCGTACCGCATCGGCAGCATGAATGCCCAGGTGAAAAAGACAAGAGCTACTATCTCAAACGATGATCAAAAGGCGAAAGAAAACAGCAGTGCTGGTCAATCGCCCATGTAATCGCTTTTTTTTGTTCTTTTTTTGAGCGCCGGATCCGTGAGGAACCGGCGTTTTTTGTGCGAAGCCATTACAAAAACAAGGTATTGCCAGAAGCCCAAAAAGCCCGCCCCTGCAGAAAACAGAACCTACCAAACACGAATTGGAGGTAGCGGAGCTACAAGCAGCACAATGCTGCTAAAAATATAAATTAACGTAAATGTGGGTTTATTAAAAAGAAAGTTGTATATTTGAGGCGGAAAACAAAATTAGTGTCAGCATTTATGCTGGCGATTAACGACTGAAGAACCAATATAAAATTCCAAAAGAGTAGCGCAAGTTTTCGGGTTTGTAAAATCAGAAGAGTATGGACTGATAACATCTACCCCTAATTAGCTGCGCTGATCTTCGATTCCCCTTAAAGGGACTTTGGGATAGCGAGAACAGAATGATTAGCACGTATTTTGAAAAATGAGGTAAGCTAATTAGCCAGAAAAAGTGACAAGAGCAGACGAAAGCTCCTGCAGGCTTACAGTACTGATATCATAGATCGTCAGTGGGTTTGGGGTAAAGAAGAACGCTTGTTGAACTCCTTTGATTCCCGTCGGCGGAAATATACAAGCAGAATGAACAGACGGCGAAAGCAGCATCGTCGTCACAAACAACTGCTACCAAAGCAAAGAGGCTGCCCCGTGCGGAGCAGCCTCTTTGTCGTATAAACGTATGTTTCTTATTCCGATACCTCAATCGAGAGGATTTTATCGCCTTGGCGAATCAGGTCGATTACTTCCAACCCTTCGACCACTTTACCGAAGCAGGTGTGGTGACGATCGAGGTGCGAGGTATTTTTGCGCGAGTGGCAGATAAAAAACTGCGAACCACCCGTATCGCGGCCGGCATGAGCCATCGACAATACCCCTCTGTCGTGATACTGATTACCCCCTGTCAGTTCGCAGGGAATGGTATAACCGGGTCCGCCGGCGCCGGTTCCTTCCGGGCAGCCGCCCTGAATTACAAAATCGGGAATCACACGGTGAAATGTCAGTCCGTTATAAAAGCCACTTTTGGCCAATTTGATAAAGTTTGCAACCGTATTGGGAGCATCCTGATCGAAGAACTCCACCTGCATCTCTCCCTTTTCGGTAATAATTTTTGCCGTTGTCATAGATAATTTATTGTTTTACTTTTCACTGCAAAGATCGGGATGTTTTGCTTTATCCGCAAATTTCACGCCCTTTATTCATGATATTTATGAAGACGGGGTACAGTCATTAGTTATCCGTTACTGTTAACTGACAAAGGCATTAAACACAGTACACACAAAGGAACGCCCCAAAAAGTACAGTGATCTCTCCCAAATCGGGCATTTACGGGATAATAGCCGTAACCATGCTTCCCCAGGGTCCTGACTTGCTGTTACGGTTTACCCAGCGACCATACGCATACACGGTTTTGCCCCGTTGCGAAGGTTCAAAAACAATAGGATCGTGCGACCGGGAGATAAAACAGCCATCCGGACAACTGTCGGGAGAGGTAGGAACCTCACCGTCAACTTTATATTTCAATTCGCAAAATGCTACTCCTTCCGGTTTGGCATGGCTCGACGGAGTGGCCGAATCACTGAAAATTACGCTCAGTACCGAAATTTTTTCCGACGATAAATTAAGTATCGGAGTGGTGGCAGGAGCTGCATACGGAGTTGCACCGCCATGACTAACGGTATAAATATTCAATACCTGCTTGTCGGAAGCGCTGATAGCATCGTTGTTGAGTAAATATTTCAGATACAACTTATCGAGCTTAGGAGCAAGGGTATTCCACGAGTCTTCGCGGGCTGCTGTAGCCGCAGGACATTGCGTGGAACGGTTGTTGGCCACCATCGATTTCTGATCGTAATCGGCACTACTAATCTTCAAGTCGGCCATAAACTCGGCCGGAATACTCCATAGCACAGCTTTGGTTTCACTATAACTTACCACACTTTTCTGATATTCGTTACGCTGTAGCGGGCTGGCTGGAAAACTGTAACTTTCTTTGTCCATAATCACTTGTTTTTAGATTCAACATTGAGATTCCGAATCTCGTTAATTTATATAGCATTCTGTTTACATGATAATTGCATTACATAGAGGTAAACTTTCGGAGACAATTTGCGATTCAAATGAATGAACCATCGATTTCAATGAACGACCGATTGATTTCAATGAATGTCCGATCGATTTCAATGAACGACCGATCGATTTCAATGAGCGTCCGATCGATTTCGATGGATGAGCCATCGATTTCAATGAACGACCGATTGATTTCAATGAATGACGCATCGATTTCAATGAACGTCCCATCGATTTCAATGGATGACGCATCGATTTCAATGAACGATTCATTTGAATCGATGAATGATCGCTTCGATCCGTCAAATGATCCTTTTAGATCGCCGGGCAATAGTGTCGTATCGATTGACGAGAGAGCCATCGACAACTGCATTCGCCCCGATTCGTTTGATGGTTCATCTCAACGGCTGTTTCATTCTTCTAATTAAAAATACCACCTTGTTATCCGAATGAATCTTATCAAAAAATTCAATGATCGTGTTGTCGAGACAAAATAAATAAATTGAATTTCGTTTGTCAATCCCCTTATCAGGGTATTTTACCGGTCACGTTGCACAGAACGTCCATCCAAACAAAATTGAATTATACTATTAATATACAACACTATAAACAAATAATTTTATTCTAACCCGGGTACATGAGAGTTCGAAATGGCAAAAAAAACGAATTTTGTTATAGTATAAAATACTCCATACTTTCATATTAAATATAAAATTATTTATCTTTACGCACAAAATGTTTGTTAATCAAAAAACCAGATTATATGCGTAATCATTCGGACAATCACGACCTGTTGCCGGCAAATAATCGTAATTGCGATGCCGCCCATAACACCTCCCAACTCAACAAACACAGCCAGCAGATAGCGCGGTTTTCAGAAGTCGGAGTGACCATGTTTTCGATTTTCGATCTGAACACGCGGCAATATGTCTACATGAATACCCATTATGCGCGGTTGTTGAGCGACAGTGCCGGCGAGGATGACCGAACGGATGCTCCTTCGGTCTTTCATCAGGGAGTTCATCCCGACGATTTACCCGGTGTGTATCATGCCGAACATGAGGCCTACCGGCTGGTGGGAAGCATGCCGCCTGAAGCGCGTGCCGACTATTTTCTGGTAACTCCGGTACGAATGCGCAAACGGAAGGGAGGCTACCGGCTGGTGCTGCGGCGCATACTGGAACATACAGCGGGGCGCAAAGGCGAACTCTGGCTACTACTAATAGCCGTGGATGTACTGGAAGAAAAATCGGAAAGTGTGAGCGGGACACCTATGCTCTGCAACAAGCGCATCAAAGAGATGTATTGTTTAGAGCCCGGGAAAGCCTGCACCAGCCGAAAAATAGAGCTGACCAAACGCGAACTGGAGGTGGTGGAACTGGCCGGAAAGGGATATACCTCGAACGAGATAGCCAAACAGCTCTTTCTGAGCATCCATACCGTGGGCACCCACCGCAAAAACATCCTGCGCAAATGCAATACCTGCAACATAGACACGGTGTATACCACCATGCAGCTATTGGGGGTGCTGTAACCATAGGCGAATGAAAAGTACGGAGGCAGCATAAAAAACGGATCAATCGGTATAACTGCTAAAAATAAGAGTATGGAAAAATTTTCTTTTTACGATCTGCTTTCGGTGCTTTTTCCGGGAGTAGTCTTTGTGTTTATGCTCAATGCCCTATTGAGTCTATTCGACTGTGCCGACTGCTTCGACCTGAGTGGAGAGTGGGAGCTGACGGTAGTATTCTCCGTATTGTTCGGAGCTTTAATTTATGTCATCGGGTTTTGGCTTACATCGCATTGCAAATGGGTATACCGCATCTGCGGACTCTACCTACCGGTTGTGCAACTCTTCAACCGGCATCCCCTGCCGGAGGCGGTGATCGAGACACTGAACCGTAGAGCCGCAGACTGGTATGGCAAAGCAATTTTTACAAACAAATCCGTTTACGATGCCTTGCCGGAACAGGAACAAACAGAGATGGGGCAGCTGCAGGATGAGTTTTACGACCGAATGTACTACGAACTCGACTATTGCGGAAAGCTCGATACGGCGAAAGCATTTCAGAGTTTCTATTTTTTCTTTCGGTCCATCTTTATTGCCTCCCTGCTATCGGTGGCGGCAGGCATACTGCTCTATTTGCTCCATTTCGTCGCTATTTTGCACATAGCCCTACCCGACGGAGCAAAACTCGGATATACCACTCTGGCACTACTGCTGTTGCTTTTCGGTTCGGTATTTGTTGCCCGCTGGTACCGGCAACGAATGGTATGGAAAATGCAGTGGTATTTCTACGCGCATCTTAACTCAAAAAATTAAATAACATGGAAACACAAGAAAATGAATTATTTGAAAACCGTCGGCGGACATTAGCCGACGATCCACAGTACTTCGGAGCCTACCTGAACCTTGCCCGCCTGAATATTTTCAGCATCAACAACTATCTGGCAAAAGAGTTTCAACAAACGGAACTGAGGGATGACGAACTTATCCAAAATGGCTTTATTTGTATACCCAGTCAAAAGAACCGGAATGATAATAAGCTGTTCGAGCGCCTTATTCGCCTGATGCCGGTTATCAAACAGTTTGATGCTGCACGACTGCCTAATGAAGAACAGAAAAGCGGACAAGCTGAAGGAAAAGATATAAAAACTATGGCGAAAACGCTGAAAGCACTTTTCAAAGATATGCAGGAGTTTCGGAACGATTATACCCATTTTTATGCTACCGACAAACAGGAGTGCCGCAAACTGACTGTTTCGTCCGAAACGGCAACGTTTTTAAAAGCGAGTTTTGCCCGTGCGATCGAATACAGTAAAGTGCGGTTCAAGGATGTACTGGCTGAAGATGATTATAGCTTAGTAGCAGGCAAAGAGCTGGTGGAAGATGAAAATACGATTACCACCGAAGGGCTGGTGTTTTTTACAGCTTTGTTTCTCGACCGCGAAAATGCGTTTCAGTTTATCGGCAAGGTGCAGGGGTTAAAGGGGACGCAATTCAAATCGTTTATTGCCACGCGCGAAGTGCTGATGGCCTACTGTGTACGTTTGCCTCACGATAAACTGATTTCCGATAATCCGATTCAGGCGCTGTTGTTCGATATACTGAACGAACTGAACAAATGTCCCAAAAAGCTCTACAATGTATTGAGCGAAGAAGTGAAAAAAGAGTTCCGCCCGGAATTATCCGAAAGCGGTATTGAAAACATGTTGGCAAACAGTTTCAACGACGAAGAGCGGGAAAAGTTACTCGATGAGATTGAGTACAAAGAGTATATCGAACAACTGACAATCCGTGTGCGCCACAGCAACCGTTTTCACTATTTTGCCATGCGGTTTATCGACGAACAGGAGCTTTGGCCCGGCATCCGGTTTCAGATCGATTTAGGCAAATACACCCTTACACAATACGACAAACAGGTGCTCGGCGAATCAATTCCCCGGTCTGTGGTAGAGAATACCAGGGCCTTCGGACGTTTGAGCAACTTCCTGACGGCAGACCCCGATTCGCTGGAACAGCGCATCGATGTTGACCATCGGGCGAACGGATTCGAACAGTTTGCACCGCACTATAATGCCGACATCAACAAAATAGGCATTGCCTTCACCGAGAAAGAACAATTACCCTATGTTGTGCCGACAAAAAATGCAGAAACGAACCGGGTAAAATACTCCTTCAAACAACCCCAACCCGATGCTTTTATCAGCCTGCACGAATTAGCGAAAGCAATTCTACTCGAACAATTGCAACCGGGAGAATCGGAAAAACTCATCCGTGCATTTTGCTCTACTGCGGAAAATAAGCTCTTTAATCTTGAATTTATTGAAAGCATCAAATGGAAGTTACCCGACTGGAAACCATTTCAGAAACAGTGCGACACTAAAAAAAGCAGGGCTTATATAACAAAGAAAAAGATGTTCGCCTATGCACCAAGAGACAGAAAGAAACTATTGGATGAACTATTGGCTCCTTACGGATTGAACTGGAAACAGGTGCCAGAACGCATACTCAATTACTGGCTCAACATTGAAGAGGTACACGATGCCCGTTCGATAAAGGAGCGCATTTTACTAATGAAACGCGACGGATTGAAACGACTGAAGCAACTCGAAAAACACCGGAAAGATCCGTCGATACGCATTCCGAAGGTGGGCGAAATGGCCACCTTCCTTGCCCGCGACATAGTGGATATGATGATAGATAAGACAAAGAAGCAGAAAATAACCTCCATCTATTACGATAAAATGCAGGAGTGCCTCGCCTTTTATGCCGATGCCGAGAAAAAGCGACAGTTTATCGGTTTGGTACGCGAGCTTAATCTCAATGCACCTGACGGCCATCCCTTCCTGAAGAATCTGAATCTCGAAAGCATCCGTAAAACATCGGAGTTTTACAAACTCTATCTGATGGAAAAGGTTGAGAAAATGATAGAGAATGGGTACAAAAGCAATGGAGATAAAAGATTCAAAAACATCGCATGGATAATTCGGGTCTTTGAAGAAAAACAAAAAAACGAGAAAAACGGAAAAGATGACACGATTTATAGAATACCCAACAATAGGAATGACATTCCCTATACTATACGGCAATGGGAAAAAGAGACTTCAACACTCGAAGAGTGGCTTCACACTATCAATCATGGAAAACAGGAAGGCGACCGTAAACGCCCCATCGATTTGCCCACCGACCTGTTTGATGCCCGTCTGTGCGAACTGATGAAAGGACAAATGCAAGAAAACGGACAAACATTTGCAGATACAGCCAAATACAACGAATTGCTGAAGCAGTGGTGGAGCCTGCGTGAAGATGAAACGCAACCCTTCTACAACGGAGCTCGTCATTACGTCATCAAAGAAGAGGCTGTCTGCTTTATGCCCGGTGCACAGCCCCGGCTGACTTCGTGCTATGCCGATGCGGTTGAAGAAGCATATAATAGATTAAGTGCCGAACGAAACATTGCCAGACGGCACAACAAACAATTGCCTCTGATACAAAAGCAAAAGGTGGAGAAGGTTTTCAAACATACGCTGTACGACACCGAGAGGGAGATACGCCTCCTTGGCGAGCAAGACCGCATTTTGTTGCTGATGGCCGAACAACTCACTCCGGGAAGGGAAACCCTGAAACTGAAAACGGTTTCGGAAGAACTGACGAGGCCTCGCGAAATTAAAAAGGAATTTCCCTATATATCCAATTACAACGCGCAGGGAGAGAAACTGCCGAAAGATGAGCCAAAACCGAAAATAAAAGTGACGGTAACCGGCATTATGCAGCTGAAAAACAGCAACGATCTCAACCGCTTTGCCCACGACCGACGGATGCCCGAACTGGTAGCCTATCTGCCCAATGCAACAATAGATGCCGATACCCTACGCTACGAATTGATGGATTACAATAAGGCGCGGCTCACGGTGTTCGACGCAGTGTTCAGACTCGAAAAGGCAATTATCGACCAAGACCGCGAGGGAGTGATTACTCTCTTTACCGACGAGCAGGGTGAAGCAAAGCAGGGTCGTATGCAACACAAGCCCTATCTGCAATGGTTACTCAATAAAGGGATAATTACCCAACCGGAAAGCTCCTACCTGAACATGCTGCGTAATAGTTTTTCGCACAACCAGGTTCCGCATATTGCCGTTGCTCTCAACGGTACGGAGGTTGTGCCGGTAAAAAACATTGCATCGACCATTGCCGGGGCTTACAAACAAAAAATCGAGACAATTATTGGAAAGATCGGATAAACAACAGCATTTTTGAAACGCAGAAACCTTTATATACTCCACTAAAACAATTGCTTTCACGTGCCACGTTGTGAATGCTCTTAGTTTGTGGAGTAAAGACAACCACTAAACAAACATTAGAAAATTATCCAGAGTTGTGAATGCTCTTAGTTTGTGGAGTAAAGACAACTAGTCTATCCTTGGTGTGATTGAGCAGATAGTTGTGAATGCTCTTAGTTTGTGGAGTAAAGACAACCGTACCATTGTTGCTTAGTTTCTTTCATGCGTTGTGAATGCTCTTAGTTTGTGGAGTAAAGACAACATATCTTCGGCGGTAGAGTTTTGTGATTTCGTTGTGAATGCTCTTAGTTTGTGGAGTAAAGACAACTTGCCGCAAACAGACGATCGGGAATTCCTCGTTGTGAATGCTCTTAGTTTGTGGAGTAAAGACAACTGATGGCGTTAAGTAGGTTCAACACGATAGGTTGTGAATGCTCTTAGTTTGTGGAGTAAAGACAACCTCTTTCGAGTTAATCCATTCGGCAACTTTGTTGTGATTGCTCTTAGTTTGGGGAGGAAAGACAACTATGATAAACGTCGAGGTTGTCGGGAAAAGGTTGTGAATGCTCTTGGTTTGGAGGGTAAAGACAACATTGCTGGTGTTATGAAAGGTTTTCTCATCTACCCCTATATCCCCTTAAGGGGACTTTGGGACTGTGAGAACAGGAAGATTTGCAACTATTTTGAGAAACGAGGTAAGCTAATTAGACAGAATAATTTCCAAGAGCAGATTTAAGCCCCTGCAGGGGTTTGGGGTAAAAACGACTTTTTCTCTGTTGGTAATATCATAATAGAGGTTGTGAATGCTCTTAGTTTGTGGAGTAAAGACAACTATTTCGTTTAAGTACCAGTCCGCTTTGAAGTTGTGAATGCTCTTAGTTTGTGGAGTAAAGACAACTCTCTATTCCAACTATCTTTTTGTTTTCGGGTTGTGATTGCTCTTAGTTTGGAGAGTGAAGACAACTGCTTGAACAACCGTGAGTAGCGTGAAAAAGTTGTGATTGCTCTTAGTTTGTGGAGTAAAGACAACATGTTATTTCTTGATTAAATATGTGCTATCGTTGTAAATGCTCTTTGTTTGGAGGGTAAAGACAACTCCATTTTCTTTGTAACTTTGTTTGTTGTAGTTGTGAATGCTCCTAGCTTGTGGAGTAAAGACAACATTGATTCTGCCATAATGATAGGAGATAAATTGTAAATGCCCTTAGTTAGGAGGGTAAAGACAACCCCATAGGCATATATGTTCTCGAGTATATTGTTGTGATTGCTCCTAGTTAGTGGAGTAAAGACGACTGTTTAAGGGTTTCTATTCTTTTTTAGCAAGTTATGATTGCTCCTAGTTAGTGGGGTAAAGACAACATTTAGATAGTTTTTGTCAAATTACACAGCGTTGTGAAAGCTCTTTGTTTGGAGGGTGAAGACAACAAGTTGTTTGTTCTTTCTATGTTCAGCTTCGTTGTGAATGCTCCTAGTTTGTGGGGTAAAGACAACATTGATTCTGCCATAATAATAGGAGATAAATTGTGAATGCCCTTAGTTAGGAGGGTAAAGACAACCCCATAGGCATATATTTTCTCGAGTATATTGTTGTAAATGCTCCTAGTTAGTGGAGTAAAGACCCCCTAATGGCGCAAGCATATCAGATTAGCTAGTTCAAGATTGAGCACAGGGGTATCTTGGACTGCAAATAGAGTCAGTTTGCAACTGATTAGCTTCGCTTATAATTAATTGTGATTGAAAACCATTGTGATTTCAAGTCGAAGTTTGGGCTATCACCTAAACGTAGACTAACCCACAAGTAAACTTAACACAAAAGAGGTAAGCAGTGGGGGATGCAAAATAGATAACTTTGAAAAAGAAATGAATGAATGAAACTATATACGGAAAGATTGATTCTTCGCCCTTGGCAGGAATCTGATGCAAAAGATTTATATGAATATGCAAAAGATCCGGCGGTGGGACCGATTGCTGGATGGCCATCCCATACCAGCTTGGAAAATAGCCGAGAAATCATCCGGGATATATTATCAGCACCCGAAACTTATGCCGTTTGTTTACGAGATAACAACAGGGCAATCGGTAGCATTGGTCTTATTTTGCCCATGCAATCACACACAAAGGTCAAACCGAACGAACTTGAAATCGGCTACTGGATTGGCGTGCCATTCTGGGGTCGTGGTTTGATACCGGAAGCTGTACGTCGAATGCAGAAATATGCTTTTGAAGAACTTGGTTGCACTGCGATGTGGTGTGGGTATTACGACGGAAATGAAAAATCAAAAAGAGTCCAGGAGAAGTGTGGTTTTATTTACCACCACACAGAGACAAACAAACCATGTCCAATGCTGAATGATATCAGAACGGAACATTTCTCATATTTATCAAAGAAAAACTGGGAAAGTGAGTTAATACGACCGGCTCCAGTTCCGTCGATATAACCATTGATTATCTGTGAATTAAACCGTTCGATCAACATCTCCCCGATGGCGCAGATCTTCCGACCTGTACCCGAGCAGAACGGCCTCTTGAACGCTAGTATAGCAGACAAGGACTTTAGGACTGTGAAAACAGAATGATTGGCAAGTATTTTGAGAAACGAGGTAAGCTAATTAGTCCGAAAAATTGAAGAGAGCAGACGAAAGCCCCTGCAGGCTTACAGTACTGACATCATAGATCGTCAGTGGGGGTAAAGACAACAAACTTTGCTCATTGGATTGTATTAGATTGGTTGTAAATGCTATTTGTTTGAAGGATGAAAGACGACATTTCTGGGGTTATGAAAACTTTCCACATCTACCCCTAAATCCCCTAAAGGGGACTTTGGGGCGGCGATAACAGAATGATTAGCAAATATCTTGAAAAACGAGATTAACTAATTAGCCAGAAAAATTGACAAAAGCAGATTAAAGCCCCTCCAGGCTTACAGTACTGACATCATAGATCGTCAGTGGGTTTGGGGTAAAATAAACAAAACAAGCCATCCATGCTTCAAAAGAACACAGTGGAATATTCCATGTATTATAATGCTCAGCCAACTATTTTTGCCCGGGCAAAAGAGTTGCGTGAGAATATGACACCAGCAGAGAAAGTTCTCTGGGAAAAACTACGGTGCAACCAACTGGGTGTACGATTTAAGGCTCAGCATCCGATCGATATTTTCATTGCCGATTTTTATTGTCATCGGGCAAAACTGGTTATAGAAGTAGATGGGGCAATTCATACTTCACGATCGGATTATGATGACGGACGTACGGCAGAGCTCGAACGCTTCGGACTGACCGTGATTCGGGTTACCAATGAAGAAGTTCTTACGGACGTTGACAAAGTAATACAACAAATTAAAAAGACATTGATCTCCCTAAATGTGAAAGGACTTTAGGACTGTGAAAACAGAATGATTGGCAAGTATTTTGAGAAACGAGGTAAGCTAATTAGTCCGAAAAATTGAAGAGAGCAGACGAAAGCCCCTTTCGTTTATCATTGCAATACTTAATCGTATGTGCAAGAGAATTCTTTGACTTTTTTCAAACAACAGTCAAAAAATTTACCTCATCTTTGTATCTGAATAACTCCATAAGAATTTTGGTTCATTTGCTTCCTGTGATATTCCTGAGAACATCGTTTGACAATAACTGATTGGGTAAGTTATTAATCAGAAGCTTTGAGTAGCAAAACATAAAAAATATGGCATATCAAGATATACATTCTCCTTCGTTGGGGTCAAAATTAATGCTGGTTTCGCTTACCTTATCAGGTGTTATTTTTTCAACCGTATTTTTGTTCACAAATAATCAGAGCGATTCTTTGTGTCGCATATTGTTGTTTTCCTGCTCTATTGCATTTTACATACGACTTGTGATTTGCCTGTTCGTATTTGTAAAACGAAAGGTCGGCTGGCTGGAAGGTTGTGTTGTAGGTGCGTTGTATGGTTTTCTGGTATATATGTTTTCGTATTGGGGTAACTTGCACACTCATCCTTCGTTGATAATCGAGATAACAGGTGTGACGTTTTTTATTTTCGGTTCTCTTATCAATTCGCTCTCCGATTATCAACGCTATGTCTGGAAAAAGAAACCCGAAAATAAAGGACGGATTTATACGCAAGGATTATTCAAGTATGCCATGCATATCAATTTTTGGGGAGATACGGTCATGTTTGCCGGATACGCTTTGGTTACAGAAAATCTGATGAGCTTTATTCCTGTTGCCGCTATTGCGTTGAATTTTGTGTTGATTCAAATTCCTCAGTTGGATAATTATCTACGGAAAAGATACGGAGCTGATTTTGTTGAATATGCCCGAAAAACAAAGAAATATATTCCATTTATCTATTGAAAATTACGACCAAGTAAAATCATAAGAACCTTTTACCCTTACTTTGTCGCCCACTACTTGCACATTCGGCAGTTCACCCCGTATCATATCATACACATTTTGATAGGCTGCGTATCTATTCTTTTTTCCATCAACAGTAGCAACATTCGAGGACAATATCGACAAGTATGTTGTTTTTTTGATTTACATTGATTTAGGCACCATCACACTACTGGCTCAGCTCTCCCGATTTGTACCCGAGATAAAGCACAGATGGCAGACTGAACGAACGTAATCAACGGGGTTGAAGCATTACGGACAACCATTTGACACAGCGACAACGATGTTTTTTTCGCCATAAAGGATCAGGAGAACAGGACGGCAAAAACGAGTACCGACAGTATTATGCTGTCGTTTTTTTGTTTAAGAAAAATAGTGCTATATTTGAAGACTTTTCAAAAGTCGGAGTTTTCTTGTTAACAACGCTACATACAGATCATAGGTGGTCGGATGGCAGAACAGATGATTGACATGAAAGGTCCTGACGGACTCAGCAGACCAAAAAACACAGCCGATATATGCAAACACTTAAAATTTATGCGACTTTGCTTCTTTGCTTGATGTGCCACCAAATTTTTGGACAGCAAAAATCAGACAGGTTTACATTAACTGCTAAGTTAACCGGATTTAAGAACGATACTAAGTTTTATCTTGTCAACCTTGACTCTACACAGAACATTGATTCCGTATATTTACAACAAGGACAACTCACTTTTAGCGGAAAAGTATCAGAACCGGTTACGTTCAGGCTATATCCCGCAAACGACGAAGTTTATTTTAATCTATGGATTGAAAACAAAAACATCACAATAACCGGCGATCGAAACAATTTTTCCAACTTACAAGTTAAAGGTTCTCCATTAAATAAGATATACTTTTCCGTTTTACAAAAGCATGCAACCCTAGACAAAACAAGAGACAGCCTTACAACCAAAGCAATCAAAGAAACCGATGAAACAAAAGCAAGAGCAATTTGGAAAAACATTTCACTTGTAGACCAAGAAGTACTCAAAATAAGACTTCAAAGCATTGCCTCTTTTCCACCATCTTTAATCACAATAAAAGAACTTTACTTTGTACGAAATGACCTTCCCTCGGATAGCCTAAAAAGGTTGTTTGACAAATTTCCGATAAACCTAAAAAAGTCCAAGTATGGTGATGTCATAAATCAATATATTACCACAACCAATTTGAAAGCAGGCTCTTACGCTCCCGAAATTACCGGCACTAATTTAACCGGGCAAAAAGTAAAACTTTCAGATTATAAAGGCAAAGTCATCCTTCTTGATTTCTGGGCATCTTGGTGCGGATCGTGCAGGGAGAGCAATAAATCATTAGTTACTCTATTCCGGAAGTTTAAAAATAAAGATTTTGAAATTGTCAGTTTTTCGATCGATACCGACTTGGAATCATGGAAAATTGCTTCAAACCAAGACCAAATGTCATGGACAAACATTTCCGATCTAAAAGGACTCTACAGCAAACAAGCCGCTTCTTACAAAATAAGAGCAATCCCAAAATCATTCTTAATTAATAGAAATGGTGTAATTGTGGAGGTTTTTACTGGATTTGGTACTGACACAGAAACCGCACTTGAAAAGAAGATAGTAGAACTGACAAAATAATTACGCTTATCTATGATGGTTGGTGGTAGTTGAATCGAAGATCAGTGTAGTTCAAACCACTTTGGTTTTAGGCATAAGATACCGCGTCGCTAAACTTGAAGCAAAAAGATAATGTAAAGTGCACTATGGAATAACTTCAATAAAATTGTTGACTATGAAACAAATAGTAGTGATAGCCATTTTGATGTTCGGATATTTGATGCCAGTATTTGCCCAACGCGGTATCGTGTTGCACAATCAATTACTTCGGGCCGACTCTACTCTTTATCAAAGATCAATGCAAAATGAGCTGTCGGCAAACAATCCGTTGCAATACGGCATTTCTCAATGGAAACTCAACGATGTGTCAACGAAGAAACAGTTGCCTCTTACGACATTGAAAGGGGACAATTTGAATCTTGCATTCAACAGACCTTCTGAAATGGAAAAGATGCCATGTGTAAAGCCGACGCAAAAATACCGGATGCCGGTAAGCAAACCCGATTCGACAGTAAAACACACGCTGCTGATAAAGAAATACTGATTGACGCCGGCGGTGTAGGGAACCTGACCAACGAAACAAACAGAGAATAAATTCAACAAAACACATTTAAGATATGAAGAAAGAACAAGCCTGTTACTGCGGTCTTTATTGCGAAAATTGCGCGGTGAAAGTGAAAGTTGAACCTGCCGCAAAAGTTTTGTATGACGAGATGCAGAAACTGGGATTTGAAGAGATTATGCCCTTCTTTCCCGATGGCGACAAATTTTGGTCGTTCCTGAAAGGGATGTCTACGGAAGGGGTATGCGTCTCGTGCAAAGCTGGAAGCGGCAATCCGGCCTGCAAAGTCAGACAGTGCGCCAAAGAGAAAAATGTGGAGATGTGCGCGCTCTGCGAGAGCTATCCCTGCAATCTTTTTGCCGATTTCTTTAAAGGTTACCCTACGCTTGAACACGACAACGCCGTTTTGCGCGAAAAAGGTTGGGACGCGTGGGGAAAACTGCAGGACGAACGGCAAGCCAAAGGATTCGGCTTTGCCTACGACACAAACATCGACAAAGAGTATTGTAACTGCAATCAAAGCATAGTGCAACAAAAAAAATGATTTTTACATACTGTTTAATATAAAAAAAACGACGCTTTACCCTCTTTTTTTTTACTATTTGTAAAAAAAGAGTACTACCTTTGTAACTAAAGTCTAAAAAAACCACAAATATTCAATTAGGCTCCTTCATTATCAACAACTAAAACCGACAACTATGAAAAAGAGCTGGAGAATGAGCACCATGGTCATGCTGCTGGCAATGCTTCTGATGTCATGCCAGAAAAACACAATGGACGAAGCAATAGCCGATAGGTGGACGATATACACCACCGCCGACGGGATGCCAACAAATTGCATCTATTCGGTGGCCATCGATTCATCGGCAAACGTATGGATAGGAACCGACAAGGGTGCTGCCAAATTCGACGGGGCAACATGGAGTCTCTACAACAGTTTCTATACCAATAGTCAGGTTACGGCCATAGCCATCGATGCCAACGGCGATAAATGGTTCGGCACCTACGGAGGAGGCGTTACCAAAGTGAGCAATACTACATGGACTTACTACAGGCATGACCCCAACAATCCGAACAGTGTTGCCAGCAACTACATCCGGAGCATCACCATCGATGCCAAAGGCAACAAATGGATTGGTACCGACGACAACGGCGTGTCGTTCTTCGACGGCAGCAATTGGACAAACTATAGCACTAAAAACGGCTTAGCCGACAACCGGGTCTATTGCATCGCTGTGAATAAACAGGGAAACAAATGGTTCGGAACCAATGGTGGCGCTTCAAAATACGACGGCACAACATGGACAACGTACAGCTATACCGGCGACAAAACCAAAGGAATTGCCGGCAACGGAGTAATGTCGATTGCCTTCGACAATCAGGGAAACACATGGTTTGCCACTTTGGGTGGCTTATCCAAATTTGACGGTTCAAGCTGGACTACCTATGCCAACGAAACGGATGGATTGAAAGCAGGGTCTCCACTCTTGTCTATCAAAACCGATCGGCTGGGGAAAATATGGGTCGGCTACAACGGCTGGGGCATTTCGTCCGTTAGCGGCACACAATGGAATAGTTACAGTTTGGTAAATCAAACGCCTATTGACGCTGTCAATGCCATTGCTGTCGACAAAAACAACAACAAATGGTTCGGAACCAACAACGGACTGCTGGTACTGAAAAATTGAGATGATCACCGATTCCACGCATTACGGACTATCGGCACGCGTGCAGTTGGAAGCGCTCGGCGACAACCGCCTGGGCATCCGCAAGGTAGTCAAAAGCCGCATTATCCGGAAAGATGCCGAAAAGATAGTCCGAATGGCATGGCAGATAAGGCGTGTTGCTCCCGAAAGGAATATCACGCTGTTATGTACCCGCAATATCTGCTCCAAATCCTTAGCGTTGCTGAAAGAAGAGGGGGTGGAGGTGCTGTTTGTGGAACCGTAACCGGCAGTGAACCATTTGTTTTCAGACCTTAAAGGTTTTCAAAACCTTTAAAGTCTAAAGATGGTGGTGTCTGAAATGCAACATTCGGGAGCATCTTGCTAATCGTCGATTCCCGTCACACGGCTGCGACGTTCCAGCATCGCCACATCGCGCCATACGGAGTGCATTTTGCCAATCTTCTCTTTGAGACCGATCGTACGAAAACCGTGCTTCTGGTGCAACCGCATACTGGCCGCATTTTCGGGAAACACACCCGATTGAAGCGTCCAGACTCCTTCTCTTTCGGACTCTTCAATAAGCGCTTTCATTAAACAGTTGCCCACACCTTGTCCCCGGAAAGCAGCATCGACATAGATGCTTACCTCTGCCACACCGGCATACACCGGTCGGGACGAAACGGACGAAAGGGCAGCCCATCCGGCAACTTCTCCTTCGCAAAGCGCCACCAAACGACAATCCGGACGATGCGCCTTGTTCCAGGCTTCCCACGACGGAGCTTCGGTTTGAAATGTAGCGTTACCGGTGGCAATACCGGCTTCATAGATACGCGCCGCATCGGACCAATGTGCGGCAGTAAGGGGTTGGATAGTAATTTGTTTCATTTTATATAAATTTATCGAACAGGGAATATATCAGACCTTAAAGGTTTTTGAAACCTTTAAGGTCTGATATCAAAATTTTTTACGGAACCAAAAAGCAACGTTCACCAGCGCTATCATTACCGGCACCTCAACCAGCGGTCCGATTACGGCGGTAAAAGCTTCACCGGAATTGATGCCGAAAATAGCGATGGCTACGGCGATGGCCAATTCAAAGTTATTGCTCGCGGCGGTAAACGAAAGAGTAACCGACTGTTCGTAAGTAGCCCCCACCCTTTTGCTCATGACGAACGAAAAGAGGAACATCACCACAAAATAGATAACCAGCGGTATGGCAATACGAACCACGTCCAATGGAATTTTTACGATATATTCTCCCTTGAGCGAGAACATCACCACGATGGTAAACAGCAGTGCAATCAGCGTCAACGGTGATATTTTTGGGACAAAACGGGTATCGTACCACTGCGAACCTTTAACACGGGTAAGAATAAACCGTGTCAGGAAACCGGCAATCATGGGTATTCCAAGGTAGATAAAGACACTTTTGGCGATGGAGCCCATCGTAATTTGCGCCACCGTTTCGTTCACCGGTAGTCCGAACCAACCGGGCAAAATGGCAATAAACAGGTAGGCATAGACCGAAAAGAGCAACACCTGAAAGAGCGAATTGAAAGCCACCAGTCCGGCCGCATATTGCCGATCGCCCTTTGCCAGATCGTTCCACACAATGACCATGGCAATGCAGCGCGCCAGGCCGATAAGTATGAGTCCGTACATGTAACTGATGTTGAACCGGAGGAAAATAATGGCCAGCAAAAACATCAGTACCGGACCAACAACCCAGTTCTGCACCAGCGACAGCCCCAGAATTTTTTTGTTTTTGAACACATCGCCCAACTCTTCGTACTTCACTTTCGCAAGGGGCGGATACATCATCACTATCAATCCGATGGCGATGGGCAGATTGGTGGTGCCCGACGAAAAGGAGTTCCAGAATGCAGCCACTCCTGGGAAATACCAGCCGGAGAAGACTCCGATAAACATAGCCAGGAATATCCAGAGCGTCAGGTAACGGTCGAGAAATTTCAGTCGCGTATTCATAACGGTTATATATCAAATTTCATTACAATGGAAGATACCGGACACAGAGAGGCAAATTCGGTAGTAGCGCCAATTGCTTCGGGCACCTTATCGCGCCCGATACGTTGCCAGCCCAAGCGATCGAAATACCGATCGGCAGTGGTGGTCAGCAGAAAAAGACGACCGATTCCCTTTTTTTTGGATAGCGTAACAGCCTCCCGGTAAAGACGCGCACCAATGTGCTGACTCCGGAAATGTGCATCCACAGCGAAAGAGCGCAGCAAAGCGCTATTTCCGTACACTTCGAGCGCAATCGTTCCGAGAACGATCTGATTGTGCTGCGCAACCAGAAAAAATTGTTTGTCCGGATCGATATCGCTACCCGGTAATTGACTCGCCTCCAGTAAGGCTTTTATTTGAGCCTGATCCTCTGCGGTTGCCATACGTATTTTTAATGTTTCCATAATCGTTTTTATTTTCAACAACAAGCTTTCGTTCCGGTAGAACAATCACACGATGGCTCGGTGCCTCTCAATATTCCGTTCAGGATTCCTGCGGCACATCCCACCCCGGCCTTGACGCTGACAGCACCGAAACGACAGTTATTGGAACAGGCTCCGCACTCCATGCAATCGTCGATATCGACGATGCGGGCTTTGCCGTTTACCATCTCAAAGACCGAGTGAGGACATACTACCGTGCACATACCGCATCCGGTACATAAGTCGGGGTTCAGCTTCAGCGTAACCACATTCTTCAAATATTGTAACCTCTTCATATCAGAGCAGTTTTGAAAGAATTAATAGGATAAATCCGGATGCAAGAGCCCCGATCTGCATGGGGATGGCCCATTTCATCTCCTTTTGCACCCCCGATAGCGAGGTAAAGGTGGATGATCCGGTAAAATTCATAGCCATAAAAGAAGCTACACTCAGACTAATCAGTCCGATAGCAATGGCTTCGGGCAATGCGGGATGGAGCAACACGATCCACAACAAAGAGGAGAGCAGGCCCCAGAAAGCGCCCTTCAGGGCAAACGGACGAAAAGGCACCCACGGCAAAAAGAGCGGTGTGAGTCCAATACCCGCAATATAGGCACTGAAGATTGCAATCAACGGAAAGGCCGATTCGCTTACCATTTTGCCGAACAAAAAGCCGCTACGATCGAGCCCGGCAATTACAAAGAGAGATGCCAGAACCGCCAGCAGTTTGTATTTTCCGTACATAAAATCGACCGGAATCAGCTTGGCACGCTCCTTCATGGGAAAACGTACCCGCCGCATTGCGGGAGTCGCCTTATATCCGGCATCGATAAACGGCTGAACATCTTTGGCCAATACCGGTCCGAAGCTGATTCTGAAACCGGATAGCTCCTTTACTTTGTGTGCCGCCACTCCGCTGGCCGATAGTTGCGGCGCAATAATCCGGCGATGCGTCACCACGCTCTCCAACGATGTCTTTTTTATCCCGCGTACAACCGTGTCGGTACCGAAATTACCTTTACCGGCAGCGCACCACACATTCACACCTTTTGTGTCGACCACCAGCAACCAGAGATTCATACCATCAAGCTCTTTACGCAACATATCGAAGCTAAGCTTGTAATTGGCAGAAAGCAGCACATCCGACTGACTGTCAGGATTGCCGATCTTGTAAAGCCCCGGAGTTACTTTGTAATCGTCGCGCCCAATGCCGAAGCGCACACGTAAAGCTCCCAGCTTGTCAGGGAGAGTCAATTGTGCCGACACGCGGGGAATGCGGGCTGTCAGCAGTCCGAGCTCATTCAAATTAACAGAAGCTGCAATGCTCATTTTCCTTTGATATTCTCGACGTAAAACGTATAAAAACCCTCTTTGATTTCGTCACGGACACGACGAAACTCGCTCCAGATAAAGTCGTCGCTACCCACTGCATGGCTCGGATCGTCGAACCCGATATGCAAACGATGTTTCACCTTACCGAAAAAAGCGGGGCACGCCTCGTTGGCACCTCCGCAAACGGTAATCACGTAGTCCCACTCTTCGCTGAGGTACTTCTCCACCGGATCGGAAGTGTGATGACTGATGTCGATGCCCGCTTCGCGCATCACGGCAACCGCTTTCTCGTTGAGTTTACCACTCGCCTGCGTTCCTGCCGAGCACACGGTCAGACTCGCATCGAACGATTGTAACCAACCGTGCGCCATCTGGCTACGGCAACTATTTCCTGTACATAAAATAAGAATCTTCATATTTGTAAATCGTTATATTGGTTTGCAAATGGGTTACATAATAAGATTGAACAACAATCCGACTAGCATAATTCCTATGGCAACAATGGCAATAAACGTAATAATAAGTGGCAGTTTCAAAACCTTCTTCAGTATAATCATTTCGGGCAACGACAAGGCAATGACCGACATCATAAAGGCCAGTGCTGTGCCCAACGCGGCTCCTTTTTCAATTAGCACGGAAACAATGGGCACGATACCCGCCGCATTCGAATAGAGCGGCACACCGATCAAGACAGATAGCGGAACAGCATACCAAACATCTTTCCCCATCAACGATGCCATAAATTCGGCAGGAACGTATCCATGAACGCCGGCACCGACTGCAATACCCAGTGCCACGTAGAGCCACACTTTACTCACAATCTCCTTTACGGCGGTCAATCCCATTCCAATGCGTTGCGGAAAAGTAATCTTCGTCTCTTCCATCTCTCCTTTTTCAAAACGTGTGGCATATACCCACTCTTCTACCCATTTTTCCAGGTGAAGCCGACCAATAATCCATCCGGCCAGAATAGCAATCGCAAGACCGGTTGAGATGTAGATCAACACCGTTTTCCAGCCAAACATTCCATAAAGCAGCACAACGGCCACTTCATTGATCATAGGCGCTGCAATCAGAAAGGAGAAGGTGATACCCAAAGGCACTCCCGACTCAACAAATCCAAGAAACAACGGAATAGCCGAACAGGAGCAAAAAGGGGTAACAATACCCAAAAGCGCAGCCATCACATTGCCGGTAAAGGTATTCTTGCCTTCGAGTGCCTTGCGGGTACGCTCGGGGGTGAAGAAACTGCGCACAATCCCCACAAAAAAGATAATAAGCACCAGCAGGAGCAACACCTTGGGAAACTCAAAGATAAAGAACCGGATCGCTTCGGTCAGCGGAGCACCGTTCGACATACCGGGTAAGATCCTCACAATCCAGTCAGCCAAGGGCTGTAAATTGACATAGAGAAGATACCAGACCGGCAACGCCAACAGTGTCCATGTGATTTGTTTGTTCCACTTCATACAGTTAAAATTTGGGGATGTGAAGATTTGAAAATTTGAAAATTTGAATTGCAAATATTCCCGGTTATTTGTAAGTGTTGGTTCCTCTTGCATTTCCTAAAACAGATTCCTCGTCAACTTGTCAACTCGTTTACTATTTCTTGTCATACACTTACGTGAGAATAAACAATATAAGCATATAGTAAATTCCCACCGCAATAAACACTACCGAAACGACTCTCCGAAACCACAATTCGAATATCTTTATCTTGTTGTACACAGCACCCACATTACTCACCGCGAATGCAAGCAGCCAGGCAAACAGGATTACCGGCAGCCCGGTGGCTATGGCAAAAACAACCGGAAGATAGAGACCTCCGGCACTCGAAACGGTCATAGGGATGAGCATCGCGAAGTAAAGCACTCCGCTGTAAGGACAAAAGGCCAGGGCAAATACCACTCCCAACAGAAGCGAACTCCAGACAGTTCCGTTTTTACCTTCACCGATTTTGTCGGTCAGTTTGTGCAAGCCCGGAAATTTAACCGGAATCACCCCAAGCATCACCAGTCCGATCACGATCAGCAGCGGACCAAGCACCGTTTCTCCCCAACCCTGAAAAAAGAGCGAAACGTTCATTTTGCTGGCTCCGAAGTAGATGATTAGCGCCAGACCGACATAACTGATTGCCCGTCCGAGGGTGTAGACCAATCCGTTGTAAAATACTCTCCGGCGGTCGGTCAGATCGCGGCTGATAAATCCGATGGCCGTGATATTGGTTGCCAGCGGGCAGGGACTGATGGCGGTCATCAACCCCAATACAAACGCCGTCAGAAAAGCGTACTGAGAGTTATCGAGAATACTTTGGAGAAATTCCATAGGGTATTTAACGAATCAGCGGATCGATGATCTTTTTGAGCTCTGCTTTCAATTTAGCCGGATTGGATCGGGCATACATAAAGCCCTGATCGGTCAGATCGAAGCGTTTATTTCCACTGATAACGAGCAATGCCTGCCCTTCGGCTTTACAGCGTGTTGCCATCGCCTTACTGCTTTTATCATCCAGATTCAATGATTTAAAAGTGATGCTTCCCTGCTTCGATTGTGCCGGATAAAGCGCTGCAACGGCCTTCTGCGATTCGGTTTCGACAGCCTGGCATGTAACACAACGACGGGTAAAATGGAAATAATATACCTCGACTTTAGCCTGCTTCACTGTTGCAATAGGAGTTACTGCTCCTTTTTTTGCGGTTTGACTTTCGGCAAAAGAGGCTGTCAAAAGCAGCATCAACGAGAATAAGATTGTTCGTTTCATATCAGAAAAATTTTATTGGTTAATATCTGCTTTAGTTCATCGTTGGACGGCACCCGCCCTTTTAGTACTACTTTTCCGTCGACAACCAGCGCTGGAGTTGTCATCACGTTGAATTTCATGATTTCCATGATATCTTCCACTTTGGTCACTTCTGCGTCGATGTTGTTTTGAACCACCACTTCGCGCACCGCCTTTTCAAGCGATTTACATTTGGCACATCCCGTACCCAGTACTTGAATTTTCATTAGCTTTAATATTTAATGTTATTCGCAACAAAGATCTTTTTCTTTTAATGAAGCAAAGAATGTATTGAAATAGGTCTGCGCCTTTGCCCAGTTCTCCCGATGGATGCAATATTTCACTTTGGGTGCTTCAATAGTTCCGGTAATGAGTCCGGCATCTTTCAACTCTTTCAGATGTTGCGAGACGGTAGCTTTGGCAATCGGCAGTTCGTTGTGAATATCGCCGAAATAACAGCTGTCGAGATTGGCCAAAAAGTGAAGAATGGAGATTCGGGCCGGATGTCCCATCGCTTTGGCAAAGCGTGCAAGTTGCTCATTATCGATGGTATATTCTTGTTTTTCGCAGCAATTCATAGTATAAATAATTTTATTTGTTCGTTGTTCGCAAAATTACGAACAATATCCTTACCGCAAAGTTAAATAACGTTATTTTTATATGCATCAACAAAAAGGAACTTGCCTTTGACTCTCCGGAAACAAAATCTTAATAACCTTGGCCCTCTATTTTGCCTCTTTCTGACGAAAAAGCCGCAACTATTCGTATTTTTGCAAATCACATCCAACACCAGCGGCTTATGCAACTAGACTACATTCCTTACGTGCAGATACTGGCAGCCTTTGCTGCGGGAGCCACTCTCGGACTGGAGCGCGAGTATCACAACAAGCCGGCCGGTTTCCGCACCATGATTCTGATTACCGTTAGCTCCTGCCTGTTTACCATCCTCTCCGTTTCGTGGATGGGAGACGATCGCATCGCTTCCAACATCGTAACCGGTATTGGCTTTATCGGAGCCGGTGTGGTATTCAAAGAGGGTGCCAATGTAAAGGGCATCACCTCGGCGGCAATTATCTGGATGGCTGCGGCTATCGGCATGTGCATCGGCTTGCAGTTTTATGCGCTGGCGGCCATGGTAGTAGTACTGGTCATGCTGATATTGTTGGCTCTGTTCAAATTCGAAAGCACCTTCGACTCGCTGCACCAGATGAAGAATTACGAAATACGCTTCCAACCCGAAACATACTCTCTCGAAACACTCGAAGCCGAATTTGGAAGAATGAACATCAAATACCTGCGCATTAAAACCAGCAAACAATCGGGAATCGTTTGCGTGGAGTACAACATAGAGATACAACCGGGCAAACGCGATCAGTTTGAGTCGTTTTTGATACACAATCCGAACATCTCCGGTTTTGAATCCTGACAAAGCGGAACAGACAATTACAAGAACAGATGAAAATAGATCACATTGCGCTCTGGGCACAAAGTCTGGAAAAGATGAGAGCGTTCTACCTGAAATATTTCGATTGCAGCTCGGGAGAACGGTATAAGAACTCTGCCAAAGGATTTTCCTCTTTTTTTATCTATTTTGCCGACGGTGGCCGCATCGAACTGATGCATCGAAACGATATTACCTCCGGCCAGACAGACGACACCTTTGGGTGGACACACATAGCGATAACAATAGGCACACCCTCCGAAGTAGACGCACTTACGGCGAAGATGCAGCATGACGGCATTGAAGTAGCGAGTCTTCCGCGCAGAACCGGTGACGGTTATTACGAAGGCGTGGTTCTCGATCCGGAAGGAAACCGGCTGGAATTAGTAGCCAGCCCACATTTTGAATAAACCGATAACAGAGACAAGATTGTAGCAGATGAAAAAAATAGTTTTATTGTTCAGCATTTTAATTGCGACCACAGCCATTGTAACGGCACAAACAACGCCACCTCTCCCTACCCCATCAGCTGCAACCGACACCGGCAAGGTGAGCAAAAACCTCAAACACGACACGCTCCGGCACCACCGGAAAATGATATGGGCAACCGCCGACACGATTACCTCCGGTGACTACATGACAAGCATCGAACGGGTGAACGACAAACTAAACACAATTCGCGACAGTGTAAAAATGAGCCTGAAAGTGATGAGCTCCGGTCGTCGTCTGGATAAGATCACCAAAGATATTGCCGAAATCCGCGAACGTCTTGGAGGTAGGCGCGCCCGTGTAAACCTGCGAAATCTATACCTTTATCAGAGTTTCATCGAAAATCTCGATGACGACAATCAACAACTCAGACAATTTTTAACCACGACATACAACCGTTTTTATCATGCCAAACTGTATTTAAAAACGGCGATGAAAGACTCTATCTTTATTCGGTTGGATAAAGATACGGTGATGTCCAAAGTATTCGATAAGCGACTCGACCGGATGCAACGTAAATGGATGCGTACCGATAGCATAACCCGTGTCGGTCTAAACCAGTTGAACGAACTGAAACTGAAGGTATCAGACAATTCGATGAACATTGCCAACATGCTTAATATGCTCGACAACCGGCTCGACAAAGCCGATCTACAGCTGTTCGGTCCGGAAGCGCCCTGCCTGTGGCAATTCACTGTGCCCGACACGGTAGGACTACAACTTCACAAATCGGCATCATCCATCTCCATGATGGAACAGAAAGCGCTCGCTTATTATTTCGACAAAACATCGCAACGCCGCATTGTGATGCTGCTGGTAGCGTTGCTGCTGTTCGGTTGGTGGTGGGTAAAACGACGTCAGTTAAAAGCATTTAATGACCCAAAGGAACATTTCACATTTCTCCGCTTAAAGTATATCAACACCCATCCGGTGTTGGCGCTGCTGATGGTATTGCTGGCTCTTATCCCCTTCTTCGATGCCTATGCCCCCACACTTTACCTGACGGGAGAATATCTTATCTCATTTATTATTGCATCGGTTATCTTCTTTACGCAATGGGATCGCAAAACATGGTATGCCTGGATTGTTTTGGTGGTATTGTTTGTCCTTGTTTCCGTCTCCTACGTTTGGGTCGAACCGAAGTTACTACAACGTTACTGGCTGGTATTGTTGCAAATTGGCGTAATAGTATTTGCCCTGAGATTTTACAATCGTTGCAACGACAAAGTATCCTTCCGTAAGTGGATCCGTATGTCGATGTATCTCTCCGTACTCTTAGCCGTATCATCGATTTTGACGAACATCTTCGGCCGTTTTTCGCTTGCCGGCATTATTGGCGTAACATCAATCTTTACCCTAATGCAGGCTGTTATATTACCCATCTGTATCGATACAATTCTGGAAGTTATCTTGTTGCAGATACAGCTTGGTCGGCTGCGAAAAGGAATCAAGGTTCCTTTCGACCCTACGCTGGTAACAGGCAAACTGAAGTTGCCGATGATAGCGTTTGCTCTTATCTTATGGTTCATAATGCTGGCTTCCAATCTAAATATATACCACGGTATCAGCGAATGGGTAGGCGATCTGCTTACATCTACCCGCTCAATAGGTAGTATCTCGTTCAAATTGTCGAGTGTGTTGCTGTTCTTTCTTATCATCTGGGTTGCCCATATTCTGCAACGGTTGATCAGCTTCCTTTTCGGCGAAACAGGCAATGAAGCCGAAGACGGTATGATCTCGAAAGGGCAGCATTCAAGGTTATTGATGCTACGATTGTTTGTTCTTTGTGGCGGTTATCTGTTAGCGGTAGCTGCTTCTGGATTACCTATCGACAAAATCACCATCGTGCTCGGCGCTCTCGGCGTTGGTATCGGTATGGGCTTGCAAAATATCGTCAATAACTTCGTATCGGGTATCATTCTGATTTTCGATGGATCGTTACAAATCGGCGACGTAATAGAAGTGAGCGGACAATCGGGCAAAGTGAAAGAGATCGGCTTGCGAGCCAGCACCCTCAACACGGCCGACGGCGCCGAAGTAATTATTCCGAACGGCACCATTCTGTCGCAAAATATAGTCAACTGGACCTACAGCAACGATCAGCGACGAGTCATGATAGAAATTGCTCTTACCGGCGACGAACTGGATGCCAACGTCATCAGTACGATTATCAATACAACCGTAAACACGGTTCCTCATGTGATTGCAAAAAAACAGCCGGTCATCCTCTTTACGCAAGTACAGGAACGTTCCTGTCGACTGACCGTACGCTTCTGGAGTACCATCACCAATACCGATCAGGTAAAAAGCGATGCTTTGCTCAAACTGAAAGAAGCATTCCTAACCAAAGGGATCGTGATGGGATAGAATTGTTAAACGTTTACTGTGTAATGTTTATTTATGGTGAGTCAGCCAAAGAAATACAGTTTTGAAAAATTAGAGGTTTATCAGGATGCCCGCATCTACGTGAAGCATCTTTATATGCTAACAGATAAATTTCCGGATCGGGAAAAATTTGGACTTGCTTCTCAATTACAACGGGCTGGAGTTTCTGTCGTTTCGAATATTGTAGAAGGAACTTCACGCACATCCGACAAAGAAAAAGAGCGATTTATAGAAGTTGCTTATGGTTCTTTATTAGAGACATTCTGCCAATTACAAATAGCTAACGATTTGAATTACATCCAGCAATCAGACTTAGATAAAGTGCAGTTACAGATTGATAAAATAGCGAACAAATTAAGTGCCTTAAAACGGAGCTATCACCAAAAACACTAAACATTAAACATTAAGCACTCAACGTTACACAATACAATTTATGGTTATCCACGACGACAAAGAATTTACCAACCGGACATTCACGCAAGACGAGCTCCGTGGCTGCGAGTTCGACAACTGTACCTTTACCAACTGCGATTTTTCAGAGACAGAATACATGTCTGGGACTTACATCGATTGCCGGTTTGTGGGTTGCAACCTGAGCATTGTCAAGATGAACAATTGCCAACTGAATAACGTTGCTTTTTCCGGCTGCAAACTCACGGGTACTTCGTTTATCGATTGTAACGACACATTACTCAATGTCCGTTTCGAAAACTGTCCTATGGATTACAGTCTGTTTTCGGGTAAAAAACTGACCAAAACACCGTTTGTCAACTGTTTGCTACGCAATGCCGACTTTACCGAATGCGATCTGAGCAAAGCGCGTTTCACAGAGTGCAATCTCGAAAATGCAGTGTTTCACCATACAAACCTAAAAGAGACTGACTTCTCATCGGCATACAATTATACTATCGATCCGGAAGCAAATACGCTTCGTAAAGCAAAATTTTCGTTACAAGGCGTGCCCGGATTGCTTGTAAAATATGAGATTGTGATTGAATAAGAGATAAAAAATCAAATTTACTTTGCTATTAAAACCGCGTTTTATGGAACAAAAACCAAAGAAATCGATTCAGTACTATATGCGGAGTTTACACCGCGATATAGGCTTTTTAATTATAGGAATGACGCTGATATACTGCATTAGCGGAGTGATAATGATCTTTCGCGACAGAGGCTTTTTACGACAGGAGACACGGATAGAGAAGACGATTGCCCCCGGCATCGAGGTCTATGCACTGGGAGAAGCCCTCCATATCAAAAGCCTTAAAGTGTTGAAGATCGAAAACAACATTGTCTTTTTCAAAGAGGGAACCTACAACCGAACCAACGGTGCCGTAAGCTATACGAAGACCGATTATCCTACCTACGTAAAAATTATCACCGACCTGCATGTTGCAGCAAGCAAAAAGGCAACTTCACTCCCCTCTGCTGTTTTCGGGTGCCTCCTTGCTTTTATGGCCGTTTCGGCACTTTGGATGTTTAAACCCGGCACCCGGTTTTTCCGAAGAGGCATTCTCTTCGCCAGTATCGGTATTGTAATTGTGATTATCTTACTATTGTTATAAATTTCGACCAAAATGCAAACGAAACACGAATTTCAAACTGAAAAAACAACCAGCACCAATCCTGATTTTTGCAAGTTAATTCACGAATTGGACAAAGATTTAAACAGCCGTTACGGAGATTTACAAAAACAGTATAACGCATTTAACCGGGTGGAAAAAATAGACACCGTGGTAATTGCCCGAATAGACGGGCAAGCCGTAGGCTGTGGTTGCTTCAAACCATTCGATCACGAAACGGTAGAGATAAAGCGTGTGTTTCTTCAGGAAAATTTCAGAGGAAATGGTATTGCCGATGCCATTCTGAAAGAATTAGAAACCTGGGCTCGTGAACTGGGGTATATTTCGGCTGTGCTCGAAACCGGCAAAGGACAACCCGAAGCTATCCGATTTTACACTAAACAAGAATACACTATGATTCCTAATTACGGACAATATGTCGGCAATGACAATAGCACGTGTATGATAAAAAAATTATAAAGCAGCGCCTGTTTGGTGCGTATGAATATCGACAAATTGTCCACTTTCCTTTGTAATTAATCGATTTGCCTTTTCAATCAAGAGTTCGATAGAAGTTTCTTTCGTCTCGGCAATTTTACTGTAAATCTCGTCGATAGTCAATTTGCTTTCATCCGTTTCGGTACAAAGCCGTTCCAGAGGTGTAATGCGGAGGCTCTCTTCATTGAATTTCTCCCCAAAAGAGAGGTAAAAGCCGAGTTCCAGTAATTGTTTTGCCAGCTCCGGTTTGCCCCGGAAGCCATGAAGAATCCAGGGAACGGAGGGAATAACTTTTTTGTGGATGGCAGTCAGCTCCTGCCACGCCTTCACACAATGGATGATTAAGGGCTTTTTGATCTCTTCCGCCAGTTCGATCTGTCGAAGAAAGACCGTCTGCTGCAGATCGAAATCTGTTTTGCACAGTTTGTCCAGTCCGGCTTCTCCGATCAGCACAACATGTTCCCGTCCTGCACTTTCACCGAGAATTTGTAGCTGTTTTTTCCAGTCGGCACCAATGTTCCACGGATGCAAACCGACAGAGATAACGCGTTTATTATGAGCACTCACAGCTTCCGAAGGAGATAAATTATAGATTGTTATCATCATTTCAAGATTCCAATGTTTCAAAACTCTTCGATTAACGATTCAACAGTTAAACAATTCAGCCATTGCGTCTTGACTACTGACTACTGGCTACTAACTACCGCTTACTATCTTCCGGGGTCTCTTTGAAAAACTCTTTTGCAAAGTTAACCAGATACACCTTGTTGGTTGCACGAGTCAATGCGGTGTAGAGCCAGCGGTAATAATCGGTGTTGAGTTGCTCTTCGGGAATGTTTCCCTGATCGATAAAAACTGTTTGCCATTGTCCTCCCTGTGCTTTGTGACAGGTGACGGCATAGGCGAACTTCACCTGTAGAGCATTGTAAAACTCGTTCTTCTGCATCTCTTTGGCCCGTTCGCGTCGGTTCCCGATATGAGCATAATCTTCGCTCACAGCTTCGTAGAGTTTTTTATTCATCTCATTCAGGCTTGCAGGCGTTTCCGCTTGCAGAGCTTCCACCAGAATACGCGCCTCTATCTCGCAGTCGTAATCGATAAACCGCAGCAACACATCGGCAAAGCGGAAGCCGTACAACTCTCTGTAACGAAGGATACGCTGCACTTCGGCCACATCGCCGTTGGCTATAAACTCCATCTCGGGGTAATCCTTGCTCCAGAAATAGTTATTCTTCACCACCATTACCAAATCGCCACCACTGATCTCCTCCTCTTTTTGGAAAACGCGTGCCCGGATGCCGTTGTTGTAGAGGTTGGCTCGCTTGTTGGAACGGGTAATAACGATGGTCTCTTCCACTCCTGTTTTATTATATTCCGCTTGTAATGTGTCGATTAATTCGTCTCCCGGAAGATTCCGAATATCGGCAAACGATGCTACCTCAAATTGCGGGTGCAAGTGTGTTGTCCCTTCCAGCAAGTTATTGCGCAACGCGGTGGCATTAAAAAGAACCCCGCTTTCTTCGGCCTGGCGCACCACTTGCGTGAGCGTGAATTCGATCACATTCAGCCCAAAACTCTGCAACTTGGAGAGTTCCAGCGCCGGACTTACGGGTTGCATCACCGGCGGCAGCTGAGCCGTATCGCCCAGCAAAATCATACTGCATCCGTCGCTGCTATAGATGTATTGCACCAGATCGTCGAGCAGTTGTCCCGAGCCGAACATACTGCCTTCGCCCGGCATATTGGCAATCATCGAAGCCTCGTCGATAATAAAAAGCGTGTGTTTGTGCAGGTTGTTATCGAGCGTAAAGATAAAATCGGCAGCCGATTTCTGGCGATAGATCTTTTTGTGAATGGTAAATGCCGGATGACCCGAATAGTGCGACAGTACCTTGGCCGCCCGTCCCGTGGGAGCCAGCAATATTACCTTCTGCTGCAACTCGTCGAAACTCTTTACCAAAGCGCTTACTACCGACGTTTTACCCGTACCGGCATATCCTTTGAGCAGAAAAGCCTTCTCACGCTCCTGCGAAGTCAGAAAAACCGATAGTAATTCGATAAGAGCTGACTGTTGTACCGTCGGTTCAAAGGGTAGTTTGGATAGTATTTTATCGATTAAAAAGCGATTGAGCATCGTAACAATTTGAAGATTCGAAAATAATACGGAGAAATCGGATCGAAGGTCATCGTCTCTATTTTCAACTGTAAAGGTACGATAAATCCCTTTTGCATGACTTGTCCTTTTTCAGTAACTTTGCGGAAAATTTTTCAGCGATGCAAAAACCCTCCATACCCAAAGGAACACGCGACTTTTCGCCCGAAGAAATGGCGAACCGCAACTATATTTTCAACACCATTAAGTCTGTTTTTCAACTCTATGGCTTTCGCCAGATCGAGACCCCCGCTCAGGAGAACCTCTCGACCCTAATGGGAAAGTACGGCGAAGAGGGCGACAAGCTTTTGTTCAAAATATTGAATTCGGGTGATTTTGCCGGTGGCGTTGCCGATGAAGAATGGGCTGCCAAAAACAGCGTGAAGCTTACCTCAAAGATCTCCGAAAAGGGACTTCGTTACGACCTCACCGTTCCTTTTGCCCGTTACGTGGTGCAACACCGCGACCAGATTACCTTTCCTTTCAAACGTTACCAGATTCAGCCGGTATGGCGCGCCGATCGTCCGCAAAAAGGGCGTTATCGCGAGTTCTACCAGTGCGATGCAGACGTGGTAGGAAGCAATTCGCTGGTAAACGAAGCCGAACTGCTGCAGATGATCGATGAGGTATTTCACCGTCTGGGCATCAATGTTACCATTAAACTCAACAACCGCAAAATATTGGCCGGTATTGCCGAGTATATCGGAGAACCTGATCGTTTGATTGATATTACAACAGCAATTGATAAACTAGATAAAATTGGCGAAGAAAAAGTTCTTCAGGAATTACGAGATAAAGGATTCCAAGAAGATGCTCTCACAGAACTTAAAAGTATTCTATTCATCATACCTCCTCCTTCTATTAAAAAAGACGATTCTTCTTTTGATACAACATGGAAGAATAATGATATTATATTAAGACAACTCAAAGCAATCTTGATGGATTCTGAGATTGCGAATAAAGGACTTTCTGAGATTGAAGAAATTTTAGAGATAGTAAAACTAACAGGAATACAAACAAACATCGAACTCGACCTGACGTTGGCCCGCGGCCTGAACTACTATACCGGTGCCATCATCGAGGTGAAAGCGAACGACGTACAGATCGGGAGCATCAGCGGTGGCGGTCGTTACGACAACCTCACCGGCGTATTCGGCATGGACGGCGTTTCGGGTGTGGGCATCTCCTTCGGTGCCGACCGCATCTACGATGTACTCAACCAACTGAATGGCTTTCCGGCTATGTCGGAAGAGAATACACGCCTGCTGTTTATCAACTTCGGCGACAAGGAGCAACGCTTCTGCCTACCGTTGCTGAAAGCCGTACGCGCAGCCGGTATCAATGCCGAAATCTTCCCCGAAGCGGCAAAAATCAAGAAACAGATGAGCTACGCCGACAGCAAAAAGATCCCCTTTGTGGCGATTGTCGGCGAAAACGAAATCAATGCCAATGCCGTTATGCTCAAAAACATGACAAGCGGCGAACAGCAGTTGGTTCCGGTCGACGAGTTGGTCGACAAGATGAACGCTCTGTAAAAGATAGAAAAAGGATAACGACGGTTATCTTTTTTTTTATATCGCAAAACGATTTCACCATTAAGGCATTAAGAATATTGAGAACACGACTTCATGCTCCTTAATTTCTTAATGGTTTATGTCAGATAGAAAAGATGAAGCAGGAAGGATTGGCAAAAAGATGTCTGTTATTGGTAGCCGGGCTGTTTATTATGGCGCTCGGCGTAGTGTTGTCGGTCAAGGCAAA
Source organism: Bacteroidota bacterium (assembly GCA_017860295.1). Taxonomy (GTDB): domain Bacteria; phylum Bacteroidota; class Bacteroidia; order Bacteroidales; family Paludibacteraceae; genus Microbacter. Next base: position 21,838 of record JAFNAS010000012.1, on the reverse strand, counting down.
CCTGGGCACGTCGCCCATCTCCGCCCCACCCTATGTCTACAGCAAGGCTTTTCCGCTCACGATGGGAACCACTACTATCCTGATGAATATGGGACTGATTCTGCTGCAAATCGTACTGTTGCGCAAGCAATACGAATGGATTCAGCTTACGCAGATCATCGCTGTCTCCGCCTTCGGACTCTTCATCGACCTCACCATGCCACTGCTCTCCTGGATTCACACCTCTAACTATTTCGCGCAATGGGCACTCTGCTTGTTGAGCTGCGTGGTGCTGGGCTTCGGGGTCTTTCTCGAAGTGAAAGCAAAGGTAACCTATCTTGCCGGTGAAGGGTTGTCGCTTGCTCTTGCCAAGGTGTTCCGGCTGGAGTTCGGCAAAGCAAAGGTCAGTGTCGACTGTTCGTTGGTCGTGCTTGGCGTGGCAAGCTCTTTTCTGCTGTTGCATCGTCTGGAAGGAGTTCGCGAGGGGACGGTAGCCGCTGCTTTGCTGGTCGGTACCATTGTCCGCTTTTATGCCAAACACATTTCGTTTATCGACCAATGGCTGGGAAACAAACCGATTGAAGCAGAAAAAGCTCCTGCCGTATTCGTTGCCGAACCGAAACAGCAACTTGTCATCACCATTGCCCGCGAATATGGTAGCGGTGGACACGAAATCGGTGAGATACTGGCCCGCAAGCTGGGCATCGCATTCTACGACAGCAAACTAATCGACCTTACCGCGCTCGAAGGCGGATTTACTCCGGAATATGTCCAGGAGCACGAACAAAAGCTGGCCAATGCGCTACTCTACGACCTGTACGAGCAGAACTACGCCTACGTCAGCGAAGAGATGCCGCCGCTCGACTCGCTCTTTATGGTGCAGAGCAAGGTGATTCGTGATATTGCTACACGGGAGTCCTGCGTAATCGTAGGTCGTTGTGCCGACTTTATTCTCAAGAGCCAGCCCACTTTCAACCTCTTTGTACACGCAGGCAAAGCGTTTCGCATCGACCGCATTATCCACAACTACCGCATTGCACCCGAACTGGCCGCGAAAGAGATGGAACGCAAGGACCGCGAACGCATCAACTACTGCCGTCGCTATACCCACAAAACCTGGGGCGATGCGGCAAATTACCACCTCACCGTCGATAGCTCGCTCTTCGGCCCCGAGGCATGTGTCGATCTCATCATAGCGGCTTTGGAGAAGTGGAAAGGCAACAAGGCCTGATTCGTCTATACTTTCTTATCCCTTTCGAACTTCACGTTCTTCAACTGCTTCTTTAGTTGTTTGTCGGCTCGAAAGCAGATTTTCTTCGCATGTACAAGATGTGGAGTGCACTCTTCGGGCGTGTCGAAGCCTTCGCTGCTGGCCGACAGGGAGAAGATGCCTAGCTCGTCGATTTTGACGGCGTATCCATCGTGCAGATACTCCTCGATAAGCGGCACCAAGCCGATGATAACACCATACACATCACTGCGGCTCATCGAACTTCTTTCGGCCAGCCGTTCGCTCAACACCTTTATGTCTGCAACGCCTCGTTGCACGGGGACTGCATAATACTTCGGTGTCTCCCGTTTCCCGATATTGTCGGGCTTGGTTCTTACTCGGTATTTAATTGCCATTGTTTCAGTATGTTTTTTGGATTTGATACTGTCTGTTTCTTGCAAAGATAAGTATATATTTTAATTATGCTATAAGTCTTAGATATATTAAGATATAAGTCTAAAATATCTAAGACATAAGTCTGATATATACTTAAATATAAGTCTTACTGAAAACTCATACTTATGAATTGGAAAGGAGTAGCGGTTGAATTGTAAAAGTTATCCGTATGATTTCTAAATTCGATACTTATGTTACAGAAGAAGAGTACCGTTTGCCTGTTTTGAAGCATTGTGTCGAAACGAAACATTTGTTGGTTACGGCATCATCGGACGAATTGCACATCGAGACTCGCAAAACATAAATTATTTCCATGCTCCCAAGGTGTTACAGGAAGAAAAACATACATTTGCAGAGAAAAATGCAGCAATCGGAACAAAATACAACTGAGTCAGTCAATGCCCGTAAGTCCGTTAGGACTTGCATATCAATAGAAATAAGATCCTCCGGAAACAAAATTGTCCGTTAGGACATTCACATCCGGTGTATTCCCTATGGAAAATCAACGGTTAAGGTGAATATATTTTCTATTGATATGTATGCCCTATGGGCAAATAAATCTAATTCTAAAAACACCCCCATGAAAAAATTCACATTACTTTGTCTGGCCGGAATGATCTGTTCGGTACTGGCATCGGGTCAGGTGCCTGCACTCAGTGACTTCAAAACGGAACCGGTTACAGTGACTACCGGCTACTCGCTGAAGTTCCATTCGGCAATCCTCAACGAGGATCGCACCATCATGATCTCCCTGCCGGAGGGCTACGAGAAGAGCACGAAAAAATACCCGGTGCTCTATATGCTCGATGCGCAGTGGAACTTCAACCATACGGCGCAAAATCTCGGTTGGCTCTCCAATTCCGACATCAAAAGCATTCCGCAAACTATTGTGGTGGGTATCGTAACCGGCGGTGACAGGCGCGAACACGACCTTACCCCTACACCGGGCAACAGCCACAAGGGCGGCGGTGCCGACAGCCTTTACCGCTTCATCAAAGAAGAGCTGGTACCGTTTGTGGAGAAAAACTACCGCACCTACAACTACCGGCTGCTGGGTGGCGTGTCGTTCGGAGGGCTGTTTGTGATGAACGCCTTTGTCAGCGATCCGCTCTATTTCAACGCTTACCTCTCCCTTAGTCCGAGCATGTGGTGGGACAACAATATCATTCTGAATAAAACTCAAGAGCTGCTCGCCAAAACGCCCGACTTCCCCACTCGGCTCTACCTGACCATGGCCAATGAAGGGCTATCGATGGGAGTCGATTCTCTGGACGCCCTGCTAAAGAAATATGCTCCCAAAAACTTTGCCTGGAAATTCGACAAACATCCAGACGAGGTGCACAACACCATTCACTTCAAAGGTATCTGGGACGGCATTAAGTTTCTGCTGGCCGACTGGCATTACCCCATTATCGATTTCGGAACAAAGGAGAAGCCGTTTTCGGTTCCGGGTGGTGCAGCGGACGCTCCTAAGATCGTGAAGTTATCCGCAACGGTTCTGAACAATTACAGCGGCCTCTATCAAGACTCATTCGGCAGGATGCTTGCCATTGTCAAAGCAAACAATACGCTGGTAGTGTCGTGTGACCGGTTACCACTGCTCACCCTATACCCTGAATCTGAAAGCAAGTTCTTCCTTAACGACAATGCCGTGAGAAACGATCTCTACCTGAAAGGAATGCAAGTTCGGTTCGAGTTTCCGAAAAGCGACTCGTTGGTGGTAACAGGAAACGGAAAAACAGACTGCACGGCAAAAAAGCTGATGCACTCTCCAATCGTAGCTTTATCCGATGAGGTTCTGCAACAATTTGTAGGAACATATATCACTTCGGTTCCCAACAACAACTTTCGGATCACGAAGAAAGATCACACGTTGATACTTACCACCGATGCAGCTCCTTTCTCCGTGTACCCGATGAGCACCAACAAACTCTTTGTTTTTATCAACGGAATGGGGTTGGAGCTGGAGTTTTTGAAAGACGCGTCGACCAACACCACCAAAGTAAACGTAACCAAAGATGGGAAAGTAATGCTGGAAGCAAAAAAGACGAACTAAAAATGCACATCTAATGTTCGGAAGAACACATTACGTAATATTGCTCATTTTATGCTTATCGCTCTCGGTCAAAGCCCAGGAAGTCACGAACTACAACCTATTCGTCAATCTCGACATGAAACAGCACACCGTACATGTGGATGGCACCTTGAAAATAGATTTTAAGGACAAAGACACCATTGCATTGGTATTGTAGAAACAGAGCTCTATTCAGGCCGTTAAAGGAATCCGCACACACATCGCATTCCGGTTCGATACCGCAGCGCCATCGCCCATACTCTATATTCCCAACGGCAGTCGGCTCACACTTACGAAAAAGGCCCGAACTCCGTCTTTGCAAACAGTTCGGGTAAGTTAAGACTGTCGCATGAAAGGGCTGAATCGGTGGGCGCAGACTTTTCTGGACGAATGGGTGGAGCTCAATATGTATAGCGCCTGGTTTCCTCTCAACAATGCAAGCAAAAACTTCACCTCTATCATCGATATCTCCACGGACAAAGCCTACAAGGTAACCGGTTCGGGTATTATTTCGGGCAAAAATGGCCGCTGGCTGATGAAGCAACCGTGGCCGGCTTACGACAATGTGATTGTGGCATTCAGAGATTTGAAAACCAAACAAATACAGAATCAAAAATCACACACAGAACTTAATCACAGTAATTTGCAGGAGAGTGAAGCTGACTCTGTTCTCACTGAGTGTGCGTTTATATTCGATTTATACAGTAAACTATTCGGTCCTCAGGATAGCACCTATTTCAAACTATCACTTGCACCTACCACAGGAGGTGGCTATTCACGGAAAAACTTTGTTTCCTGGCGAACCAATCATTTCAACTTCGACACCCGTGTCGGACTTGCGCACGAAATAGCCCATTTCTGGTGGAAGAATGCCAATGCAACTATCTGAGAGGATTGGCTGAATGAATCATTTGCCAATTATAGCATGGTGCTTCATTTCAGAGAACGGCTTGGAGATACTGTATTTCAGAATAAATTAGATGGATTTAGAAAGAGGAGCAAAGATACGCCTCCCATATGGGAAATTAGTCGTGGCAACGAGAAGGCTGAGACGGTGTTGTATGAAAAAGGTGCTCTGATACTGTATGACTTCTCTCAAAAAGTGGGCGAAGCGAAATTCTTTGAGTTTCTGAAAAAGGTAGCGGCTTCCAAAGTAAATACCACCGACCGGTTGCTTTCGTTGGTCGAACTGAGGTTCTCTAAAGAGATTCGGGAGTGGTTGGAGATACAACTGAAAACTGCATAGAGTGATACCAACAGATGCTTCGGCCTGTATACAGAACGACACAAGAGGATGCCTTTTTGAAAGACATCCTCTTGTTTGATGATGGAGAGGAAATTAATCAGTACCTGATGACTACCCCCAGATTGAACGAACTTCCACGCCCTTTGCCATACAATGTATTGAGCACATAATATTGCGAGCGGGCAAGAAAATAATCGGTATTAAACAGATTGTCGATGCCGAGGGTGAGCGAAACATTCCGATTGACAGCATACGATCCGTTGAAACTGAACACGTGATAGGCTCTGACTGGGCCTTCGTAAGGATTGTACAAACCGGATGATAGTTGGGCAAACCGGTTCCGCGACAATACTCCCAGATATTGCAAGCGGAGATTGAGACCCGTCAAAGGAGCATAAGAGATGTAGGAGGTTACTTTCGGAGCCGAGATGCGCCGTCCGTTCATATAGGCATTGTAATGCCCGGTGGATGCCGTGTCTTGTTTGCCTTCAATATAACTGAAAGTGGCGTTGGCTTCCAAACGGGAGTTGAAACGGTAATTGGCCAATGCCTCGAAACCGTAGATGTGTTCGGGTGTCCGATCCAGCACAAAAACTCCGGTAGTATTATCATAGGTCATTTCGGTACCGAGTTTGGAGGTGCTGTAAAACGCGCTGAGTTCGAGGCGGAGGTTGCCGAGTTGACTGATGGAGCCTATTTCAAAGTTATTCACTTTCACGGCGGTTGTGTTGATATCACGAATATCCTGTACTTTGGAAGCCCGTAGAGCCAATCCGATGTCGGCTACCGAGAAACCCTGCGAAAAGCTCACGAACGGAGAGAAGGCTTTGAACCGGTTGAACCGGATGCCGATGTTGTAGAGTGCGGCATTGTATGACAGATCGCCTCCCTTCACCGAAATACTGGGCGTAACCGTTTTGCCATTGGCATTGGTAAGCCGCAGTGTCTGATAGTCGTCTACGCTAATATTCGTGTTTTCGAACCGGAATCCTCCGTTGACGATAATATCGTTGTGGATAATCCACTCCGTTTCAACGAAAGGAGCCAGGTTGTTCATGTGCATTTTCGGTACCCAGATGCGGCCATCCAGCAACGGTTGCGAAGTAACATCGTTGAGCGCATCCAATCCGTAGGTAAAGGTGGTGTAGAAAGTGTCGTTATAGAGTACCCGCGAATTGAAGGCACCCCGCACCCCTTTTTTACTGTCGTATATCTCACTTTGTCCGTCCACCCCGTCAAACCGGCCGGCAGAGTAGTAGAACACATCGTGGCGTGAGGTATAATAGGCATCGGCCACGAACGAGGTGTTCTGCCATATCTGATCGTGGGTGTATTGCAAATGCACATTGTGATTGCCGCGCGTACCGGTAGGTGCTCCCGGTTGTGTCCCCAGAACACCCGATGTTGGTGTACCGGTAAGATAATCGCCATTTACTACCGCGTAATTGGTGTGTTGCTGGGTTTTATTGAAATTGTAGGTAGCCAGAATCCTTTGTTTGGAAGAGATTTGATAGCCCAGTTTGCCAAAGACATTCGAAAAATCGGTTTCTCCAAAGCTATAGTTCGGCACAATGATTCGTCCCTTCGAGTCTTTGTACTCTCCGGTTTGTTCGAAGTTGGCCGAAATCACTCCGCTCCATTTACCCCAACTACCACCCAACAGTTGTCCTATCTTTCCGCCAACGGTATTGGCGGTATAGGCCAGTCCACCGGTGAGGTTGATATTGGTTTGTCCGTACAACCCCTTTTTCTGCTCAGGTAGTTTGGTGATGTAGTTGATAATACCCCCCGTGGCTCCGTTGCCGTAAATGGCGGTGGCACCTTTAATTACCTCTACCCGTTCCACCACTGCCGGATCGATCGATCGAATATCCACCTCGCCATTCCGCAAGGGTGTGGTTTGCGGAACTCCATCGATCATAATCAGCGCCGAACGCCCCCTCAGGCTTTGACCCGAGTTGCTACGGCTTTGTGCTCCGGGCGCCAGACCCGGCACCTCCTTGCCCAACAGATCGGTTATGTCGGTAGAAATAGAGAGATCTTCTGCCAGCGATTTCGGAGATAAAATATAGACCGAATGCGGAATGTTCTTCAACGGACGAACAGATCGACTGGCCGATACCGTCACTTCATTCAGATATTGTGTCTTGATAGAATCGAGCTCCTGAGCGTGCATATCTATCCATGAACATAAAGCAATTGCAACGACAAACACTACACGAATAATACTCCTTGTATACTTCAATACCATAGTACATTTATTTTAATTTAGTTATAAGAGTTTGATGCCGCGAAGATAGACACCGCCCACATCACGGGCAATCCCATACTATAGGTAAGTTTCACCCGAAAATACTTATTAGTAGTGATTGAGAAGAGGTGCGGATAACCGGTTAACAAAATCAGGATGTTATATAACAATAGCTCCATAGCATTATTTTTAGTTATCTTTTCGTAGCTTTGCCTATGCTATAAAATATTCGACCATTATGGAATTACGCAATAACCCCGACATAGATCGGTTTATTTTTCAATCAACGTCTTAATATCTTAATGATTATCGAACTAAATACTCATATTATGAAATGAACATGTTGCTTTACTACCCTAATTGATGATGAATATAATTGGTAGCAACATGGAATTCTATTTGTCCTTTATCATCAAAATTATATACAAATGAAAATAAAATTTATCGGCGCTGCCCGCGAAGTAACCGGCAGCAAACATTTGATAACTACCAATGAAGGCAAAAAAATATTGCTCGACTGCGGTATGTTTCAGGGCAAGGGAATGGAGACCGATGCTATGAACCGTAATCTCGGCTTCGATCCGGCAGAGATCGATCACATCATTCTTACCCACGCTCATATCGACCACTCTGGTTTAATTCCTTATATGTACAACAACGGCTTCGAAGGTTCGATAATCTGCACGAATGCCACTCGCGACCTCTGTGCCATAATGCTGGCCGACAGCGGTCATATTCAGGAACTTGATGTGAAGTGGTACAACAAAAAGCTAGCAAAAAGAGGATTACCTCCCGTGCATCCCATCTACAACGACAAGGATGCCGAAGCCTGTATGAAGCTTTTTATCGGCGTGGCCTACAATCGTCGCTTTTATATCAACGACAAACAGAGTCACGACGGCATCAACGTAAAGTTTACCAATACGGGCCACATGCTGGGCAGCGCTGTGGTAAATCTTGAAATAAAAGAGGGCGACAAGGTGATTCGTCTGGCCTATACCGGCGACATCGGGCGTCCGCACAACCGTATTATTCAACCGCCCGAACCGTTCCCGCAATGCGATTACCTGATCACCGAATCGACCTACGGCGACCGCCTACACAAGGCAGATAAGGAGTCGGAAGAAGATCTGTTGCGCATCATTACCGAAACCTGTGTCGAAAAAGGTGGCAAATTGATTATTCCGTCATTCTCCATCGGGCGTACGCAGGAAATTGTTTTTGTACTCAATAATCTCTACAATGCCGGTAAACTGCCACTGATCGACATTTTTGTCGACAGTCCGCTTTCGGTCAATGCCACCGACGTCTTCCGTATGCACACCGAATGCATGAACGATCATGTGAAGGAGGTGTTGAAATACGATCCCGATCCATTCGGATTCAATACGTTGCACTATATCAAAAATGTGGATGAATCGAAGAAGCTGAACGAATACAAGAAACCCTGTGTCATCATTTCGTCATCAGGCATGATGGAAGCCGGGCGCATCAAACATCACGTAGCCAACAACATTGCAGATCCGAACAATACTTTACTTATTGTCGGCTACTGTTCACCTACCTCTTTGGGTGCACGCATCCAACAGCCGGGACTGAAGGAGATCTCCATTTTCGGCGAAATGCATCCGCTCAAAGCAAAGATAGAGAAGATAGAAGCCTTCTCGGGTCACGGCGACTACAGCGAAATGAGTAGCTTTCTGGAGTGTCAGAACGCCCATCAGATTAAGAAAACCTTTCTGGTACATGGAGAGTACAAAACCCAGCAATTCTACCACGACATTCTTGGCAAAAAAGGCTTTACAAATATTGAGATTCCGGCTCCGGGAGAAGAGTTCAAACTACTATAAAGCGGTTATTTATGAGTCTTTTCAGGGTTATTCTCGCTATTTTTTGCCCTCCTCTGGCTATTCTTGATAAAGGTTGTGGCAGTGTATTGATTGTTTTTCTACTATGGTTGTGCGGTTGGGTGCCGGGAATTATAGGAGCATTGATCATTCTCAACAAACGAAAATAAATCGATTATCTACAACAAAAAAAGCCAGTACTCATTGAGCACTGGCTTTTTTATGTATCTGGTACAGTTACTTATTTGATATTCAATTTCTTTTTTACCAAAGGTAAAACATCTACGCTTTGATCGGAATGATAGAGAATAGCAGGCACCTGCAAATCGAAGATATAAATAAATCCGTTTTCAAGACCAACATCATTGATTGCTTTTTTGATCTTGTCTACAATCGGCTGAACCAATTCTTGTTGTTTCTTTTGCAGATCTGTTTGAGCTGTTTGATTCAACGTACTGATACGTTGTTCCATATCAACTATTTCACTTTGACGGGCCTGCAACACAGACTGCGGCATACTATCCTTTTTATCTACAAATTCTTTCACTTTTTTGTTGTACTCTTCACGCATGCCATTCAGTTCTTTTTCATAATTTGAAGCAAGTTCTTGAAGGGTCTTTTCAATGGTTGCTTTTTCAGGCATGGCATTATACACATCCTGCGTGTTGATGTGGCCAAATTTGTTTTGGGCAAAAGCCATGATAGGTGCAACGCACAACACCAGCACAATAATTTTCTTAAGCATAGGTTGATTTTTTAATGTTGAATTTTTTTCGCAAAAATAGGGATTTATTTTGAATATCCAAGTTTGACCAGCACATCGTCGCTAATGTCGATTCTAGGCGACGAAAAGATGATGTTCATCGCCGAAGACTTGTCGAGTACAAGTTGATACCCTTTATCGTTCGAGAGAGTCTGAATCGCGTTGTAAACCTCATCCTGTATCGGTTTCATTAAGCTCTGCCTTTTCTTATACAGTTCTCCTTCCGGACCAAAATATTTTTTTTTCAAGTCCTGAGTTGCCTTTTCTTTGTCGACAATCTCGTTTTCACGTTTTGTTTTCATTTCCGGAGACATAAAGACCACTTCCGTCTGATAAGTCTTATAGAGATTCTGCACCACCTGCATTTTCTCCTCTACCTCCGATTGCCACTTTTTCGACACCTGATTCAGTTGCTCATTGGCTGATTCATAAGCCGGAACATGCTTCAGAATATACTCCATGTCGACAATGGCAAACTTTTGGGCATGAGTAAAGCCCAATGTTCCCACCAAAAAGGCGAACAAAATAATAAGCTTTTTCATAGTCGTATGATTTTTATGCACAAATAAAATTCAAAAATCAGAATTCTTGTCCGATAATAAAGTGGAAGTGACTTCCACCGTAGGATGTACTACCGTTCACTTTATCGAAACCATAAGCCCAGTCAATTCCCAATAATCCGAACATCGGAAGGAAAATACGGACTCCAACGCCAGCCGATCGTTTCAAATCGAACGGATTGAACTCTCGACCCGTACTCCAGCAGTTTCCGGCATCCACAAAAGCCAACGCATAAATATTGGTTGTCTGTTCCAGTAACAAAGGATACCTCAGTTCTGCTCCAACTCTCGTGTATACATAACCAATCTGAGCACTTTGCAACGTACCGTTTTTATAATAAGAAGCCGTTGGCGTAAGTGATCCGTTCTCATATCCGCGTAAACCGATAGTCTCGGTACCATACGTGGTATAACCCGTCATACCGTCACCTCCCATGTAGAAAGTTTCAAACGGAGAACGTTTGTATTTATTATAATACCCGAGAAATCCATATTCCGTTCTGCCCATCAACACAAAGGTTTTACTCACATTCGAAAGCGGAATAAAGAATTTACTTTTGAATTTAAGCTTATAGAATTCCACCCACCGATAGCGATCCTGATCGCTCATCGATTCCGAATAATCTTTGTGATCAAAAGACGAATACGGAGGAGTAAACTGTCCGGATAATGTAAATGTCGATCCGCTACGAGTATAAATAGGATTATCTGTCGAGTTTCTACTCAAAACCACATTCAAACTTGCGACATTAGCCGTACCGTCAGACATCAGAAAGTAACTCCAGTTTTTTAATGAATAACGTTGATACTCTAACCCTAGATTCAACTGGAAATAATCGTCAGGCCATTGCAGACGTTTTCCCCAACTGGCTGAGATGCCAAAAGTGTGAATATATTTATCAGGATCGGCTTCATACGAATAACTGGAAGAAGAGCTTCCGTAGCTACTATAATAACTACTGTAATAGTTACTCAAATAACTGGAATAACGATCACTCACCCCTGTTTGTATCGAATAATAGGCTGATAAAGACAATGAATTAGGGCGTTTGCCTCCCAACCAAGGTTCCACAAACGAAACGCTATACGACTGATAGTAGCTACCGTTAGTTTGTCCCGAGATAGAGAACGTTTGCCCTTCACCTTCCGGCACAAAACGGTAAGTAGACGGTTTGAATAAGTTCTGGATCGCAAAATTACTAAATTTCAACCCGAGACTTCCGACGACACCAGTTTGTCCCCAACCGGCAGAGAATTCAACTTGGTCGTTCGATTTGGAAACCAAAGGCCAACTGATATCCACATTTCCTTCTTCCGGATTAGGCTGTACATCAGGAAGTAGTTTTTCCTGTTCGAAGTTACCCAACTGAGCCAATTCACGCATGGTACGCATCAAGTCGGATTCACTGTAATACTGACCCGGAACGACATACATTTCCCGACGAACTACATGTTCGTACACATGCGTATTTCCACTGATCTTAACCTCGTTGATAGTAGCCGGTTTTCCTTCATAAAGACGCATTTCGAAGTCAATAGAGTCATTGGCTGTATTTACTTCCACCGGATCCACGTTCATAAAGAGATATCCTTTGTTTTTATAAAACTTCGCTATGGCGTCCTCGTCCATGTTCAACCGTTTATTCAACAATTTGGCATTGTACGTATCTCCTTTTTTAAGGCCCAACACCATGCTTAAATATTCACTCGGATAAATAGTATTCCCGACCCAAGAAACATTTCGGATATAATATTTTTTGCCTTCATCTACTTTCAGGTAAACATTGACACTCCTGTCGTCAAAACGGGCAACACTATCCCATACAATCGCAGCATCACGAAAACCTTTTTCGTTATAACGTTCAATAATAAGGTTTTTATCAGCAGCGAAATTCTCATCAACAAATCGCTTTGTCTTGAAAAGATTTACCAGCTTAGGCTCATTGGTCTTTTTCATCGCTCCTACCACTTGGTTGAACGACAATGACTGATTTCCTTCCAGAAAAATTTCATGCACTTTTACTTTATTGCCCTGATCAACGTCAATATCGACGGTCACCATTCCTTTCTGTAACGTATCATTTTTCTGTATAACCTTGACCGTAGCATAGCGGAAACCCTTATCATTCAAATATTTTTTGATAACAGTTACCGCTTTATCTTTCAAGTCAGGAGTTAGCTGACTGCCTTTTATCATACCGATTTTTGGATCGACATCTTCAATATACGATTTTTTTAGGCCTATATAATTAACTTTGGAGATCTTCGGTCGCTGTTGAACCACAATCTCGATCCACACTTTACTTCCTTCTATTTTAGAGGCCAACACTTTGACATCCGAAAAGAATCCCTGCTTCCAGAAACGTTTCAATGCCCCGGTAATCTCGTCACCCGGCACCTTTATTTTTTGTCCGACGGTCAAACCAGAGAAGCCGACCAAAACATATTCTTCATACATCGTATTTCCGGAGACCTTGATGCCCGCAATCTCATATTCTCTGGGATTTTGTGAATAGTAAATATTCGGAGTTGTTGATTTTACTGTGTCGGTAGCTGCAGATTGTGTTCCGGTTTGTTGAGCAAAAGTCAATACAGAAGAAATCAGGGTAATGAACGCAAATAATGTTCGTTTTAACATATGCTTTTTAGATGAAGTATGCTTAGTAAAATAAATTATCAATCGATTTTCAGTTGCTGTCCGGTCTTACCGAAACGGCGTTCACGGCTTTGATAATCGCAAATGGCCTCGAAAAACTGTTCTTTGTCGAAATCAGGCCAAAGCGTATTAGTAAAGTAAAGTTCGGAATAAGCCAACTGCCACAGTAAAAAATTACTGATACGCATTTCTCCGCTGGTACGAATCAACAAATCAGGATCCGGTATTCCTCGTGTCGTAAGATATTGAGCGAACAATTCATCGTTCATATCCTCGGGCTTAGATTTTCCGGATTGCACATCCTGACAAAATAATTTTACCGCATTAATTATCTCCCATCTTGCCGAATAACTCAGGGCTAAAACCAAGGTAAGTCCTGTATTCTCTGCTGTAGTTTCAATACTTTTCTTTAATCTCCGCTGGGCATCTACAGGCAAACGGTCATGATCGCCGATTGACATCAGACGCACATTATTTTTATGCAGGTCAGGCGTCTCTTTCTCTATGGTGACCGCAAACAATTCCATCAGTGCTTTTATCTCATCCTCAGGTCTGCTCCAGTTCTCTGTCGAAAAGGTATATAGCGTCAAATATTGAATTCCAAGTTCAGAGGCGGCCTCCGTTGCAGCACGTACTGCGCCTATAGCACTCTGGTGACCAAAAGCACGAGCCATACCCTGTTGCATTGCCCATCGCCCATTTCCATCCATAATAATAGCTACATGGCGAGGTATGCGGGTCTTATCTATTTTCCCTAAAGATGAACTCATGTTTATTTTGTCTGTAAATAACGTCAATGTCCTTTCAAAAAGCCTGTCCTACATTCACATTTCTGTGTGTAAATAGCAAAAGTAATTGCAATTGTAACTGTCGAATAAAAATCATTATTGAATGTCATGTTCTGATTCAAGCCATACGAATCATTTAATTCGGCTACCCCTTCTATCCTGTCTGACAAAGCTTTATTTATGGTCCATTCCAAATTCAGGTCAACACGACTATTTACCTTCAGCTTCCCTCCTATTCCGCAACTCAATACTACTGCTCGTGACGGAGAAATTGGTTCGGTAAGCAAGGTTACATTTTTTTTCTGTTTACCACAGGCTATAAATCCGACTCCTCCTAAAATGTACGGAGTGATCACAGAACTTTCGATATTATAATCCGACTGTTCGTACGGAAAAAAATTGAATTCACCCTGCAAGGTAGCAAAAACATAATGGTGATCAAATTCAATCTTATACACATCGGAATACCCCTTTATTCCACTTACAACCAAGGCTCCTTTCAATGCCATTCTGTTATTCAACGGATATCGAACCAGCCCTCCGATCAGAGCCCTGCTGTAAGCAAACAACTTTTGATTGGCATCGCCAAGATAAAAAGAAGTGCCAGCTACCGGTCCAACCTCAATAGTATGTGCAAAATTCTGACTATACGACAATTGAGCGACACTTAGTAGCCCCATCAAAACAATCAATTCTCGAATCATTTGAGTTGCTTTTAGTATTTCACTTCAATAAACGCAGAAATGCCAGTCTAAGTATCGTTCCACTAAAATTTGCCCACAAAAGTAGCAAATATCTTTCTATCAAAACAGGTCGCATTTTCTTTTGCCCTGATATTTAACATAAAATCACAAAGAACAAAATAGAGTAAAAGGTCAGTAGTCGCTTCTACGAACGACCGAATACAAAACGTCAAATTTTATTTATCTATAAAACAAATGAAAACTATCAAAAAGAATCAAAGTTTCCATTCAAAGCCATCTTTGGTGTCTTTAACGTCAAATCCAAAGGAAGCCAACTGATTACGAATTTTATCTGCGGTCTTCCAATCTTTATTAGACTTTGCTTCCATACGCATATTAAGCAACAAATCAATTGCTTTTTTATATGCTTCGATCGAAGAATCAGTATCCGACAGCTGAGTTTTCAGCCCCAAAATAGCTTCAACAAACAGCGTCATAACAGACTTTAACTCATCCAGGTCGGACTGGGAGATGGTTCCCTTTCCATCATGTACCGTATTAATAGCTTTCACGGCTTCAAACAATTGTGCAATCACCACCGGCGTATTCAAATCGTCGCACATAGCCGCCTCACATTTTTCACGCAGACCAGATACGTCAACCGTAGTTACTGCTGCCGCCGACAATTTCTGTAAACGGGAGTAACCTTCCATCAACCGTGACAACCCTTTCTCTGAAGCCTGCAAAGCTTCACTACTAAAATCCACAGTACCACGGTAATGTGCCTGAAGTATAAAAAAACGGATGGTCATCGGGCTAAACGGCTGAGTCAATAATTTATGATTGCCGGTAAAAAATTCTTCAAGCGTAATGAAGTTACCCAACGATTTTCCCATCTTCTGTCCGTTAATGGTAATCATGTTGTTGTGCATCCAGTAATGCACCGACTCGTGTCCCAATGCGGCAGTCGACTGTGCTATTTCGCATTCGTGGTGAGGGAATACCAAATCCATTCCACCACCGTGAATATCGAATGTTTCGCCCAAATATTTGGTTCCCATCACCGAGCATTCGAGATGCCATCCCGGAAAACCATCGCTCCAAGGCGACGGCCAACGCATGATATGCTCAGGCATCGCCTTTTTCCAAAGGGCAAAATCAACGCTTTTTCGTTTCTCCGTCTGTCCATCCAAATCGCGTGTAGTCTCGAGCAATTCGTCGATATTACGTCCCGACAACTTCCCATAGTGATGCGACTTGTTATATTTCTCAACATCAAAATAGATAGATCCCTGACTTTCGTAAGCAAATCCGGCATCCAGTATCTTTTTTACAAACTCTATCTGCTCTATAATATGCCCTGAAGCATGAGGTTCAATACTGGGAGGCAACACATTAAGCGCTTCCATAGCTTTATGATAGCGGTTGGTATAATATTGTACCACTTCCATCGGTTCCAACTGTTCAAGACGTGCTTTTTTAGCAATTTTGTCCTCTCCCGTATCCGCATCGTGTTCCAAATGCCCTACATCCGTTATATTTCGCACATATCGAACTTTATAACCCAAATGTGTCAGATAACGAAACACCAAATCGAACGTAATTGCCGGACGGGCATGCCCCAGATGAGCATCGCCATATACCGTAGGACCGCACACATACATTCCCACATGTGGAGCGTGAAGCGGTTCAAAAAGCTCTTTTTTTCTATTTAATGTATTGTAAATAAATAGTTTATTATCCATATCACGTCTATTTTCTTTCTATTGCATTGAAAAAACAAAGATAGCTTTTTTTTTCAACCCTCGCAATCAAATAACATATCAATCTGATTAATTGAATATTATACCAAAACAACATATTTCCCTCTCTTTTCCAAACCAGTATATCGCAGCATAAACTCTACTCATAACCGTATCAGCAGACTCACACAGACACACCAAAATGTTAGCCTAAAATGATAGAGAAGCGGCAAAAAAAGTGTACATTTGCATTCGCATTTCTATTATATTTATGACTAAAAGTAAATTAACCGGAATGGGCATTGCCCTGATTACTCCTTTTAAGACAGACGATTCCATCGATTTCGAAGCTCTAGCCAAATTGGTAGAACATTTGATAAAGAACGGCTCTGATTATCTGGTTGTTTCCGGCACAACCGCCGAGGCCGTTACCATGACAAAACAGGAGAGAGATGAAGTAACCCGCTTTGTGATTCGTGTAAACGCAGGACGGCTACCAATCGTACTGGGCATCGGAGGCAACAACACACAGGCCGTGATCGACCAGATTCAAACCGACGATTTAAGCGGTGTAGATGCCATTCTGTCGGTAACTCCGTACTACAATAAACCGTCGCAGGAGGGTTTATACCAACATTTCAAAGCTATCGCAACAGCGTCGAGTTTACCGATCATTCTCTATAACGTTCCCGGAAGAACGGGCGTTAACATGACGGCCGAAACGACCCTGCGTTTAGCCAACGATTTTAAAAACATTGTTGCCATAAAAGAAGCTTCGGGTATTTTCACCCAGATCGACGATATCATTAAAAACAAACCGGAGAATTTTGTTGTCATTTCCGGCGATGATGGCATCACCTTTCCCCTGATTACACTGGGAGCTGTGGGTGTCATTTCGGTTATCGGAAATGCCTTCCCGTATGAATTCAGCCGCATGGTACGTCTGGCTCTAAACGGACAATACGATGCCGCACGTGAAATCCATTACCGGTTTAACGAGCTCTTCAAACTGTTGTTTGTGGATGGGAATCCGGCCGGAGTAAAAAGCATCTTATCAGTAATGGGAATGATCGAAAACAAACTCAGACTTCCGCTGGTACCGACCACCATTACGACATTCGAAAAAATAAGAACCGTACTTAACAGTCTAAATGTAAAGTATTAAAAATCATATCCTTCACCTAAAATAACAATTGCTATGACAGATGTAAAGGTATTTCTAAAAGCTGCCGAAGATAAAATGGACGGAGCAGTCCGTTTCTTAGACGAATCACTGGCTCATATCCGCGCCGGAAAAGCCAATCCACGGATTCTCGACGGAGTAAATGTAGAATATTACGGTAACCACGTGCCCATCTCGGGGGTTGCTACGGTTACAACCCCGGATGCAAAAACAATCACCATTCAACCGTGGGAAAAAGCGATGATTCCGGTAATTGAAAAAGCTATCATGGCATCCGAAGTGGGTATCACCCCGGTTAATAATGGCGAAACAATCCGTCTTGGAATCCCTCCACTGACAGAGGAACGTCGTAAACAATTGGTAAAACAGGCGAAACAAGAAGTGGAAGATGCCAAAGTAAGCATCCGTAACGCTCGACGCGACGCTATCGAACATATCAAGAAAGCCGTTAAAGACGGTGTGCCTGAAGATGTAGCCAAAGACACTGAAAACGATGCTCAGAAACTACACGACAAGTTTATCAAAAAAGTAGATGAGATGATGGTCGCCAAAGAAAAAGAGATCATGACAGTCTGATTTCTAAGTGACTTACAATCATACAAAAAATGCGAACTGACAACAAGCCGGTTCGCATTTTTTATTTTTTATTTCTGGGATGAAAACTCAACACAGTATCACGGAGGAGTTCCACATCGATATGGGTGTAAATTTCGGTAGTCATTATCGACTCATGACCAAGTAGTTGCTGAATAACCCGGAGATTGGCTCCTCCCTCGAGCAGATGAGTAGCAAACGAATGACGAAAGGTGTGGGGACTGATATTTTTTTTAATTCCGGCCAATTGAGCCAGTTGTTTGACGATGGTAAAAATCATTACCCTAGTCAATTTCGCCCCGCAGCGATTCAGGAACAGATAATCCTCAAAGCCCTTTCGAATAACCATTTCGTTACGAATCAGGAGCCATAGCTTCATCTGCGTTTCCGATTCTTCGGAGAGAGGCACCAAACGCTGCTTACTCCCCTTCCCGTCTACTTTCATAAACGAATGTTCCAGATCGATATTCGACAGTTTCACATCGATCAGCTCCGAGACCCGCAGTCCTGATCCGTACATCATCTCAATCATGGCCCGGTTGCGTTGCCCTTCGGGAGTCGACAAATCAATTACATCGACAATGGCATTGATCTCTTCAACAGAAAGCACTTCGGGCAAATGAAGCCCTATTTTGGGCAATTCGAGCAGCTCCGTAGGATCTTCCTCCAGCTTATTGGTAAGCATCAGGAAGCCGTAAAACGATTTGATTCCCGACACAATACGAGCTTGGGAACGGGGAGAAATCCCCAAATCGGCTAAATCGATCAGAAAATCCTGCAAGTGTGCAATAGTAACCTGCAAAAAATCGACGTGCGCATCCGAAAGAAAAACAAGCAGTTTCTCAATATCGCTCAAATAGGCAGCCACCGTATTGGAAGACAGCGACTTTTCGAGCTGCAGGAACGTTTTATACTCTTTGAGAACCGGCTGCATAGGCCAGTTGATTTATTATTTTGCCAAACGGAAACTGGCCTGACCGATCAGATTACCATCGGCAAATAGATCTACGCGATACGAACCCGGAAATAGCAGTTCGTTTACCTTCCAATACAACACATCCGAAAGGTCTTCTCCCTGATATTCAACACTTTTCTTGCACGAATACTGAATTTGACGATTCTCATAAGGGAATACATCCCCTTTGGAGAGAACTTCATTATCGGGTGTCATAATCCGCGCATAAACATGTTTATTGCCGGGTGCAGCCGTTACATTCTTGGCAATGGTAAAATTGATCCGAATCATCGATGTTTTGTTGACCCTGTCAGTGCGTTTATTACGATCGGTCAACGTCTCCACGCTCATCGCTTTTATATCTAATCGTGCAGCACGGATCACCTTCTCCTGAAGCGAGCTCTTCTCTTTCGAAAGCTGCTCTGCATGTAGCGATACCTGCGTATATTTTTGCTTTACCTCTTGGTTTTCTGCCGTCAGAGCCTGATTTTGCCGATTGAGCGAATCGACCATAATTACGTATTGGCGCAATACTTTACGCACCGTTGCCAGTTCTTGTTTCAACTGATTTATCTTCTGTACGTCAGTCACTTTTACGGTTTTCAACTCTTCCATCAACGATTGAATACGTTGTTTTTGCTTCACAATCTGATGAGATAACGAATCGTTCGTCGTCTTAAATTGCAGACCGTCTGTCGATTTGGAAAAATCTTCGTATTCTTGCTGTAGCTGGCTTTTCTCATACGTCATCTGAGCCACCATTCCCTTCATTTCAGTATCCTTATCCGCCGATTTTTTGACAAAAAAGATAAGTGCGGCTGCCATACCCAGTATAAGTATCCCCAATGCACCATAAATAAATACTTTTTTCCGTTCTGCCATTTTACTATAATATTGATATTTTGAGACTTACAAACAAGGCAATCCTCTCAAGGTTGCCTTAATTATCTACTGCAAAAGTAGAAATATTGTTCGATAGTTCAAAAGATTAATCTCATTCTCTGATTACTTTCACTAAGCTTCCGGGCCCCAGTTTGATAATAGAAGAGGGAGCCGGTTCCGACAGATCATCCTGGCGGTATTGTACCACATAATCGACGGCATCAATAATTGTTTGAGAAATTTGCACAAAATTACGGGGCGTAGGTTCTCCGCTGATATTGGCCGAAGTGGATACAATCGGACGGCGCAGCATTTCGCAAACCTTCTTGGAAAATTCTTCGTTGGATACACGAATACCGATACTTCCATCCTCACCCAAAAGGTTTGCTGCCAGATTTTTTCCCTGAGGATAGATAATAGTCAATGGTTTGACACTCATTTCAATCAAGTCATAAGCCAAATCAGGAATATCGGCCACATATCCCTGCAGCTTAGCCGTACTATCCAGCAACACCAACATCGCCTTATTGTCGGCCCGTTGTTTTATTTCGTAAATCCGCTTCACAGCCTCTTCGTTTGTTGCATCGCAACCCAGCCCCCAAACCGTATCCGTCGGATACAACACAACTCCACCCTTACGCAGGACTTCTACCACCTGCTTTACTTCCTGTATCATTACTATTCTATTTTTGTATTTGATTATTTCCAATGAACCTTGCAAAAGAGGCCTGAAACGGCAACATAACAGACATAAAACGGATAAATTACCGCTAACAGAAGAACTATTGTCATTCGCGGTTGTGTATTAAAAAAAGAGGAGAAACACCCCACGAACCAGGTATCTGCCACTGTTTTGGCACACCAAAACAACAAACCGGGCAACAAATGTCCCGTGACCATCAGGAAAACCGGGGCCAAAGTTACCAAAAATGTTATCAATGCCAGAACAATAGTTTCGATATCATTGTACGATTTACTCTTGGATATCCATCGTCGCCTCTGGTTGACGAATTGTGAAAGCGTCTCATTGGGCTTGATCGTAACCATTGCCTCGGGTGATTTCAGATACCGGATCGACTCACCCTGTTTTTTACAATACATCATAAAAAACATATCATCTCCTGAAGGCTCTTCCATTTTCAAATCGCCAAAAGACTGCAACCAAACCTCTCTCCTGAAAGCCAAATTTGCGCCATTACACATCGTCGGATGGTCCAGCAAAGCCGACCCTGTAGTAACTGCGGCCAAAGAGAGAAACTCTACCGCTTGCAGTTGCTGCCAGCAAGTATGATCAGCGGTCATGCAAACCGGGGCTATAATCAGAGAAGGGTTATACGTAGCAAAGCTGGAGGCGATGGCTTGCAGCCATGTTGGGGACACACTGCAATCAGCATCAGTACAAGCGATCAAATCGCATGTCGCAGCTTCCACCCCAAGTTTAAGCGCTCTTTTCTTACCTATTCCCGATGTTCGGATCAATTTTACCGTTGGAAAAGAGGCTACAATTTCGGCAGTCCGGTCAACCGATCCATCGTCTACAACAATAATTTCTTTCGCCCTACAGATTTGCAGCATAAGTTCATCCAACAAAACTCCGATCGTTTCTTCCTCGTTGCTTGCACAAACGATTACCGAAATGTCAACATTCAGGTCAGCCTCTGTTTTCTCAATGCCATGTTTATGCCACACATGCACACAACCGCATAAAAACAAAACATATAAACCCAACAAAACGACTAGACCTGTTACCATCACGAAAATTTTCTCAAAGATAGCACGAATGACTCATAGCAACAACGAAGTTTTGTTGATGATCCCGGAATATTCAAATCCATGAATACCATTCTTCAGTCAACAAACGTTTAAAAGCAAAAACGCCCTTACAACGATAAAGTTGTAAGGGCGTTTCAAAAAAGTGGCGGTTACCTACTCTCCCACATTGTGTGCAGTACCATCGGCGTAGTTGGGC
>JAFNAS010000003.1 GCA_017860295.1 Bacteroidota bacterium | reverse complement strand
GTCGCAACCTACTGCGTTTGTCAAATGTGCCTGATACGTTCCGGCAGCAGTATAGGTTGTGCCGTTAAAGCTATAACTTTCACCAAGACAAATCGAAGCATTATTAGTAGTAGAACTGCTCGGCTCTTTTACTGTCAAAACCAACGTTGCGGTACTGTCGCAACCAACGGCATTAACCAAATGTGCTGCATAGGTTCCGGCGGTGGTGTAGATCGTGCCGTTAAAAACATAACTTTCGCCACGGCAAATTGAAGCATTGGTAGTAGAACTGCTCGGTTCTCTGACCGTTAAGTGCAACGTTGCGGTACTGTCGCAACCAACTGCGTTTGTCAAATGTGCCATGTGCCTGATACGTTCCGGCAGCAGTATAGGTTGTTCCGTTAAAGCTATAACTTTCACCACGACAAATCGAAGCATTAGTGGTAGAACTGCTCGGCTCACGAACAGTCAATTGCAATGTAGCGGTACTGTCGCAACCTACTGCGTTTGTCAATTGTGCCGCGTAAGTTCCAGCAGTGGTATAGGTCGTGCCGTTAAAGGTGTAACTGTCGCCACGGCAGATCGAAGCGTTAGTAGTAGAAACGGAAGGTGTTTTTTGTGTATACGTATTCGACAAAAAATCAATTGGGGTATAGTCATTATTGATATACGCACTATTAATGATATTTTTCTCCATCGACGCCCCTGTTGCGCCACCAAAACCATAATAGACATTGGCTCCATCAAAATAGGAGGCCAGATCATAGGTATAACTTAAAACGGGAGTGGCAGGACGCGTTGTGGTCGTGCTGATACGCACTTGCAATTTTGACCCGTCGTAATCAATCCACGAATAAAATGTTTTTCCAGCCGTTAAGTTTACCCCCGCACCAGTTAACACTGACGACTTTGCATAATATGTATTATCTGGATGTTTTACACTCCCCCCAAAATCTATCGCAATATGATTTATATCCGGATCACCATACTCTGAATTTTTATATGTATCATACTCTATCGCAATCGACTTACCCGGCAATCCCTCATAACCCAAGCCACCTCCAGATGCGCCCCAACTATTGGCATATTGTTGGATAATAAAGGCCAGCCCATCGGCATAAGACCCAGAACCACTATGTGTAATCGTAAAAGAGAAAAATGCGCTAAACTTAAATCCATTGGAATTACAAACCGTTCCGGTCCAGAACGCGGTTCCTGATTGATTCGTCACATCATCCGTCAACTGCAATTTATCATTCACAATGGTACTTGCCCCATTCAATGACCAATACGGACGATACGAAGCACCAAAATCAGGTGACAATATAGCAATAGGAATGCTTGCCGCTCTTACCAGAACGACACAGCAGACAAAAAGAATTATGGTTAGTTGGCGTTGCATTTACACTACGTTACTATTCTAAATAAAAATCACAAATCAACTCTATATGGCTACACAGCCATATATTTTCCAATCTCACTATCACAATACAAAATGTAGAAATGAGTCGAGGATACCTTTTGGTTGTAAAAACATCCCGGGATCCCTGCAGACCCTCTCGCATTTCAAAACAAAAAATAATTCAATTGATTTTTTAATCTCTAGATTGGTAATAACGTAACCGCACCAAACAATATCTTCAAACGAATGATCATTTGAAAAATCATTTGAGCTACCGATTTCTTTCTCTTAGAATAGAAGTAAATGCCTCTTTACCGGAGAGCATTCATACTCATTAGCAGACTACATAATTGCATCTCTGATCGACTTGAGTTGCCAATGCTACATACAAACAATTTTGCAGACTGTGGTATTAAAAAAAATAGGGGAATAAAGATTTCTCTTCAGAAGACTGAATCAAAAAAGCTAATATTGCTGAACAGTGAAACACTTCAACTGCCATACTGGATCGATTCGACACCAGCGCAAAACTCTCTTTAGGTAAGAATGGACGTAATGTCCAACAAACAATCGTCGTTCACGAGAATAAATTTAAGTTTATAAAAACATGATTTTTTCTCTTTCAAACGTATAGGATCACGCTCGAACGACAGAACGTTTCCCTTTCTCTGAGATCAAAAATACGACACATTTGATTATCCACAAAACATTTTGACCAAAATAATCCGCATCAAATGTAATTTAACTACTCCTGTCTGCAAATATAATATTACCAAATATAATTTTGTCAATAAACAACAATCCCCGATAGTATATTTAACCATACTACCGAGGATTGAAAAATAGATTACCTGCTATTTCGTGGAGCCGGCGGGAGTCGAACCCGCGTCCAAACGAGGAAGCAATACGCTTTCTACATGCTTATCTTCGCCTTCGTTTTTCGTGTACCGGCAAGACCGAAGCCACCAACCGTTACCTTATCCTCTGAATCTCATCGCACGCACGAGGCTACGTCCGACCATTCCCGATTTAGCTGCACCTCCTGATCAAAGAGCCTCGAGACCACGGCATTTGGGAGATGTCTCGTCCCGGCACTATCGCCGGGATAAAGCTTCAATCTACTATACTTCGATTAAGCAGCAAGAGCGTAGTTATTTTCGCCAGTTATAATTTTGAGCATCGAGATTTACGAGCCGACATCCCAGGGCTCGGCATGCTTACATACCTCTTCTACCCGCTGTCAAAACCAAGCGACCCCTAATTTAGAATCTTTCCGTTTGATAAACAAGCAAAAGTCAATTCAAAATAATTCAGAACCACACAGCACTCTATGCACCCTGAACCACTTCTTATTCTGGTGCAAAGATACGACATTTTTACCGCATTTATATCATCCATAAATTGCTTGCACTTTCCCAATATTACACAAAAAAATGAGCAGACTTTCATCTACTCATTCCTAATTGTTTATTGGCAATATGCTATTTCGCGTAGCTTACGGAACGGGTTTCGCGGATAACTGTAATCTTCACCTGACCCGGATAAGTCATCTCGTCCTGAATCTTCTTGGCGATATCAAACGAAAGTGTCTCTACCGATTTATCATCCACCTTGTCGGCACCCACAATCACGCGCAGTTCGCGACCTGCTTGGATGGCATAAGTCTTCTGAACGCCGGGATACGACAGAGCCAGATTTTCGAGGTCGTTCAAACGTTTGATATAGGCTTCCACAATTTCGCGGCGTGCGCCGGGACGAGCGCCTGAGATTGCATCGCACACCTGAACGATCGGAGCCAGCAAGCTGGTCATTTCGGTCTCTTCGTGGTGCGATCCAATAGCATTGCAAATATCAGGCTTTTCCTTATATTGCTCTGCCAGTTTCATACCCAACAAGGCATGTGGCAATTCCGGTTCGTCATCGGGCACTTTCCCAATATCGTGTAACAGACCGGCACGTTTTGCTTTTTTAGGGTTCAGACCGAGCTCGGCAGCCATTACCGAACAGAGATTGGCAGTTTCGCGGGCATGTTGCAACAGATTTTGTCCGTACGACGAACGGTATTTCATTTTACCGATCATGCGGATCAATTCCGGATGCAGTCCATGGATACCCAAATCGATAGTGGTTCGCTTACCGGTTTCTATAATTTCTTCTTCTACCTGCTTTTTCACTTT
Source organism: Bacteroidota bacterium (assembly GCA_017860295.1). Taxonomy (GTDB): domain Bacteria; phylum Bacteroidota; class Bacteroidia; order Bacteroidales; family Paludibacteraceae; genus Microbacter. The sequence goes on along the minus strand of JAFNAS010000003.1, from coordinate 217,324 downwards.
GGTCACGACCTCTTCGATACGGGCAGGGTGAATACGACCGTCGGAAACTAACTGATGCAATGCCAGACGGGCAATTTCACGGCGAACAGGATCAAATGCAGAAAGAACAATTGCCTCTGGAGTATCATCAACAATGATTTCAACGCCGGTAGCAGCTTCCAAAGCACGAATATTACGGCCTTCGCGACCGATGATGCGTCCTTTAATTTCGTCCGATTCGATATTAAATACCGTTACCGAATTCTCGATAGCAGCTTCCGTAGCAACACGTTGTATCGTTTGAATGATAATACGTTTGGCCTCTTTATTGGCATTCATTTTGGCCTCTTCCATAATCTCGTTGATGTAGGACATAGCACCCGTTTTAGCCTCATCCTTCAACGATTCGATCAGCTTATCTTTCGCCTCTTCGGCCGACAGACCCGAAATAGTTTCGAGTTGTTCCAACTCTTTTCGATGAAGCGTCTCCAACTCTTTTTTCTTCTTGTCCACCAGTTCGATTTGCGATTCAAGATTTTCTTTAATCGCATCTACTTCGGTGTTCTTACGCTGCAATTCACCTTGCTTCTGATTCAGGGTCATTTCTCGTTGCTGAATACGAACTTCGGCTTGCTGCATTTTAGAATTACGTGAAGCAACTTCTTTCTCGTATTCCGATTTCATTGAAACAAATTGTTCTTTGGCTTCAAGCAATTTGTTTTTTTTCAACACTTCAGCCTCGGCCTCAGCATCTTTCAGGATTTTTTGCGACCGGCCATTCAAGACAAAACGTACGACAACCCAAGTGGCTGCCGCAGTAATAATAATGGTCAGGACGACTAACAATATTGGACTCATAGGATTATTTAGGTATTAAATATAAAAAACGCATTGACTCACTGCCTTTTGTGGCACGAGCAATGCGGGAATATTGTTTTCTCAAAAGTATTGACGAACCTATTGAAGTTCATTCAAATATTTATCCAACTCCGTATTCAACAACTCCATTTTCTCAACCACCGGACCTACATTTTCTCTGTACTTCAGCTTTTCGGCCTCAATTGCAAAATGGTAGGCAGACATAACAAGCACCGATTCGTAAGGTAATTGAGCATGTCTTTCCCGATAAGAGTCTATCTTTTCTTTCAGATTTTTGGCAGCATTGCGATAAAGCTGTTCATCTTGCCTGTTGATTGTCAACGGAAAACGATGCCCTGCCAAATTGACATTTATGGTAAATAATTCGTCGTTCATTTGCTTTATTGATTCAGCAAATCAATACATTTGTCAATTTCCCGCACCAATTGTGAGATTCGTTTGTGAGCCAGTTCTCGTTCTGTTTCGCTACCGCCGGTAAACGTTTGCGCCAGCTTCAGATTCTCATAATCGGAACGTAATTCAAGAATAACTTTATGCGCTTGCATCAAATCCTCTTCTTTCTGCTGCAACTGCTCGGTTAATTGCTGATTTTTAGCTCTTTCATCGGCATGTAATTGCAACAGCTTGCGTAGTTTTTTCTCAAAGCTATCGATCAATGATTGATGTCTATTTGTCATCTTGAAAACAAAATCGTTGTCAAAGGTATATCGAATTTATGAATGAACAAAATTTTTATCTCTTTTTTTAATAGAATGCAAATAATTTTCATCACTAAAATTCACAAATCTTTATTCAACGCTTAAATATGTTAATATTGCATTTTCATCAGATTAGCCTTAAGTTTGCAGCATGGATCAGACGCTCTATTTTTTCAACCCCGAACACGACTTGGCATTGGCCAACAATGATCGGAATTTCAATGCTCCGCAGCAAGCGAAGAGACTGGCTCACGATTTGGCTTGTCTGCCATTGTGGTATGCTCCAACCAGCAGTGTTGTGTGGACTCCTTCACCAGAGGATCAATGGTTTGGCGCGATCCGAACACTCTTTCCACAAATTGCAGAATCCAGTCTGAGTACAACTCCCGATTTTTCACAAATCACCTCTCTGATATCCTGGGGCTGGGATACTGCCGCTTATAAACGACTGACACTGTCGGGTGCCGATCCTGATCTTTTACCAAGCGAACTGCAATTGAGCACCATCAGGCAATTATCTCATCGAAACATGGCCATCAAGGCATTAGATTTTATCCGAACCCATCAGTTTACTAATGCACCCCTACCACAGTCCGCGCAGGAGCTAACTTCAATAGACGCAGTAGAAAATTATGCTGCAAAATATGCACGCGTGATCTTCAAAGCTCCCTGGTCGGGAAGTGGCAAAGGACTCTGTTGGGTACGCGACAAAATGACCGACAGTCATCGCGGATGGTGCCGCAATATCATCAATAAACAGGGAAGCATCCTTGCTGAAAGGATTTACGACAACAAGCTTGATTTTGCAATGGAGTTTAAATGCAGCAACGGCATAACTGCCTTTGCCGGGTACTCACTGTTTAAGACCGAGAAGGGAATTTACCGCAGTAATTTCCTTTTGAGTGACCGTGGCATCGTTCAAAAGATCAACGATGCAGGCATTGAAACCACCCTTTTACGCTTCATTCAAAACTGTTTGCACGAGTTTATCGCTTCCGAAATTGCCCCACATTACGCAGGAATGCTGGGCGTCGATATGTTTGTGTACGAAGAAGACGGACAACGAAAGTTCCATCCTTGCGTTGAAATCAACCTACGCATGACCATGGGTTGTGTAGCACGTATTTTCTTCGATCGCTTTGTGAATTCATCCGCCACTGGACACTTTTATATCGACCACTATCCTACTGCCGGAGAATTATGGCAAGACCATCTGCAACGTCAATCCGACCACCCCCTACATGTTGCCGACGGACGCATCGCAAAGGGCTATCTTGCCCTTTCGGATATTCAACCGCACTCCCATTACCGAGCCAGGATTGAAATAGATAACTTCTCTTTTGTGTAAAAAAATTTGCATCGACTGTAAAGTATTTTTACACATTCTCCCAATCTCATTTTTCATAAAAAGCTATTATTCAAAGTATATTCTTTTTTGGCACAATTTTAGAGATAGTATTCCTAAAATTTAGGTTCAAAAGAATGAAGAAACCCTGCTTACTAATCGCTTTTTGCTTTATTCTCTCCTTTGTGTATGCACAAGAAAAGAGCTGGACGCTCTCCGACTGTATTCATTATGCCGTAGAGCACAGCAACGACAAGAAAAAACAGGAAGCTCAAATAGCAATTTACAAACAAAACTACAAAGAAGCGATCGGAGGACTGTTGCCATCTCTTAAAGCTTCGGCAGATGGTTCGTTCTCGTTCGGACGCGTATTGGACAAAGATACCTATCAGTATGTCAATACCAATACATTTTACAACGAATACCAGATCTACTCGTCAGTCACCCTCTTCGATGGTTTTTCGCAAATAACCAAAACCCGTATGGAACGGATGAACCGCTTGAAAGGAGAAGAACAACTCCGCCAATTGAAAGAGATGTTGGCCTACGAAACCATGGAGCTGTTTTTCAACGTTCAGTATTATCAGGGAACAGTTCGCTTGGCCAATCTGCAACTGGAAGAGAGCCTGGGCAATCTGAAAAAGGCCAAAAAGATGGAAGAACTGGGACTGAAATCGACTCCCGATATGGCCGAAATGGAGGCGCAAGCATCTCAAAACAGGTATTTACTTGTCAAACAACAGAATCTACTGGAGCAGGAACAAATCAAACTGCAGGCAAAGATGAATTATCCTATCAATCAAACATTTGCGATTGCCGGTTACGACTCGTTAATGCTGGTCGATTCTACAAAAGAGAATCCGTTAACCATTTACGAACAGGCGTTAAGCTTCTCACCCAAAGCACTTACCGCACAAAAATCGCTCAAGGCATCGCAAATGGCAGTCGGTGTGGCGAGAGGACACTTGTTCCCGACACTTTCCCTATACGGCGGATACGGCACCTACTTTACCCGGTTGATGAACGGATCGTCATACACCCCTTTCAAACAACAATTCAATGACAATCAGAGCTCCTATTTCGGACTTTCGCTATCCGTGCCTCTTTTCTCCGGGTTCTCACGTTCTGCCGAATTTCAACGCAGTAAGCAGCAACTAAAAATTGCACAAAGCGACTACAACGACACCCTCCGGTCACTTTACAGCGATATCGAACAGACGGTGGCCGATGCACACGGAACGGCAGAAGAATATCTGCATGCTCAAAAACAACGGGAATCGATGGAAACAGCACACCGGCTCAATGTAAAAAAATACAACATGGGAATGATTAGTGCTCTGGAATTGAGCACCAGTGCCAACCGGTTGTTACAAGCACAAGTGGAGGAACTGTATGCCAATCTGAAATACCAGCTAAAACACCGTTTGCTAGAGTATTACAAAGGAAAGTCATTCAATTGAGAATGATGAATTATTAATTGTAAACTGTTGACTGTAAACTGACACATTATGGATATTATACTCGAAAAGAAAAAAGGTATTAAAAAGAAGCATCTCCCCTATATTGGAGGGGGAGCCGGTCTGTTTTTACTGATTATATGGTTGATATTCGGTAGCCATGCCAGGCAAATGAATGTCGACAAACAAACCCTTGTTACGGAAACCGTCACACAAGGACAATTCAACGACTACATACGTGTCAGCGGACAGGTTGAACCGATCAATACTATTCAGTTGAGCGCTATAGAGGGCGGAATGGTATCCGATAAATTGGTGGAAGAGGGAGCTGAAGTACATCAGGGTGAAGTGATTGTCAAACTAAAGAACACAATGCTCAATCTCAACATTCTGGACAGCGAAGCCCAACTGGCAGAAAAGCAAAACTTTCTTCGCAATACCCTGGTATCGATGGAACAGGAACGCCTCAGTCTGAAAAAAGAGCGACTGCAACTCGACATGGATGTTGCCCGTAAAAAACGAAAATACGAACAATACAAGCAACTGAGTGGTGACAAAATGGTATCGAAAGAAGATTATCTGCAAGCGCAAGAGGATTACGAATTTGCTCTGAACAGTCGCAAACTGGTGGCCGAACGACAGAAGCAAGATTCCATCTATCGTTCCATTCAGGTGAAACAGATGGAGGAAAGCTTGCAAAATATGCGTAAGAATCTGATATTGGTCCGCCAACGGGTAGACAATCTTAACATCAAAGCTCCGGTAGAGGGACAACTTGGGCTTCTCGAAGTAGAGATAGGGCAATCGGTGGCTGCCGGTAGCCGCATCGGGCAAATCAGCGTGCTATCCGACTATAAAATCGAAGCGCTGATTGACGAGCATTATATCGATAAAGTACGTGCAGGACTAAGTGCTTCCTTCGAACAACAGGACAAAGGTTTTGCTTTGCGGGTGCGTAAAGTCTATCCCGAAGTACGCGACAAGCAGTTCAAAACCGACTTCGTGTTTGCCGGCGAACGCCCCGCAAATATTCGTGCGGGACAAACCTACTACATCAACCTGCAACTCGGGCAACCCACCAAGGCAACGTTAATTCCACGCGGATCGTTTTACCAAACCACCGGTGGACAATGGATTTTCGTACTATCAAAAGACGGCAAAACAGCAACTCGCCGCAACATCACCATCGGACGGCAAAATCCGTTATTTTACGAAGTATTGAGCGGTCTGCAACCCGGCGAAAAGGTAATTACTTCGGGATACGAAAATTTCGGTGATAACCAGAAATTATTATTGAAATAAAGAAAGATACCAGATGAAAGCAATTATCCGTAATTTTTTGTTTGTTCTGAAACGATTTAAAACCTCCAGTATCCTGAATATATTGGGCTTATCGGTGGCATTTGCCGTATTTACGGTAGTGTTGATTCAGACCAATTACAACCACAATTTCAAAACGTGGAGGTCTCCATTTCTATTATATGGTAATCGTTTCGTTCTACAGCTATAAAGCGACAACCAGCGATCCAACATACATCACAAAAAACACCCCGACTATTTGACTATTTACGAAAGAACTTTACGACACATTTTTAATCGATAAACACAATACCTTCACATGAAAACGTACTGGAAACTTGCTGTCAGAAATTTATGGAAACATAAAACAGTCTCCATCATCAACATATTAGGGCTGTCGGTAGGGCTGGCAGCTGCAATATTTATTATGATGCGCGTGTCGTATGAAAATAATTTCGATAAGAACTGGGAAAACTCCGACCGGATTTATCGTATTGCCTACAACCGATATCAAAACGGAGAACGGATTATGAGTAGTGCCCGTACGTTGGGAGGAATGGCTCCGGTACTGAAAGAAAAAATTCCCGAAATTCAGGGCAGCACACAACTCTTTAAGGATGTGGTTACCGTGTATAACGAAAAGACACAGATACAGGATATCAATATGTTTGTTGCCGATTCTACTTTCTTCTCGGTCTTCAAACTGAATTTTATCAATCAGGCCAAAGCCAATCCGCTCTCCGATCTTTATTCGGCAGTTATCTCCGAATCGGCAGCTTTAAGCCTCTTCGGGACTACCGATGCCGTTGGCAAATGGTTCAAAGTATGTCAGGGATGGCGGTTTGTGGTGATGGGTGTTTTCCGTAACCTACCCTCCGACACGCACATTCCTTTCGATATGCTGCTTTCATCGCAAACATACTCGCATTATTTTCAGAATTGGGACAATGACAAAGGCTGTGAGGTAATTCGGAATCCGAAAGCATACATCAACAACAGGCCGGTAACAAGTTGGAGCTGGGGATATAACGGTCAATACACATACGTGCTCGTTCGCAAAGGAACAGCGAAAAATTCTATTGAATCGAAGATTGCCCGCATAGCCCCTGCATACACGCAAGAGATTACGAAAAGCGGAGGAAAAGCGGAGTTTGCATTGCAGCCGATTACCGGCATCCATCTCGATTCGCATCTGGAGAATGAAATTACTACAAACGGAAACAAAACCAGCGTGTTGGTACTTCTGCTGATTGCTCTGGTTATTATCTGCATCGCATGGATCAATTTTATCAACCTAACGTTGATCCGGGCGGTGGGCTACGCAAAGTCGATAGGGCTCCAAAAGATTGCCGGAGCTTCCAAAATACAGTTGACACAGCAATTTCTGATCGAAGCCTTCATTACGAATTTTATTAGCATCGTACTTGCGTTGCTATTCGTTCTGTTGATAAAAAACATCTTTCTCTCTGTCAGTTCCATAGCTTCGATTACCTCAATAGAGAGCAAATATATTGCAGCATTGTGTGCATTCGTTGTGTGCGGCATTGCGATTTCCGGCTTATACCCTGCTTTTTATTTTTCCAAATACAACCCGACCGAACTATTCAAAAAAACACATATCGCAGCCGGCCAAACGGTGGACTTACGCAAATTCTTTGTGATCGTTCAATTCATTGCATCCATCTTTCTGATCATCTCCGTTTGCACGGTCTATAAGCAGATTTATTTTATGAAAACCCGCGATTTGGGAATCAATATCAATCAAACGCTTGTCACCTTCTCGCCTCCCACACAGATAGGCCGACCGCAACGATTGCCACAATTGAACACATACAAGCAAATGATCGAACAGATTCCGGGAGTACGGTCGATTGCCACCTCCTCTCTTTTGCCGGGCAAAGAAATCTTGTGGAAAAGACAGGATATCCGAAAATTGAACGATACGCCCAACACGGCAAAAACCTATGCGTATGCTTACATAGACTTTGACTTCATCAAAACGTTCGATCTAAAACTGCTTGCCGGAAGAAATTTTACCGAATCGGAAAATGAGAATTCTAACGGGGTTATGCTGAACGAAAGCGCCTTGCACCAGCTGGGATTGCGGGATGTTGGGGCAGCAGTCGGTTCGTTTATCCTGGTGGGCGACAAGCAATACCAGATTATCGGAATTGTGAAGGATTATCATCAGGAATCATTGCAGCATGAAATTATGCCGATCGTATATTTTTACGGATACCAGTGGATATCCGATATCGGGTATTATTCGATCAAAATCAACGGTACCGATGTCAATAAAATTATCAAACAAATAGAGGAGACCTGGAATAAAGTATATCCGGAAGATCATTTCAAGTATTTTTTTCTGGATAAAGAGTTCGACCGGCAATACAAGGCAGAACAATCGTTCGGAATCTTGTTTTTATTATTTACCGGATTGGCTATTTTTATTGCAAGCATAGGTCTTTTCGGGTTGACCATGTACACAACCAATCAGCAGTCCAAAGCAATAGGCATACGAAAAATCAATGGAGCTACAGTGTCTGACATCCTTGTGATGCTCAATACAAACACGCTGAAATCCATTGGCATCGCATTTCTCATTGCTTGTCCGATAGCGTACATTGCCATGCACAAATGGCTTGAACAATTTGCCTACAAAACGACACTTAGTTGGTGGATTTTTGCCATTGCCGGTCTCTTGGTATGTATTATCACCGCCATTACCGTCAGTTGGCAAAGCTACAGAGCCGCATCGGCCAATCCGGTAGATGCCATTAAACGAGAATAAAGACAGGTAACAGTTGGCAGTGAAAACTACCGGACAACGATATATGTTGACCTAAAACGAATAACTGTTGATTGGAAATGGATAATTGTCAACTTAACATGGATTCCTATTGACTTGGAACCAATAATAATCAACTTAATGATGGATATTTATTTACTTATAGTAGATATTTTTAGTTTAGAATGGATTACTGTCTTTTTAAAATGGTTTTTAATTGCCTTGGAATGGATAATAGCCAACAGTTAAAACTGTCGATAACTGATAACCGATAACTGTAATTATAATAGCATGATTAAGATTAATGACTTAAAAAAAGTCTTCCGTACGGAAGAGATCGAAACCGTAGCATTGAACGGTATCTCATTGGAAGTGGCAGATGGTGAATTCATCGCCGTAATGGGCCCTTCGGGATGTGGCAAATCTACTTTGCTCAACATTCTGGGACTGCTCGATAACCCGTCGTCGGGCGAATATTATCTCGACGACAAAGAAGTGGGCCATCTAAAGGAGAAACAACGTACCGAAATGCGCAAAGGCAATATCGGATTCGTGTTTCAGAGTTTTAACCTGATTGAAGAGATGACCGTCTACGAAAATGTGGAGCTACCGCTGATTTATCTGAAGGTGAAGCCGTCGGAACGGAAACAACGGGTGGAAGAGGCGCTTCGCCGGATGAATATCAGCCATCGGGTAAGCCATTTTCCGAATCAACTATCGGGTGGACAGCAGCAACGTGTGGCAATAGCCCGTGCAGTGGTAGCCAATCCCAAACTGATTCTGGCTGATGAGCCTACCGGTAACCTCGACTCCAAGAACGGGAAAGATGTGATGGAATTGCTTTCGGAACTGAACAAAGAGGGCACCACGATTGTGATGGTAACACACTCACACCACGATGCCGCCTTTGCACACCGCACTGTCAACCTCTTCGACGGCGAAATTGTGACGGAAATAGAAGGAAAACTGTAGACAATCTACAGTTATCAGTCTACAGTGTACAGTTAACAGTTAAAACTGCCGATAACTGGTAACTGATAACTGGTAACCGGTAACTGATAACTGATAACCGATATCTGAAAATGCCTATTTTTCGTCGATTATTGAAGAGCCGCTATTTGCGGATGGTAAACCTGTTGGGACAGGCACTGATTTTTGCCTCCCTACTGCTTTCGTATACCTATGTGAAGCATGAGTTGAATTACGATCGGTTCAACATCAATGCCGATCGGATGGCTCGTTTTATGATAAAGTGGAGTCAGGAACCGATAGTGGAGAGCCGGGTGTTTGACAACGGAATTGATGATTACCTAAAGCGACTCCCCGAATTGGAGCAGATTACGAAACTATCCAAATACTACTGCATCTCTTTCCTGAACAATGGGAAACCCGAGGTACTTAATAATGTATATTCTGCTTCGGCAAATTTCTTCACTACATTCAGCTATCCGCTGCTATCCGGCGACCGGAAAAGCGTTCTTAACTCGCCGAATAAAGTGGTAATCAGCGAAGCACTGGCACATCGATTGTTTGGAAAAGAGTCGCCGCTTGGGAAACCGCTCAAGTTTATAAACAACCGCAAAATAGCTGATACGACCCTGTTCATCAGTGGAATTTTCAAAGATTTTCCCGAAAATTCGCATTTCCATACAGAGATGATTTTGCCGCGTGAGAAAGAACAGGCCGACTTTGCCTATACTTATCTTGTTTTCAAAAACAAAAACACCGATCGGAAAGCTGTCGAACAGAAGCTGACAGCTATATTCAATAAAGAAAACAAGACAGAGGACAAAGCAACCGCCATTCTGTTGCCACTTACCGATATCCATCTGAAAGCCCATTACAGCTGCGAAATGGAGCCTAATGGGAATATCAATTTCATCTATCTGGTGGCAGGCGCCAATCTATTGCTCACGCTGATCATCTTTTTGAATATCTGGCTGAATGCCGGTCTTATTTTTGCTTCGCGCAGACGCTATTACCAATTACTGCGACTCAACGGAGCGACTACTGCCGTCATTTTGCGCGAAGAGTTTTTGTTGGCGTTGGCTTCTACCGGCGTTGCCATCCTCAGCGGAGCCTTGGTTGCCTGGTTGCTTTCACCGCTACTCCATGTTCCCCTGACCACTCTCTCAGTGGGAGAAGAATTGCTTTTGACGGTGGGCTTTTTCATTATCGTAACCATTGTTTCGCTCTTGCCGGTTCTGAGAAATATATCAACTACTCTTTTCACCAACAGTTCCATCACGCTCCGCCCGTCAGGACATTCATTGCCCGGTATTCGTTACCTGCTTACCATCCAGTATGTGGTTGTTATGCTCATTGTCATCCTTACATGCGGGATCAGCAAGCAAGTATCACTTATCATGCAAAAGCAGATCGGAGGTCAGGACAGTTGTACCATCGTGTTGCAGGAACAACCTTCTGCCGTAAAAGATCGCTTTCCGATTCTCAAATCCGAACTGCTAAAGCACTCCGAAATAGAAGCCGTTACGGCAGCCATGCAGCTCCCGGGCCAAGGCATTCGCGATGCACTGGAAGTGACCGTGGAAGGCAATAAAACACCTGTTATTACTAACTTATTGGTAGTAGGAGATGATTTTATTCCCTATTTCGGACTGAAACTATTGGCCGGGTCGCCTCTTCCTCCCGACAAATATACGGCACAGCAGCATCTGAGCTACATCCTCAACACGATAACTGGGAAACCCAATCCACAGGGCCTTTCCGAAGAATATGTGATTAACCGGAAAGCCATGGTCAATTTGGGGTTCAAGTCTCCCGACGAGGCCATCGGAAAAACGATTTCATTGGATAAAAGACATCAATTAAGTTACATTCCGGGGGGCAAAATATGCGGCGTAGTCGAAGATTTCACTTACACTTCCATCTTTGAGAAAAACATTCCGCTATTGATCTTTCCAATCGCATTTTACGCCCAATGTTTCATGATAAAGCTGAACGGCAATAACCGACAGAAGTCGTTGCAGGTATTTCTGGACACATGGAAGAGGGTCAACCCCGAATATCCGCCCAACTACATCTTTTTGAAAGACGAATACGGACGAGTGTATCACAACGAACTGAATGCAGAAACGCTGGTACGGCTCTTTTCGTTGCTCTGCCTGCTCATCACCAATCTTGGACTACTGGTATTCGTCTCGTTTGTGGTAAAAAATCGCACGCGGGAGATTGCCATTCGCCGTGTCAACGGAGCTTCTGTGTGGCAAATAGTACGACTGCTCAATTTCAGCTACATCCGCTGGATAGGGGTGGCCTTCGTTATTGCCGTGCCGGTGGGATACTATTTGCTACAGAAATGGCTGACAAATTTTGCTTACAAGACCACACTCGACTGGTGGATATTTGCGCTGGCAGGTGGGACGGTACTGATTCTCTCCGTCGGATTGGTATCGTGGCAAATCTGGCGAGCCGCAAACTTCAACCCTGTTGATAGTTTGAAAACAGAATGAATATATCTTTGTCCATCATTACCTCATCAACATACGCGCTCCGAATAATAAATCGTAAATTTTAATACACTATTACCTAATCATTAAACACAAACACGACAATGAAACGAATTACAACATCTCTGTTTCTGACAACAATTCTTTTGATAAGCTTCAATGTCCAGCTTTCGGTAGCACAATCGGCCTCTTTACCGGCCACACTCCCGCCTTTCCCGGAGGTTCCTCAACCGAAAGCGGAGAATAGCGTACCGATGGGAAATCAGGCATCCTTTCCTGAAATAAAGTTGGGCAATCTTCCTTCGGCATCGGGGCCGTTCAAACCCACATGGGAATCTATCGAGAAAAATTATCCCGGCGAACCGGCTTGGCTTCGCGAAGCCAAATTCGGCATTTGGGTTCATATCGGTCCGCAATCGGCAGGAGAGAGTGGCGACTGGTATGCACGAAGACTTTATGCGCAAGGCACATTGGCGAATAAAAATCATCTCAAAAAATACGGACATCCATCCGAAGTAGGCTATAAAGAGGTGCTTCGGGACTGGAAACCGACAAAACTTAATCCGGCCAAACTTACGAAAATTTATCAGGATGCCGGTGCCCGCTTCCTGATGATTCAGGGTGTACACCATGATAATTTCGATATGTGGAATTCAAAGTATCAACCATGGAATTCGGTCAACATAGGGCCGAAACGTGATTTAATAGGAGAGTGGACCAAAGCGTGTCGTGCCGACGGCATGCATTTCGGTATCACTTTTCATCACGAATACACCTGGTGGTGGTGGCAAACCGCCTTCGGTAGCGACAGTACAGGCGATAAGAGCGGTATTCCTTATGATGGAAACCTTACCCTAGCCGACGGCAAGGGTAAATGGTGGGAAGGGCTTGATCCCCGGTTGCTCTACGGAATCAATCTCCGCGAATACCAAGGGGTGTCAAAAGCAGCTTATACCGATTGGTCTCCACCCCGTCCGGGAATATTCTCCAATCATATCGATTATGCCAAGTGGTATGCTACGCAGTGGGCATTACGCATAATGGATGCCGTAGATAAATACAATCCCGACTTCATCTTTACCGATGGCACGGATCAGCAACCATTCAGTGGTAGCGGTACCGGTACCGGCATCAAAGCCGATGCGGCTCAACATGTTATTTCCTATTTCTATAACCGTGCTCTCGAAAGGCGTGGACAAGTGAATACCTTTAGCATCGTAAAATTCCGTCACAAAACCAATGGAACGGTTACAACGGAAGAGTTCGGTATTCCGGCCAATATCAAAACCGATCAGCCGTGGATAGGAGAAGCTCCCGTAGGTGATTGGTTTTATGCCCCGAACTTCACGTACGATTCGGGAATGATGATTCACTACATTATAGAAGCCATAGCACGTGACGGAAATGCAGCGTTGTGCATTGCTCCCCGACCCGACGGATCACTCGACAAAGGTTGTATAAAGATGTTGAAGGAGGTAGGCGTATGGATGCGCCGAAACGGAGAGGCTGTTTACGGAAGTCATGCCTGGAGCATCCCCGGAGAAGGAGAGATGGTAAACGGCAAGTTGAAAATGCTCCCGGGAGGTAAACTGGAACAACTTCATGCCGATTTCAAGTTCAACACGCAAGATTTCCGTTTTACTGTTGGAAAAAACGGAGCGCTCTATGCCTTTTGCATGACCGTACCGGTATCCGGAACCAAACTAAAGATTAAAGCATTAGGTGCAAACTCTGACAAATTAGACAAGCAGATCAAGACAGTAAAACTACTTGGATACAAGGGAATATTGCAATGGAAACAGGATGCTGATGGACTGGTGATTCATTGTCCTGCAAAAATGCCGTTCGCTACCTCCGTTGTATTCGAAATCAATTGACGATTAGCAGGCAAAAAGACTCAGTGCATGCAAATTATGAAAATCATTTTATTTCCGGCTAAACCCTTGTCATTCGTTTAGGTTCGACTTGATAAATTTGAATAATTTACAAGCTTATGGTTTTGAGGTCGTGTAAAGAGTAAGTCGACGTGAGGTTGATTTACTCTTTTTTATAGCTATTCATCTCAAAACAATACTACTAGACGCAACTGTCAACTGACAACCGTAAACACGGTTAGTCCTTCCGGCGAAGTGGAGTGAAGCAATTTGCCGCCGTGTAGGCGTAGGATATAGCGCGACACGCTGAGACCAATACCGTTGCCGTTTTCCTTGGTGGTAAAGAAGGGGATAAAGATATGAGGCAATACATCGGAAGGAATGGGATTCCCGCTGTTGCACACCTCGATATAGCTCCGTCCCGAAGGTTGATAGCCGTAACGCAGCAACAACTTACCACCCGTTTCGGGTATCGCCTCCACGGCATTCTTAATCAGGTTGACCAGCACCTGAAAGATCAGTCTCTCGTCGGCAACTATCGTTGCATCTTCATTTGCGGTTTCTATCATCAACGAAATATTGCGTTGTGTCATCGCCGGCTCCTCCAGCCGCACCGCTTTATCGAGCAAATGCCGTATGGGGAACGTATGCATTTCGGGCTTGGGCACTGCCGTAAACTTCCGGTACGACTCCACAAACGAAAGCAATCCACGGGCAGTGGAGTGAATGGTCTCGAATGCCTCGATGGTATTGTTGCGCAATGAATCGGCACTTTCGCTATCTTCCTGCGGCTGATGATGCAGCGTAAGCAGCGTTTCGCTCAGCGAAGTGATGGGTGCGATGGAGTTCATAATCTCGTGCGTCATCACGCGGATAAGCCGCACCCACGACTCCATCTCTTTTGTCTCCAACTCACTGCCGATATTATTGAGCGTAATTATCTTTATCTTTCGCTCCTTCAGCTTAATCTCCGACATACGCAGACTCACCTGCATCTCTTCCCGTTCGTTCGGAATGGTAATCTGGAGGTTATCGCCTGCCTTCATCTCCTTGAAAAGCGTCGGGAAGGTTTCGTTCACGCCTGACAGTTGATTGAGGTGGGTAAATACCGGCAATCCCAACAGATCGAGCGCAGAACGGTTCACTGTTTGTACATGCCAATGTTCGTCCACAATGACAATACCGGTCGATACGCTCTCCACTATCAGACTAAGAAACTTCTCATTCTCGATCACCGCCTTACGGGCATTGGTCAGAATCTCCTTGATGCGATTGAGCATGGCGTTCAGCTCTTTCTCGCGTCGCGACATACTACTTTCCGAGAAATGAAACGAGTAATCGCCGTTATCGAGTGCATTGAGCAGAAAAAGGATGTTCTGATTGAACCGCTTGTAGTACTGCCACATGTTGTGGAGACAAACCACCGCCATCAGACTGCACAGTGCAGCCCAAACCATCTTGCTTTGCACAACCAAAACAGCAGATGCAGCTACCGACATCACCAACAGAGCGGTGTAAGCAATCAGACGATATTGAATGGACTTAAACATATACAGTTGTCAGTTATCAGTTATCAGTTACCAGTTATCAGTTATCGGCAGTTTTGACTGTTAACTGGTAACTGTAGTCTGTTCACTATTTTTTGATTCTTGTGGTTTTCAGTATCGAGAATAATATTTTGGCAATGGTGTCGGCATCGGCATACAGACTATCAAACTGGTTTTGGTCTACATATCCGGTATCCTTCATAAGGGAGAGCCAATATTTCGCCTCCAGTATTTCTTTGTAGGCGATATTCATCTTTGCTGAAAAATCGGCATCCGAAATCGCTCCGTTGGCCTCCGTAATATTTGCACCCACCGAAGTACCACAACGCAGTAACTGTTTCGACAACACGTACTCTTGTTTTTCAATCATACACTTGTACAGATCTACAATTCTGATGGCAAATGCATACGCCTTCTCCAGCACCAAACTATCACTCATAATCTTTCGGTTATCAGTTATCGGTTATCAGTTATCAGTTATCGGCAGTTTTAACTGTTAACTGTTGACTGTTAACTGTTGACTGTACACTGTTCATAGTTCGTATTTCTTTATCTTGCTATACAGCGTCGGGCGGGTGATGCCCAGTTCGGCCGCAACCAGCGAAAGGTTACCGTTATTTCGTTTAATAGCATTGGCAATCAAGAGTCTCTCGGCATCTTCCAGGCTCAGTTTTTCGGTTTGCAGGGTTGCCTTCTCGTTCGGACGCATATAGAAATCGTCGGGCTGCAACGCGTTGCCTTCGCAGAGAATTACCGCCTTCTCGATGGCATGTTGCAACTCGCGCACATTGCCCGGCCACGCATAGGCTTTCAACTGTTCCATGGTTTCGTCGGCAAAGTGCAGATCGGGGCGGTTGTAGCGGGCACCGTATTTCCGGAGAAAGAAGGTTGCCAATTGCGGAATATCGCCCTTTCGTTCGCGTAAGGGCGGCACCTCTATATGGATGGTATTGACACGATAGAGTAGGTCTTCGCGAAACTCGCCCGCCTGCACTAACTGTTGCAGGTTGCGATTGGTAGCGCAAATCAGCCGTATATCAACCGGCACCGGACGGTTGTCGCCCACGCGGACAATCTGTCGCGACTGAATCACATGGAGCAGCTTGGCTTGCAGGGGATAACTCAGGTTGCCGATTTCGTCAAGAAAGAGAGTTCCTCCTTGTGCCGCCTCGAACTTCCCGATCCGGTCGGCCTTGGCATCGGTAAAAGCCCCCTTCACATGACCGAACAGTTCGCTTTCGAAGAGCGTTTCGGTCACGGCACCCATATCCACGGTCACCATCACCTTGTGCTTGCGTGCCGACAGTTCGTGCACCGCCCGCGCAATCACCTCTTTACCCGTGCCGTTTTCACCGGTAATCAACACGTTGGCATCGGTCTTGGCCACCTTCTTTACCAGTTTTTGCAACTCCTGCATGGCCGTCGAGCGACCCCAGCAGATGTCAGAATCGGCAGGCTCTGCAGCCTTGCAATTGTCCTGTTCCTTATGAGAAGCATTACCCTGCTGCATGGCCGCCTGAAGCGTAGCTACCAGTTTGGCATTGTCCCATGGCTTCACCACAAAATCGCTGGCACCATCTTTCAGCGCTCTCACAGCCAGTTCGATATCGGCATAGGCGGTAAAAAGCACTACCGGCAGCGCTGCATTCTGCTTTTTGATCTCCGAAAGCCAATACAACCCCTCGTTGCCCGAATTGATTCCCGCTGAGAAATTCATATCGAGCAGCACCACATCGGGCTGCACCTCGCGCAACTTCGACACCAACAAATTGGGCGAAGTAATCAACGTAACCTGCTGAAAATAGCTCTCGAGCAGAATGCGTAATGCGCTCAGCACATTCTTATTATCGTCCACCACCAGTATACTACCCGTCTTTGCCATTCCGAATCCTGTTTTTATAAAACAAAAATAGAGGTTTATTTCGGAACGACGAAATAGGAAGCTTTGGTTTTGCACTTTACAGCAGTAAAAGAAGGACACATGCAACCGTCTGTCGAATAGCATTCCTTCAAAAGCCCACCGATTCCTTAACACGGCTTTTCTTTCGGCACAACATCGCTCTATCTTCGGTGTCTCTTCGCTTTTATTACAGTATAATCACAGAGATATTACTATAATATCATAATAATATTACAGTTCTAATTATGAATCTGATATCTATTTATCATTTCATTAATTGCAAAATATTTATTTATTTTGCAAAGCGAATACAAAGTATAGGGAGACCGAAACAGCAACAAGGCATCACTCCGACTGCACAGAGATTCAATCGATTAAACGCATAAAAAGAGTTAGCGTAACATATTCATTTTAATACCCGAAAGTATGGCACGAGTAAAAGGCACAATTCAGATGACAGGCGGCATCAGCGGACTTTCGTTCTACACCATGAAAGGAAGCGACACCGTCTTTGTACGCACAAAAGGAGGTCCGTCCAAGCGACGGATGAAGGTAGGCGAAGAGTTTGCCGAGGTACGCAAGCACCAGAGCGAATGGGCAGGCTGTGTGAAGTTTTCACAAATAGTAAAATCTGCTTGCGGAGAGGTGTACCGACTGGCTGATTTCAACGTATCGCCGACATGGAACGGACTGGGTAAAAAGATTATGGCGCTGGATACGGATCACGAAACAGGCGAACGCTACCTACAACTGACCCGTTGTCCCGAAATGCTGGCGGGCTACAACCTGAACCGGAATTTCCCCTTCAACTCGGTATTGCGCAGTTCGCTACAGTTTGCTCTCGATAAAGAGAAGTTGCAACTCACGATAGAGATTCCGCGTATCAATACCGTCAACGATATTTACAACGTGCAAAAGCTACCCTACTTCCGGTTGATCTTTACGCTGGGCATCGTCACCGACATCGTATGTTATCCCGAAAAGCACTACTACAATTCCTTATCGGCAGGCAAACTATCCGGCGGAGCATCGCGCAGCGTAACAACCGAATGGTTTTCGGCACAAGACATTATCGCGGCACAGAGGGTGGAGATGGCATTCGACACGTACCCGAAAGCAGACGACCTGACCCAAGCGACCATCCTTGCCTCGGCAGGAATCGAGTTCGGCACGGCGGGTCTTGGCGGAACGATAGAGGCGGTGAAGAATGCCTGCTGCGGCAAGATTGTATTGGCGAAGTAAAAAGGACAGATAAGCAAAAACAATCTATTAGCTATAAAAAGACATCTGCCATAACCAAATAGAATTGCAGCTTTCGCAAAAAGAAAGATTGGTCATCTATTTTAAGAATCTCAAGAATGGCTTTCTGAGTAAATAATATCTATATTTGCATACACAAACTGCTTAAAAAAAACTCCTTGATGACAAACCCATTACATCATTTATTGTGTGAGTTAGAATTAATATCTAATGACGCGGTTATCTTTTCTGACAAAAATGACAAATGGGATATTGTACCTACTGAGACAAAAAAAAAATTGTCTAAAATTAAGCCTGATGCAGTGTATGTACATAGCAATATCCCTTTTATTTTATTCTTTGATCTTACCGATAATTTCGACCTCAATAGAGAAAAGGAGATGCACAAGCAAGTTTGGTCATTTGATCAGGCTCCACTGATGTTTGTTATAAAAAACGAAGACATTAAAGTGTATAACGCATTCGCATATGAACGCAATATCAAAGATGATCATTCGGGAAAGTTGGAAGAATTAGCTATAGAATCTGATTCAATAAAAGAAATATTCTCTTTTTGGAATCTTGAAAGTGGCAACACATGGACAATCCTTCAAGAACATTATATCAAATCAAAAGGACGAAACGAATATAAGAAAAGAGTTAATCAAAAACTGTTTGATAACATAAAAGCGGTACGTGCTAATTTGGAAATTGAATTATCAAGTGATTTTGCAAACACTTTAATACTTCGTTTAATATTCATTCGCTATTTAATTGACAGAAATGTTCAAATTAATTCTAAATACATCTCCGGCAATTCGATTGTAGAAAAAAGAATTAGTTTCAGTCAACTTATTAAAGACAGTGTGCGGCTCAATGCTTTCTTTGAAGAGCTTAATCGTGTATTCAATGGCGTGTTGTTTAAAGAAAACATCGTTATCAGTGCAAATCAGGCAACTTTTTTATCTTATGTTTTTGATGAAAAAGAGAATAGACGAGACGCTACATTGTTTGATGATACTCCGGACTTCTATTTTGACATTTTTGATTTTAATATTATTCCCGTAGAATTGATAAGTGGAATTTATGAGAGTCTGATTACCGAGGAAATCAGAAATTTGGATTCTGCATTTTACACTCCACTATTTTTAGTAGAACATATTCTGTCACAAACGGTCGATAGATTTCTTGATGAAGAAAAATCGGAATGTAAAGTTTTTGACGCTTCAGTTGGATCCGGAATTTTCCTTGTTCAAACATTCAGAAGAATGGTCGAAAGAGAGATTGTATTGACTAGGAAATCGCATCTTTCCAAAAAAAGATTATCCGAAATAGCGACTAAAAACCTGTGGGGAATCGACATAAATCCGGAGGCTTTAAAAGTTGCAAGATTTTCTATTTATATTGCCATACTAGATTATGAAGAACCAAGTTCCATTATGGATGAGTTTCATTTTGGCGATTTAAATCTTTATGAAGCTGATGTCTTTGAATCAGATAAAAATCATGTTTTAAATACAATCGTAAAAGATCAAGAATTTGACTTTATACTAGGAAATCCGCCATGGAAAAAAGATAAAACCGCCAAACATTTAGAATGGGTAAATGAAAACAACATTTATGGCAAGAAAGTAAAAGGAGAAATGGAAATTGCGCAGGACTTTTTATTAAGAGTTCGGGAGTTTACAAACGAAAAAACCATTTGTTCATTGATTGTTTCAAGTCCGATATTCTACAACATATCATCAACTGCTAAGCAGTTCAAAGAACAATTTCTTACATCTGTGGACGTAATCAATATCTTTGACTTATCTCCCGTTCGCCGCTATATTTTTGAAGGAAGAAAAACTGAAACAGACAAAACAACTGGTAAAAGGACATCCAAAACAATCAGTAATCCTGCATTAGTAATAACTTTTAAAAAGACATCAGGAAATTATAGAGAAAGTCTTATTGAGCATACTTCCGTTAAATCAAATATTTTCACCAAACTTTATAAAGTACTTGTTGTAGAAAAGTTCGACAGAAAACGTATTAAACAACATTACTTTATTGACAACTCATGGATGTTTAAAGTAGCTCTTTATGGGAATGCTTTGGATTTTCTTTTACTAAAGAAAATTGACTGTGAGAATAAAATTATTGACGCAATAAAGAATCATCCTAAAGGAGCAGGAATCCTAAAAGGAGGATCTGAATACGAGGAATATAATGCCATTACAGACAAACCAGTCTTAGAAAATGAAGACATATTACCTTTCTACACAACAAAAGACAATGCTGAAGAATTAAAAGCTCAAGATTGTCATATTAAAAGTGGAAGAATAACAAATCTATATCAAGGCAATCAGATATTAATCAAGGAACAAGCTAAAGATGAATCTGATTTAGTAATTTCCTTTTCAAAAGATTATGTTTTTAGAAAAGGAATTTTTGGCATCTCATCAAAAGACTCTAATGACATTTATAAAATATATGCATACTTAATTTCGGATATTTACACATACTATATATTTATTTCTTCTTGTGCTTGGGGAGTTTCAACCCGTCCTCAAATACGATTTAAAGAAGAATTTTTATCATTCCCCTACGTTGAAGTAAAGAATAAAGAAATTCTAATTCAACTCGTAGAAGATTTCTTATCCCCACTTAAAAGACATTATTCACAGGACTTGCCAATGGGAGAACCTCCCATTAATCTCAAGGCTAAGCAGAGCATAAATAAGATTATCAATGAAGCCTATAGAATCAATGATGGGTATGAAAAAGATATTATTGATTACGTTCTGAATGTATCCAGATACCAGTTTCAGGAGAGCAAACAAGATAGAATTACACGTAAAGTATCTAACAACGAGACTATTCTTTCTAATTATGTGAATGTGTTCTTTTCCGAATTGGAATCCATCTACTCTGACGAATATATTGTTGCTGAAATATATCATCTGGATCATTTTATCGCAATTAATTTTGTCTTTACTGAGATAGAACCAAAGAGTAAAATTGTTTGGATCAACGACAAGACTGATGAAAAACAAATATTGGAGAAAATAGCCAAAACGAGTTCTGTTTCTAAAATATCGAAAGAAATATTTATCCAGAAAGACGTTAAAGGCTTTGAGCAGGACTCTTTCTATATCATAAAACCAAACGAGTATAAATGTTGGCATCGGGCAATGGCATGGTATGATGTTTCTGAAATTAAATCCATGATTGAAGATGACGAAATAAACTTACTAAATGAGCTTGCCAATGTCTGATAGTTTACGCCAATTTAATCTAAAAAGAAATCACAGCATAGTTCAACATAGAATCAAGACAATTCTATGTTACGTCATCGATAACTACAAACTATTGGTAGCAGATGGAACTAAGTACGATTTATTAAAAATAAAAGAAACAAGTACTTATAAAGTTGAAGATTATTTATCAAATGAACTTGTTGACAAATATCTAAAAATGAATCTGCATCTTATCAACAACTCTCAGTTGAGCAAAATTATTATTACTAAACAATCTGAAGAACAATACGTTGATGTCATTAACAAAAAAAATAGACCGGATAAAATAGACATTTATATTACCAATCTGAACATAAACAGATTTCTTGAAGACAACCCTGTTCAACCATATTTTGCAATTGAATGTAAAAGAATCCGAAAACAAAGTTGTATCAAAGAATATGTTTCAGATATACGAAAATTTTGCAACAGAGAATATAAGTTTACACGACTTCCATTCGAAGGTCAAATAGCATTCATTGAAAATCCAGAATATGATCCTGCATATGTTTCAACTGAGATAAATAAAGAATTACTGTCTCGAAACGATATAACTACGAAGAAATTTCTGGAGAAGGAATTGTTTCATTGTGAATTCAATGAGAGTTATCATTCAATTCATGTGAAGAACTTTGTTCCCAATAATTCATTTTCAATCTATCATTTGCTATTTAATTATCAGACACTGCTTGTTTAAAACAGAGTTCTGCCCTTAATAACATCAATGATTATCTCTCTTGTCAAATTTGTTACATTTGTCGGAAGGGCACAGGACCGATGTCTGCTCTATGTTTTCAGGTGCGACGTATACTATGCCGAAATCCCGGAAGAGGAGCAGGAACGTTCCAAGCTACAATGGTGAAATTGGAAACAGAGATAAAAAGTCAGCTATTTAAAACAACAAAAGCTCTCCTCGTTGAAAAGCCTTTGCCATTATTACACAGGAAATATCTACCGCTCCTCGTCGAAGGTATCTTTCAATACAGGTATCCCGATATGAAATTTAACGGCCAAAAGGCGGATCATAATTACAGACAGGGCTGAAAACAGCTGTGTCATTCCCGAAGGCATTCCAAGATACGAGCAGATCATAAAGACAATACCTCCCGCTACACAAGCCAATGCATAGATATCTTTGCGGAAGATAAGCGGCGTTTCGTTAATCAGCATATCCCGAATCACACTCCCGATGGAACCGGTAATCATCCCCATCACGATAGCCACCCAAAAAGGAAAATGTGCATCGAGCGTACGTTCGATACCTACCACCACAAAAAGGCCCAATCCGATGGTATCGAAAATAAAGAAGGAATTTTCGAGTTTGACCAGGTACTTACTGAAAAGAATGACCACCACAAGAGCCACTCCAGTCACAATCAGGTAAGAAGGTTGGTGCATCCAAAAGGGAGAAACTCCCAGCAGCACATCTCGCGTAGTACCTCCTCCGATGGCAGTCACCAGACCCACAATATAAGCACCAAACCAGTCGAACCGTTTGGCTGCGGAAAGGCGAATGCCGCTGATAGCAAAGGCAAACGTACCTAAGTAATCGATTAAGTCGATCAGATTCATAGAAAAGAAATTTTAAGGAAAACTATTCTACCTCTTCTCTTTCGAATAGTTGCAACAGCATTGGCTGTATGAATAAAAGGCAGGAACCGGTTCAGTTTCGACCGATTCCTGCCCCTTGTACGTATATTATCCGAATTATTTGCTTACGAAACGAAAATGCGACCCGAAGCGTTCGAAAGCCGCTTGTTCGAGAGCTTCACGATGATCGGGATGAGCAACACTAATCAACAGTTTGGCACGTTCCTGCAACGTTTTACCATAAAGATTGACTGCACCGTATTCGGTCACAAACCAGTGCATGTGGTTACGCGTTGTAACGACACCAGCACCCGGAGCCAATACCGGAGCAATTTTGCTAACGCCCTTATTGGTCACCGAAGGCATAGCAATAATAGCCTTACCACCTTTGGAACGCGATGCACCATAAACGAAGTCGATCTGTCCACCTACACCGGAGTAGAACTTAGTACCCAGCGAGTCGGCACAAACCTGACCAGTAAGGTCAACCTGCAAAGCCGAGTTGATAGCGGTCGTTTTCGGATTCTTTGCAATCAGGAACGGGTCGTTAGTGTAACCTACATCCATCATCAACACCTGAGGATTGTTGTGAATAAAGTCGTACACTTTCTGCGAACCCATCAGGAAGGTCGATACCATTTTACCTTTGTCGATTCCTTTGTTAGCCCCGTTAATCACACCACTTTCTACCAATGGAAGCACACCGTCGGCAAACATTTCGGTATGAATACCCAAATCTTTATGGTTACCCAGCTGAGCCAAAACGGCGTTAGGAATAGCACCGATACCCATTTGCAAGCAAGCGCCGTCTTCAATCAGTTCGGCACAATGCAACCCGATTGCTTTTTCCACTTCGCTCGGTTCGCTAAAGTGAGCCGGTTCCAGAGGGGTATCATCTTCCACGAAGATATCGATCATACTCATCGGAATCATTGCCTGACCGAAAGAACGGGGAACATTTTTATTCACAACAGCAATCACGTGATCTGCCGTTTCAACGGCAGCTAATGTAGCATCGACCGAAGTACCCAGCGAAACATAACCGTGTTCGTCGGGAGGACAAACCTGAATCATGGCAACGTTACATTTAATGTAACCGTCACGATACAAACGCTGTGTTTCACTCAAAAAGATAGGAATATAGTCGGCGACACCTGCCTGAACGGCTTTACGCACATTAGAACCGACAAAAAAAGCATCGTGTTGGAAAACTCCTTCGTATTTCGCTTCTGTGTAAGGAGCAGGGCCTTCGGTGTGCAAGTGATGGATATGCACATCTTTCAATTCGCCTGCATCGCCACGAGCACACATGGCGTTAATTAAACACTGGGGAGAACTAGCCACACTGCTCAAGTGCACGTGATCGCCCGACTTGATAACTTTAACTGCCTCAGCCGGAGTAACTACTTTGTAGTTTTTTGTTGTCATGTTTGATATATCTAATGGTTTAATGAATCGTCAAAACATTGAAATGCAGGAAATTACAGATACGCACAAACTATAAAATTCGCATTGCAAAGTTATTTCTTTTTCGTCATATCACCATTGATAAATAGCACATTGACCTCACATTTTAAGACTTTTTATTCCACTGCAGCAGCAAATTCTTTCAACACGGCAATCTCCTCTTTCCAAAGCGTTTCGTCAGGAGTTTCCAGAATAATCGGAATATTGTCGAACCGTTTATCGGCCATAAAGCGTTTGAAAAAATCGATTCCGATATACCCCCTCCCCACACTATCGTGACGGTCGACACGCGTGGCTAACTCTTTCTTCGAATCATTCAGGTGAATGCCGCGAAGATAACCGAAACCCACGATCTCTTCAAATTCCATCCAAGTCTTTTCGTATTCTACCGGATCTTTCAGATTATAACCGGCCGTGAAAGAATGGCAAGTATCGATACAAACACCCACGCGCGTTTTATCATCGACCTGCGCAATAATATCGGCCAAATGTTGAAAGCTAAAGCCTACATTACTTCCCTGACCTGCCGTGTTTTCGATCACAGCGATCACTCCTTGGGTTTTGGACAGCACAATATTGATGGATTCGGCAATGCGTGCCAAACAATCCTGCAACGAGATTTTATTCAAATGCGATCCCGGATGAAAATTGAGCAATTTCAATCCGAGCTGTTCGCAACGTTGCATCTCGTCGAGAAAAGCCGTCCGCGACTTTTCCAATCCCTCCTCCTCGGGATGTCCCAAATTAATAAGGTAACTATCGTGCGGTAGAATATATTCCGGTAGATAGCCAAATTTCACACAATTCTCTTTGAACGCTTTAATGCTTTTAGTCGACAGGGCTGGCGACACCCATTGACGCTGATTTTTGGTAAACAGGGCAAAAGCATTTGCCCCAATTTCGGCTGCGTTGACAGGTGCGTTTTCCACTCCACCCGATGCACTCACATGTGCTCCGATATATTTCATAGAAATGTCATTTAATTAAAGAACAACAAAAGTAATACACCGGGATGCGGAATCCAAATATTATCGTCTGCAAACACATAAATACCGTTTGTCTCCTTTTTTCTTCAACACGCCAAAAGCCGAACCAGTTTTAGTTTTATTTATACACTACAATTACATTCTCGCGCATCATCACACTGCATCCGTATCTTACTATACGTCAAAGAACAACAGCATTTTCATTCCTTTTGAGCAGAATATCAGTTAAAAGTCAGCAAAAAGTTTTGAAGTTTCATATTTTTCGTATCTTTGTAAACTATTTTCTAAATGTTATGGAAAAGATAGACAATCTAGATCGCAAAATATTAGAGATCATCACGCAAAACGCCCGGACTCCGTTTAAAGACGTAGCCGAAGAGTGTGATGTATCACGAGCAGCCATCCACCAACGGGTGCAACGGCTGATTGACATGAAAGTGATAACCGGCTCGGGATATTATGTCGACCCACGGGCTCTCGGTTACAGCATGTGTACGTATATTGGAATTACACTTGAAAAAGGTTCGATGTACAAGGAAGTCGTTCCCAAGTTAGAAGAGATTCCTGAAATTGTGGAATGCACTTACACGCTCGGACCGTACTCACTCCTGATTAAAATGTACGCGCAGAATCCGGAACACCTGCTTGAACTCCTTAACGGACAGATACAGGAAATTGACGGAATCGTTGCCACCGAAACGTTAACGGTACTCGATCAACGCATTCTGCGTCAGATTCCGATATTGAAAGAGTAACATCACGCTCAATAACGCAAAAAAACCTGCCTGGCTAAGCTCGCGGCAGGTTTTTTTTGTTTTGACCGCTCTTCAATACCGGAAACGTTTGCAAAACATGCACATTGCTTTTTACAACAATAGAAAGGAAAATAGTTCAACAAAGACTATCTTTGCATTCTAAAAATTTGACATACAAAGTCATAACCTTAACTATGCTATGCAAAAGCTCCTCTTTGTTTTATTTCTACTGTCCTGTAACACTTTTTTACTGATAGCTCAAATCGAGCGCATAGAACCGGCCTGCTGGTGGATCGGCATGAAAAATCCGAATCTCCAACTGCTGGTTCACGGAAAAAATATCTCCACCTATCAGGTTTCCATCAACTATCCGGGAGTGAAAATAGTCAAAGTAAATAAAGTGGAAAATTCCAACTATTTGTTTGTCGATCTTACCATCGACTCTAAAATAGCCCAAGCAGGGACATTCGACATCAAACTCCAGCAGAATGGAAGAACAGAAGACTCATACACATACGAACTCAAAAGTCGAAGACCCGGCTCTGCCAACAGGCTAAGTTTCACCTCTGCAGACGTAGTTTATCTGCTCATGCCCGATCGTTTTGCCAACGGCAATCCATCCAACGACAATGTAGATTCGCAACCCGAAAAAGTCAATCGCGCCCTAAACTATGGACGTCATGGCGGGGATATAAAAGGCATTCAGGATCACCTCGATTACATCCGGCAACTGGGAGCAACTGCCATCTGGAGCACGCCTTTGCTCGAAAATAATTACACCCAATACACCTATCACGGCTACGCCATCAGCGATTTCTACAAAGTGGATCCTCGCTACGGCAGCAACGACGATTACGCAAGGCTGATTGCCTCGGCTCATCAAAAAGGGTTAAAAATAATTATGGATATGGTTTCCAACCATGGTGGAATCGGAGCATGGTGGATGAAAGATCTGCCGATGGCCGACTGGATTCATCAATGGCCTACCTTTACCCGAAGCAATCACAAAGCAGTCACTACAAAAGATATACATGCCGCACAATGTGATATAAAACTGGATCAGGAAGGTTGGTTTGACACCACCATGCCAGATATGAACCAGAACAATCCCTATTTCTGGACATATTACATTCAGAACAACATCTGGTGGATCGAATTTGCCGATCTGGATGGCATCCGCATGGACACGTATCCGTATAACGATCGCAACGCGATGTCGCAATGGGCAAAGGCCATTCTTGATGAATATCCGCAGTTTAATCTAGTAGGCGAAACATGGCTCCATAGCTCGGAAGACATCGCATTCTGGCAAAAAGATGCCGTCAACTCACTGCATTACAACTCCAACCTGCCCACCCCAATGGATTTTGTAATGAACGATGCCTTATCGACCTGCTTCAACGAACAAGGAAACGGATGGAACGAGCAAGGAATGAATCGATTGTACAACACCATCGCCAAAGACTATCTCTTTGCGAACCCCAACAATCTCTTCATTTTTACCGAAAATCACGACACCCAACGATACAACAACACTCTGAAAGGCGATCTGGCAAAATACAAAATGGCACTTTCTTTTCTAATGACTACACGAGGAATTCCTCAAATTTACTACGGTTCCGAAATCGGGATGAGCGGCGATAAAAACAAAGGCGATGGCGACATCCGCCGCGATTTTCCGGGTGGATGGACTGGCGACAGCATCAACGCATTTACCCCACAAGGGAGAACTGAATTTCAGAAAAACTACTACGAATTCACTTCCAAATTGTTGAATTGGCGAAAAAGCAAGGAAGTAATTCGCACGGGGAAACTATTACATTATGTTCCAGAAAATGATATTTATGTGTATTTCCGTTACAACAAAAAAGAGACCATCATGGTAATTTTGAATAACAATGATGTTCAGAAGATCTTAAAAACCAACCGTTTTACAGAAGCACTCAAGCATTTCAAACAAGGCATCGATGTAATAACCGAAAAAACGTATGCTCTGGCTCCAGATCTGACCTTACCCCCAAAATCAGCTTTAATATTAGAACTTGAATAGCGAAACCTCTTTAAAGTAAAAAGTGCAGCAAATAATCATAATGTGTTGCACTTTTTACTTTGTTTTACGTACAGTCAACAGCACCATCCGTTTATCTGCAAAATTTCACTTAACTTTGCAGTTTGTGATAATTATCCTCCAGTTTTATTTCAATTTGATGATAAATGTTGATGATGAATAAGAGATTCTTGATTGCCCCTTTGATTTTAACGGTAGCTTTAAGCTCCATGTATGCCAACAAAACCATTTTTTCGAGAGCCAACCGCCTGTTCCGTCACGGACAATTCAGTTATTTACAGCAATTGGACGATTCACTACGACGCACAGATCCGATTAAAACAGGCTATTATCAAATTGACTCTCTGTGTGAAATTGCCTCTCGTATTCAATTGGATTTCAGTCTTTCCGAACCAAAAGCCGAAGCTCAGATCCGAACCAAAATAGGACCTTTCACCTTGGCTGATAAAAATACATGGGAAAATAACGACTGGCTGGAATATAAAATCATCGACGGACAAAAAAGATATTTCAACCGTGCCGTAAGCAATCTCAAACTCCGTCTTAATCAATACAACGACAGTGTCAGTCACAGGTCAACGCCGATTGACTCACTCACCGCTTTTCGCCTACGACACACGACACAAGTAATTACACAAACGACTCAATCTGGAACATTATCAACACCCGTTCGGTTTACGCTCACCTACTCCGTATCCGTAAAGCCTGACGCTGTTCCTGCCGGAGAAATCGTACGTTGCTGGTTGCCCTACCCCAAAGAAAACCGTGCTCGTCAAAACAACATCAAGCTACTGGAAACCTCGCAGCAAGAATACCAACTTTCACCCGATTCGGCAGGACATCGATCCATTTACATGGAAAAGAGAGCAATAGCCGGCAGACCGACAGATTTCAGAATCAGATTTTCATATACCGGAGCCGCTCAATATTTCGATCTCGACAAAGTAAACATCTCCGCTTACAAAAAGAAAACGATCCTCTATCAACAATATACAGCACAACAAGGACGTCACATCCTCTTTACAACACACATCAAGTCATTGGCAGATAAAATTGTAGGAAAAGAAAAACATCCGGAGAAAATAGTTCAGAAACTGTACGAATGGATTAACGCACATATCATTTGGTCGGGAGCTTTGGAGTATTCCACCATGGATAATATTCCTGAATATGTATTGCAACATCGAAGAGGCGACTGTGGCATGCAAACTCTTTTGTTTATAACCATGGCTCGTTACAAAGGCATCCCGGTAAAATGGCAGAGCGGATGGATGTTACATCCCAATAAAGTTAACCTGCACGACTGGTGTGAAGTGTATTACGAAGGAGTCGGCTGGGTTCCTCTCGACATGTCGTTTGGATTACAACCGACGAACAAACATCAGCTTCGTTACTTTTACATGAGCGGCATTGATGCATACCGGCTTATCGTCAACGACGACATCAGCGTTCCATTTATTCCAAAAAAGGAATATCTGCGCAGTGAACCCGTTGATTTTCAAAGAGGAGAAGTGGAATGGAAAAAAAACAACCTCTATTTCGACAAATGGTCGTACCATATGGATGTCGATTATCAGAAATAAAGAGAACCCGGAACGGGGGAATGTATCCCTTGTTCCGGGTTTCTGTATCAATGTGTTTTCTTGAATTTCTTATTCTCCTGAACCATAGCAAAAACAGAAAAGACAGTAAATATAGTTACTGCTGATCCGGCTCCGACTAATAAATTCAGTTTATCTTCCGGTTTATCCAGCGGAAGTACAAAAATGATAATTAATGCACATAGACTCATTATTCCTAAAGCCAGTGCAATAGTAATGGTAATTTTTCCTCTTGTAGATTTCATAGCGTCCTGTTTTGTGTAGTAACACGTCGCGCTTACATATCGGCCAAAGCCTACGTTCAATACCAAGCTTTATCGCTTGCACTCTCATAAATGCCCATTTAGGTCATCGTTCACATCTTGCTTAACAACACAAAGATAAAATAGAAAATTGCATTTTATTCACCATCACAAAAAAACTTTTCAACAAACAAGACCCACAAAAAAAAATACTACACCTTATCAATTATGTCACAGGATATTAAATCGATTTTAATTATTAGTCAGAGGAGCCAGTAACAACATCAATGATAACACAATTAGGACAACAATTGTAAACCAACCTATCATATTAACTATCGGCTTGTTAGTATGCTCTCCCATTATTTTTTTCTTATTGATCAATAAAATCATACAAACAAGCACAACCGGGAGCAATACAGCGTTAATAACCTGAGACCAAAGAGAAATGCTGATCAATGGAGCATTGGGCCATAGAATAATACCGGCTGCAAGAATTAAAATCACCGTATAGAGCGTATAAAATTCCTGAGCTTCATTCCACTTCTTATCGATACCTGCCTCAAAACCAAAGGCTTCACACACATAAAATGCAGTTGCCAGTGGCAAAATGGTTGCTGAGAAGATAGAGGCAATAAACAATCCGAAAGCAAACAACTGGGACGCAAATGCTCCGGCAAGAGGCTTTAGCGCCATAGCAGCATCTTTTGCCTCATTAATCACTACATTGTTAACATGAAGTGTTGATGCACAAGCCACTATGATAAAAAATGCGACTACAACGGTTGCAATACAACCGATTATAATGTCTGCCAAAACATATTTGTATTGAGTGATTTTCAACCCTTTTTCAATTACGGTCGACTGCATATAGAACTGCATCCAGGGTGCAATAGTTGTTCCTACAATACCTAACACCATAGTAAGGGTTTCGTTATCGGCTTTCATTTGGGGATGAACCATAGAATGTCCGATCATTTCCCATTGCGGATGTCCCAACAGGGCAGAAACCACATATGTTAGTAGAGAGATGCTGAATATTAGAAAAATACGCTCGGCGATGGTGTAGGTTCCCTTTACCACCAAAATCCATACAATGGCGGCAACCAGCGGAACCGAAATATATTTACTAACGCCAAATACCTCCAGACTGCCGGCCACTCCGGCAAATTCGGTGGTTGTGTTGCCGATGTCAGCCAATAGCAAACCCATAAAAATGAAGAAGGTTATTTTTACCCCTGCGTTTTCGCGGATCAATGTTGCCAATCCTTTGCCGGTAACAATCCCCATACGGGCATTCATCTCCTGAATCACAACCAGCACAATAAACGACGGAATCAGTGTCCAAAGCAGGTTGTAACCGTATACCGCACCCGCTACAGAATAGGTCGTGATGCCACCCGCATCGTTATCGACACTACCTGTAATCAATCCCGGACCGAGGACTGCCAGAAAGAGGCCTGCCTTCTTGAATAAATTCTGATTGTATTTTTTAAAAACCATGAGAGCTTCTGATTTGAAGATTTGGAAATTTGATGAAGGAATCTGATTCGATCACAAAGGTCTCCGGATTTGTAGTTTCATTGATCGCTGGTTCGCCATAAATACAAAAGAACCTGAAATTTGAAACCTGAAATCCCTGAAATTGTTTTACGTTGTTCTACGTTTACCCAGCAAGTCATCAATAATGTCGTCTACCACCACCATGCCTTCCAGCTCATTATCATCGTTGGTAACCGGCACTGCCAACAAATTGTATTTAGAGACCAATTCGGAGAGTGAATCGAGCTTATCGTAGTCGTTTACACAATTCAGGTTATCGTCCATCACATCTTCCAAACGAGCAGCCGGATCGGATATTAGCAAATCACGCATGGTAATCGTTCCCACCAACACCTCTTTTTTATTCAACACAAATAACCCATAGAGCGTTTCCATCTCAGGCTGTTCCTTTCGGATAAAATCGAGCACCTCCGAGATGGTTTGATCTTCAGTAAATGT
The DNA here is from genome assembly GCA_017860295.1 of Bacteroidota bacterium. GTDB lineage: Bacteria > Bacteroidota > Bacteroidia > Bacteroidales > Paludibacteraceae > Microbacter. Next base: position 184,858 of record JAFNAS010000003.1, on the reverse strand, counting down.
AATCACATCGGAGGTCATCAAACTTCCCACTGTACTGTCGGGATATTCGAGCAAATCGCGTACCTCTTCGGAAACTTCTGGTTCCATTTCATGAAGTAACTGTTCGGCTTTTGCCTCTTCCAGGTTGTCCATCAGGTCGGCAGCTTCATTGGCCGGCATCTTTTCAAGCACGTCGGCAGCCTTCTCTACAGGAAGGCTCTCGATGATATGCACCTGTTCTTTCACTTCAAGTTCTTCGAGCACATCGGCAGCCTGTTCTTCATCCAAAGAAGAGAAGAGCGTAGTTTTGGATGTACGGCCCAAATCCTCAATAATATCGGCCAAATCGGAAGGGTGAAGCGTATTGAGTTTGGATCGCGATTTAGAAAGCTGAATGCTGAACGTATTCAGGTCGATAGTTTCCACATCGTCCCAAAGGATAAACTTGGAGGGAATACGGCCATTGAATGGCAGGAGAATTTGCCGGATAACACGATCGATACCTATACGACGAAGCAGTCCCTCGGTGCCGACATCAACGGCCACCACATAAACTCCGACCGGAATCGCCACCATACGGATATCATTCACTCGCACCAGTTTTCGACCCGTAATGTCGACAATCTGCTTATCAAGAATGCTATCTTTCAACAAAATTGCATCTGAAAACTGATTGGGCAGTGCATAAATCAGCGTCTGACATTGCACTTTGTAACGTGTACCGAATTTTACAATCTGTAGGTCGTTGAGCACGGCATCTTTTTTCTTACCGTCGATCTTCACACTGAATCCAACCACTTGCGGACGTTGCGGTTCATCGCTTTCGGATGCTAATACCGAAACACGTACGTACACGTCAACAATTTTACCCAAAATATTTTCGCGGGCATCGTAAATTTCGCAGCCTATCAACCGGCTGAGATAAAATGTTGTGAGAGAAGTCATGAAACCCTCCTTCTTTATGCGGTTTCGAAGGAAGGCGTGAACCGGCCTTCCTGCTAATCGCAGGTTAATACTTTTGTACTATTCGCCGGACCATCATCCATAATTGGTGAGTTTTAAAATTTCGCTGCAAAGATAAGCCTTTTTCGGCCAGAAGATTTTCTGTTTTGTTTTTTTGTGACATTCACAAATCACAAACGGAACAAGCTATATATGTGCGTCTTACTAATAAGGAGAAGCTTCAAGAAGAGGTATTATATAACATCCGGACAGGTTTTACCTCACGAAAATGAATTTCGGCAGGCAAAGAAAATAAAATTTCAGAATAAACTAATGACAATTCCAATCACCAACATGATCAAAAGTGATACCGCATAAAAAAAGCCGGCCATGAGTATTTTGCCTGTCGTCTTAAGCCAACCTATACCATAAACATTGCGGGCACATAGCCAGCCATAAATAAATGTAACAACAAAGGGCCACCACAAAGAGACAGAAAATAAAATTGACACTAGTGCATACAAAATCAATACAAGAAAAACGATGCAGTGGATATGAATAGAAAAAACCAGATGCTCGGTATAATACAACTTTCTACGCCAAAAAAGCAACCACAAGAACAATGCAAAAAGCGGCATCATAAAGAACATCAACGTAGAAACTGTTTTTTGAACTTTATGCACCCATTCCTCAACCGTAGCATGTCCGGTTCTTATTTTCAATAAATTGCGTTTAAAATTATGATTATACCAGTTTATGGTCGTCTTTGAAGCAACGAAATACTTATCAATCAGTTCATTATTCGGATTCGGAGTTTTGCAAATAGAATCAAAAAGTACTTGAGCAACGGGATTGTTCCGAAGACAGAAATTTCTATTCACGACATCATCACTATCGTCATCATCCATATTGGAAGTGACTCCCATCTGTGAAGGTGGCTCTTTGCCGATCTTCTGCTCTATTTTGGACGACCGGGCATCATCATGCACATTTCCAGGCAAAACAGCTAAGAGAAAGAAAAAGATGAAACTGATAAAAATATAGAGTCGCATCGGCGGCACATACCGCGCCCGCTTATTCTGGTTGTAGTTGACAGTGATACGACCGGGATAGATGAGCAGATCGCGTAGCGTGACAAACATTTTTGTGTCGAAATGGAAAGCACTCTCCAGGTATTCCATCACAAAATGTCTTACCGGAAGTTTATGCGTATGATTCTCCTGCCCGCAGTTAGGACAAAAGTTGTCGGTTTCATCAAATTCGTAGCCACAATTGGGACAGACATGCTGTTTTATCCGGTTTTTCGCCATCTTTTACTGATTTTTCACGCAAAGATACGATTTTTCCGTTATTCAAAAGGGCTGTACTGTCTGCGACAAGCTCGGGCCGGCTTATATTTCGAACCGTTTTCCGGTCGACAAAGCTTCAAGTTTATTGTGCAGTATACCCTTCAACAGTTCAAAGCCTTCCGTTCCGGTACAGTGTCCCGTCAGAATTTTGTCGACGCCGGCTTCGTTCAACTCCCGAGCCAATTCTCGGACAGTTTCGGGCAATTCGCCGAGTAATTTAGTGGCAGTATTCAACAGGTGAAAACCTCCCACCACCGCGTGAACGGGGTTGTCAGGCATCTTTTCCTGCACCGTCCTTACCATATTGAGAATACCACTGTGGGCACAACCCGTGAAAATCGTATTCTGTCCGCTCTCGGTAATCGCCATCACCAGTTCGTGACGAAAATCGTCGGGCATCATCTCTCCGTTTCGTTTCGTGTAAAGCAACGAATTGAACTGGGGGCGGAAAGTATTGAAATCGTGAACCGAAAAAAGACGGATCGAATCGTTGACACAAACCTCGTTTGCAACAAAACGGAGACGGCGGCTATTCTCTTCAAACAGTTGCGAATCGATACCGATATAACGGGGTTCGGGAGTACGACCGACGGAATAGCATTGATCGGAAGCAAATTCCGAGAGCCAGACCGTTGCTTTGCCGTTCATCGACAGAAAGGTACGCAGCCCGCCACCGTGATCGTAATGAGCATGAGAAAGCACATAAAGATCGACCTCCTTCAGATCGATGCCAAGCAAAGCAGCATTTTCCACAAACGAATCGTCGGGACCGTTGTCAAATAACAATTTCAGGCCATTCGTTTCCACGTACAAACCCAGACCGTGGCCGATAGCAAACGGAGTTCCTTCGGGTTTGGTATTCTCAATCAGTGTCGTAATCTTCATATTTGGTGTTGGTTTAATCGATTGTTTTAAGTCTGAATCCCAATAAACCGGCAATCAAAGGCAAAGCCACAAGGCAATAGATTGTGATGTTAATGCCTGCCGTATCGGCCAGCACACCCATCAAACCGACTCCCAGTCCACCGATTCCGGTACCAAAACCGAGCGTAAGTCCGGATGCCAAACCGGCATTGTTTTTAATCACCCTGTGGGCTGCAGTCACCGTTACAGAAAAAGTTGCCAGCAAACAGGCACCGGCTATTGCCAGAAAAAAGATACTTAACCAGCCTTGTGTCAGTAAAAACAGGGCAAACAGGGGCGTAGCCAGACAAAGAGAAGTGACCAACACCCAGCGACGACCATATTTGTCGGCCATAAACCCGCCGATCAGTCCGCCAATCGAACCGGTAAAAAGCATTAGCGATACCATACGGCTACTGGTTACCAGCGAAACATTTTGCTGTTTAAGGTAGAGCGGCAAAAAGGCAATCATACTAAAATAGGTCAACGAACGAAAAGCCACGATCAACAGAATGGTGGTCAGTTCGCGACTGTTTCCCCGGAGCACAGGCCATATCGGAGTCCGCGTTACCGGCGCTTTGACTGCAAAGGTACGACTACCGGAAGCCCGCCACAAAAGAAGACTCATCACCAACCCGGGGATAGCAAATAACGGAGAGATGGTCATGCCGAAATGATGCACCATCGGTACGAAGAGCAAGGGCGTAAGCGCCCAGCCCACGTTTCCGGCCGCGATGAAAACCGCCTGAGAAAACGACTTGCTACTGCCGCTACACGAAGCCACCATGGCCGATGCCTGCGGATGAAAAGCCGCGGTGCCGAGTCCTGCCAGTGAAGCCAGCAAAAGCAGTAACAGATAATTGGTCGATAGCCCCATCAGACTGAGCAACATCGCCATCCATGCTGTACCGCAAAATACCAGCCAACGATAACTTTTCCGGTCGGATAACATGCCGAACAGCGGCTGTACCAACGAAGAGGTGACAGTGAATGCCGCCACCAGAAATCCACCCTCACTCACACTCAATCCGGCCAGCACCCAAAACGGAATCAACACCTGAATCTGATTCATATACAAATCGTTGACAAGGTGCCCTGCCGAAAACAGGCTTATTTTGCCCACCTGTGGTTTTTGAATTACCGCCGTCGCTGTTTTTGCTTCCATAGTTTTATGTTTTAATCGCAGCAAAGGTATGGCTCTTCACACATTCGGGAAATGGCAAAAACAGGGTAAGAATTGTCAAAACGGTGGTTTCAGACGATGGATTGGCGGAAAGCCTGAAACGAAAGTCCGGTCTGTTGCTTGAAGAAACGGCTGAATCGCGCCGGGTCGTCAAATCCAAGCCGGAAACCGATTTCCTTGACCGACAGGTTGGAAAAAAGAGCCAGCCGTTTGGCCTCTGAGGTAATTTGAGCCGAGATATACTCCTTAGGCGACTGACCCACAACTTGTCCGAACAGTTCGGAAAGATAGTGCGGCGATAAGCAGAGCGCTCCTGCATAGTCGTCCACCTTATGCCATTCGTGCAGGCGTTCGCTTACCATTTTTTTGAAAGCCGCCACGGCCGGGTGCTGGAACGTATCGTGTCTGACGGGTTTACGTCTTTGCATCACCAGCAATTCGTTGCATTCGAGCAGAAAAAGCTTGAGATGAGCTTCTATTCGCTCCATCCGAAAATCATCGGTAGAGAAAAAAGCATCGGTCATGGCCACCGTATGTTTCATCAAAGCGGCAGCGTTGTCATCCGGAAGAGCAATGGGATGTCCGTGCGACCGGAAAAGGGAAAGCTTAGCCAGAAAGCCTTCGTCAATAGCACGCGAAGGAAACAGCTCCGGGATAAAAAGAAACATCACACCCTGCGGCTGCGGAGGCTCGATGCAATGTACCTCGCCCGGCGCAATAAACCAGATAGTCTGTGGGCGAAACGGGAAAGTGTGTGTATCCACCAAATGCTGTCCGGCTTCGTTGAACGACCAGAGCACGGTATAGTAGCTGTGACGGTGAGGTACGGCGGCAATCTCCATGCGCATCTCCTCCGCTTTTTTAATCACGAAAGGCGAAGGCTCGTCTCCGTACAGCAACACATTATCACGCCGGATTTCGATAGACATTATAACTCGTTGAGGTTCGACAGCAAAGGTACGAAAATAGGATTATATTGTCAATTTCATCCAAATCCTCGTAACTTTGCAGCTTCATTCAAAAATCATTTTTATGCACAAACTTCAATCTATCATAACCAGCATGGCTCTCAGTTGCGCCATCACAACTTTCGCTGTCACTCCCAAACTACACGACGGCATCTGGCGCGGAACGCTGGCGGTGAAAGAGAACACGGCCCCTTTCCTTTTTGAGGTCTCTCGTCACGGAGCCGACTCAACAGTAGTTACGCTAATGAATGGAGAAGAACGGGTAGTACTGAATGGCGTTTCATTCCAAGGAGATTCGGTTATCATCCCCATCGAATCGTTCGACGCTCAGATCCGCGCAGCAGTTAAAGAGGGAACCCTCAGCGGACGCTTTCTGAAAAACTATGTCAAAAATGATGCAGGAATTCGTTTTTCTGCCCGCTTCGACAATAAACAACGCTTTGAACCGACAGCATCTCCCACTACAGTTCGCCTTGACGGAAAATGGGACGTACTCTTTATCGATCCGAAAGGTGAGGCCGAACATAACGTAGGCATTTTTCAAACCGACAACGGGACTATTACCGGTTCGGTGCTAACACCCAGCGGCGACCTGCGTTACCTCGAAGGAGCCTACACGGAAACAGGGGCTCACCTCTCGGCTTTCGCGGGACAAAGTCCCTACCTGCTGGAGGTCTCGTTCAGGGACAGCAACCATTTTGAAGGCATCTTCTTTACAGCGAAAGGCAAGACCCGTTTGGAAGGTACCCGAAACGACAAAGCCGGACTGGCCGATCCCTACAATCAGACACACATGAAACCGGGCAAGGATAACCTCAGCTTCAGCCTGCCCAACACCGACGGAAAGAAGATTTCGCTTGCCGACGAACGTTACCGTGGTAAAGTGGTGATTCTCTCCATCCTCGGAAGCTGGTGTCCCAACTGCATGGACGAAATGAAATATCTGGCTCCGTGGTATAAGGCCAACAAAAACCGGGGCGTGGAGGTTGTCGGTCTGGCTTTCGAGCGCAAGGACGATTTCGATTATGCCCGCGCCGCCCTGTTGCGCATGAAAAAACGTTACGGCACCGAATACGAACTGCTCTTCGGCGGCCAGGTAGGTTCGGAAGCGACCGACAAGGCATTGCCCGAAATGGAAAAAGTAACCAGTTATCCCACCATGATTTTTATCGATAAAAAGGGGAAAGTGCGGAAAATCCATACCGGATTCAATGGTCCGGCCACCGGATTGTTCTACAAGGAGTTTCAACACGAATTCAACGCGCTGATAGACGAATTATTGGCAGAACAGTAAAGATGCACGGCCGTGTATCTTTACATTAGGTTTAATCAACAAATTCAGCCCAATGTGCCGGAAACGGCGCCTCGATGGTTAGTTCGGTTGACAAAACAGGATGCTGCAAACACAACGAACGGGCGTGGAGAAACATCTCGCGAACGCCCAGTTGTTCGGTAAAAATCCGGTTTTGCTTGCCATCGCCATGTACCCGGTCGTTAATGATGTAGTGACGCAACTGAGCCAGATGCTGGCGTATCTGGTGCCAGCGCCCGGTCAACGGATATGCCTCCACCACGGAGAAGCGAGCTGTCGGATAGCGATCGGTTTCCAGCGGCAGTTCCAACTGTTTTAACGGAACGAATCGGGTAAGCGCCTCCTGCAGGTTACCCCGATCATTCTTCACGGGGCGATCGCAGATGATCTCCTGAGAAAACCATCCCCGCACCAGAACCACATATTTTTTATGCGACACACCGTTAATCAACTGATTGTTGAGTTGCCGTGCCACCTCCGGCGAGAAGGAAAAAACGAGTACTCCTGACGTCGGCCGGTCGATACGATGCACAGGAAAAAGTTTTTTCCCTACCTGATCGCGCAATAGCTGCAAAGCAAATGCTTCGTTCTCCTCCGCAATGGAGGTGCGGTGCACCAGCAAACCACAAGGTTTATTGATAACAATCAAATAATCGTCTTGATAGAGAATTTCAAGCATGAAGTTGATTTCGAGGCACAAAAATTGGAAATTTAAGTCAATCATTTAGGACTGTTACAATATCGGACTTCAATTTCCCGAGAAAAGTTCCGTACAATTTCACAACGCTAAGAAATGCCCATGCCAACATAAAATAGGAATCAGTCTCTCGTACAATGACAGCGATAAAATCTATCGCCGAGATACCACGACAACCCGAATTTCACTCCATAATTAAGAAAATGGCTGCTTTTGATGCGGTCTGAGTGCATAATTCCATTATATGTCCCATCTACCTGATAAACTGGCTTTGTTGATGACGAGATCCAATTTGACGGTCCATAATCGAGATATGTACTGACATTCATACTAACTATCGGAGTCAATTGACAGACAATACCAATATCAGCATAACAAGCATACGACAAGCCTAGCGAGATTTTACCGGAAGGCCCTTGATTGATGGTAGTAAATCCGTTCTGGGGTTGATTGATAAGCTCCACACTTGTACTATTATAATACCCCGTCGTAGTAATACTTCCATCGGTAATCGTATACATCGTAGAAAAAGGCAGGAGCAGTTTCAAACCGGTCGAAGCCGTCACACCCAAATGATCGTAGAAAGGAAAGAGGCACCGTATCCCGACCGGAACACTCAGTAAGGTGACATTTTGTTTTTCTTGCCATCCATTAAAATAATTCCGGTATTCATAAGTTGCTCCACTTTTATCAATAGCCGGATAACCCGCCATATCGGAAAGAGTCATCTGCGTACGAAAAGTCTGAATTCCCAATCCTGTTTCAACGCCCCAATTCTGACAAAAAAAATAGTCATAACCGGCTGTCAACGTATAACCCACATCCTCAACTTCATTGCCGTTTTTCATCTGGCACTTAATTGCTTCAGGACCCATACCCGCACTAAAGAACAGATAATGCCCCTTTTCCTGCGCCTGTATGTTTATTGACAGGAAAGTTCCTATGCAACACATCATGACTTTCCTCATTATATTTGTCATAAATTCAATCAATTTGCAACTATCACCCGATTACCCACTTAAAAAGGTTCTAACAAAACTCCTTCGCACTAACTGTTACCCGCGAATTCACTATTACAAGCAATTTTCTGCAAATATATTGCTTTAAATTAAGATATTTCATTCTTTTTATTGCCGTTAAAGATAAATTTAGATCTGCTTATAGTTTTTGCGAAAATTGAACTTGTACGGTTCTGCGAAAAAGAGATAACACGCCATACTGATCTCGATTTATTTGATCGGACAATGCAAAATATATTTGAGATTTATATGTCGCTACCAATTTTATTCGTTGGCCGGAAATGGTTATTTTTGTAGTCCAAAATTTTAGTTATGTCAACAATATCTATCGGCACTCCTCTGCAAAAGGGTGCCACCCGCATACTCTTCCTCGGAAGCGGCGAATTGTGCAAGGAAATGGTGATTGAGGCGCAACGTCTCGGAGGGGAAACCATCGCAGTAGATTCATACGAAAACGCACCGGCCATGCAGGTGGCTCACCGCTGTCATGTTATTGATATGAAAAACGGTAACGCATTGCGTGCTGTTATCGAACGCGAAGCTCCGGCGCTGATCGTACCAGAGATAGAAGCCATCGACACCGTGATGCTGGAACAATTAGAGAGCGAAGGCTTCCATGTAATCCCCAAAGCGCATGCAGCCCGTCTCACGATGGATCGCGAAGGCATCCGCCGTCTGGCTGCCGAAACGTTGCAACTGCCAACCGCAGACTATCTCTTTGCCGACACCGCCGAAGAATTCCGCGCCGGAGTGAAAGAAATTGGTATTCCCTGCGTAACGAAGCCCATCATGTCGTCGTCGGGCAAGGGACAAAGTACCATCAAGAGCGAAGCCGATATCGACAAGGCATGGAACTACGCCCACGAAGCTGCCCGCGGCATCGGCAGCCGGGTGATTATCGAAGAGTTTATCACATTCGACTATGAAATAACGCTACTCACTGTCCGCACCGCTTTCGGCACCAAATTCTGCGCTCCGATAGGCCACGTGCAGATCAGCGGCGACTATCACGAGAGCTGGCAGCCCTGCGCCATGGAACCGGACACCATTCGTCAGGCCGAGCAAGTTGCACTGAAAGTGACCGACGCACTGGGAGGTTACGGTATTTTCGGCGTTGAACTGTTTGTAAAAGACGGCAAGGTGATCTTCAGCGAAGTATCCCCCCGTCCGCACGACACCGGTATGGTAACAATGGCCACGCAGGTGATGTCGGAATTCGAGCTGCATGTTCGGGCTATTCTCGGTCTACCGGTCGATACCCGACTGTTGCAATGCGGTGCCACACACGTAATCAAAGCGACCGAAGAGGCATGGAACCCCACTTTCGACATTACCGAAGCGGTGCATGTGCCCGATACCAAGATCCGTCTTTTCGGCAAACCACTCTGCAAACCCGATCGCCGCATGGGAGTGGTGTTGGCCACCGGCAACGATACCGACGAAGCCCGCGCCAAAGCCGAAGAGGCAGCGCACAAGACAATTATTAATTATTAATGATAAATTATTAGTGCAATCTGGCTATTTGCTCGTTAAGCAGATTTCATTCTCAAATTTCCAAATCTTCAAATTTTCAAATTGGAAACAATCAACATAACCCTCCCTGCCGAGTGGGCACCTCAGAGTGGCATTCAGCTCACCTGGCCGCACGCGGATACCGACTGGAATTACATGCTGGATGAGGTAACCCGATGCTACGTTGCGCTTGCCAAAGAGATTGTGAAACGCGAAAAGTTGCTGATCGTTTGTCGCGATAGTGCAGCCGTGCGCGAACAGTTGGGCGACAGCATCGACTTCAGCCAGATCATTTTCCGCGAAACAGAGACCAACGACACCTGGGCACGCGACCACGGAGCTATCACGGTGATGGTGGAAGGCGATCCTTATCTCTACGATTTCACCTTCAACGGCTGGGGCATGAAATATGCCGCCAACTTTGACAATCAGATCACCCGTCGACTCTACGAATCGGATACCTTTCAACCGACGGTGGCTTATCAAAACATGCTGCAATGCGTGCTGGAAGGCGGCAGTATCGAGTCGGACGGAGAGGGAACCATCCTCACCACCGAAGAGTGCCTGCTTTCGCCCAACCGCAACGACCACAAATCGAAAGAGGAGCTGGAAGAATATCTACTGATGGTGTTTGGCGCCAAACGGATGCTCTGGTTGAAAAATGGTTATCTGGCCGGCGACGATACCGACAGTCACGTGGATACGCTGGCTCGCCTCTGTTCTCCCAACACGATTGCCTATGTAAAGTGCGACGATCAAAATGACGAACACTACGAAGAACTCAGCCTGATGGAAGAGGAACTGATGGCATTCCGCACGATGGAAGGCAAACCCTACAACCTCATTCCACTGCCGATGGCCGATTGCGTACTGTTCAACGAAGAACGGTTACCGGCAACCTATGCCAATTTCCTTATCATGAACGGAGCCGTGCTGATGCCGACTTACAATTCGACGAAAGATGAAATAGCCAAAGCTCAACTGCAGGCAGCTTTCCCCGACCGTGAGATTATCGGCATCGATTGCCGATCGCTGATCAAACAGCACGGATCCTTGCACTGTGTGACGATGCAGTTTCCGGAAGGGGTACTGTAAAGATGTGGAAATTGAATTTCAATTCAAAATAAACATAACTCTCCATTTTTCCGAATACGAATAACTATTGATTAGAACACCAGACTACAATTTACAGCAAATTGAATTTCAATCACAATGATTTATGAAGAAATGACAGCCTGATTCAGATTCCATTTTCAAATCTTCAAATTCCCAAATTTTCAAATCAGTAACCAATGAAAATAGCTCTTATCCAACAAGCCAATAGCGCCGATACCCGTGGCAATATCGAAAAACTGAAACACAACATCACCGCCTGTGCCCGTCAGGGAGCGGAGCTGATCGTGTTGCAGGAGTTGCACAACGGGCTATATTTTTGTCAGGTAGAAGACCCTGCCAATTTCAATCTGGCAGAGACCATTCCGGGCCCTTCGACAGAAGAGTTCGGTGCTTTAGCCAAAGAATTGGGTGTGGTCATCGTGCTTTCATTGTTTGAAAAAAGAGCTCCGGGCTTGCATCACAACACAGCTGTGGTGATTGAGAAGGATGGCTCCATTGCCGGGAAATACCGCAAAATGCACATTCCCGACGATCCGGCTTACTACGAGAAATTCTATTTTACCCCGGGAGATTTGGGATTTGAACCGATTAAAACCTCAATCGGAAAACTGGGCGTACTGGTCTGCTGGGATCAGTGGTACCCCGAAGCCGCCCGACTGATGGCACTTGCCGGTGCCGACGTGCTGATCTATCCGACGGCTATCGGTTGGGAATCGACCGATACCGATGAAGAGAAAGCGCGTCAACGCGAGGCGTGGATCATCTCGCAACGGGCACATGCCGTGGCAAACGGACTTCATGTCATTTCGGTAAATCGCATCGGTTACGAAGCCGATCCGTCAGGAGTGACCAACGGTATTCAGTTTTGGGGAAGCAGTTTTGTGGCCGGACCTCAGGGCGAAATATTGGTACAAGCAGCCTCTGACGCTGAAGAAAACAGAATTATCGACATTGACCTTTCGCGCACCGAAACCGTACGCCGCATGTGGCCCTTCTTCCGCGACCGCCGCACCGATGCTTTTGGCGACATCACCAAACGCTTCCGGGATTGAGGAATCTGAGCACACGGAAGACACGGATTAAACAGAAATACATCGATAATTTATTTCTCAAAGTATCCCGTGACAATCCGCTTATTCGGTGTTTTCTGTGTGCAAATAACTTGCGAGAAACTACAAACTGAATTCCAGAATTCCCTGACGGTCGAAATCGCAGTTGGACCACTCGTTGTCGATGGTCGCTCCGCATTTTTCGTATAACTTGATAGCAGTCACGTTCCAGTTGAGCACCTGCCAGCGCACCCGCTTGCAGTTCTCCTCGCGGGCCACTTCAAAAATCTTTTTCAACAAAGAAGAAGCAATACCCTGTTTACGGAATGGTTCGCGTACGTAAAGATCGTCGAGATAGAGCGACTTGCCCACCCATGTATAATAGGCAAAGAAATAGAGCGAAATCGCCAACACCTCGTTATGTTCATCCACTGCCACAAAACAGCGAAAACAATCTCTCTCTTCGAGCATCTGTTCGACCGAATTGGTTACCTTCTCCGGAGCTTTTTCGAATAAAGCCAACTCTTTGATAATACTTAAAATAGCAGGAAAATCGGTTTCCTGAGCCGAACGTATGGAATAGTTCATAATGCAAAGATTAAACGACTGCAAAGATAGGCAACCCAGTTCAAAAACGAAAGGCACAGTCTCGTCACGAGCCCATGCCTTCTCACTTACTTATATGTTACGCAAAATAAAATCAAAACCGATAATCGAGTCCTAACCCGAATACCTTATTCGTCCTGTCGAACACATCCGTTCCGGCCAGACCGGTACCATTGTAATTTGCGGATGCTTTCGTCCATTTGTCGTAATTGGTTAAGAAATAGGCGATATTCAGACGCATTTTCGGAGAAACGATTATTGCTCCCCCAAAACCGATCGAGTACGAATTCAGACTGAAACTCATATCGCTCTGGTAGGCATCAGTCACACCGGTACGGGTAATCTGTCCACCGGCACTTACCAAAAACATATCGTCAATTTTATATTCCGACCCAAATAAAAACTCGTTTACACCTCCATTGATATATTTCTGTTTATCGTTAGCCATTTTAGCATCCGAATCGAAAAAATGGTGATAACCGCCCGAAACCTTCCAGCTTTTACACAACTGATATTCGGCTCCGACTGCCAGATAAGCAGGAATATCGTTAGGAGTGTTTACTCCGTCGGCAAACAGTCCTGTATCGTCAATTTTGGTATTATTCTGAATATTCAGGGGTGTGATAAATTCATATTTTGCCCCAATATTCAATCCACCGACATGATAATTCAGTCCGATGACAGGAGTAACACCCCATCCTGTTTGAGTACAATCCAGCTGTTTGTCGGCTGTTGCTTTGGCACTTGCTGTCATACCAGCACTGGTAAAAAACGTAGTAGCCGACACCATCGCTCCAGTTGGATTCAACAACGGATGCGTGGGATTAATCTGAATATCACGCAAATGACCCAGATAACTATTATTTACAATATTCAACCGCAAGCCTGCAGCTCCGGAAAAAGCATCGCTGATTTTATAAGTTCCATTCAACTGAAAACCGAAAATAAACTGACGCCCTTCCATAAATTCATCTACGGAATAAGCCGATGTGGGAATTCCTGCGCTTTTCAGCGAAAGAGGAATCATAGAGATTGGAGCTTCAAAAGAAGCCAACCCATGATTGAACGTTGCTTTGCCTCCGCCTCCAGAGACCGCAAAAGAAGCAGAAAGAACATAACGATCTTTCTTGTAAGCAAATTGAAAACTCGGAATAACGGGGGCCGAAGCTTCCCCTTTGAATTCCTTGGTTGCACTTCCACCATTAGCCGCAAAAGGGGCAAAGGTTGAGGTGATGATACGAGTTTGAAAAGCACTCTGATTGGTCAATGACAAATGAAACCCATCGGACAGATAAGTTAAACCTGCCGGATTGGTATATACGGCATCAATCTCAGTCGACGCATCGCGGGCCGGATTCCGAAGAAAATGTACACTCTGATTGGTATTGGTAAGTAACCCGCCGGCATACGCCGAACTTGTTGTCAGAATCAACAACAAGATAAAAAATGATTTTTTGATCAGCATAGTTTGTAGATTAAATGGAAACAGGCTCGTCTATTTATCAACCGAGTCCTGTTCAATTAAAAAATTATCAATCTTAGCCCGGCAAAATTACTCATTTTTTCACAACATGTGCAATTTTATAATTTTAGCAGCACATTTTCATTAAAATTGTGCATGTAATAGTTTCACATGAAACCATAACAATCTAGAACAGTTTCATTTGCAAGCATTCCAAGAAAAGAGACAAAAACAGACAGACAAGCCTAGCTCCACATCGAAAATACCCGGTTACTGATTAACTTTGCACAAAATTTGAAGGCAAAAAAGCAACAACTTGTCACAAAACAGGTAAGGATGGCTATTTTTTGTTTTTAGGAAAAAGATCAACACATGCAGAATAGCACACAGGAAGCTCCACAACAGTTAGGTACCGAAAGAATCAGAAAATTGCTAATCGAATACTCGGTTCCAGCCATAGTGGCCATGTCTGTGTCATCTCTCTATAATATTATAGACAGTATATTTATCGGGCAAGGAGTTGGCCCGATGGCTATTGCCGGGTTGGCCATTACGTTTCCATTTATGAACCTCGGAGCAGCATTTGGCTCGCTGGTCGGAGCAGGAGCCTCAACTATGATGTCGATTTATCTGGGTCGGCAAAACCGAGACGGAGCGACACAAATTTTGGGTAATGCCGTAATAATGAATTTAGGAATAGGATTGCTGTTCACCATCTGCATGCTGATTTTTCTCGATCCCGTCTTACGCCTTTTCGGTGCCAGCGATGAGACTATTCCATACGCGCGCTGTTTCATGCAAATCATTCTGGCCGGCAATGTGTTCAATCACATGTTTCTCGGGCTCAATAATATGATCCGATCTTCAGGGTATCCCCAAAAAGCGATGGTTATGTCGTTGCTCACGGTGGGAGTCAATCTAACGCTTGCTCCGCTCCTTATATTTGTTTTTCACTGGGGCATCCGTGGTGCGGCTGCCGCTACCGTTACAGCACAGATCGTCGGATGTTTGTGGGTACTGAAACATTTTTTCAATCCGCTGCATTACATCCATTTCCGGAAAGGTTTCTTTACACTGAAGACGAAGATTATCAGCGATATTTTCTCTATCGGCATGTCACCTTTCCTGCTCAACCTTTGTGCCTGCTTCATTGTCATCATTATGAACAAAAGCTTTATGACATACGGAGGCGACATGGCCGTAGGCGCTTTTGGAATCACCAACCGGATCCTGATGCTGTTTGTAATGATTGTATTCGGGTTCAACATGGCGATGCAACCCATAGCCGGCTACAATTTCGGAGCTAAATTATACGACAGGATGATGCACGTCTACCGGCTAACGGTAATTGCGGGAACAATAACCACGACGATCGGTTTCATTATTGCACAACTAATACCACACTCCATTGCCAGAGCATTTACTTCCAATCAGCAACTGATCGACATGGCGGCCAATGCGCTTCGCATCAATATGGCAATTTTTCCGATTGTTGGTTTTCAGATCGTCACTTCCAGCTTTTTCCAGTCGGTAGGAATGGCCAAAACGGCAATCTTTCTTTCGCTCTTGCGGCAAGTATTAGTACTAATTCCCGCCTTATTCATTTTGCCCCACATATTCGGACTATATGGTATTTGGGCCGCAGCTCCGACCAGTGACCTGATAGCCAGCATTATTACATTTACGGTACTACAAATACAAATGAAGAAATTCAAACGAAACCGACCACTGTAATTTTCAGTCCAGTTCCATGTAATGATCTATGCAGGTTGGTATTTCTTCCCTGCGATGAGTAACATAAATCAACGACTTATCGGGCTGTGCGCAATAACTCTCCACTACCCGACGACACAACCGCTTTTTGGAAGTATCCAGACCGTGAAACGGTTCGTCCAAAATAAGCAATTCGGGATTTTTTACCAGCGAACGGGCAAAGAGTACCAACCGCTGTTCACCCGACGATATTTTAAGAAATGGTTTATCTTTCAAATGAGTACATTCGAGTATTTCCAACATTCGAACAGCTGCCTGCTCTTGCTTATCCGAACATTTCCGAAACAACCCTACACTATCGAAAAAGCCGGAAGCCACCACCGACAGGCACGGTACATTTTCACGATAATACAGATGCATTTCGGACGAGGTAAATCCAATCCGGGTTTTTATCTCCCAAATACTCTCGCCGGTACCCCGTCGCCGGTCAAACAGCGTCAGTTTTTTAGCATAAGACTGGGGATTGTCAGCAAAAATATAGCTTAGAAGAGTCGATTTTCCCGATCCGTTGGGCCCAAGCAGCGCCCACTTCTCGCCTTTCTGGATGATCCAGTTAACATCCTGACGGATGATCTGCTTGCCATAAGAAATTTCTATATTCTCCATTTTCACCACTTCACGACAAACTTCCGGATAATCTTCAGGCGTCTGAAATGTTGCCCAATCGATATGAATTTCAGAGTTACGGATATTTTCCCGCTGATGCATCTTTCTATATTCCTGCGCAGTAGCGAAAGACGCCATACGGCATTGATTCATTACCAGCACTTTTTCGGTACAATCGGGCAAATCGACTGCAGCCGGAACCAAAAACAACAGTTGAATTCCCTGCCGATTCATCTGCACAAAAAGCTCATTCAGTTGATGCCTGGAAGCAACATCCAAACCTATAAACGGATTATCAAAAATAAGCATCTGCGGATTCGACGCCATAATCTTAGCAATCAATAATTTGCGCAATTCACCACTTGAAAGCTGAATTAGCTTACGATCGAGCAACTTCGCAATATTCAGTGTTTTAATAATCTCTTCCGTAACCGGATTAGAAGAACCATCGCCTATCAACAAATCTCTCACGAAAGGAGATTCGTTGGCTTCCGTGCTATTAAAACGCTGCTGGTAATACATCGGTCGAAAATCGACAATCGAATAGGTAGAATTAAAGCTTACCAGCTTGATAAACTCCCAGGCATGAAGTGTTTTCTCAGGGTTATTCCGCTGCAATTCATCCAAAAAATGGTAAATTATTTCACCCTGATTCAAACCATACTGGCCTATAATAAGTTCGGCCAGTAAGGATTTCCCACTCCCGTTCGAGCCTGCAACTGCCCATATTTCACCATTTTGAACTTGCCAGTTGAAGGGAGTACTGAATGTAACTCCTGGCACACGCGGGAGGGCATTCTCGATAGAAAAAAAGAGATTCATTCGTATTTTTTTGAGGGTACAAAGATGCCAAAGATTGATGGTAATAACAACGGTTTTAAATAAAACATCAGCTTCAAACAAACAAAGCAAAACAAAAACCATTGAGCATCTTTAACGACTAAAAATTGATTTCGGCATCTCTCCGTCGTATCTTTACATCAAAATCGTATACCAGCGGAACAATAAGACAATTACGGCATAGAGGAAGGATTACTGAATTTTATATTCTTCCATCTCTGCTTTGAAATAAACGACACATGGTAATATTTGTCCTGCTATCCCGCACAAAAACAATGCGATGGCAATAATTTCAAAAAGAGCACTGTGGGTAAGCCTGACAAACTTTGATAGTTGGTGTTTTTCTTACAAATGGCAAGGAGGTGCCTGAAAACACCTCCTTACTTTATAGACGATTTAATTTCGCAAAAATCCACATAACAATATTTTATATATACAAATTCATTACTTTTGAATTCGAATGCTGAAACAGAAAAAAGAGAAAGAAGCATGGTATTGATACAATTGATGCATACCGAACGAATGAATGCATTCTTTTATATGAACAATTTTCTTTGGTAATCTTCGTTTCATAGCTCCACTCCCTATTTCATTTACATATAAGACACCTATTTTATTGCATAAATATTCACAAAAGGTGATTTTTTTGCATAAAATCACATGTTTTCACCTCAAAAATTTTGACTTCACGTAAAAAATTCGGACATTTGTACCCGAAAAAAGAATAATCTGTAACATATTGTCGTGCCAAGATTAAAAAGTCATCATTTGACATAGACCATGACAATAATGCAAAGCCAATCAATAAAAATGGAACAAAAAAGAATGATCTATCCGAATTTCCCACAGCCCCAAGGCTTGTATCATCCCGAAAATGAAAAAGACGGATGTGGAGTAGGCTTAGTGGTGAATATCAAAGGCGGCAAATCGCATGATATCGTCGAAAACGGATTGCAAGTGCTTGAGCACATGATGCATCGCGGTGCGGAAGGTGCGGACAACAAAACCGGAGACGGAGCCGGAATTTTAGTACAGATTCCTCACGAATTTATTCTACTGCAGGGAATTCCTGTTCCGGAAAAAGGCAAGTATGGAACAGGATTATTTTTTCTCCCGAAAAACGAATCCGATCAGGAGACATTCCTCTCCATCATAAAGAAAGAAATTGATAAAGAAGGACTTACACTTACTCATATTCGCAATGTTCCTGTCGACAGTGAAGTACTGGGCGAAGTGGCTTTAGCTGCCGAACCGGATGTAAAACAGTTATTCATCACTGGTGGCAACGATCAGCTTGCTCTCGAGCGGAAACTCTATATTGTCAGAAAAAAGATTGAGAATGCTATTCTCAATTCAACCATACAAGAAAAAGGGGCATGTTATATCGTAAGCCTCTCTACCCAAAAGATCATCTACAAAGGAATGTTGTCTTCCATCCAGTTGAGAAGTTATTTTCCCGATCTGACGAGCCCCTATTTCACCAGCGCGCTGGCATTGGTACACTCGCGTTTTTCCACCAATACTTTCCCAACCTGGTCGTTGGCTCAGCCTTTCCGCATGCTGGGTCACAACGGCGAGATCAACACCATCCGCGGTAACCGTAGCTGGATGGAATCGCGCAAAAGCGTTCTTCATCCCGAAGTTCTTTGTCCGATGGATGAACTGGAACCTCTGATTCAACCGGGAATGAGTGATTCTGCATCACTCGACAACGCGCTCGAATTCTTTGTGATGAGCGGCATGAGCATTCCTCACGCCCTTGCCATGATGGTTCCCGAAAGCTTCAACGACAAAAATCCGATTTCGCCCGAACTGAAAGCATTCTACGAATACCACAGCATTTTTATGGAACCGTGGGATGGCCCGGCAACGTTATTGGTTTCCGACGGACGATATGCCTGCGGTATGCTCGACCGTAATGGATTGCGCCCTACACGTTACCTTATTACCAAAGACGACGTGATGGTAGTGGCTTCCGAAACCGGAGTACTGACTATCGATGCCTCGCAAATTAAAGAAAAAGGCCGTCTGCGTCCGGGTAAAATCTTGATGGTGGATACTGAAACTGGCACGGTAAAATACGATGCCGAACTGAAAGAAGAACTGGCAAACGAACATCCATACAAAACATGGCTCGAAAAGAACCGTGTGATTCTAAGCAAATTGTCATCGGGTAGAACCATAAAAAACACGATTGACAATTATGAAACAATGTTACGCGTGTTCGGATACAACCGCGAGGATATCGAACGGATCATTCAACCGCTGGGTCTTTCTGGTGTAGAGCCGACCGGATCAATGGGTAACGATATTCCATTGGCTGTAATGTCGAACCAACCACAACGCTTGTTCAACTACTTCCGTCAACAATTTGCGCAGGTAACTAACCCGCCTATCGACCCCATTCGTGAGGAACTGGTGATGTCAACCACCAACTACATCGGATCTATCGGTGGCAACATGCTGAAACCTTCGGCAGAGCACTGCAAAGTAGTACGGCTTCCGGTACCAGTATTGACCAATACCGAACTGGACATTTTATGCAATCTACGATATAAAGGATTTACTACCAAACGATTGCCAATGCTATTCGATGCGGTAGCCGGCACCAAAGGGATGGAAGCTGCAATCGATAGTCTCTGCAAAGCTGCAGAACAAGCTGTTGATGAAGGCATCAACTACGTTATACTGAGCGACCGCGGCGTAACTACAGAAAAAGCTCCGATTCCATCTTTGTTGGCTCTTTCGGCAGTTCATCACTACCTCAACGACAAGTGCAAACGTGCTCAAATCGCCTTGATCGTTGAAACGGCAGAAGCTTATGAAACCATGCACATTGCATTGCTGGTTGGTTTTGGTGCAAGCGGTGTGAATCCGTATATGGCATTTGCCGTGCTGAACGATTTGGTAACCCGCAAAGAGATTCAACTTGACTTTGCAACCGCAGAAAAACATTTTCTGAAGGCTATCCATAAAGGGTTGTTGAAAGTGATGTCGAAGATGGGTATTTCAACCATCAAGAGTTACAACGGCGCCAAAATATTCGAAGCTATCGGGTTATCCAATGCATTTCTTGAAAAATATTTCAGAGGAATGTCCTCAAAAATAGAAGGTGCCGATATTAATGACATTACAAAAGACACTCTGACTGCACACAAAAAAGGATTTCAAAGTGATGTCGTTAACGACCTGCTCGACAACTACGGGAATTATGCTTTCCGTGTTACGGGCGAACAACACGCATGGAATCCTGAAACCATATCGAAACTCCAACTGGCAACCCGCTTGGGCAGTTACAAAAAATTCAAGGAATATTCTCGGCTGGTAAACGAAAAAGAGCAGCCTATTTTCTTGCGCGACATGATGGAGTTCAAGAAAAATCCGATCGACATCTCGTTGGTTGAACCAGCAAGCGAAATCACCAAACGCTTTGTAACCGGCGCTATGTCGTATGGCTCTATCAGCCGTGAAGCGCACGAAGCGATGGCCATGGCCATGAACAAAGTGGGCGGTAAGAGTAATACCGGGGAAGGTGGAGAAGACCCCGAACGTTACAAACCAAGACCCGACGGTACTTCTACGCGTAGTGCCATCAAACAGGTCGCTTCGGGACGTTTCGGTGTAACAACCCATTATTTGGTTAACGCAGACGAAATTCAAATTAAGATTGCTCAGGGTGCAAAACCGGGAGAAGGTGGTCAGTTACCGGGCTTTAAAGTTGACGAAATGATTGCCAAAACTCGTCACTCAATACCCGGCATCTCGCTGATTTCGCCTCCGCCTCATCACGATATTTATTCTATCGAAGACCTGGCTCAGCTTATCTTCGACCTGAAAAATGTGAATCCGAAAGCTCGTATCAGCGTGAAACTGGTTTCCGAAACCGGAGTCGGCACCATTGCGGCCGGTGTAGTGAAGGCAAAAGCCGACATGGTACTGATTAGCGGGTGCGAAGGTGGTACTGGTGCCAGTCCGATGAGTTCTATCCGTCATGCCGGTCTGCCTGCAGAATTAGGTTTGGCCGAAACCCAACAGGTTTTGGTGCTGAATAACCTCCGTGGAAAAGTCAGACTGCAATCCGATGGTCAGGTTAAAACCGGACACGACATCGTTACCATGGCGCTTCTCGGTGCCGAAGAATATGGCTTTGCTACCAGTGCCCTAATCGTATTAGGCTGTGTATTGATGCGTAAGTGTCACCTCAATACCTGTCCGATGGGTGTTGCCACACAAGATGAGAAAATGCGCAAGCACTTCGTTGGTCGCTACGAATATTTGGTGAACTACTTCAACTTCCTTGCCGAAGAAGTACGGGAACACCTTGCTGAACTCGGATTTACCAAACTGGACGACATCATCGGACGTTCCGATCTACTCGTTCCGAAACAATTCCCGAAAGGTACCAAATTGGGTAAAATTGACTTATCAAAAATTCTCTACCGCCCTGAAGAAGCAAAAACAAATGCTACCCGCAAAGCTGTAGAGCAAGATCATAAAATAGACTCCATTCTTGACTTGAAGATGATTAAAGCTGTCAAGAAAGCTATCGAGTCGAAAATGGCAGTTCAGTTGAACTACCCGATCGACAATACCGATCGTGCCGTTGGCGCCATGCTAGCAGGTAAAGCAACTGAATTGCACGGAGAAGAAGGTTTACCGGCCGATACCATTAACATCACTTTCAACGGTTCGGCAGGACAAAGCTTCGGTGCATTCCTCGTACCGGGTATTACCTTCCGCCTCGAAGGAGATGCCAACGACTACCTCGGTAAAGGTTTGTCGGGCGGTAGAATCATTGTTGTTCCTCCTGTTGGAACAACCTTCAAATCGAACGAGAATATTATCGCCGGCAACACATTGCTGTATGGTGCAACCACCGGCGAAGTCTATATCAGCGGCCAAGTGGGCGAACGTTTCTGTGTACGAAACAGTGGAGCCACTGCGGTTGTAGAAGGTGCCGGCGATCATTGTTGCGAATATATGACAGGCGGCCGCACCGTAGTTCTTGGAAATGTAGGACGTAACTTTGCTGCCGGTATGAGTGGCGGCATCGCTTATGTCTGGAATAAAGACGGCAACTTCGACTACTTCTGTAACATGGAAATGGTAGAATTATCGCTGGTCGAAGAAACTATCGACAAAAAAGAACTGTATGATCTCATCGAAGCTCATGCCCGCTACACAGGCAGTGTCGTGGCCAAAGAGATGTTAGCTGATTGGGATACTTATGTTGATCAATTCATCAAAGTAATGCCTATCGAATACAAAAAAGTTCTTCACGCACAACGCCTTGCGGCATTGGAAGCTAAGATTGCAACTGTAGAACGTGATTATTAATGGTTTGAGTAAAAAGAGGAGAGACGACACAAATCGTCCCTTCTCTGATGTCAGACGGGAAAAGTAAATTGTAAATAGTAAATTGAATATACGATAATGGGAAACCCAAAAGCTTTCATGAATATCGATCGGAAAGAGGCCGGTTACCGGCCTGTTGACGAACGGGTATGCGATTTTTCGGAAGTTGAACAAACACTCAACATCGAAGATCGCAAGTTGCAGGCATCACGCTGTATGGATTGCGGTGTGCCTTTCTGTCACTGGGCTTGTCCGCTGGGGAACAAGCAACCCGAATGGCAGGATCTTGCTTACAAAGGAAAATGGTTACAATCATATAAAGTATTAACTTCAACCAATGATTTTCCGGAATTCACAGGCCGTGTTTGTCCTGCTCCCTGCGAAAAATCATGTGTGCTGAAGTTACACGAACAACCGGTAACTATTCGTGAGAATGAAGCTGCCGTTGCAGAACGTGTATTTATTGAAGGATTAATTACTCCGATTATTCCGAAACAACGTACTGGTAAAAAAATCGCCGTTATCGGATCGGGTCCTGCCGGATTGGCTTGCGCCGACCGTTTGAATCACAAAGGTCACACGGTAACCGTTTTTGAAAAAGACGAAACCATCGGGGGTCTGCTTCGACTCGGTATTCCAGACTTCAAACTGCACAAATCGGTAATCGACCGTCGTATTGACCTGATGAAAACCGAAGGCGTTGAATTCAAAACATCGGTAAATATTGGCATCGATATTACCACCAAAGAAATACTAAAAGAGTATGATGCCGTCTGTGTTGCTATCGGTTCGGGAGTTCCGCGTGATCTAACGGTTCCCGGTCGTGACATGAAGGGCATCTATTTTGCTCTTCAATTTCTGCAACAGCAAAACCGCGTTATTGCCGGAGTTGCGATTTCCGACAGCGAACGAATCAACGCTAAAGGCAAACATATACTGGTAATCGGAGGCGGAGATACAGGTTCCGACTGCGTGGGAACTTCGGTTCGTCAGAAAGCCGAAAAAATCACGCAAATCGAAATTATGCCCAAACCACCGGTAGGTTCCAATCCGGAAACTCCGTGGCCACTTTACCCGATGATTTTGAAAACATCATCGTCGCACATGGAAGGTTGCGAACGCCGATGGAACCTTGACACCCTGCGTTTTATTGGCGAAAACGGACAGGTAACCGGAGTGGAAGTAGAAGAGGTAAAATGGACAAAAGATGAAACCGGTCGCATGAATCTGAAACGTACAGGAAAGACCGAGATTATCAAAGCTGATTTGGTATTCCTTTCGATGGGATTTATCCATCCGCTCTACGATGGATTGGTAAAAGAGTTGGGTGTTGACCTGAACGAACGCAAAAATGTTGCTATCGACGGATCACACAAAACTTCCGTAAACAAAGTGTTTGCTGCCGGTGATGCTGCCATGGGAGCATCTTTGGTTGTACGTGCTATCGCTTCGGGTCGTGATGCAGCCGCAAGTATCGATGAATTCTTGATGGACTGATTTAGCCTTCCCTCCAAGCATATTTCTGTAAGCAGATACCAGGATATCAGAAGAAGGTGATTCCTGATACCTGCTTACTATTTATATGAAATTTCCGGGAACATTCCGGCATAACTCATATAAAGCTACTTTTTGTATCCGAGTGTTTTTTCTGCCTTCCGTATATTCTTTCGGAGCCAAAACCTACCGCAAATGCAAAACAACATTCTACCCATCGATTTTTATTCCGAATATCAAAAACGACTTTCGGCAACACGTTCTCTTTTGAACCGTCCGCTAACTTTTGCCGAAAAAATAATATACGTTCATCTTTTTGATTCGAAAGAACTGAAAGAACATCAAAGAGGTACCGATTACGCTTATTTCGCGCCCGACCGCGTAGCCATGCAGGACGCAACGGCTCAAATGGCGCTGCTTCAATTTATGAATGCCGGCAAAAGTCGCACGGCAGTTGCCTCATCGGTTCATTGTGACCACCTGATTACGGCTAAAACAGGAGCTTCCACAGACTTGCAAACTGCCAACGTAACCAATCTGGAGGTGTATGACTTTTTGCTCTCTGTCTCCCAAAAATACGGTATCGATTTCTGGCAACCGGGAGCCGGTATTATTCATCAGGTAGTGCTCGAAAACTATGCATTCCCTGGTGGAATGATGATCGGCACCGACTCACATACACCCAATGCCGGTGGACTCAGCATGATTGCCATCGGAGTAGGTGGTGCCGACGCTGTCGACGTAATGGTAGGTATGCCCTGGGAACTGAAGATGCCTAAACTGATCGGGGTAAAACTGACCGGTCGCATGAACGGCTGGACTTCTCCCAAAGATGTAATACTGAAACTGGCCGGTATCCTTACCGTCAAAGGAGGAACCAATGCTATTATCGAATATTTTGGAGAAGGAGCTTCTTCGTTGTCGGCTACCGGCAAAGCTACCATCTGCAATATGGGTGCCGAAGTGGGTGCGACAACTTCCATTTTTCCATTCGACCAAAAGACAGCCTACTATCTCAAAGCTACCGGGCGTGCCGATATTGCCGAGCAAGCAGCCTTAGTTGCCTCCGACCTGCAAGCCGACACAGAAGTTATTGCTACTCCCGAAAAATATTACGACCGGGTAATCGAGATCAACCTCAACGAACTGGAACCTTATATCAACGGTCCGTTTACCCCCGATGCAGCTCATCCAATCTCCGAATTCGTCAAAATCGTCAAAGAAAAGAATTATCCCGAAACAGTTGAAGTCGGTTTGATAGGCTCCTGCACCAATTCATCATACGAAGATCTCGCCAAAGCGGCATCCATTGCTCGTCAGGCAAATGAAAATCATATTGAAACCAAAGCGAAATTCATCCTTTCACCGGGATCGGAAAAGGTACGTGCCACTGCCGAGCGCGACGGCTTACTGGCTCCTTTCAAACAGTTCGGCGGATTAATCATGGCTAACGCGTGTGGTCCCTGCATCGGACAATGGAAACGCCAGACCAACGATCCGCAAGCACTAAACTCCATCGTTTCGTCGTTCAACCGCAACTTTGCCAAACGCGCTGATGGGAACCCGAATACCTATCATTTCGTTACATCGCCAAATCTGGTTACGGCTCTGACCCTTGCCGGTCGATTGACATTCAATCCGTTGACCGACACCATTATCAACAAAGAGGGCAAGGCTATCAAACTACAGGAACCTGTCGGTGACGAGCTGCCTCTACAAGGTTTTGCTCAGGCTGAATCAGGATGTATCAAGCCCTTGGCGAACGGATCCTCCATTGAAGTGAAAATTGCAGTCAAATCGCAACGCTTGCAAAAACTCTTACCGTTTGCTCCTTGGGACGGTGACGATTACAAAGGGTTGGCTCTTTTAATCAAGACGCAAGGCAAGTGCACCACCGACCATATTTCGATGGCAGGCGAATGGTTGCGCTTCCGTGGTCACCTCGAAAACATCTCAGACAACCTGCTGATGGGTGCCGTCAATGCATTCAACCAGAAAACAAACGAGGTGCTCAATCCGTTTGATGGTTCGTACGGAAAAGTGTCGCAAGTGGCAAAAACAATGAAAAGTAAGGGCATTTCGTCGATTGTTGTTGCCGAAGATAACTACGGGGAAGGTTCTTCACGCGAACATGCCGCCATGGAACCTCGGTTTCTCGGCGTAAAAGCAATCCTGAGCAAATCGTTTGCCCGTATCCACGAAACCAACCTGAAGAAACAGGGAATGCTAGCGCTGACTTTTGCAAACCCGGCTGATTATGACAAAGTAAAGGAAAACGACAAAATTGACATTCTCGGTCTGACCGAATTTTCACCAAGTAAGCCGTTGACTATCATCCTACATCATACTGATGAAAGTTCGGAGAGTTTTACCGTCAACCACACTTACAACCAAGAACAAATCGAATGGTTCAAGGCTGGCTGTGCACTGAATATGATGAAAATCTGAGGATTTGAAAATTGAACTTCTCAACCTCCAATTGTAAATACATAAACTGTAAATGAAAGTTACTTGTACAAACGGTCAACTGACCGTTCCCGATATAGTTACCATCCCGTTCATTGAAGGCGATGGTATCGGTTCCGAAATAACCGGAACCACTCAAAAGGTAATCAATGCTGCCGTAGCCAAAGCTTACGGCAGCAAACATTCTATCGAATGGAAAGAGGTACTGGCCGGTGGCAAAGCATTTGAACAAACCGGATCGTGGTTACCCGATGAAACGTTGGCAGCGTTTCAGGAGTACCTGATCGGTATCAAAGGGCCGTTGACCACGCCGATCGGGGAAGGAATCCGTTCATTGAATGTAGCATTACGACAAACGCTCGACCTGTTCGTTTGTTTGCGTCCAGTACGTTGGTTTCCAGGAGTTCCCTCTCCTGTAAAGCATCCCGAAAAAGTCAATATGTTTATCTTCCGGGAGAACACCGAAGATATTTATGCCGGAATAGAATACATGACCGGCGAAGCCAACTGTGAGAAATTCAAAAAATTCCTCCTCGAAGAGATGGGTGTAACAAAGGTTCGTTTCCCCGAAACATCTTCATTTGGCGTCAAACCAGTTTCCAAAGAAGGTTCCGAACGGCTGATACGTGCCGCTATTCAGTTTGCCGTCGATCGCAAATTATCATTTGTGACGCTAGTTCACAAAGGCAACATCATGAAATTTACCGAAGGTGCCTTCAAAAACTGGGGTTATAAACTGGCTGAAACTGAATTCGGAGACAAAGTATTCACAATGACTGAATATCAGCAAATCAAAAAGAGCGAAGGGAAAGAAGCTGCCGATGCAGTTTACAAACAAGCCGTCGAAGAGGGAAAAATCATTGTGAAAGATGTGATTTGTGATGCTTTTCTGCAAGAATCATTACTGCATCCTGAAGAACACTGCGTGGTTGCCACCATGAATCTGAACGGAGATTACGTATCCGATCAGCTGGCTGCCTGTGTGGGGGGAATCGGCATTGCTCCGGGTGCCAATATCAACTACAATACGGGTCATGCTATTTTTGAAGCAACTCATGGAACGGCACCCGACATTGCCGGTACCGGCAAGGCAAATCCTTCGTCACTGCTACTTTCGGGTGTAATGATGCTCGATTATCTGGGATGGAACGAGGCTTCGGCTTTAATCGAAAATGCCATTGAAAAACTGATGGCTGAACGCAAAATGACAGCCGATCTCTATTCGCAAACAGAAAAGGCAACGCTGCTTTCGACAGGAGAATATGCCGACGCCTTAATCGAATTGTTATAAACAAGAAACTTCGGCTCACGACATATTTATGTGGCATTCACACAAACCTTTCAATTCGTTGTACGCTTTGCAAGATCACATATTCAAAGACACCGGTAAGTATTAATCTATTAAAACAAAAGGTTATGAATACAGAAGACATCATCAAAAAGCTGACTGACTCCATCAAGGTAACCAGTCGCATCGATAACGAGCTTTTTATCAAGTATAATGTAAAGCGTGGTCTGCGTAACGAAGACCACTCCGGAGTATTGGTCGGGTTGACCACAATCGGTGATGTTGTCGGTTACGAGCGTCAAGAAGGAGGTCCGTTAAAAGCCATTCCCGGCAAATTGATTTACCGTGGCATCGATGTGGAAGATATTGCGGCATCGCTGCAAAAAACGCATCGGTTCGGATTTGAAGAGACAGTATTTCTGCTGCTTTCCGGATATCTTCCCTCGAAAGAAGAATTAGATTCCTTCAAGGAACTGATTGCCGAGCAACGCCGTATTGAAGACATGTCGAAATTCAGTATTCTGCAATTACAAGGGCACGATATCATGAATATTCTGGCACGTTCGGTGATGATTATGTATACATTCGATGACGAAGCAGATGTTACATCGCGTGAGAACCTGATGAAACAGTCCGTTTCGCTTATTGCCAAATTTCCGACTATCATTGCTTACGCCTATCACAGCATGAGGCACTCATACCAGGGAAGAACCATGGCCATCCGTCACCCTAAAGACAATCTGTCGATTGCCGAAAACTTCCTCTACATGCTGAAAGGGCCTGAAAACTATACCGAACTGGATGCCCGTATCCTCGATATGGCGCTGGTGCTGCACGCCGACCACGGTGGAGGAAACAACTCAACGTTCACCATTCGCGTCACCAGTTCGTCGGGAACTGACACTTATTCGTCCGTAACAGCTGCCATCGGATCGCTCAAAGGGCCCTTACACGGAGGAGCCAACCTCAAGGTGATCGACATGTTCAACCACTTGAAGAAAGTTATCTCCAATTGGAAAGACGAAGCCGAAATCAAGGAATATTTGCTAAAAATGCTTCGGAAAGAGGCATACAACCATACCGGATTGATCTATGGCATCGGACATGCAGTTTACACCATCTCCGATCCCCGTGCTGAAATTCTGAAAGTGATGGCTCGAGATTTGGCTCACGAAAAGGGTCGTGATAAGGAGTTTGCATTCCTCGAACTGATCGAAAAACTCGGAGTGGAAACTTTTATGGAGTTCAAAGGCAATAACGTCAACAAGCGGGTCTGTGCCAATGTAGACTTCTACTCCGGCTTCGTGTACGAAATGATCGGGTTGCCGAAAGAAGTATTTACCCCGATTTTTGCCATGGCGCGTATTGCAGGCTGGATGGCTCACCGCATCGAGGAGTTGAACTTCGACAGCAAGAGAATTATTCGTCCGGCATACAAAAATGTTGCCGATCGAAGAACATACACCGAACTAGAACAACGTGATAATAAATAAATTAATTATGAAAAAGGCAAATAAACGAAGTGCAAGTTGTCTTACATAAATAATATAAAACAAATAATAAAAACAAGTAAAATATGTATTTTTTTGAAATAAAAATACCAAATCACAATATAGTTTGTACCTTTGTGTCACAAATAAAATTTCTGGGTCATTAGACACAAAAATCTAATAAACAAACAATTAATACACAACAAAACAACCCTCATGTCGAAAACAGCAAAAGTAATTGAATTGGATCAGGTGGTTGTTCGATTCTCCGGCGACTCTGGCGACGGAATGCAGCTCACCGGAACACTTTTTTCCAATTTATCAGCCATTCTGGGCAACGAAATCTCCACTTTTCCCGACTACCCGGCCGAAATCCGTGCCCCGCAAGGAACATTGGGTGGCGTATCCGGATTTCAGGTACACTTAGGTTCTCAAAAAATCAATACTCCGGGCGATAAAGCCGACGTGTTGGTAGCTATGAACCCAGCCGCACTGAAAGTAAACGTCAAAGCCATTAAACCGGGTGGCGTTATCCTCTTTGATGAGAATACTTTTGACGATGCGGGCCTGAAAAAAGCAGGATTCACAACCGACAACCCTTTCGAAGAACTCGGCCTGCAAAACGTTCAATTACTTGGAGCTCCGCTGACAGACCTGACCAAACTGAGCCTCGAAGACAGTGGTTTCGACAACAAAACCATTGTCCGATCGAAAAACATGTTTGCCCTTGGCCTTGCTTGCTGGTTGTTTAACCGCCCCATTGACAAAGCACAACATTTTTTGGAAACTAAATTTGCCAAAAAACCGGCCATTCTTCGCGCGAACCTCAAAGTGCTGATCGATGGATTCAACTACGGAAGCAATACTCATGCTGCCGTATCGACCTATCATATAGGTAAATCCGAAATAGACAAAGGCAGATACACAAGTATAAACGGAAACAAAGCTACAGCCTTCGGTTTGATTGCAGCCGCAGAAAAAGCGGGCTTGCAACTCTTCCTAGGCAGCTATCCGATTACACCGGCCACAGACATTATGCACGAACTGGCAGCCCGTAAAGATTTAGGCGTACGCGTAGTACAATCGGAAGACGAAATTGCAGGGATCTGTACTGCGATCGGAGCTAGCTTTGCTGGAAATTTAGCTGCAACCTCAACTTCAGGTCCGGGTCTGGCTCTCAAAAGCGAAGCCATCGGTTTGGCCGTAACGGCAGAACTTCCATTAGTAATTGTGGATGTACAACGGGGAGGGCCTTCTACCGGCTTACCCACCAAAACCGAACAGGCAGATCTTCTACAAGCGCTTTACGGCCGAAACGGAGAATGTCCGCTGGTTGTATTGGCCGCCGGTACTCCCGACGACTGCTTCGACTACGCCTACATGGCCGCCAAAATTGCCGTGGAACATGTAACTCCGGTCATTTTGCTCACCGACGGATTTATTGCCAACGGAACCTCTTTGTGGAAATTACCTAAACTAAGCAAATATCCGGCCATTGTAGTTCCACGCCCGACTCAGGATGCCGGGTCATGGAAAGCTTACATGCGCGATCCCGAAAAACTGAATCGTTACTGGGTGGCTCCGGGAACTCCGGGCTACGCACACCGACTGGGTGGTTTGGAAAAAGATTTCATCACGGGAGCCATCTCTACCGATCCGAAGAATCATCAAAAGATGGTTGACATTCGTCAAGCAAAAATAGACAAGATTGCTGACTACATACCCGAACTGGAAGTGTATGGCGATACTTCTGCCGACACACTGATTATCGGTTGGGGAGGCACTTACGGGCACTTACGTTCGGCAGTCGATAAATTGAATGAAACAGGCAATAAAACGGCATTGGCTCATTTCAATTACATCATGCCGCTACCCAAAAATACCCGCGACATCCTTTCTAAATACAAAAAAATAGTAGTTTGCGAGTTAAACAATGGACAATTTGCATCTTACCTTCGTTCTCAATTCCCCGAAATTTCCATTTTAAAATTCAACAAAGTTCAGGGACAACCTTTCGAAATTCACGAGATTGTTGAACATATAACCTCTCTTTAACCTGCCAATTATGAGTACACAAACATATACTGCTCAAGATTTTAAAAGCGATCAATACGTACGTTGGTGCCCGGGTTGCGGCGATTTTGCTATTCTGAATTCTATTTACAAAGCAATGGCTGAACTGGGTGTCGATCCTTCTCAAACGGCTGTCATCTCAGGTATCGGATGTTCTTCGCGTCTGACTTACTACATGAATACCTATGGATTCCACACTATTCACGGACGTGCAGCTGCCGTTGCCACTGGTGTGAAATGTGCCAATCCGGATCTGACCGTTTGGCAATTTACCGGCGATGGCGACTGTCTTGCCATTGGAGGTAACCATTTTATTCACGCTGTTCGTCGTAATATCGATATCAACATCGTTTTGCACAACAACGAAATTTACGGTCTGACAAAGGGTCAGTACTCTCCGACATCCAAGAAAGGATTGGTTACCAAATCATCTCCTTTCGGAACCATTGAACGTCCCTTCCGGCCTGCAGAACTGACCTTTGGAGCTCGTGGCACTTTTTTTGCCCGTACCATCGACGTTGATACGAAAGTATCGCCGGAAGTAATGATGGCAGCAGCCAAGCACAAAGGGACATCGGTTGTGGAAGTGTTGCAAAATTGTGTGATTTTCAACGACGGAGCTCACAAGGAGATCAGTTCCAAAGAAGCCCGTGCCGAGAAAACGATTCTGTTGGAACACGGCAAACCCATGATCTTTGGCAAAGAAAACGAAAAAGGTCTCGTCCTTGACGGGTTCAATTTGAAAGTGGTTACTTTGGGCGAAAACGGCATCACAGAGAAAGACATTCTGGTGCACAATGCCACCACCGAAGACAACACACTGCACCTGAAATTAGCTAACATGACAGGCCCCGACATGCCTGTTGCCATGGGAGTTATTCGCAATGTAGAAACAAACACCTACAACGACGAGCTTGTTCAACAAATTGAAAGCGTTCAGGAGAAATCGAACATCAAAACTTTTGACGACCTGCTGAAAAGCCTCGATTCGTGGGAAATCTGATAAAATTAACCATCTGCAATTGACGAAAGAAATATACTGCGTATCTTTGCCACGCGTAAATTTCTTTCGTCAACTATAATCGTAAAATCGTAAATCATAATGAGACAAGCATTAACTGCCACCGAATTTAATTTTCCCGGACAAACGGGAGTCTATCACGGCAAAGTTCGCGATGTGTACAGCATCGGTAATCGTTTGGTAATGGTGGCTACCGATCGTATTTCGGCTTTCGATGTTGTTCTTCCAAAAGGCATTCCTTACAAAGGCCAAATGTTGAACCAAATTGCAGCTAAATTTCTGGATGCCAGCGCCGACATTTGCCCCAATTGGAAACTTGCAACCCCGGATCCGATGGTGACCGTCGGCGTGCGTTGCGACTCCTATCCGGTAGAGATGATTGTACGTGCATACCTCTGCGGAAGTGCGTGGCGTGCCTATAAAAACGGCGTACGTGAAATTTGCGGGGTAAAATTGCCTGACGGCATGCGCGAAAACGAAAAGTTTCCGCATCCGATTATCACGCCTACCACAAAAGCTGAACTAGGTCGTCACGACGAGGATATCTCCAAAGAAGAGATCATCAAACAAGGTTTGATTTCGGCCGAAGAGTATACTGTTTTGGAAAAATACACGCTAGCACTGTTTACACGTGGCACTGAAATTGCATCTCAACGCGGATTGATTCTGGTGGACACCAAATATGAGTTTGGCAAATATGATGGCAAAATTTACCTGATTGATGAAATTCATACCCCCGATTCGTCTCGCTATTTTTACGCTGAAGGCTATCAGGAACGATTTGAAAAGGGAGAGGCTCAAAAACAGCTTTCGAAGGAATTTGTGCGCGAATGGCTCATGGAGAATGGATTTCAGGGAAAAGAAGGACAACAAGTTCCGGAAATGACTGAAGCAATCGTAAACGGCATCAGTGAACGCTATATCGAACTCTTTGAAAATATCACCGGTGAGCCGTTTAATAAAGCTGACACAGCAAACTTGACCGAACGCATCGAGAAGAATGTATTGAATTATCTTGCAACCCTTTAAGGGTTGCAAGATGTTTATTTTACCGTTCAAAAGTCTTATCAGGCAAGTGATAAGATATCTTCACCACACCCTCTACGATTAAATCAGGGTGTTTTGATGCCGCTGGTGAATAACCATCCAGATAGTCACTGTATCCAATATAATACTTGCCTTCCAAACGCAAATCAATAAAACTGACAATTGGAAATCGCAACCCGAATCCCGCAATAAAATTAAATCCTCCGCCTTTCTTTGCCAGTTTATCCCCCATGTTCGGCCGACCAGATGCCGGAGAAAAACTTTGATCAGAAAGTTTAGCTCCCATCAAACCAACCCCTCCCACCAAATAAGTATCCATTGGGATTCGTTGTGCAGAGAAGAAAGAAAATATATCGAGATTTACCAAAGCGGAAACCTCGCCGATAGTCGACGAATACTGATAATCACGCATATGTCGGGTATAATCGTGCGACCCTTGATATTTTTGTACTCCCAAGTTTAAAACATACGCAACTCCTGCCATCAAATACTTTCTGTACTCAATAGTATAAATGGTTCCCGCATCTTGTTGGACAAAATCTTTTAAAAGACCCTGTGATTTCAGCGTAGCCGCAGCATCACTAAACATGTATCCGTACCCTACCCCGACAGAGATAGAACGTTCATGCGCCTGATAATCATATCCTTGAGCAAAAACACTCGTTTTATTCCCCCAAAAAATAGCTATAACTAATGTTATTATCTTAACATTTCGCCAAGTTCTCATTTAAATAATTATTTCTCTATAGATTTGATCGAAGTGGCACTTTACTTGTGCCTCATAAACAACAATACGGGCGTTCCCGTAAAGGTCCATGTGCTTCGCAGTTTATTCTCCAGAAACCGAATGTATGGTTCCTTTACGTACTGCGGCAAATTTGCAAAAAACACAAAAGTTGGCACCTGAGTGTCGGGCAGTTGTGTTACATATTTGATTTTGATATATTTCCCCTTCATAGCCGGGGGCGGATAATTTTCTATTAACGGCAAGAAAAACTCATTCAGCTTATTGGTCGAAACCCTCCTCGTTTTGTTTTGATATACCGCCACAGCCGTTTCCACTACTTTGAATATGCGCTGCTTCGTCAACGCCGATGTAAATATAATAGGAAAATCGATAAATGGTGCTAACCGCTCACGAATAGAGTTTTCGAATGCCTTAATATCTTTCACTTCTTTATTTTCGACAAGATCCCATTTGTTCACACATACAACCAACCCTTTCCTGTTTTTTTGCACAAGCGAAAAAATATTCAGATCCTGGCTTTCAATACCTCGTGTTGCATCGATCATTAAAATGCACACATCGGCACTTTCGATGGCTCGTATTGCCCGAAGTACGGAATAAAACTCGAGATCTTCGTTTACTTTGCTCTTTTTACGAATCCCGGCAGTGTCGACCAAATAAAAATCCTGACCAAATTTATTATACCGTGTATAGATAGAATCGCGGGTAGTACCGGCAATCTCGGTCACAATGGTTCTGTCATCTCCGATCAAAGCATTCACCAACGACGATTTCCCGGCATTCGGGCGTCCCACTACAGTAAATTTCGGTAAATCTTCCAGATTTTCGTCTTCACCGTCGGTTCTAAAATGGGATAATACTTCATCCAACAGTTCTCCTGTTCCCGATCCATTAATTGCGGAGATCACATAAGGATCACCCAATCCGAAAGCATAAAATTCGGCGGCCTGATACTGCAAATCGAATGTGTCGGCTTTGTTTGCAACCAATACAACCGGTTTTTTTCCTCTGCGTAATATACTGGCAACTTCCAGATCAAGGTCTGTAATCCCATTCAGAATATCTACAACAAAAAGAATAACATCCGATTCTTCAATAGCAATAGAGACCTGACGTTTGATAGCTTCTTCAAAAATATCGGTCGAATTAACCACCCATCCACCGGTGTCAATCATGGAAAATTCTTTACCGTTCCACTCTACCTTGCCATACTGACGATCGCGAGTAGTACCCGCTTCATCATTTACAATGGCTCTTCTGGATTGGGTCAAACGATTAAAAAGAGTTGATTTTCCGACATTTGGCCGGCCAACAATAGCTACAATATTGCTCATGAAATGTTGTTATTTATTCGATGCACGCAAGCATCAACTATAAAATACGATTTTGGTTATCTATATAAATCTGATATACAAAGCATTTACTGCTTAGCAGGCACCTTTACTTTATCGCGCACCACATACAAATCTCGCTTAACTTGTGGATAAGCATCTCCGATCTCAGACTTCAATTGCTGAGCTTCCTGCATAGAGCGACAATTACCAGCTCTGACTTTCCAAAAAGGAGAATGGTAAGAGACATAGACAGGGATATCCGGAAGGAGCTGCTGCAACTCGCCCTCAATTCTGAACGCTTCCGATTTTGCCATTCGTTGAACATTGCTAGAATACACCTGCACTCGATACCCCTGCACTTCGGTCGTGTTAACGACCTCTGCCGCCGAAACAGCAACGGCTGGCGACTCCGAAACCACAGGATTCTTCTTCACACCATACACCAACGATTCTACACGCTGATCCTGATGTACTTTTATCGACGCCTTTGTAGAAGAATCTTTACTCTCCAAATGAGAGAATATATTCTGCGCCGACAAATCAAAAACACTTGTAAATAGTGCACTAAGCAGGACTAACACACAGCTTTTATTCCTTCTTACCATACGAACAAAATATTATGCGGCATATTAAGCATAAGTTGGCACAAAGGTACACATTTTTAGAGGAAAATTTACAATCTTGAGATAAACGTCATTTTGAATTTTTCCAACTGTTTATAGCGATATTTTTTATAACTTTGTGGCTTTTAGAAAACGTTCGTAAATGAAAGATATAGCAGCAATAAAGCAACCGGTTATACACGATTTTGAACGCTTTGAAGGGCTATTTAAATCTGCTTTTCAGTCAGACAATCAACAGCTAACCGAAATATATTCATATCTCCTGACCAATGTAGGGAAACAAATACGCCCTACGCTGACGTTGCTGTGCAGTAAATTATGCGGCCAAATTAACGATATGGCATTGCAGGCTGCTGTTGCGCTGGAGCTCATGCACACAGCCAGTCTCTTACACGACGATGTGGTGGACGAAGCAAAAGAACGGCGTGGAAATCCTTCTGTTTATGCTCAATGGGGAAACAAAAC
Organism: Bacteroidota bacterium; assembly: GCA_017860295.1. Taxonomy (GTDB): domain Bacteria; phylum Bacteroidota; class Bacteroidia; order Bacteroidales; family Paludibacteraceae; genus Microbacter. The sequence goes on along the minus strand of JAFNAS010000003.1, from coordinate 148,138 downwards.
AGCCATATTATCGGGTGATTACTTGCTGGCGGCCAGTTTTATGGTCATTACCGGCATCAACAATTCACGTATCTGGACTATTCTGGCCAAAGTAGGAAAACTGCTGGCCGAAGGAGAACTGTTACAACTCAACAAAGCAGATGGAGAAACAGTGAGCGAAACACACTATTTCAAAGTGATCGGGAATAAAACCGCAGCCTTGTTTTCGGCCTGTACAGAAGTGGGAGCTATTTCGGCGGGAGCCGACGAATATAGTGTCAAGTTGATACGTGAATTTGGAGAAAATCTGGGTATTGGGTTCCAGATTAAAGATGATATTTTTGATTATTCCGACAGCAACATCATTGGCAAACCTACCGGTAACGACTTGAAAGAGGGAAAAATAACCTTGCCTTTAATTTACGCTCTCAAACAGTCCTCAGAAGAGGAACGTCAAAGCGTTTTACAAAAGTTACAAACGGTTCCCCAAGACGAATCGCTGATCACCGAAATACAAGAATTTGCCCGAAGCAAAGGCGGAATTCGTTACGCTGAAGAAAAAATGCTGTTTTTCAAAGAAAAAGCATGGAACGCACTATCTTCATTTCCTGACAATGTAGAAAAAGATGCTTTAATTGAGATTCTGGATTTTGCCACTGCCAGAAACTACTAAAAGGGAGCTTCTTTCTGTCTTTTAAAAAATGCCTTATGAAGATTCAAACAATTATTCTGAAATATAGTCTGGTAGTTTTACTTCCACTATTAACCATTACCAGCTGCTCTTCTGCAAAAAAATTGACTGCATCATCGACCATTTCATCTACCCAAAGCACAGTAGCGAAACCTGCAATACAATCAAAACTGCATTTACCCCAGTTTTCGACGATGAACGCAGCAAAATGCAAATTCGCGATCACACTCCGCGAAAAGACCTATTCCATCACATCGTCGGTAAAAATCATAAAGGACAGCATCATTCAGGTTTCCATCATGCCCCTACTGGGTATCGAAATGTACCGAGCCGTTTTATGCCCTGACTCGGTAATCATCATTGACAAAAACAACCACAACTATTTTGTAACCGACTATGGATTCTTCCGAAAACGATTCGGAGTTGCAATAGGGTTCAAAGACATTCAGGCTCTTTTGTCCAACCAGCCATTAAATTCCGCCAATGAAGTAGCAGGTTCTGAACTCAAAGCAAATGACAACGGTTACGAATGGATTACCTCGTACAAGGACTTGAAAGCTGATTATCAGTTTTCAAAAGAGTATCAATTAAGCAAAACAACTCTCGAGCAAACGGCATCCGAGGCAAAATTCAACTGCAGCTACTCCAATTTCAACACATTCGATTCGGTCGTATTTCCGACACAATGCTTGATAGAAGCCTCTCACAACCAAAAACAAACCGGATTTACGTTTACAATCGAAAAGCTTACATTCAATACACCTTTAAGTATTAATTCAATTAATTTTTCGGACTACAACCGTGTAGGTCTCGAACAAATACTTCCATTCTAAACCCGGGCAGATGTACGCAAAAAGGAAATTTGTCATTTTTCTATTATTCGCAGCAATAATAGCCCCTGTTTTTTCGCAATCGATTCAGGAGTTACAAACTCAAAAAGCCAAATTGCAGGAAGAACTAAAAATGACGAACCGATTGCTTTTAGATACAAAAAAGTCGGCCGCCTCATCCGAAACCAAACTTTCGATTATCCGCCAGACTATAGCATCGCGCAAAGTATTGATTAACAACCTCAGTCTTCAAATCAATGCCTTGGATAAGCACATGGATACGCTACAATCGGAAAAAGATCGCCTTTCACAGCGCCTATCCCGGCTGAAAACAGAATATGCCCGCCTCATTCAGGAAGCGCAAATGCGCAAAAGCACCTATTCTCAATTCTTATTCCTTTTTTCGTCTGAATCAATTGAGCAAGCTTATCGACGACTACGTTATCTTCAGGAGAGCAGCGACTATCAGAAGAAACAAGCTTATGAGATTTTAGGAGTACAACAAACTATTTCGCATAAGCAAACCGAACTAATTCAGTCCAAACAGTCGAAAGTTGTAACGCTCAGCCAGAAAGAGCAAGAAAGCAAACAATTGCAAAGTGAGCAATCAAAAGAGAGCCAGTCGCTCAAAGAGCTAAAGAAAAAGAATAAGGAGCTGCAATCCCAACTGGTAAAACAGCGACGAATGGCAAACACATTGAATGCCCGTATCGAAAGAGCGATCATGGAAGAGATGCGCCGCGAAGAAGCACGACGCACCGCACGACGGAAAGCTCAGATGGAAAAAGCAGCTGCAGAAGCGAAAAGAGCAGCAGATAAGGCAGCCTCAGAAGCCGCAAAAAAACAAAAAAAGAGACCATCAAAATCGCATGTTCCGTCCGAACAAACTCCGGCAGCCGAAGAAACATCAAAAGCCGCAACCCACACTCTACCCTCCACATCAGCTTATGTCGACATGATGACAAAAGAAGAAGCGCTTGTCTCAGGTAATTTTGCCGCTAACAAGGGACGTTTACCGTGGCCTGTAGAAAAAGGCTACATCCGGGGACATTTTGGTATACAGCAACATCCGGTACTCAAGCATGTGACGACCAACAACAAAGGAATATACATTCAGGCACCCCGTAATTCGGATGCACGTGCTGTATTCGAAGGTGTTGTAACCCAACGGTTTTCTATTCCAGGAAACAACAATGCCATTATTATTCGTCATGGAAATTATCGTACGGTGTATGCAAACTTAACGACAATTTATGTAAACGTAGGAGATCATGTTTCTCCCCGGCAACGAATTGGCAAAATCTTTGTAGACGATGAAAATGGCGGAAAAACAGAACTTTACATGATGTTGTGGCTAAACAAAACGTTGTTGAATCCCGAATCGTGGCTTGCTCGATAATCTATAAAAACCGACAGAACTCTATAAAATGTTAAGAGTCCGGGTCTTTTAATTGTGCAATCCGAAATCCATCGTATATTTGACTCTGAACTCTATCAACGTTTTCAATGCTGTCTGCTGCTCAAATTAAATCTATTCGTTCGCTTGCTCAGAAAAAAGAGCGGGACGCTTCCGGTCTTTTTGTTGCCGAAGGGAGTAAGTGTGTAAACGAGTTGTTGCAATACTTCGATTGCCAACTGCTTATCCTACCAAAAGAAGATACGAGCCATTATTTGGGACGCATTGCAGAGACAGTTTATGCCTCACCCAAAGAGATAGAACGGGCCTCATTTCAGAAAACTCCGCAAGGAGTAATTGCCATGTTCAAAAAACCTGATAGCAGCCTTCCCGATCCAAACAAAAAAGAACTTTATCTGGCATTAGACAAGGTACAGAATCCGGGAAATCTCGGAACCATCATCCGGCTGGCCGATTGGTTCGGCATCCGGCACATTTTCTGTTCGCTCGACACTGCCGATGCTTTTGGGTCGAAAACGGTTCAGGCAACAATGGGTGCGTTGGGACGTGTTTCTATACATTATACCGATTTATCCGAATTTCTCTTGAAAATAAAGCCGACCATCCCTGTTTACGGAACTTTTTTAGGAGGAGATTCGATATACAACGCCAGTTTACCCGATAACGCTGTGATAGTCATGGGAAATGAAGGAAACGGAATTTCCAATCAAATTGCCGAGTGCATCGACCATCGGTTAGAAATACCGGCGTTTACCAACGGAAACGAAACATCCGAATCGCTGAATGTCGCCGTGGCAACCGCAATCGTTTGTTCCGAATTCCGGCGGAGATCACTTGTTATCAAATAGAAGCTACAAAACATTGCAATTTAACGTTATGACTAAAGATAAAATTCTGTGGACTGACGATGAGATTGACCTGCTACGGGGCTACGTTCTTTTTCTCGAAGAAAAAGGCTACGAAGTTTCGACGGCCACCAATGGCCCTGACGCAGTGGAAATGTGCCGACAACAACGTTTTGACATTATTTTTCTCGATGAAAACATGCCGGGTCAGAGCGGGCTCGAGACCCTGAGCATCATCAAAGAGATCGAGCCCTCGGTGCCTGTAGTGATGATTACCAAAAGTGAAGAAGAAAACATCATGGACATGGCTATTGGCAACAAAATAGCCGATTACCTGACCAAACCGGTGAATCCCAGCCAGATCCTACTGACACTCAAAAAGAATCTTCATAAAAGAGAAATTATCTCCGAGCAAACTACCTCGGCTTATCGTTCCGACTTCAATAAGCTCGGAATGCAGATCAACGACTCATTTTCATACGCCGACTGGGCTGAAGTATACCGGCGATTGGTTTACTGGGAACTGGAGTTGAGCGAAGCCGAAAATAGCATGGACGAATTGCTGCTGATGCAAAAAACGGAGGCCAATGCCGCCTTCGCCAAATTCATCAAACGCAATTATGCCAAATGGTTTGAAGATCCGGACAACCGTCCGTTGATTAGTCCCGATCTTTTTAAAAAACGGATTTTTCCGCTACTCGATCAGGGCGAGAAAGTTTTTCTCATTCTTATCGATAATTTCCGTTTCGATCAGTGGCGGCTTATCAAAGAATTGTTGGGTGAATTTTTCATATTCGATCAGGAAGAGTTGTATTACAGCATACTTCCTACCTCCACGCAATATGCCCGCAACGCCATTTTTTCGGGTTTAATGCCGTTGCAAATCACTCAGCTATTTCCCGATTTGTGGGTAAGTGAAGAAGAAGAAGAACATAAAAATATTCACGAAGAAGAACTGCTAAAAAGCCAGATAGACCGTTTTCGAAAGAAATACAGCTTTTCGTTTCACAAGATATTCGATACAATAGCCGGAGAAAAACTAATTGAAAAAATCTCGCAATTATCATCCAATCAGTTGAATGTGTGCGTACTGAATTTTGTCGATATGCTTTCGCACGCACGCACGGAATCGAAAATGATACGCGAATTGGCGCATAGTGAAGAGGCTTATCGTTCGCTCACCCTGTCTTGGTTTCGCCATTCGTCCACCTACGACCTATTCAAAGAACTAGCCAACAGCAACTACAAAGTGATTGTCACCACCGACCACGGCACCATTAAAGTGACCAATCCTGTGAAAATTGTGGGCGATCGCGGCACGAGTACAAACTTAAGATATAAGGCCGGTAAGAATCTGAACTACAATTCAAAAGAGGTATTTGAAATGGCACAACCTTCTAAATACGGATTACCGTCACCCAATGTCAGTACCGCTTATGTCTATTGCATGCAAGACGATTTTTTTGCCTATCCGAATAACTACAATCACTACGTCGGTTACTACAAAAACACCTTCCAGCACGGAGGCATTTCGTTGGAAGAGATGTTGATTCCGTTTGTGACGATGAGCCCCAAGAAGTAATTCGGAATTATTCCATGAATGAATTACCTTTTTTAAGTGATTTTGAGCTATATTGACGCACACAGAGATAGCAAACTCACATTGTCTCAACAAAAACAATTCGTATATTTGCAGGCAATATTTTAACACCAACCGAAACTCTATATTAAAAGCACCTTCCGGTTGACCATTCAATTTTACAGAAAGGCATTTTCAAGCCATTATCAGACATGAAACAACTATTGTTGATCTCCTTTGTTGCGTTAGCAAGTTCTTTGTTTGCTCAAAACGGAAATGATCCGATTTTGATGACAATCAAAGGGACTCCTATCCACAAGTCTGAATTTGAATATCTATACAACAAAAACAATACTCAGAACACGCTGGATAAGAAATCATTGGCAGAATATCTCATTTTGTTTCAAAATTTCAAAATGAAAGTCCTCGAAGCTGAAGCTTTGGGTATGGATACTACCCGGACTTTTTTAGAAGAACTTGCCGGTTATCGCCGTCAATTGACTCCTGTTTATCTTACCGATACGGTGATGCAAAACCGCTTGGTGAATGAGGCCTATGACCGACTAAAAGAGGAGGTAGATGTAAGTCACATCTTGATTCGGATAGCCTCCAATGCGACACCGACCGATACGTTGGCAGCTTACAACAAAATAGCAGCCATCCGTGAACGTATCACAAGAATACCCCGGACAATCGACTCTAAATGCGGTTTTTTCACCAGATTGTTCGGCCATTGCAAACAGATAACCATCGAACCCGAAAATTTTAACGAAGTAGCCCGGAAAGAGTCGGAAGATCCTTCGGCCATTGAAAACAAAGGACATCTCGGATTCATCAGCGGTTTTATGACCATATATCCATTCGAGAACGTTGCCTACAACACGCCGGTAGGACAAATAAGTGCTCCGGTTCGTACTCCATACGGTTATCACATCATCAAAGTAGAAGCCCGTCGTCCTTCTCGAGGCAAATTACAGGTTGCGCATATCATGAAATTCGCATCGCAAGATGCCTCTGATTCGATTAAAAAGAAAATGAAAATGGTAATCGACAGCCTCTATCTCGAAGTGAAGAATGGGGCTGATTTCGAAGTTCTTGCCCGTAAAACTTCGGATGACAAAAGTTCTGCTGTCAACGGAGGAGTACTACCCTGGTTTGGATCGGGAAGTATGGTGAAAGAGTTTGAAGATGCTGCCTTCGCTCTTAAAAAAGGAGAAATCAGCCAACCGGTTCTCTCTCCCTACGGATGGCATATCATCAAACTGCTCGACATAAAACAGTTGGAGCCGCTCGCAGAGAAAAGAGCTGAGATTGAACGCCGGATTCAACGCGACGAACGGGCAAATAGAATCACTCAAGCATTTATAGATCAACTAAAAACAAAATATCAATTCAAAAATATCAATGCTTCAATTGCGCCTTTTTACCCATTGGCAGAGAAATATTCGTTGAAAGACACTGCTTTTGTGAATGCAACGGAACACATGAACGGAACGATGGCTACTTTTGCCGATCAAACATTGACACAATGCGATTTTGCCTTTTTTCTGAATCGTTATCCCAACAGTCGGCAAACCGATAAAAAAGCACTTATTGAAGAAAAGTACCAGCAATTTGTAAACACAGCTCTTGTCAATTACAAAGACGATCAGCTGGAAAAAGAGTATCCTGACTTTGGCAACCTGATGAGAGAGTATCACGATGGAATTCTGCTTTTCAACATCAGCAACGAAAAGGTGTGGGACAAAGCCACACGCGACAGCAAAGGTCTGGAGGCATTTTTCAAAGCAAACCGTAGAAATTACACTTGGTCGGAACCTCGTTTCAAGGGCTTGGTCATTTCATGTAAAAACGAGGTTACCCGTCTCAAAGCAATAGAACTTATTGCCAAAGCACCGCAAGATTCCATTGGAGCATATCTTGCGTCACAGCTCAACAAAGACACCCTTAGCGTAGCAAAAATTGAGAAAGGGCTGTTCGTACAAGGCGATAACAAAGCGGTAGACAAATTTGAATTTAAAACCGGTGATTTTACACCTTCCAAAACTTTCCCTATTGTTTTCACTTATGGAAAAATTCTTAAAACCGGACCGGAATCTTATTCCGATGTAATAGGTATACTTACATCCGATTATCAGACATATCTGGAAAATCAATGGGTAAAAGAGCTCCGAAAAAAATACACCATAACGATAGATCAGCAAGTCCTCAAAACAATAAAAGAAAATTGATTACACGTAATTTCAATTCATAAACATGAAGAAAACAACATTAAAACTGGCGATCCTGATGTTTCTGGGTGGCTTCCAACAATTTGCCATGGCTCAAAATAATATTATCGACGAGGTAATCTGGGTTGTGGGCGAAGAAGCCATTCTCCGTTCCGACGTTGAAAATCAAAAGCTTCAGATGCAATATCAGGAAGAAAAAATTGACGGTGATCCGAATTGCGTTCTACCCGAGCAAATGGCCATTCAAAAGCTATTCCTGCATCAGGCAAAACTCGACAGTGTGGTAGTTAGCGAAAGTCAGATCAATAGCGCTGTTGAACGCCGAATCAATTACATGATTTCTCAAATCGGCTCGAAAGAAAAGTTGGAAGAATATTTCAACAAGCCTCTTGCGCAAGTCCGTAATGAATCGTACGAGCCGACACGCAACCAGATGCTTGTGGAAGAGATGCAGAAAAAACTGATCGGAGACATTAAAATAACGCCGGCAGAAGTCCGGAAATATTACAAGAATCTGAAGGCCGATAGTATTCCGATGGTACCTGCATCCATTGAGGTACAGATCATCACCAACAATCCGGTTATTCCACAAAGTGAAATCGATCGGGTAAAAGACAGACTGCGTAGTTTCGGAGAACGCATCACCTCGGGCGAATCTCAATTCTCCACTTTAGCACGACTTTACTCCGAAGATACCGAATCTGCAAAACGCGGCGGCGAACTCGGGTTTATGGGCAGAGGACAATTGGTGCCGGCCTTTGCAAATGCTGCCTTTGCCCTTACCGATCCAAAGAAAGTATCACGTGTGATTGAAACCGAATACGGATTTCACCTTATTCAATTGATCGAAAAACGAGGTGAACTGGCCAACTTTCGTCACATCCTTCTGAAACCACAAGTCTCTTTAGATGCCGAAAACAAAGCCATCCAACGGCTTGACAGCATCTTAACCTTTATTCACGATGGAAAATTCTCATTTGAAGAAGCTTGTCGATTTTCATACGATACCGATACAAAAATGAACAACGGACTGATGACTAACGCAAACACCGGAACCGCCAAATTCGAGCTACAGCAACTTCCTTCCGAAATTGCAAAAAAAGCAGAAAATATGAGTGTCGGCGAAATATCGAAACCGTTTGTAATGCTCAACACCAAAACAAACCGTGAAATTTGCGCCATCATCAAAATCAAAGAGAAAACGCCCAGCCACAAAGCAAATCTGGCCGACGATTACCAAACCCTGAAAGCTGTTGTGGAAAACAAACAAAAGAACGAAATTATCCACAACTGGATCCTCAAAAAACAAAGGGAAACCTATGTACGCATCGATCCTAAATGGAAAAACTGTACCTTCCAGTATCCGGGTTGGGGGCAAAAGTGATTCCGAAAACTATGGGTAGCCCCATGGAAACCGAAATATTGGAATTTTGAAACTTGAAATTTTTTATTGATGGCAAATCGCCGTTTTATTGAATATTCAAACAGGCATATCGTACTTTTATGTACGTTATGCTTGTTTTTGCATTGGCTGGTGGCACAACAACCCGACCCCAAAACAGCCTTTCCTTTGCCACGACATCAGAGGTTACAGAGTGCCGAAGAATTGCTCAAGCCCAAAGAAGACAAAGAGGCGGCCTTCAAAAATACACAACAGGTGTTACACCCTACCCAGTTACCCAAAATTGGCAAACATAGTAAATCGGTTATTTTCCTTGAACATGCCGATATTTGGAGAGGCAATCAGGTGCTTTATCCGGATGTAGAAATTATCTCACAGAACGTTCGTTTCCGGCAAGATAATACCTACCTCTACTGCGACAGTGCCTATTTTTACGAACAGGAGAATTCGCTGGATGCATTTGGCAATGTGCATATGATACAGGGAGACACACTGCATCTTTATGGCGACGTACTCTTTTACGACGGAAACAGCAAACAGGCGCACCTGAAATATAACGTACGAATGGAGAACAAAGGGACGATACTTACGACCGATTCTCTGTTATACGACCGCATGGAAAATGTAGGCTATTACACCACCGGAGGCCGCATCACCAATGGTGACAATGTGCTGACCTCTCTGATAGGACAATATTATCCGGCTATCCATACGGCATTCTTCAAAACTGCGGTCAAGTTGGTAAATCCCGACTTCGTCATGCGATCGGATACGCTTCAATACGACACAAAAAGCGGCAGAGCCACCATTGTGGGACCTACCGATATTGTCCACAAAAATAAAACAACCATCACTTCTACTCGAGGTTGGTACGATACGCATACTGACCATTCCCAGCTATTGAACCGTTCCATTGTCCGGAATCCGGATGGTAGGCAACTGACTGCCGACACCATTTTTTACGACAAAAAACTGGGCATAGGCAATGCGTATCATAACGTAGAAATAAATGACACAGCCCAGCAAATAACCCTCTACGGCCATTACGGATATTACAACGACAACAAGAGTTATGGATTTGTCACTAAACGGGCCAAATTGGTACAACGTTCACAGGAGGATACTCTTTACATGCATGCCGATACCTTAGCCATGATGAAAGACTCAGTATTCAACTGCGCCAAAGGCTTTCACAATGTGCGATTTTTCCGTAACGATCTGCAAGGCAAATGCGATTCTCTTTTCTATTCCGACCGCGATTCGGTAATGCGAATGTACGGCGTGCCCGTTCTATGGTCGGATGAACAACAAATATCGGGCGAAGAAATTCATTCTTACTTCAAAAACAAAGAATTAGAACATATTCACGTCATCCGGTCGGCTTTTGTCATACAGCAAAGCGACAGTATCCGTTTCAATCAGGTTTCGGGAAAAGATCTGAAAGCGTATACCAAAAACCGGGAAATTTACCGAATCGATGTCAGTGGAAATGCCGAATCGCTCTATTTTCCACGAGACAAAGACAGTACGCTAATCGGGATGAACACCACGCAAAGTAGTTTTCTAACCATGTTTATCAAAGAAAAAAAGATTGATAAAATTGTGCTGCGACCCCTATCGAACGGCACTCTTTATCCTCCCGAAAAGACAAAGAAAGATCAGATGTTTCTCAAAAATTATAACTGGCAAGAAGCAGTCAGACCAAAAAATCAAGAGGATATCTTCACCTTTATTCCATTGGACAAGACAAAATCTCTCAGTGGACGACACAAACAGGTTGGTATTCCGAAACCGACAGAAAAGAAAGTAAAAAAGTAAAGTAAAAACGAATCCGGCAACTATCAAAAAACAGCTGCCAGATTCGTTTTATCTCTTTTTACTCGCAATCACCTCATCGATCACTTTCGGAAAATATTCATATTCCAACGCATGTACCTTGGAAGCTACATCATCAGCCGAGTCGGTAGGTAACACCCGGCATGCAGTCTGAAACAGAATCTGTCCTTTATCATAATGTGCATTTACATAATGAATTGTGATACCAGATTCCTCTTCACCTGAGGCTACCACAGCCTCATGCACACGACTGCCATACATACCTTTTCCTCCATATTTGGGCAACAGAGCCGGATGAATATTCAGAATACGATCGGAATAGGCTGCAATAATATTGTCGGGAATCTTGAGCAGAAATCCGGCCAATATAACCCATGCAATATTATTTTCTTTAAGCAACTTCAACACCGAATCGCCTTCGTTCATCTCTTTTTTGGAAAAAACCACCGACGGAATATGTAACTTTCGGGCACGTTCGAGGACATAAGCATCGGCGTTGTTTGTTAAAATTAATGCTACCGAAACAGAGGAATGAGCCTTGAAGTAACGAACAATATTTTCGGCATTACTACCTGATCCTGAGGCGAAAATAGCGATTTTAGTCATGGAATAAAAGGGAATTTTTATGCACATTGAAGTGCGTTTTGTGCAAAAAGCTCTCATTTTTATAAGAAAACGCATGGCTTTTCAAAAAAAAATTCGTTCCTTTGCAGCGCAAATTTATAAAACAAATTTCATTTACAACCAAAAACTTTAAAGTTATGTCAGAAGTTGCAGACAAAGTAAAAGCGATTATCGTTGACAAATTAGGCGTTGACGAATCAGAAGTAACACCACAAGCTAGTTTTACTAACGACTTAGGCGCTGACTCACTCGACACTGTAGAATTGATCATGGAATTCGAAAAAGCCTTTGGCATTACTATTCCCGACGATCAAGCTGAAAAGATTTCGACAGTGGGCGAAGCTATTGCTCATATCGAAAGCGCGCTTTAATAACTCGATAACTCTGTATGGAATTAAAACGAGTAGTAGTAACAGGTCTTGGTGCTATCACTCCGTTAGGCAATTCAGCCCCTGAAACATGGGAGAGTCTGATTAACGGTGTGAGTGGCGCAGGACCTATTACTCATTTTGACGCATCACTATTTAAGAGCCACTTTGCATGCGAGGTCAAAGGTTTTGACCCCAGCCTGCTATTAGACAGAAAAGAGCTACGGAAATGCGACCGCTACACACTTTATGCGATTGCAGCCGCAAAAGAAGCAATTGACAATTGTGGTGCCGATCTTGAAAAAATCGACAAGGACGAAGTAGGTGTGATTTTCGCCGCCGGCATCGGAGGTATTCAAACTTTCGAACAGGAAATCGGCGGATATTATGCAAATCCGGCGATCGGTCCTAAGTTTAACCCCTTCTTTATTCCGAAGATGATTTCGGATATTGCAGCCGGTCAAATTTCGATCATATACGGATTTCATGGACCGAACTATGGGACCGTATCGGCATGTGCTTCTTCAACCAATGCACTCATTGATGCATTCACCCATATTCGTCTCGGCAAAGCAAATATGATTGTAGCTGGTGGCGCCGAAGCAGCTATTACCCCGGGTGGTGTTGGCGGTTTCAACGCGTTGACTGCTCTTTCGACCCGAAACGATGATCCTCAGGGAGCTTCACGCCCTTTCAGCAAAAGCCGTGATGGTTTTGTGATGGGAGAAGGTGCCGGTTGTATCATCCTCGAAGAATTGGAACATGCTCTGGCTCGTGGTGCAAATATCCTTTGCGAAGTAGTTGGTGGAGGAATGTCGGCTGACGCCTATCACCTGACGGCTACTCACCCTGACGGATTGGGCGCAAAATTAGTGATGCAAAGAGCATTGAAAGATGCAGAAATGAATCCCGAAGATATTGATTATATCAATGTTCACGGAACATCGACCCCTGTAGGTGATATCTCCGAAGCTAAAGCCATTAAGGATGTTTTCGGTGACTACGCTTACAAGCTGAATATCAGTTCGACAAAATCAATGACAGGTCATTTGTTGGGTGCCGCCGGCGCCGTAGAAGCAATGGCCAGCATTCTTTCTGTGGTGAATGATATTGTTCCGCCAACCATCAATTTCCATGAAGGCGATGAAGATGAAGAGATTGATTATAAATTGAACTTTACCTTTAACAAAGCCCAAAAACGTACTGTTCGAGCTGCATTATCGAACACGTTTGGATTTGGCGGTCACAATGCAAGTATTATCGTAAAGAAATTTGCAAAGTAACAGGTGATTATTCAGAAACTCTATAAAAAGATAAGGCTCTTTTCGAGAATTCGTCAAGAGCCTTATCTGTTATTTTATCGACTGACCGGCATCATCCCCGACAACCTCGACCTCTATGAACTGGCCATGTGCCACAAATCGACCGGAGTTAAAGACGCGCAGGGGAATGCGGTAAACAACGAGCGACTCGAATTTCTGGGAGATGCCATCATCAACTCGATCGTGGCGGACATTGTTTACCATCGTTTTGCCGATAAAGAAGAAGGTTTCCTGACCGATACCCGCTCCAAGATAGTACAACGGGAATCGCTCAACAAATTAGCCATCGAACTGGGTATTCCAAAACTCATGCAGCTTTCGCCAAAAAACGGAGCGCTACACGGCAATAACATTTTCGGCAATGCTTTTGAAGCCCTTATCGGAGCCATCTACCTTGACCAGGGATATGAACGGTGCAAGCAATTTATCGAAACGAAATTGATTGCTTCCTCCATCGACGTCAACAAAATGGCAAACAAGGAGGTCAACTTCAAATCAAGGCTGATCGAATGGGGACAATCCAATAAAGTGCCGGTCGAGTTTGAGGTGATAGAAACCTTTCATGATAGGCGCAACGAATTAACCTTTCAAACCCACGTACTGATTAACGGATTGGTAGGTGGATTAGGTGTAGGACACTCTAAGAAAGAGTCGCACCAAAATGCCGCTAAAATGGCATTAAAAAAGCTTCAGGATGATGTTGATTTCAGAGAACAAATTAGGAATCAGCTACCAGAGAACAATAACCATCAGGATGAGATACTCAGTAACGAAACTGCTTCTGAGCCGGAAGAGGCTATAACTTAATTTATAGGGTATGCCAGTACAAAAGAAGAAGCAGATCGCTACCAACAAAAATCAAAAACAAGATTCACAACCGACTAATTTACTCGTCAAATTGGACGAGATATTGTCAAAAAGAATGCAACAGATTCTATGGACAGGACTAGTGATCGGTTTTGTTTTTGCCTGTTTGTTATTTGAATGTAATGTAAGTACAGGAGGAGATGACTCCATGTATATCGAAAATGCATGGAATTTTCTGAAAGAAGGCCAACTTCCAGTTTACAAAGGGACTTTCTATTCCGTCCTGCTTAGCGGATTGATTGCTATTTTTGGCATCAACATCATCATTCTAAAACTTTTTTCTTTAGCCTTAATTATCGGATCTCTCTACTTTTTTTTCAGTGCTTTCCGAGAAAAATTAGCGCCTTCGGTAGTAGTAGTTGCTTACATTATCACTTCCGTTTGCTCTTATTACCTCTATTTTGCCAGTCAAACCTATACCGAAGCTCTTTACCTTTTTCTTCAGGCATTACTGATTTATCTGGTATTGAAGTACTATGCCCAATTGCACACCTTCAAGCTAAAGGATGATATCCGTAAAGCAGCCATTGTATCTCTGGTTGCTCTTTTTCTTTTTCTTACCCGCAATATTGGTATAGTAGCCATCGCCTGCATCGTTAGTTATCTATTACTGCAAAAAGAATGGAAATCGGCATTGACGCTTATACTAACATTCGCTGCAATATTTTTGTTGTTTTCGCTGGCAAAATACTTAATTTGGGGATCACAGGGTATTTTTGGCGGATCACAGTTTGCTGAGGTCTCTTACAAAAGTCTCTACAATGAACAAATGGGAAAAGAAGATATAGGTGGCTTTGTACACCGGTTCTTCATCAACTCCAACAATTTTTTCTCCAAGCATATCTACATGCTTATGGGATTCCGAGCCGAACATGTAAAAGGGATTCCTATTTTGACTACTCTGACCTATGCATTACTGATAATGGCACTCTATTTTTCTATCATACGGAAGAACCGCGTTGCCCAATATCTATCTTACCATGTTCTTTTTTTGAGTATCACCACATTTTTTGCCTTGCAAGAGACATGGGATCAGTGGAGACAAATTTTGGTCTACTACCCATACATCCTATTGCTATTCGCATATCTGCTGTATGAAATACTAAAACAACCCAAATTTAGCCGTTATCAATGGATTTATCCCACTCTATTCGGTCTGATATTTTGCACAACAACCAGCGCAACTCTGAGCAAGGTACCAGATTCGACAGATAGACTATCACATAACATAAGCGGTGAACCTCTCTACGGAATGACACCTGACTGGCAAAATTATATTCTGTCAAGTGTTTGGGCAGCTGAAAACCTACCCAAACAATACAATATTGCAGTCAGAAAGCCTAACATTTCGTTTATCTATAGCCATCGTGATTTCTATGGGATTTTCCGTCTTAACGGTTCCCCGTACGAAACTATAAAAAAGAAGCTGAAACCCGGATATAAATCCGTAATTTTGTCGATGCCTGACGCTGCACTAAAAAAACTCTATCCGGACATTGCAAAATACACATTATGTGTTATTTCCGGCTCTTTTCAAAAAGTTGAGAATATGCCACCTCCGGGCACGTTGGTACTTTATAGCATGCCTGCCGATACCCTGGCAAAGTTTGAAACCCGCTTTCGAGTCACCAATACACGCTGGATTAAGGATGGATTTGCTTGGCTAGAACAACAACCGGAGAGACAAAACATATATTATTTTGATCCGGATCACTTACTTGAACCTTTGTACCGGAATCACGTGCGTTATTTCATTCTTGCCAGTCTACGCCTAAATCCTCTTGACAAAGAAGTGGGAGTGATCGAGACGTTGCACAAGTATTTTATGGTTATAGAATTCAAATATCCGGGATGTATCAAGCTGATTCATGAAGACGGCGATTCGGAAAAAGCAGGCCTATTCGAACTCAACATTCCGGCTTTATGGAAATAAACCGACACTAGTAAAACAGTATAGTCATCAAAAATATGGAGATCCTCTTTTTAGGAACAGGAACCTCGAACGGAGTTCCTCAGTTATGCTGCAATTGTGACGTATGTTCTTCTACAGACACACGCGACAAACGGTTGCGAGCATCTGCCCTGATAACTATCGATGGAAAAAACATATTGATTGATTGTGGCCCCGATTTTCGGCAGCAAATGCTGACTCATCAGATCACTTCGCTTTCGGCCATACTACTTACGCACGAGCATTACGACCATGTAGCAGGCCTCGATGACGTTCGCTCATATCGAGCCGTTGATGTATTTGCCGAAGAACGGGTAGATCACACATTGATAAAAACCATGCACTACTCGTTTGCAGCGAACAAATACCCAGGTACACCCGAGCTCAAGCTCCATGAAATAGTGGAAAACGTTCCATTCGAAGCTGCCGGTGTAGAAGTAATGCCGCTTCGGGCCATGCATGCTCAATTGCCAATTCTCGGATTTCGCATCGGGAATATGGCTTATATAACTGACTTTAAGACCTTACCTGAAGCTACATTATCGCAACTTGAAGGACTTGACCTGTTGGTGATGGGAACCCTGCGATTCAAACCACACTTTTCCCATCTGATGGTAGAAGAAGCTCTTACCCTGATTAACCGCCTTGCCCCTAAGCAAACCTATTTTACGCACATGAGCCACGATATGGGACTGCATGAGCTTGTAGAGAAAAAGCTGCCTCCAGATGTGAGGCTGGCTTATGACGGATTGAAAATTAAATTGTAACACATAAACAATCACCGAAGCCGTAAGTGTGATGGCTCTTGTTCGCGAGGAATACGGGCGATCCGGACACGCTGGCCGAGGTACAAATCAGATCAAATGCAAAACATCAGAAACATCGCAATCATTGCCCACGTCGACCACGGTAAAACAACGCTGGTAGACAAAATGTTGTTGGCCTCCAAATTATTTCGCGAAAACGAAACGGTAGGAGAACTAATACTGGACAATAATGATTTGGAACGTGAACGCGGGATTACCATCCTGTCTAAAAACGTTTCGGTAAATTACAACGGCTGTAAAATCAATATTATTGATACTCCGGGTCACGCCGACTTCGGTGGTGAAGTAGAACGTGTGCTCAACATGGCCGACGGCGTGTTACTGTTGGTTGATGCCTTCGAAGGTGCCATGCCGCAAACCCGTTTTGTGCTTCAAAAAGCGTTACAACTGGGCTTGAAGCCTATCGTAGTAGTCAACAAAGTAGACAAACCCAACTGTCGCCCCGAAGAGGTTCAGGAAGAAGTTTTCGACCTGATGTTCAGCCTCGATGCTACAGAAGATCAACTCGACTTTCATACAGTTTTCGGTTCTGCCAAAAACGGCTGGATGTCAAATGACGTAAACGTAAAAAAAGAAGACATCAACGACCTGTTTGATGCCATCATCGAATATATTCCTGCTCCCGAATACCTTGAAGGAACTCCTCAGATGTTGATTACCTCTCTCGACTATTCGTCTTATGTGGGACGTATTGCCGTAGGACGTGTTCATCGTGGCGAACTACGCGAAGGCATGGCTGTGTCGCTAGCAAAACGTGACGGTACCATGGTCAAATCACGGATTAAAGAGTTGAACGAATTTACCGGTCTGGGACGTACGAAGGTTGAACGCGTAGGTTCCGGCGACATTTGTGCACTGATCGGTATCGAAAACTTTGAAATCGGCGACAGCATTTGCGACATCGAAAATCCGGAACCCCTGAAACCAATTGCCATCGACGAACCGACCATGAGTATGTTGTTCACCATCAACAACTCTCCGTTCTTCGGCAAAGAGGGTAAATTCGTCACCTCTCGTCACATTCACGACCGTCTGGTGAAAGAATTGGATAAAAACCTTGCGCTGCGTGTCGAAAAAAGCGAAAATCAGGATTCATGGATCGTTTACGGACGTGGGGTACTTCACTTGTCGGTACTGATTGAAACCATGCGCCGCGAAGGGTATGAGCTGCAGGTAGGTCAACCGCAAGTTATCATCAAGGAGATTGACGGTGTAAAATGCGAACCGATGGAACAACTTACCATCAACGTTCCCGAAGAATCATCTGGAAAAATCATTGAAATGGTTGCGGTACGTAAAGGTGACATGACCAATATGGAGCACAAAGGCGAACGCGTAAACCTCGAATTCACTATTCCTTCACGCGGTATCATCGGACTACGTAACAACGTGCTGACCGCATCGGCAGGCGAAGCCATTATGGCACACCGTTTTCTCGATTATCAACCTTACAAGGGCGAAATCGAACGTCGTACTAACGGCTCGATTATTGCAATGGAAAGCGGCACTGCTTTTGCTTATGCCATTGACAAACTGCAGGACAGAGGAAAATTCTTCATCTATCCGCAGGATGAGATTTATGCCGGACAGGTAGTTGGCGAACATAGCAAAGATGGTGATCTGGTTGTAAATGTAACCAAATCGAAAAAACTGACCAACATGCGAGCTTCGGGTTCTGACGACAAAGTGCGTCTTTTCCCTCCTATCGTTTTCAGTCTCGAAGAAGCGCTCGAATATATCAAGGAAGATGAATACGTGGAATTGACTCCGAAATCAATCCGTCTGCGCAAAATCATCCTCGACGAAAACGAACGCAAACGTATGGCAAAAAAATAAATCTACAATCATACGATTGATTCTTAGACCAACCATACGACATCGTAAAAACCATTCCATTCCCGGGATGGTTTTTTTGTGTCCAAAATTTGCATATGCCCTCTCTCTTGTTTTATATTTGCACTCCCAATGAACGACACGAGGCTCGTACATCGGAAATAGAGATTCAATTACAAACTCAAAAACAATTACTCAATGGACGATATTATATGCAGCTGTAACCATATTACTAAAGGTGATATTGTCAACGCTATTCAACAAAAAGGTTACACAACCGTAGAAGAGATTCAGGATGCACTCGATGCAGGTACGGTTTGTGGATCTTGTGTAGACGAGATCGAAGAAATTCTGAAATCTGTGAAATAACCAACGTCTATAATCGTTTCTCAAAGCCATCCTCATAAATGAAGGATGGCTTTTTTATTTATCCTGATTCGCAAGTCTTTTTTGAGGCTTCCTTTGATCTGCACGAACAAATTTTCTCAACTTCTCGTGATAGCAAGATTCTATGGGCTATAATCTACTATCTCTTCCAAGCAGCAACAATAAACATACATATCGTTTATTTTGCCAAATTTAACGCGTATATTTTGATTTTCCAGACTTTCAAAACACATTATTTTTGTCAATATAAAGAGGCTTTGCTGAGCAGTAATATATAATTATCAACATGTCAATATATTATGAATTAATAATAATATTTAAAATATGCCATTTCGTTGACACCACAAAGTATATAAGGCTAATTTTTGATTTAATTTTATCATTGCATTATTGCATTTATAAATTATTTCCACAATTATTTCTAAATGATTTTCGTATGATAGAATATAAAAGAGGCGAATATTCCATTCTTTGCTAATTCTATCGTTCGAAAAAATATCAGCACCAAAACTGAGAGAAAATATAATTCATTTAGAAAGGAATGATCGTTACTTTCATTGTGTGTCGACATCAACACAATGAGAGGATCTTATTACGTCCATATCCCATTATCATTTCATGTTACTCCGGTTAGACTCATGGTAATATATTGAGGGAAAAGTATGTAATAAAAAATCATTACCTCCAAACATCTTGATAATAGATTATCAAATACAAGCATTATACTGCGTCTGTAATCACAAGAGCATTCCCTGATATCATTTCGAAGCTAACATAAGTGACAGATTTTCAATATAAACACAACCTTAACTGAGATCATGATGAAATCTACAACCTTAAACAAGCATGTAAAGTACAGAATCGGCAAATGGCTACCGTCTGACAAAGAGTTTCTAAATAGTTGGATCTGCATGAAGATTAAGCAGGCACAAAGCAGGAATCTTGAGATGCATGATTCTATTAAAGAATTAAAAGACGCAATATACGCCGATCCGATTTTATATATGAGTTTTACCAGCATGTATGATGAAATTCCGCAAGGATATAACGAACCTGTAAAGAATTTCGAGACCATGCTTCTGGTTGTCAATCAAATACTGGACGAAGCACCTTGTTTTAGTGTGGTTGAAAACCAGATCGGATTGGTTGGTTTTCCGATTAATGCCATACTCGACTGGGCAATGGGGACAATGGGCGGTTATTTAGCTTTCACACATCCAGTCGTAAATAAAAAACTAAAGAACATTTTGAACGAATGGAAAAGGTTTCTTTCTTCTGAAGCCTCTCAATATGTTTTAGTCGATGGTCCGATAAAACAAGCCCAATCGGACTATCCGAATCCACTGGGATGGTTTTCGCACGATGCATTAGAGGCCATGGCGGCTATGGATCCACTACGGGGCATCGGCAAAAATCCATACGATGCACAGGCCAATTTCATCTACAACTTCAAATGCGACCCCACCAAACCCCATTACGGATTCAAACACTGGGATGATTTTTTCACACGCAAATTCAAGACCGGAGTCCGCACAATAAGTGCAGCCGACCGGCATCCGGATGTCATTGTAAATGCTTGCGAATCGGCGCCATACAATTGTGTAAACGACGTAAAGATGAAGGATCAATTCTGGATGAAAGGGCAACCATATTCCTTGATCGACATGATGGCGCACCATGAACTTGCAGCTAAGTTTGGAGACAACAGCACTGTTTATCAGGCATTTTTATGCGCCAAAACATATCACCGATGGAACAGCCCTGTCGATGGAAAGATTGTAGCCACCAAAAATATACCCGGAACATATTATGCCGAGGCTCCTGTAGAAGGATATGATCCTGCCGGACCAAACGATTCTCAGGGCTATATAACAGAGTTAGCTGCCCGTGCCCTGATTTTCATTCAGGCCGACAACCCAAAGATAGGACTTATGTGTTTTGTAGCTGTCGGAATGGCCGAAGTTTCAAGTTGTGAAATCACCGTAAAGAAAAATACCCACGTAAAAAAAGGGGACCCGATAGGCACATTCCATTTCGGAGGCTCCACCCATTGCCTGATTTTCCGCCCCGGAGTAGATATCGATTTCGATTTTCACGGGCAAACTCCAAGTCTGAATACCTCCAACATACCGGTAAAAGCACGAATCGGAGTCGTGAAATAACGACAGGGGATTAGGCATATAACAAATGAAAGCAAAAATTACCAGAATCATAACCCTATAAGAAAAAAAATTATGAATAAGAATTTTAATGCAAAAGAACGCTCGGCACGTTGTGATGCCGCCATTTCGTGTGATTTTATCGACGGTTGGTATGTACTGAATCTAAAGGGAAGCAATAAAGAAATTGGCCTTCAGCACGGGCTTATGCTTGCCGAGGAAATCTCGACCTACATCGAAGAGACGAAACAGTATGTATTCGTATGCATGGGTATCGGTTACGATTATGCCCGAAAAGATGTTCAACAATTAATTAACAATACCCTGTCTGATGAAATCCGCGCGGAGATGACTGCCATAGCTATGGGAGTTAACAAGGTGCTTTCGACCAATTATGATGTTTGGGATATTGCCGTCCTCAACTGGATGGAAGGCTGGAGTGGCTATGCTTTTGATGGTAAGGCGGCCTACCAATATTACTCCGATGCCAATAAAAAACACATTGAAGCCCCGTTAAAAGCACGACGCGACCATTGCTCTGCATTTGTTGCTACAGGAAAATACACCACCGATGGCAAACCCGTAATGTTTCACAACTCTTTCAACGTGTTTGAAACAAGTGGCTATGCCAACGTAATAGCAACCATCACACCCAGTGATGGACATAAATTCACCATGCAAACACAAATCGGATATGTTCATTCTATGGCAGATTTCTACATCGTTCAGGTAGGCGAAGGGGTGAATGACCGTGTTGCAATAACTGAAACGACCATAGGCGGATTCAATGTGTATGACAGGTCTGGAATTCCTGAGTTCGACCGCATACGCCGTGCCGTTCAGCATTTCACTTCGATAAATGACCCCAACGATTCGACCTCTTTTGTGAACATTATGCGTACGGGTGAAAGTGGCGATTATGCCAACACCTGGTTGCTGGCCGATTACCGCGATAATTCAATTTGGGAATTTGAAGAAGGGTTGGCATTTTACAACGTGACACAGATATTGCCGACTGATGACAAACCCTACTTCTTTGGAGCAAATTATCCGAAATATCCTCCAATTAAAAATTTGGAATGTTCGAATGATGGTGGCGACGATATTCGCCGGCATCAGGGTGCCCGACGGGTTCATTTGCCCCGGCTGATCGAGAAACATGGTCTCCCCGGAAAAATATGTCTTGAAACCGGACGTAAAATCATTGCTGATCACTACGACATTTACAACGACTGCGAGACACACGGAAACAGCCGTACCGTTTGTTCGCACTACAACCTCGACAAGCGGGAATACATGTCCGATCCTTCACGTCCGAAACCATTTCAACCCCGTGGCGCCATTGATGGGATGGGGATTGATGCGACTCTGGCAACGAATTTACAACTCAGCGCACGTTGGGGTAGCAGTTGCGGTACAGCCTGGAATGCCGAAAAATTTTTGAAGGAACATCCGCAGTTCGATCACCTGAAACCCTTCCTGCACGATCGGCCAGCATGCCCATGGAGCATCCTTCCTGTGATAAGTTAGGTCGATAATTAGAACAATATTGGTCACTGTTACAGCAGCAAGAGATCTCCTGCATGCAATAGTGATACGGATATCTTGCTCGAGTGGAAACAGATAACCACCTCAAAAAAAACGACCTGCCCCGCACAGGACAATCTGCGGGGGCGAAACCCGAAAAGCCTTACGAGTAGGGAAAATCTTAATTCTTTATTTTATGGAAACAAAACTCGGAGGCTGGACTCCCTATGTAACCCCTATTCCAGCAGAAGATCTTGAAGTATTCAAGAAAGCATTACAAGGTTTAGTCGGTGTAAATTACGCTCCATTGGCTGTAGCCAAACAATTAGTGAGCGGAATGAACTACCGCTTTTTCTGCAACGCACAAGCTGTCTATCCGGGAGCTGCAAACGAAGCTGCTATTGTACAAATTTACAAGCCCCTGACCGGTGATCCACACATCACGTCCATTACCAGAGTTTAATTCGGTTGGAGGTATTTAATGTATTGTGGAGCCCAGGAACCACATAAAAAACGGGGGCGGAACCCGAAAAGCCTTACGAGTAGGGAAAATATAATTACAATTATCACAATGACTACTAGAACTATTTTCGCATCAATAGATGTTGCCGGTTTTATACAAGACTACCAACAAGAATTGACCAATTATTATGGAATCGATGTTACGGCTCAAACTGTAACTCCTGCATTGAAGGCTGTCTTGCTGTCAATTAAAAATGGAACAAAACCACTCAAAAAAATCGGCTATTACGACACATCCGTACTCCCAAGCTATACCCGCTTAATTTCCGGAAAATATAGCACCATAGGCTACAAAGTAACTTCTGCCGATTATAGTTGGATTGATCAATCTAAAGGAGAACTACGATTGAATAATATCTACAACCTTATGATATCGGCAGATCCGGGAGATAAAATTGTATGGTGGGGACATTCAATACGAGCAAATTCGTATATCCAGGCCATTATCTCCGATGTGCATAAGGTTAACCCTCAAAGCGGACGCCCGGCTGAGTTTACGAATTTCAAGAGAAAGAATGTTCAGTTTTACTATGCCAGCTCAGCGCTGGATCCTACAAATTTGCTGGATGGAGTCTCGGTTGCCACACAGCAAGTCTATTGCATGGAATGCATTTTAAATGGAACGTCTGGAACTACTGTTAGCTATGACATTGACTTAATGTTGCTATCTGCTTCTTTTGAAGACGAAGGTTCATTGATTTCTGTTCCAATTGTACAAATTGTGGTAGATCCGACCATTGTAATTAAGTAAAAAGATAAAAGGCGAAAGCTCATTAAAATGGGCTTTCGCTAAAATGCCACTAAAAAACCTGCCCTGCACAAGATAACCAACGGGGGCGGAACCCGAAAAGCCTTACGAGTAGGGAAAATCTTAAACTATTTCAATTATGACAACACAAACGAACAGCATGGTAGGAGCTTATCTTGCCAAAGGAACCATTGGGAATGTAGGACTGCCCGGCGCTCCTATCGTACATTTTGCATTAGTAGTTGTTCCTGGACAACACAAGGTTGGAGGATGTGTACACATAACACAGGCTGTGGAACATGGGAATTACAGTGGTGACGTTACCGGAAAAATTTATGCTACCGGATTGGGTAAAGTAACTCAAGTTGTAACATTATCCGGAACTATTCATCCTGACAATAGTTCGGCACTTTACGTCCTTTCATTCGAAGCCCATTTGGCAATTGATGGAGCTTGGCACGGTACCGGAGGATTCGACTATGGTAATGTACATATAGAGAATGTACCTGTAATATCTGAAAAATAATCCATCTCCCATAGTGGAGCCCAGAGACCACTCAAATAAACGGCTTGCCCCGCACAGTTATATGCGGGCTATCAACATTCATAAAAAACAGAATTATGAAATTATTTTTTCAAAAAGACAATGCATCTGTATATGTTAATCTTGATGGTGGATTAAGGCATATTCCAAACCCAGCAACATTTACTAACCTATTCGATGGAAATATCAATCCTTCGAATTATATCCAATTTGAACATTCGTCAGACAGTCCCCTTCCGATTATTGATCCGATCATTGACAATGCCAAACTTGTACACGAAATAGGTGACAATGCCTCAATTTATTTAACGGATAGCTATGATTGGTCGCCAGAAAATATAATATTGCGGCATGTGATTAATCCAGCTCAGATGGAAGAAATTGGATTTAGTTGGAATAAGGTCGTGCCTTTTGAAGGCACTCCTAATGTGGGTGTTCCTATTGCCACAGATAGTAAAAATATTGATGCAATCAAAAAATTGAATGGTTATTATGCTGTATATAACTACTTCTTTTTCGGATCTCCTTTAAACCCTTTTTTCGAAGATGTATTAAAGGAGTTTCCTGGTAGACCAGCGACTAAATACAAAGCACAACTGAAGGAGTTAATAGTAAATTACCAAACTATTGTCAACAACCTTCCAAACGGATAAAAATAATTTTGACGAGTGTGGTCTTTTATCTACACTCGTCAAATCTTAATTAAAGCGCTACACACATGGTAGCAATCTATTCTTTTCAACATTTTGTATTCGGAAGCGAAGGTCCACAAAGATCAATAACTTATAATAGAACTGAAAAGGTGGACTCTTTCCAGAATCAACTCAAAAACATAAAGGCGGAACCCGAAAAGTCTTACGAGTAGGGAAAATCTTTTAAAATAGAATCAAAATGGGAAATGTTTATTGTCTACAATCATTAGTTATCCCCAATATATTCTTACGGACAGATGGGAAAACAGTAAATTGCCAATATACCAGAAGTAGTTGGGAAAGATGGCAATTTACCAAATGCAAAAATGAAACTTATATTATTGAATCCACACAGTTTCTTGGTAATTTTATTATGCTAACTGACTCCGAGCAAATACAGATGACTTCGGTACAAGCCTCTGCGACTCCTTTCAAATTTGTAATAGCCGATATCGAACAACCTGTTAAGATTGCCATCCTTACTCCTAAAGGGAATTATCTTTCCATAACAGATGGAATGTCCGCATTTTCCGCCCCGGGAGGTGGCAAAGTCGAAGTTACGGCATTTTCAGAAAAGTCAATATTTCTAATAATGCCTGTTGAATAAGCTCATCAGACATAAATTCGCTAGTGCTCATTAAAATGTGGGCACTAGTGTTTTGATAAAAGACCAAAACCCAAAGAGCAACAGAACGAATATCATCTACAAAAGAATGCTGGCCGGTTCCGGACGGACAGCAGTTAATCTCTAATATTAATATTAAAAACAGTTATTTTATGGAAAATCGTATTGACATCGCCCTC
This sequence comes from Bacteroidota bacterium, assembly GCA_017860295.1. Taxonomy (GTDB): domain Bacteria; phylum Bacteroidota; class Bacteroidia; order Bacteroidales; family Paludibacteraceae; genus Microbacter. The sequence continues at coordinate 122,153 of JAFNAS010000003.1, read as the reverse complement.
TCGGAAGAGGCGAAACAAAAAATCTTAGATGGCATCACCGCAATAAAAACACAGATGCCTTTCCTCCTAAAAATTTCAGACACCGAACGTAAAGCGATGCAATTGCTCGACGACGGACGCAAACCTTTTGTTGAAAACGCAATCGATTTGGCCGATCGCAATGCTGCCATCACTCCCGGCACTGAGCTTCTTGCCGCCTGTCAGCGCGACTTTACCACCTACTCTTCGCTTGTTACTATCGAAAACGAACTGATGCAGCTCCTCGAAATGGTGCACGACACCAAACAACTGGCCGGGGCCGAAGCCTATGAAGTGAGTCGTTTCATCTACATGAAAGCGAAGATGGCCCTTAAAATGAAGGTGCCCGGTATGCAAACCATTGTCGACGAACTGGGTAAACTCTACAAACAAAGTTCGACATCGTCTGACGACAATACCAAATCAGCCGCAAAATAAATTCTATACGAACCATCGGGCAGACCGGAGTGCACGAGAACCTTCCACAAAGGAGCCGTTATCGAGAGTAACGGCTCCTTTCGTATGTAACAGAACAACCGACACCAATCGGCGCGATAACGCAGTGAACCGATACGCGACCGGCACCGACCGGTGTGACAACGCAGTGAAACGGTGCATGACCGGCATCGACCGGTGCGCTATTGCAGTGAAACGGTGCGTGATTGGCTCCGATCGGTACGCAACCGCAGCAAATCGATACGTGATCGCAGTAAAACGGTGCAACACCGCAGCAAACGATGCCGATTTTCCACCCAACCCGTCAAGACGCACGGTCAATCGTCTTTACAAAACTATTTTTCGAAACAGACATGACAATTTTTTAACCGAAAACAAACCAATCCTTCAAGGTTTTGGAAACCTTGAAGGATTGAAAAGAACCAGATAAAACGAATCGCGGGATCACTCTCCGGCGACCCCGCGATTCGACAAATTATCCTCTCTTTCCACCTGTGTTTATTCTTCTTTCTTTTTCTTTATATAGTTCATCTCTACCAGAAAAGCCACCAACAATCCAAGACCACCGAACAACAGCACCGACGCTCCGTAAACGACACTCGCTCCCTGAGAAAAACGATTATCAAAAGTATCGAGATTAAAACCAGGCACCGTATTAACAACGATAGCATAACCGACCAGAAGCCCTAGTCCCACGCCCAACAGGAGGCAGGCTACCTTCAGCGTACCGAAATTAAACTGACCGTCGAAACGAAACGGCAATGACATCTTCTGCTGCATTACCGAAATATCGAGCTTCTCGCCCAGCTTCTCGATAATCGACAGGCGCTCTTTTCTCCTGACAAACAGTTCGAACAGTTTGTAAATACCCAATGTAATCATTCCTACTACCAGAGGGATTGTAATAAAGTCCATCATAATTATTTTTGTTTTAGGTGAATATTTCCGTTCTTTGATCTATTTGACGCAACGGGTTCGTTTCGGTTACACTTTAGTCCACCTTTTCTTCTCCTCACTATGGTAATCCCTGCCAAACGGGATTTCTCATAAAATAGATTGCAGGATAATCATTAGAAAAAGAAAAAACAGCAACAGAGTCGTCATGATTCGTCGGTTCGGATGATTAATTTTGTTCTTTGCATTATTTGACGCAACTTCGCACTATTAGTTACACGTTTGCCCGAATTTCTATTTTCAGGCAACGTTGTAACCAAACCGAAACCATTGCGTCTATAAGATATATGGATAATCGGGACGAATTTCAAATTATTCAGCGAATACTCAACGGAGAAACGAATCAGTTTTCGTTCCTCCTCAACCGGTATAGTCATACCATCTATTCGCTGATTGCCCGAATTATCTCATCAAGAGAGGATGCCGAAGAGCTGACGCAGGATACATTTCTGAAAGCGTTCAAAAAACTCGATACGTTTAAAGGCGACTGTAGTTTTTCTACCTGGCTGTTTCGCATTGCCTACAACACGGCCGTTTCGGCCACCCGGAAAGCCCGTGTAGAGTTTCCGGCCATCGACGAAACGATGCTCGACCGGGTTTCGGACGATGCTGCCGAAGCGGTGTTCGCCGAAGATGAAAACGAAGAACTGCTGCAAAAACTGGAAGCGGCTCTTGCACAACTAAACATGGAGGAAAAGATGCTGATTACGCTCTACTATACCGAGGATCGGTCGGTGGCAGAGATTGCCTCCATTATGGAACTGACGGGCGACAATGTGAAGATCAAACTCTATCGCATTCGCAAAAAACTGTATCTACTCATCAATACAAACAAGACAGTATGAAGCCGGATAAAGCAATTACCAAAGCGCTGACCAGACAAGAGAATCCGGGATTACCTCCCGGATTCGAGAGCCGAATGATGGCGCAGATATACAGAGCCGAAGCAAAACGAAAACGGCAAACGTTTTTGCTCAACATCGGATTACTTTCGCTCACCTCGCTGGGACTGATCGGACTGGCAGCTTATCTGCTACGCGATTATCTGTCGGAGATAGCACTCCGTATGCCTTCGCTACACCTCTCGTCCGAGGCGGCTTCGCAATATGGCTTCGGATTCTACATCGCATTCCTGATATTGGTGCTCATTGTCACCGATCACTGCATTCGCCATTTTATTCAAAAGAAAAGGGCAAAGCACTGAATCTTCAGGCCGAAAGCATATATACAAAAAACGATCCGATAGCTTAACGTTATCGGATCGCTTTTTAGTTCATTCCACATTATACAGGGAAAGTTATTCCCTTATATTTCGCATTTGACCTCTCCCCTAGCCCCTCTCCCAAAGAGAGGGGAAAATCGGAAAAATGAATTGAATTCTAACCATTTCACGGCCTTGATCCTCCTCCAAGGGGAGGGATTTGGTCGTACAACGAGCAAGAGAGTTCACAAAGCCCAGAAGTCAAAACGACTCTAAGATCTGATCTATTTAAAATTGATTTTCTTGACTTTGTAGCCCATCGCCAGCAGCATGTCGGCAATTTTCACCCGGAAGTCACCCTGCACCAATATTTCACCATCACGTGCCGAACCTCCGGCTCCGCATTTCACCTTCAACGTTTTGCCCAACTCTTTCAGCTCTTCGTCACTTCCGAAAAAGTTCGAGACGATAGTGGCCGGTTTGCCGTTTCGCTTGTCCAGTTCCACCCGTAATGGCTCCGCTTGTTTCTTCACAACAGGGTTTACCGGCTCCTCCACCGGCATATTTTCTCCTTCGGGCAATACCTCTTTCAATCCGCTGAGTTTGTCTTTCCAATCCATGCTAACGTTAATCGTATTTAAATAGTCGGTGATGACCGGCTGCTATTGCAACTTCGGTAGCACCAACGACCAGTGCGTTTGTATAATTTTCCACGAACCATCTTTTTCGAGCCGGTACACCTCGGTGCAGTTCCATTTATGCACAACCTCTTTTTGATACCCGTTGAAGTTAAACGTCAGCACGGCCATGGTGGCTCCGGCCTGTACTTTCGGGTTCAGCAACTCGTACCGGTCAATATGCACCTGTCCTCTGATGCTGTTATACAAAGCCCTTAACTGGTCAATTCCGTCCAGCCGTTTTTCCACGAAAGGATCAAAATAAACCACATCGGGAGCCGAAATATCCAGAAATCCATCGGGATTTCCATTTCCCCACTTGTCAAGAGCCGCTTTTTCCATTGCAATAATGTGTGCAGCGACACCACTCTCACTTTTTTGTGCATTTGTACCAACTGTTGCCATAAGTGTCATCATTAAAAAAATCCATTTTTTCATTCTCGTACATTTTTATTTTTGTGTAGTGCAAAAGTAAAAGTTGTACGACAAGGCCGGAAGAATTTATGCCGGAAGAAAAATCACTTTTCAAGGATTTTAGCTCTAAACTGCAACGGAGTCACACCGACATGCTTTTCAAACAACCGGGTAAAGTACGACGGATTCTCAAAATTGAGCGCCATCGCCACCTCATTGACCGACAAATCGGTATATCCCAGCATCCGTTTGGCTTCGCGCATGGTACGGTCGATAATGAACTGCTTGGCCGTAATTCCCATCTCGCACCGCACGATATCATTCAGATGACCGGGAGTAATATGCAACAAATCGGCAAAACAGGCCACCGAGCGACAGTGCCGGAACTCTTTTTCGACCAAGACCCTGAATTCATGAATGTAGCGCCCCTCCGGCTTCCGATCGACAACCGGATAACGTTGCAAATACATACGGTTCAGCAACATGGTGGCATGATAGAGTAATGCCCGGAGAATATGTTTATCTTTTGTCTCGTACTCCGCAATTTCGCGGTAGATTGTCTCCAACAGAGGCACCAGCTCCCGATATTCGGCATCGGTCAGCAGCATCGACGGCGGATTTGAAAACGAACAAAAATAAGACAAATTTTCAACAAACCGGGCATCGCTGAAATAGTCGCACAAAAACGCCTCTTCAAAGATCAACACCAGCCCCTGAGGCATCCGGTCGAAATTCCACTGCCGGATTTGTCCGGGTGCCGAAAAAAACAACCTCCCCTTTTCAATCGGAGCCGTAGATCCATCCAGCGTAAAAGATCCGGTACCTTCGGTAATCAGGGTAATGTCGTAGTAAGAGAGTGTATGTGTGGGTACATGATCCAGATAGCCCTGCAATCGCTCCAAGGGAATCAGATCGATCAGCAACTCTCGTCCATATTTCGTCTTGTAAAAATCGTAGTTTTTCATCGCATTCCGGAGAGGTAAAAGGCATCGTCACTGTCCGCTACAGGAACCTCCTGCATGAGTTTTCTTCTCTTTGTATAGCATCACCGCTTTTCGGATGGAGGCCAAACCAAACTGTTCCGGATGGAGTTCTTCGGGTTTCACAAAGAAAGCCTCCGCCACATCGTCGGCAGCCTTCAATTCCGAAAAATCAGAAACTTTACAGACAAAAAAGAAATCGAGCGTGGGAATATTCATTCCGGAATAACGGTACCAGTTGGGCAGCGAAAAAAGAATCTCCGAACTATCCACTGTCAGATTGAGCTCTTCTTTTACTTCACGGGCAATAGTCTCGGCACAAGTTTCGTCCATATCGGTAAAGCCGCCCGGCAGATCGAACGTTCCCTTGGCCGGCTCTTTACCTCGACGGCACACCAACAATTCGCCCTCTTCATTTTCGATAAAAGCGGCGGTGGCTGCCGACGGATTAAGATAGTAAACAAACCCACAATCGGCACATTTTTTCGACTTTTCATTATTATCGTCAAAGTGTTGCGACCCGCACGCCGGGCAAAAGAGAAAAAGATCCAGAGGGTGACTCATGTAGCATACTGATTAAGCGATTCGGCTTTCACGCAGAATGCCGATATCAATTCTACGGCAAATTTACATTATTAATCGTCTCAATCAAGAAATCAGGTTATAGAAACAAGATTCAAACAAACTCACATAATTTTGAATCAAAAAGTAAGTTTCGAGCTTAATTTCGATCAAAAAACAACAAAAAACGACCAAAAAGGCTTTCTATTTAACTAGTTTCCCCGTTTCTGTCGGAAAGGTTTCCACAAAAAATCGTTATCTTTGCATTTTGAAGGATAAACATACCTAAAAATTCGCAAATTCCTACCAATCAATGAGTGATCCAATAAAACACGAATGCGGAATTGTACTGATGCGGTTATTGAAACCGCTGGAATATTATAAAGCCAAGTATGGAACCACCCATTTCGGGCTGAACAATCTCTATCTTTTGATGGAGAAACAGCACAATCGTGGACAAGAAGGCGCAGGCATTGCATGTATCAACTTAACAGCAACTGCGGGAGAAGAATACATATTTCGGGAAAGAGCCTTGGGCAATGGCGCCATCACCGATGTTTTCAACAGCGTGGGTCGTCAGATAGATGCCTACGAAAAATTACCAGACAATGAAAGATGCACCAATGCTCCGTTTATAGGAGAACTTTACGTGGGTCACCTGCGTTACAGCACCATCGGTCGCTCAGGAATTTCGTACGCTCACCCGTTTCTGCGCCGCAACAACTGGAAAAGCAAAAACCTCTGCCTGGCAGGCAACTTCAACCTTGCCAATGTCGACGAGATTTTCGATCATATCGTAGCCGAAGGGCAACATCCCCGACACAATGCCGACACGTTTATCATTCTTGAACAGCTCGGCGGCATGCTCGATTCGGAAGTAGAACGCCTCTATACCAAATTTGCACTCGAAGGTCTGACGGGCAAGGAACTTAATCAGGCAATCGAGCAACACCTCGATATAGAACGTATCATCAAACGCGCAACGGCTATGTGGGACGGCGGATTCGTTATTTGCGGGCTCACAGGTAGTGGCGACGCATTCGTTTTTCGCGATAAATGGGGTATTCGCCCGGCCTTCTATTTTGCCAACGACGAAATAGTGGTAGTTACATCCGAACGCCCGGCTATGCAAACCGTGTTGAATATTACCACCGAAGAGATACACGAACTGAATCCAGGTGCCGGACTTTTTATCAAACAAGACGGTTCGTTCAAAATAAGCCAGATACACAAAGCAGACCGGACATCTCCCTGTTCGTTCGAACGCATCTACTTCTCTCGAGGTAGCGACCGCGATATTTACAGGGAACGTAAAATGCTGGGACGCCTGCTGACTCCGCAAATTCTCGAATCGATCGATCAGGATGTAGATCACACGGTGCTTTCTTTTATCCCGAATACGGCCGAGGTTGCTTATTACGGCATGATGGAAGGTTTCGAAGCCTATCTGAATCAGAAAAAAACGGCGGCTATTCTGAACAAAAAGAAAACGTTGTCGGAAGCCGAAGTAGAGAAAATTCTGTCCAAGAATATTCGTACCGAAAAGCTGACCATCAAAGATATTAAACTTCGCACCTTCATCACGGAGGATAAAAACAGAAATGATCTTGCTGCTCACGTTTATGACATCACATACGGAACCATTAAGGAGAATGAAGATAACATTGTGGTGATCGACGACAGCATTGTACGCGGAACAACGCTCAAACAAAGCATTATCAAAATTTTGAGTCGCCTCAAACCGAAGAAAATCGTGATCGTCTCTTCGTCTCCACAGATTCGTTACCCCGACTGTTACGGTATCGACATGTCACGCATGAGCGAATTCATTGCTTTCAATGCGGCCATCGAACTGTTGAAAGAACGAGGGATGGAGAATGTTATTCACGATGTGTATAAAAAGAGTAAAGAACAGGAAAATCAGCCCAAGGAGTGGATTGTAAACTATGTAAAAGAGATTTATGCTCCTTTTACCGATATTGAAATAGCAAAGAAGATTGGCGAGATGGTCACCCCCGAGAATTGCACTGTGAAAGTGGAAATTATCTATCAAACCATCGAGAATCTCCATGTTGCATGTCCAAAGCATAACGGAGACTGGTATTTTTCAGGCAACTACCCCACCCCAGGCGGGAACAGAATTGTCAACCAGGCATTTATAAACTATTACGAGAAAAACGATTTACGCCCTGGCAAACAGACGACAAAAAAAAGATAAGCGACAAACCGTCTATTAAAACACAAAGACTATCATAGAACCCCCGAACACTATCGATTCCAGAAACTATTAAAAGCAAGACATATGAAGTTCACAAAAATGCAAGGTGCCGGAAACGACTACGTTTATGTAAACGGGTTTGTTGAAAAGATTGAAGATCCGGCTAAATTAGCAATAGCCATCAGTGACCGCCACTTCGGAATCGGATCCGACGGTCTGGTGCTCATTTTACCTTCCGAAACGTGCGACTTCCGCATGCGCATGTTCAACTCCGATGGTTCGGAATCGGAAATGTGCGGCAATGCCACCCGTTGTATAGGAAAGTTCGTTTATGAAAAAGGCCTGACCGACAAAACAGAGTTAACACTCGAAACACTTGCCGGAGTAAAACATCTTACGCTGAACCTTGCAAGCGGCAAAGTAGATTCCGTGCGTGTAGATATGGGCGAACCCATTCTTGCCCCCAAACAAATACCCATCAACCTCGATGAAACCAGTGTTGTCAACTACCCCATTGCTCTTGAAAGCCGGAAGGTAAACATCACGGCCGTTTCGATGGGCAATCCCCATGCCGTGATTTTCATGGATTCGCTCGAAGAGTTGGATATACAAAAAAGTGGCCCGAAAGTGGAATATCATCCGCTTTTCCCACGCCGCACAAATACCGAATTTGCACAAATTATTTCTCCTACTCATATCAAAATGCGAGTTTGGGAACGTGGTGCCGGCGAAACGCTTGCCTGCGGAACCGGAGCTTGTGCTACGACTGTAGCCGCAGTATTGAACGAAAAAACCGAACGCAAGGTTATGTTGGAACTCCTCGGCGGCAACCTCGAAATAGAATGGTCGGAAACAGACAACCACGTCTACATGACCGGTCCGGCAGTCACCGTTTTTGAAGGAGAATACTTGCTGTAATATGCCAATGTACCAATTAAATTTGCATATTGGCTCATTTTCAAATTAATCAATTTTCAAATTAACGTATATGGCTTTTGTAAACGACAATTTTTTAAACATTCCCGAAACCTATCTATTTTCAGAGATTGCACGTAAAGTAAACACCTACAAAGAAGAAAATCCATCGGCAAACATCATCCGTCTCGGCATTGGCGACGTCACCCGTCCGCTGGCTCCGGCTGTCATCACAGCGTTGCATGCGGCTGTTGATGAAATGGGTAATGCTTCCACCTTCCGTGGTTACGGTCCCGAACAAGGATATGCTTTCCTGCGCGAAACGATTGTTGCTAAAGATTACACTGCACGTGGCATCGACATTGCTCCCGACGAAGTCTTTGTAAGCGACGGAGCCAAAAGCGATACTGGCAACTTCGGCGACATTCTCGGCTCGAACAACGTGATTGCCGTCACCGATCCCGTTTACCCGGTTTACGTAGACACCAACGCCATGGCAGGTCGTGCCGGCAAACCAATCTCCGACGGGAAGTGGGAAAAGATCGTTTATTTACCCTGTACAAAAGAAAATAACTTCATTCCCGAACTCCCGGCAACCCGTCCCGATGTAATTTATCTCTGCTACCCCAACAACCCGACCGGTACCACGCTCAAAAAAAATGAGCTAAAACAATGGGTTGACTATGCTCGTGCCAACGACGTACTAATTTTGTTCGATGCCGCTTACGAAGCCTTTATCAGCGAGCCGGATGTTCCCCACTCCATCTACGAAATTGAAGGAGCCCGCGAAGTAGCTGTCGAATTCCGCAGCTTCTCTAAGACTGCCGGTTTCACCGGATTGCGTTGCGGCTACACCGTCGTTCCGAAAACGGTGCTGGTTAATTCTGCCGAACACGGACGAGTACCCCTCAACCGTCTCTGGAACCGTCGCCAAACCACCAAATTCAACGGTACCGCCTACATTGTGCAACGTGCTGCCGAAGCCGTTTATTCCACCGAAGGACAACAACAAATCAAAAAAACCATTGCCACCTACATGAACAATGCCGGCATCATCCGCAACGGCATTGAAGCCAAAGGTTTGAGCGCATTCGGAGGTATCAACGCCCCCTATATCTGGCTAAAAACTCCCGACGGCATCTCATCCTGGCAATTCTTCGACCGCCTGCTGACCGAAATGAATGTGGTAGGTACCCCTGGTGTCGGATTTGGCCCACACGGCGAAGGTTACTTCCGCCTCACGGCATTCGGCAGTCCGGCTCAGACCGAAGAGGCCATGCAACGCATTGCCGACTGGAAACTTTAGTCAATTAATAATTAACAATGAATAATGCAGAATTATTCATTACCCGCAATGAGAGTTGGGATCGATAATAGCTCGGCCCCAATTCTCATTATTAATTTTTAATTGTAAATTATTAATTATCTCTGACTATGTCTACTTTTCTTTTCGATAAAATAGTTTTTGGCCCGGTTCAAAGCCGGCGCTTAGGCACTTCGCTCGGCATTAATCTTTTGCCGGTAAATGCCAAGATATGCACGTTCAACTGCCAGTATTGCGAGTGCGGATTCAATTTTAAGCCTCAAGAATCTCATATTCCAAGCAGAAATGAGGTAAAAAATGAGCTTCGAAACATGTTATCCGAAATGAAGGCTGACAATAAAAAGCTGGATGTGATCACTTTTGCAGGCAATGGTGAACCGACGATGCATACTGATTTTGCCAGTATTGTCGACGACACGATAGCCCTTCGCAACGAATTTTTTCCAGACGCAAAAATCAGCGTTCTCTCCAACAGTACACTGATTCACAAACCTACCGTGTTTGATGCATTGAACAAAGTAGACAACAATATTCTGAAAATGGACTCGGCTATCGACACTACCATCCACCTACTCAATCAGCCCGGATCATCCTCATTTTCGGCCAAATGGCTGATTGAGCATCTGAAACGTTTCAATGGCAACCTCATTCTTCAGACTCTCTTTTTACAGGGCGAAATCGATGGCAAACATATAGATAACACTACCGCCGAAGAGATCAAAGCTTGGCTGAATGCAATACAAGAGATTCGCCCCAAACAGGTAATGATTTACACTCTGGCACGCGACACTCCCGCCCAAACTTTAAAAAAGGCAACGTATAAACAATTAAACGAAATTGCCGGAAAAGTGAAGGCGCTACACATTGAAGTTTCCGTGTCGGAATAACACACTTTTTGACATTTATTCTTTGGGTTGGACTTTTTTTTGTATATTCGTGCCCTGGTTTTAAAGTTTTAGCAAAAAGTAAGTTTGACAGGCACTTGTATGTGTTGTCACTGAAAATAAAACGATTATCGACCTTAAAATTATAATCAAAACAGAATCATATTTTTTAATTGAAACAAATCAATGGCAACATTAGAGAAAATTAGAAGCAAAGGAGTATTCCTGTTGATAGTGGTGGGGCTGGCAATGTTTGCTTTCATTATCGGCGACTTTTTGAATTCAAGTAAAACTTTTTTCGGTGAACAAAAGCAAAAGGTCGGGGTTATTGACGGGGAAACCATAAAATACACCGATTTCATGGACGCTGTCGATCAACTTTCTACTGTTTACAAAATTGAAACCGGTCAGCAAAACGGCGACGAGATGAGCGAACAGATTCGCCAGCAGGTTTGGGACAACAAAGTCACTGAGATACTTTTGGGAAAACAAACCGAAAAACTCGGGATGGCAGTTTCTAAAGACGAACTAAAAGATTTGACCATTGGCAACCATATCAGCCCGATTATCTACAGCCGTCGTGCATTCGTCGATCCTAAAACAGGCCAATTCAGCAAAGAAGCGCTTCTTGGCTTTTTAGCATCTCTCGATCAGGCTGCAAAAAGCAAAGACAAACAACATGCGGACGAAGTCAAAGAATACCAACAATATTGGTCGTTTCTCGAAAATATGGTAAAGCAGAATGCATTGCAACAAAAATACAACACCTTGTTATCGAAAACAATCACTGCCAATTCTCTGGACGCTAAATTTGCTTTCGATCGCAGCCAGACTTCAGTAAACGTGCTTTACACCATGCAACCTTACTTTACCATACCCGATGGAGCAGTTCAGGTATCGGAAAATGAAATTAAAGACCTGTACAACAAACACAAAGCACGTTACAAACAAGAAGCTAATTTCGATTTGAAATATGTTCAGTTTGATGTAAAACCTTCTAAGGCCGACTATACTGAAGTGGAAAAGAAAATCAACGGTCTGCAAAACGAGTTCAGAACAACTGCTGATCTCAAGACATTTGTCAATGCAAATTCAGAAGAAAAATACATTGATATTGCTCTTACCAAAAAAGAGGTTCCTGCATTCTTGCAAGATTTTGCTTTTGGCGGAAAAACAGGCGATGTCATTGGCCCGAAAATGGATAATGACACCTACTACATGGCTAAAATTGTAGAAGGCGGAATCAATGAACCCGACTCTGTAAAGATTCGCCACATTGTTCTTCCCGATAGCGAAAGTAAATTAGCTGATAGCCTTGTTACTGTCATCAAGGGAGGTGGCAACTTTGCAGCTTTGGCTCAAAAGTACTCCAAATTGACTCAAACCGCAGCCAACGGAGGAGAAATTGGTTGGGTACGTGAAGTCAGTTTGTTGCAAAATGGATTCAAACAGGATCTTGTTACTAAAATCTTCCGAAGTGGCGTTAACGAAATCACACTGGACAAACAAGCTTCTGCGATCCAGATTATTCAGGTAGAAGAAAAAACACAAAATATCAGCAAAGTAAAATTGGCGTTCCTGGCGTTGAAAGCTGTACCCAGCGATCAAACCAGAGAAGTCATCTACAATCAGGCAAAAGAATTTGCAACTGCGGCAAACAGCAGTGCTAAATTCGACCAAGCAGCAAAAGCCAAAGGAATTGTCGTACGTCCTATCAATGGCATCGACCCGAATGCTCCGCGTCTAGGTAACGTAAAAAATACCCGTCAGGTATTCCGTTGGGCAAACGATGCTTCGGCTGGAACAACATCCGATGTATTCGAATGCGGAGAACGCAACGAAGTGCTTATTGTTGCCAACCTGATTGCTTCGCATCAAAAAGGCTATCGCGACATCAAAGATGTAACATCGGAACTGAAAGCCGAGCTTATCAACGACAAAAAAGCAGAAGTCATTACCAAAAATATAAATTCGGCAAAAGCATCTGCAAAAACGGTTCAAGCTCTGGCTGCTGCATTGAAACAAAAAATGGACACCGCTTCCAATCTGAATTTCTTTAGTGCACAGGCAGGTTCGTTGGGAATGGAACCGGCAGTAATAGGAGCTGCTTCTGCTTCCAAACCGAACGTTCTCTCAGCTCCGGTTAAAGGCAAAGCCGGTGTATATGTATTCAGTGTGATAAACGAACAAAAAAGAAACGACAAGTTCAACCCCAAAGCTCAAATTGACATGTTGAATTCCCGTTATAATTACATGCTTCCGTACATGACGCTGCAAATATTGAAGGACAAAGCAGAGATAAAAGATAACAGAATCAAATTTTTCTGATCTCTAACTTCACATACAAAAAACGCTGTCTCCCCGACAGCGTTTTTTGTATCTTCTTTCCGTTCCTAAACAAGCTTCAATAGCGGTTAAAAAAGCCTGAATCTCCTGAAATAACCTGCAATATCAAAATTTGTTACTACATTTGCAGACATATAAAAATCTATCGGATAAAAAGAGCCTTTAGTCTTTTTATCTTTTTAGTATACAACGACATAGTTCTTAAAACCAAGAATTACCAGTTGTAACAAAGGAGGATATAAAAGAAGCAGGTGCCAGCAAAAAGGTTAAAAATTTTATTCTTAAACCATTTTTCTTCATGAAACAGCTCAAATACTTGGTTATCTTTTTGTTTACCTTAGGATTGCTTGTTTTTAATTCTTGTCTTAGTAACAGTGTTACCGACTATTCGGATGATGCCCGAGTCTATACTTTCTCTATTAGTAATGACAGTGTCCCTGCATTCGCAAAACGAACCTTTACGGTTGACCAAACAAATAATATCATTTATAATGCAGATTCCTTGCCATATAAGACTAAATTGTATGGAAACTTTAAAGCAGTCCCATCTATTACAACATACTCTTCTGCTGCCATGTTTTTCAATGATACTGTTTATACCTCCGGTGATTCTATCGACTTCAGATGGAAACATACATTCAAAAATTATGCAGAAAATGGCACCACATACAAAACTTATGATGTAGACGTGAGAATGCATAAGGTTGAGCCAGATTCCATTGCATGGGAAAAGCGTACATATCCCTACTCCTCAACCATTACTGATGAAAAAGCATTGCTTTTCGATAATTACACCAATCTCTATGTCAATTCCGGATCAAGTATCCTACGTTTCACAACAGACAGAGCAATTAGCTGGTCCAGTTATACTGTCAATGGGTTACCATTATCCACTCCACTACGAAACATGGTTGCATTTAAGAATGGGGTATATGTGATCAATAACGGGACTCTCTATGCTAGCAGTGACGGCTCAAATTGGAATGCGATATCGATTTCCTCTTCTTATACGCTCAAATCCTTGATTTGCAGTTATGATTCCAAATTGTTTGCCGTTGCATATGATAGTAATAACAACTATTATGTTGTCACCTCCACGGATGGAACAACATGGTCGGTACAGTATGCGGTCAATAATGGTGTCGATGGAATTGAGAATGGAACCAATAACGGCATGTCAAATGGAGCATTTCCTATAAGTGATTATGCAGCAACATCCTTTACCCCCGGAACAGGAACTGCTAAAATGTTAATTGTAGGGGGAAAAGATGCAAATGGCAACACCTTGAGGTCTGTATACAGTTATCAAGCTACATCCAACAAATGGATTGATTTGTCTACTGAAATACCAACCGACTCCTTTTCTGTACGAAAAAATGCTGCTCTTACTTGGTATGATGACCGCTGCATGATGTATGGGGGAACGGATGGAAGCAATAGCATCGTCAAAGACACACTACTTTGCTCTAAAACAGAAGGTTATTTATGGACAAGAAATGACACACTTGTGAATTTTCCAGAAGTTCTTAATTATAAACTCAGAACAAAAGCTTCAGTTGTTGTCGATAATGAAAGTAGGATTCTTTTAATCGGAGGAATCGATGGTAACGGTAATTACATGAAAGATGCCTGGGTTGGAAGAAAGAACAAACTCGGTTTTGGAAAATCATCACAAAGATGACGGCTTTAACTCCTATGCATAACTTAAAAACTGTTCTTTCGGGAGCAGTTTTTTGTTTACCTAAACATCTATGATCCAACTCATTTCTCCGTCCACACAACCCATCACTGGGGAAATAGACCTGCCGGCTTCTAAAAGTATCAGCAATCGCGCGCTGATTTTATCCATGCTGAGTCAAAGTGCAGAAGGAATTGCACATCTGGCCGATTGCGACGACACCAAGGTAATGATAGAAACTCTGCATTCCACTCTTTCCACCTTCGACATAGGAGCCGCAGGAACTTCCATGCGATTCCTCACCGCTTATCTTTCCAATCGGGAAGGAGAATGGGTACTGACTGGTAGCGAACGGATGAAAAACCGACCGATAGAGGTTCTTGTGAATGCATTGAATCAGTTAGGGGCTAAAATTGACTATGTAGAAAAGGAGGGATATCCCCCGCTCCGCATCTCAGGAAAGGCATTGCAAGGAGGTAAAATTAAACTTGCGGGTGACATCAGTAGCCAATATATATCCGCCTTATTGATGGTTGCTCCCACCATGAGTGCAGGTCTTGAAATCATGCTGGAAGGTGAAGTTATCTCTACTCCTTACATACGGATGACACTCCGTATGATGAACGATTTTGGGGTAGAAGCAAAATGGAAAAATCAAACCATCACCATACCGCATCAGGACTATAAACCGATACCTTTCCATGTCGAATCGGATTGGTCTGCCGCCTCCTACTGGTATGCTATAGCGGCTCTATCACCCAACAGTTCGTTCAAACTACTGGGGTTAATACGTGATAGTACGCAGGGAGATGCTCAGGTAGCAACCATTTTCGAACCACTGGGAATAACGACAGAATACACCTCCGACGGAGTCATCATCTCTCATTCCGGCACACATGTATCAACATTCTCGTATAACTTTATCGATCAGCCGGATCTGGCACAAACCGTAGTGGTTTGTTGCTGCTTGATGGGTATATCATTCTCATTTTCAGGGCTGCAAACCCTAAAGATAAAAGAGACCGACCGCATTGCAGCTTTAAAAAACGAAATGGCAAAACTGGGGTACATCCTCGCAGAACCGGCAAAAGGTATGCTAGAATGGAATGAAAAACGGACATATCCTGATTACGAGAAATCCATCCGTACCTATGAGGACCATCGTATGGCCATGGCCTTCGCTCCCGCTTCGTTGGTACATTCCATCAAAATAGAACATCCGGAGGTAGTTTCCAAATCTTATCCGAAATTCTGGGACGATTTACAGAGTGTTGGTTTTCAAATCCGATAAAAAAAACGAAGGATGTCAATCGCAATGATGACATCCTTCGTTTTTAAGCCTATTTTTCGACTTACGCGTCAATGGTAGCGTAAGTGGCATTCTCTTCTATAAACTGACGGCGCGGGCCTACATCATCGCCCATAAGCATTGAAAAGATGTGGTCGGCATCTGCCGCATTTTCAATGGTTACCTGACGCAACGTACGGTTTTCGGGGTTCATGGTTGTACTCCAAAGTTGCTCGGGATTCATTTCACCCAAACCTTTGTAACGCTGCACGTGCACCGAATTTTCATTTCCATCGCCATATTTTTCAATGAAAGCAACACGTTGTTGTTCATTCCAGCAATATTCCTCTACCTTCCCTTTTTTACACAGATAAAGCGGCGGAGTTGCAATGTAAAGGTGACCGCCCTCAATCAGCTCCTTCATGTGACGGAAGAAAAAGGTCATAATCAGCGTGTCGATGTGGCTACCATCAACGTCGGCATCCGTCATCACAATAATCTTATGGTAACGAAGCTTTGAAACATTAAGTTGCTTGCTATCGTCTTCGGTTCCGATGGTTACTCCCAAAGCCGTGTAGATATTGCGTATTTCTTCACTCTCGAGCACTTTATGCTGCATGGCTTTCTCCACGTTCAGAATTTTTCCACGAAGCGGCAGAATAGCCTGTGTCATACGGTTACGCCCTTGCTTTGCCGAACCGCCTGCAGAGTCGCCCTCCACGAGGAAAATTTCACAAACTTCAGGATGTTTCTCTGAACAGTCGGCCAGTTTACCGGGCAATCCACCTCCCGAAAGTGGTGATTTACGTTGCACCATTTCGCGCGCCTTGCGGGCAGCATTACGGGCAGTAGCCGCAAGAATCACCTTTTCGACGATCATTTTGGCTTGTTTCGGATTTTCTTCCAGATAATTACCCAATGCTTCACCCACCGCCTGATCAACGACACCCATGGTTTCATTGTTTCCAAGTTTTGTCTTAGTCTGCCCCTCGAACTGAGGTTCTTGTACCTTCACGGAAATAATTGCGGTAAGTCCTTCGCGGAAGTCATCGCCACTTATTTCCAGTTTTACCTTTTCCAGCATTTTGCTGTCTTCGGCATATTTTTTTAACGTACGTGTCAATCCACGGCGGAAACCCGCTACGTGTGTACCTCCTTCAATGGTATGGATATTGTTGACATACGAATAGACATTTTCGTTGTACGAGGTATTGTAGGTCAAGGCTATTTCCACCGGAGTACCGAATTTTTCAGTGGAGATATGGATCACCTTATCAATCAAAGGTTCTCGCGAAGAATCCACAAATTCGGCAAATTCTTCCAATCCTCGTTCCGAATGAAAAATCTCTTTTTTCGGTGTTCCATCCTCGTTCAATGTTCGCATGTCTGTCAACGAAATGGTAATTCCGGCATTCAGATAAGCCAACTCACGCATACGGGCAGCCAAAATATCATATTTGTAAACGATATCGGTAAATATATCTTCATCCGGGTGGAATTTCACCAAAGTACCATTTTCCTGTGTGGTGCCGATCTCTTTTACCACAAACATCGGCGTTCCCCGCTGATATTCCTGCATGTAAATCTTTCCTTCACGATACACTTCAACATGCAACAGTGATGAAAGCGCATTCACACAAGAGACACCCACGCCATGAAGACCACCAGACACCTTGTATGTTCCTTTATCAAATTTTCCACCGGCATGAAGCACAGTCATTACCACTTCAAGAGCTGATTTCCCCTCTTTTTCGTGCATATCGACAGGAATACCTCGCCCGTTATCTCTTACTGATATTGAATTATCTTCGTTAATGGTAACGCTGATTGCGTCACAATAACCGGCAAGCGCCTCGTCGATAGAGTTGTCGACAACTTCATAAACAAGATGATGCAATCCCTTCACACCAATATCGCCAATGTACATGGCTGGGCGTTTACGAACAGCTTCAAGTCCCTCAAGCACCTGAATGCTACTGGCACCGTAATCATTATTGCCGTTTAATTTTTGTTCTTCGGTCATAACTAAAATATAAGATTAGATATACGTCATTCTTTTTCAAGAAACAAACAAAGTTACTATTTATCGCTCATATTAACAAGCGATTTCGCCTTTTAGAAGCAAAAAAAAGAGCATTGACGATATGAATTATCCATGCTCTTTTGAAATATGCGTATAGCAGCTTATGCTTTTGCCTTAAAAGCCAATGCATACAATTTTATCTGTTTTACCATCGACAACAATCCGTTGGCTCGGGTAGGAGAAAGATGTTCTTTCAGTCCGATTTGATCGATAAAATAGAGATCGGAATCCAGAATTTCATCGGGAGTATGCCCCGACATTACTCGGATGAGAAGTGAGATAATTCCCTTCACAATCACGGCGTCGCTTTCGGCGGTGAAAATTATTTTATCATCCTGGGTTTCCGCGTTGAGCCACACACGGCTCTGACACCCTTCTATCAAATTTTGCGGTATTTTTGCTTTTTCGTCAATTGGATCGAGCGAATTTCCGAGATCGATCAGATAAGCATACTTATCCATCCAGTCGGAAAATTCGCTAAACTCTTCAATTACCTGATCCTGCGCTTCGTTTATTGTCATTAGTTTATTTACTATTTAAATTTTACATTCCTATATAAATGCAGATTTATCTCCTCCCTTGAGGGGAGGTCGGGAGGGGCTTCTAAAACATTTTTTGCACCCGATCCACTGCTGCCACCAGCGCATCAATTTCTTCTTTGGTATTATAAAAAGCGAACGAAGCCCGGATAGTTCCTTCAATGCCCAGCGTGTGCATCAGCGGCATGGCGCAATGGTGCCCGGTACGCACAGCAATACCCAGTTTGTCGAGCAGCGTACCCATGTCGAAATGGTGAATGTCACGCACAAGGAACGAAATAACACTGGCCTTCTCGGCCGCCGTCCCAAAAATACGCATCCCGCCGATTTTCATCAACTGCCCGGTAGCATATTGCAAAAGTTGATTTTCATAATCGCCGATTGCTTTCAACCCGAGCTTTTGCATATAACGGATTGCCTCGGCCAGCGCGACCGAACCAACATAATCGGGAGTTCCGGCTTCAAATTTGAAAGGCAGCTCGGCATAGGTCGTCTTTTCGTACGTCACGGTGGCAATCATTTCACCACCACCATGATAGGGAGGTAACTGCTCCAGCCACTTCTCTTTTCCGTACAACACGCCGATGCCGTTCGGACCATACATTTTATGACCGGAGAAGACATAAAAGTCGGCATCCAACGCCTGAACGTCAACCGCCATGTGCGACACAGCCTGAGCTCCATCGACCAGCACCGGAATATTGCACGCATGCGCTTCGGCAATAATCTTTGCCACCGGATTAACAGTCCCCAACACATTCGAAATATGAGCAACAGAAACTAATTTGGTTTTGGGCGAAATCAACTTTGAGAAAGCTTCCATATCGAGTTCTCCCTTCTCGTTGAAAGGAATAACTTTTAGTACAATCCCTTTCCTGTCACGCAACAACTGCCAAGGAACGATATTGGCATGATGCTCCATACCAGTAATCAAGATCTCATCTCCTTCACTACAAAAAGTTTCTCCAAACGAAGTAGCAATCAAGTTAATTGCTTCGGTAGTTCCCCGTGTAAAAATGATTTCACGCGATGTTACCGCGTTAATAAAAGCCTGCACCGTTTGACGCGCCTCTTCGTGTGCTTCGGTTGCTACCTGACTCAGGTAGTGCACTCCTCGGTGAATGTTCGCGTTCTGGTTATAGTACACCCTCTCGATCGCCTCCACCACGCAACGAGGTTTCTGCGACGTAGCCGCATTGTCCAGATAGACCAACGGACGGTCGTAAACTGTACGCGAAAGTATAGGAAAATCGGCTCGGATGGCCGCAATATCTAAAGTGGTATCCACAATAAAGCTTTTTATGGGTAAATGATTGCGAGACAAAACATTTCAGGCATTGAATCAAGGCAATAATTTAAAAAATGTTTCGTTATCCGTAATTGGATAGTGCAAAGATAACCATTTAACTACAAAAACCGGAAACTCAAGCAGTAAAATTGCTCAATTGAAATTTCGGGATAGCGATACTATTTCTTTTCGAACTTTTTTTGAGTAATTTTGTGTCGCTTGGGAAAGAGCTTGAAGCTTCTTACAAAATTGAGCTGAGAATCAAACTGAAAGCAATAAAAACCAGCAATCAGAAGCCACATGAAGGAAATAATTCTGTCGTTAATCGCGCTTACATTAACCTTGACCGCTCCGGCTCAAGAGCTCCGTTGCCGCGTGCAGGTCAACTCAAGCATGATTCAGGGAACCAACAAACAAATATTCACCACACTCGAAAAAGAGCTTAATAATCTGATGAACAATCGGAAATGGAGCAATGCAACATACGCAACAAACGAACGAATTGAATGTTCGTTTGTTATCACCATCAAAAATTATTCGGGAGGCGACACTTTCACTGGTGAATTACAGGTACAAGCTCGACGTCCGGTATTTAATTCGTCCTATTTCACGACGCTGTTCAATTTCCGCGATCAGAATTTCAATTTCACATACGTCGAATCGCAACCGCTCGAAACGCGGGAGAATCAAACCTCTAACAACTTGCTCGCGATGCTTAATTTTTACGGATATATCATTCTGGGATATGATGCCGATTCCTTCTCACGACTTGGAGGTTCTCCGTTTTTCCATCGAGCCGAAGAGATTGCCAATGCCATGCAAAATTCGTCCGAAACAGGATGGAAAGCCTTTGAGTCGGATCACAACCGTTACGCGCTAATCAATGGCATTCTGGACGAGAAACTGCGTCCGGTACGGGAACTCTACTACGACTACCACCGCCTGGGGTTAGACGTTATGGCCGATAATGTGGATAATGGAAGAGCCAAAATCGCCTCTTCTCTTATGGTTTTGCGACAGGCAAACAGCGACAAACTTTACAATGTTGCCATCACCTCGTTTCTCGATACAAAAATCGATGAAATTGCCGATATTTTCAGCAACGGGCAACCCAAAGAGAAGAGTGAAATATATACTCTTTTGCAAGATGTTGCTCCTTCAATGCAAAAACGATTTGAAAAAATTCAGAACGGAAAATAATTTGGCCATACCAATGATTACTTCGCTCCATATAGAAAACTACGTCCTTATTTCCAGGCTGGATATCGCATTCAACCCCGGCTTTTCTGTCATCACCGGAGAAACCGGAGCCGGAAAATCGATTATTTTAGGTGCCCTGGGTCTGATCCTCGGACAACGCGCCGATAGCAAAACCATCAAAGAGGGTGCCTCAAAATGTATCATCGAAGGATCCTTCCGCATCGGCGACTACGGGTTGCTCGATTTTTTCGAACAAAACGATCTGGACTACAGCGACGAATGCCTCATTCGCCGCGAGATTTCAAGCGGAGGAAAATCGCGATCGTTCATAAACGACACTCCGGTAGGATTGCAACAGCTGAAAGAACTGGGCGATAAATTGATCGACATCCACTCTCAGCACCAAAATCTGCTATTGGCTAACGACCGGTTTCAACTGCAGGTGGTCGATACCATTTCAAAGAGCCAACCGGAACTACAGACCTACCAACAGCAGTTTCATGCACATCAAAAATGTCTGCAAACACTTGCCGGACTTAAAGAGACTGCACAACAACAAAAAGCCGAAAGCGACTTTCTGCAGTTTCAGTTCAACCAATTGAACGAAGCACAGCTCGCCGAAGGAGAACAGGAGCAGCAGGAACAGGAGTTGCAGCTGCTTTCGCATGCCGAAGAGATCAAAACAGAGCTTTCCAAAGCCGCCTATCTTATCGACGACGCAAACGGATCGGCCATAATTCCTCTCAAAGAAGCTCTTATTGCTCTACGCCGTGCCGAAAAACTTTATCCCAACGGATCGGAATGGCTGCAACGGCTCGAATCTGCCGTTATCGAACTGAGGGACATTGCCGCCGAGCTCAACAAAACCCAGGAGAATATCGACGTTGATCCGGCGAAAGCGGAACAGATCAAACAACGTCTCGATCTGCTTTACACCCTCGAACAAAAACACAGGGTCAATTCCGTCGAAGAATTGATTAGCCTGCGCGACAAGATAGACCAACAGCTGCAACAAATCGAGTCGCTGGACGATGAGATTGAACGTCTGGAAAAAGAGGCAAAAAAACGCCACGAAGAGATGCTTCATGCCGGAGCCAAGCTATCGACGAAGCGGAAAGCAGCCCTGCCTCAAATCGAAAAACATCTGGTAACACAGTTAAAACAGCTCGGAATGCCGGATATTCGATTCGAAGTCAGGATAACACCACGCGCCGAATGGAACACCACCGGCAACGACGACATTCAGTTCTATTTCTCGGCAAACAAGAACAGCCAGCTGCAACCCGTAGCCGAAACAGCATCCGGAGGCGAAATTTCGCGCGTGATGATCAGCCTCAAATCGCTCGTTGCAAGCACCAAATCGCTACCCACCATTATTTTCGATGAAATAGATATGGGAATATCCGGCGAAGTTGCCAATGCCATGTCGCTCATTATGAAAAATTTGGGTACATATATGCAGGTTATTGCCATCACCCATCTGCCACAAATCGCAGCACAAGGATCGACACACTACAAAGTATTTAAGAACAACACCAAAGAGACGACTGAAACATCCATAAAGCAACTTACGAACAACGAACGAATCACCGAAATTGCCTCGATGTTAAGTGGCGATTCCATTTCACAAGCTGCAATAGAGAACGCAAAACAGCTTTTATCTGCAATTTCTTAGTATTTTTTCAGAAAAACGAGTACCAATCTCAGAAAAAGCAACTATTTTTGTAAAAAATGCAGGTGCGTATGAGAAAATATTTTACTCTTTTTCTGCTATCATTTTTTCTACTGATTGGCAGTCACTTAGCTGCCCAGACGACAAGTTCGCCAGACCCTCAGGAACAAACTCCACGTGTGGGAGTGGTAGTGTCTGAGAAAAAAATGACCGTATTCAACGCCCCTTACAACGCCTCATTAAAGATTTTCAGCCTTGTCGGTGTAAAAGTTGCCGAATTTAAGGTCACATCTACACGACAGGATTTTTATTTGAACCTCTCCATCGGCTATTACATTGTCAAAGTTGGAGAACAAACGTTCAAAATAGCCATCAGATAACATAAAGACGATGTCAATTGGCATCCTCTTTTATTTCATTTTTCTTTTCAAAAGAATCCATTCTTCTCTTCCGAACGCACCAAAATTTCTTTCGTGCACTATCTTTGTATCAGAAGTAACCCTCGTTTTCACGGAAGAGGCTCCACATCTTCGTGCCAACGGGAGAAGCCCGGAAATCGAATCAAATGACATAACGGACGCAATTATATTGTACGTTGCATGTGTCTTTTACAAATCAAATTATTATCGTATGAAAAAAATTCTATTATCAGTCATTTTAGGCATGGCCACCTTATTAGCATCGGCTCAAACCTGGACTTCAGATCCAGCCCACTCTCATTTAACATTTGCCGTCAGTCACATGACCATTTCAGAAGTAACCGGCAATTTTACCCAATTTGACGTGAAAGTTACCGCAACCAAACCCGATCATAGCGATGCCAAGGTTGACGTTACTGTTCAGATTGCGAGTATCAGCACCAATGTGACAGCCCGTGACAACCACCTCAAGACCGCAGATTTCTTTGATGCGGCAACCTATCCGACTATGACTTTCAAAAGCACGTCGATCAGAAAAATCAAAGGAAATAATTACAAACTGGCGGGGAATCTTACCATGCACGGCGTCACCAAGCCGATAGTACTGGATGTGATTTATAAAGGCACGGTTTCCAACCCGATGAATAAAAAAGAGACTTCAGGCTTTTTGCTCAAAGGCAAACTCAACCGAATGGACTACGGCATCGGACCTAAATTTCCGGCTACATTTGTCGGAACCGACATCGCTATATCAGGAAGTGTGGAATTTCTCGAAAGCAAATAATCTACCTTGTCAGGTGGAGAGAGATGGCTTGATTGCAATCTCTTACAGAACAAGACGCTGTTACTTTGAATAATCCTGTGTTTTTATGGACGACACACAAGTATGTAGATGTTATAACGTCTCAAAGAAAGAGATAACCGATGCTATCAGCGCGTGCGGTTATGCGACCGTAGCTGAAATTCAGGATGCTATTGGAGCCGGCACTATTTGCGGACGCTGTATCCCTGAAATCAGAAGTATTCTTGCTTCGGGAGCACAATAAATATGACATTGCAGAAATTTTTTTAATGTTCCTGCAAAGAAAAGAGACGATTCTGTTCTTAAGTTAGAATCGTCTCTTTTTTATGTAATCAATCGAATATTAGTCTAATTTGTGGATTACCAATCCCGAACGCAGTTTCGGCTCAAACCAGGTTGTTTTCGGAGGCATGATATTTCCGCTGTCGGCAATGTCGATCAGTTGTTTCATCGAAACAGGATAAAGTGCCAACGCGACTTTCATCTCACCGTTGTCTACCCGGCGTTTCAATTCGCCCAGACCACGGATACCACCTACAAAATCGATACGTTTATCGGAACGGAGATCCTTGATACCCAGAATTTCGTCCAGAATCAAATTCGACGAGATGGTTACATCCAACACCCCGATGGGGTCATTATCGTTGTAAGTGCCTGCTTTGGCTGTCAACGAATACCATTTACCCGAAAGGTAAAGAGCGAAGTTGTGCAAAGCCGACGGTTTGTAAATATCGGCACCTTTCTCTTCTACCGTGAAGTTTTTTTCAAGGGCAGCAATAAATTGTTCGTTGGACAATCCGTTCAGATCTTTCACCACACGATTGTAATCGATTATATTAAGCTGATTGTCAGGGAAACACACGGCTAAGAAGTAATTATACTCTTCGTTGCCCTTGTGACTGGGGTTTTGTTTGCGTTTTTCGTCGCCAACTAAGGCAGCGGCAGCACTACGGTGATGACCGTCGGCAATATACATAGACGGAATCCCTGCAAAAATTTCGGTAATACGCTTGATGGTCGCATCGTCGTTGATCACCCAAAAGTGGTGACCGAAACCATCGGGAGCAACAAAGTCATACTCGGGAGCACCTTTCGTAACGTTGCTGACAATGGCATCCAATTCGTCCTGATGCGGATAGGCAAAAAATACCGGTTCGATGTTGGCATTGTTCACGCGAACGTGTTTCATGCGGTCTTCTTCCTTGTCACGACGGGTGAGCTCGTGCTTTTTGATATTGCCTTTCATATAATCTTCTACGGCAGCTGCCACGCAAAGTCCGTATTGTGTACGGCCGTTCATGGTTTGTGCATACACGTAGTAACGATCCTTATCGTCCTGCATCAACCAACCCTCTTTTTGAAACTTATTGAAGTTTTCGAGGGCTTTGGCATACACTTTTTCGTCGTGTTCGTCGGTACCTACCGGAAAATCAATCTCCGGTTTGATAATATGATAAAGCGATTTTTGATTATCCCCTGCCTCGGCACGGGCTTCTTCGGAATTCAACACATCGTAGGGACGTGACGCTACCTGTTCCACTAATTCTTTCGGTGGACGCACGCCCCGAAACGGTTTTACTATTGCCATAATCAAGTATAAATTTGGGTTTTCAAAGGAGTTGCAAAGGTAACGACTTTTCCCGACTTATTAAAGGAAAAGCGGGCGATGTTTAGCCCTCATTATCAAAGAAGAAAGTATCAATAAAAAATTATCCAACTCTTTGGTTTGAAAGAAAAAAATGATTACTTTTGCATCCTGATTTTCCGATGGGGTCTTTATCAAGTAGCACTGTTGCAGGGATGCCGCATCTCACCTCCCGGATGTAATTGAAAAACAATTTATTACATGTACGCAATTGTTGAAATTTTAGGACAACAGTTCAAGGTGGAAGCCGGACAGAAACTGTTTATCCATCGTATGCAGGAAGCCGAAGCAGGCTCGCAGATCGAATTTGAAAAAGTATTATTGGTAGACAAAGAGGGTGCTATCACCGTTGGCGCTCCTGTTGTTGAAGGAGCTAAAGTCGTAGCCGAAGTAAAAGGGCACGTAAAAGGCGACAAAGTTCTTGTCTTCAAGAAAAAAAGAAAAAATGACTATCAGAAAATGAATGGTCACCGTCAGTACTTTACTGAACTGTTTATTAAAGAAATCGTAGCGTAAACTCTTAAAACTTAACAATAATGGCACATAAAAAAGGAGTCGGTAGTTCGAAAAACGGCCGCGAGTCCGAAAGTAAACGACTTGGTGTGAAGATTTTTGGTGGCCAGTTTGCTAAGGCAGGCAACATCATCGTTCGTCAACGTGGCACTGTTCACAACCCCGGCGAAAACGTAGGTCTGGGCAAAGACCACACACTGTTTGCTTTGGTTACAGGCAAAGTTGTTTTCCGCAAAAAGAAAAACAACAAATCGTTCGTATCTGTAGAACCGGTTGCTGAGGCGTAAGCTCAGGCATCTCAAAATAACAGGAAACCTCTCCGTTCTGTGGAACGCGGGAGGTTTTTTTGTATGCTCTTTTCGCGCGAGGATTGACACAAAAGCGGCGAAAATGGATTTCAATAAATGCCGGATAAATCGTACCTTTGCTTTCATCTGTAACACAGAGACAGAACATTTCAACTGTAAATCGTAAATTGTAAATATACAACATGTTAACGCTAAAATTCATCACCGAAAACAAAGACGAGGTGATTCGCCGGTTGGCAAAAAAACACTTCGATGGGACCGAATTGATCGGACAAGTAGTAGAACTGGATACAAAACGTCGTAGTGTTCAGGCATCGCTGGATGCCAACTCGGCAGAGATGAATAGTCTGTCGAAGGCAATTGGAGACCTTTTCAAACAGGGTAAACAAGCGGAAGCAGCAGAAGCCAAAGCCAAAACTGCTGAACTGAAAGAAGCAATCAAAGCTCAATCGACCGAACTGGATGCCCTCGAAAAACATCTGGTCGATATTTTGGTGACCATCCCGAATCTTCCTCACGAATCGGTGCCTGAAGGACGCGTAGCAGAAGATAATATAGTAGAAAAAACGGGAGGCGTAGTGCCCGAATTAGCCGAAGATGCTCTTCCTCACTGGGAGCTGGCTAAAAAATACGATCTGATCGATTTTGAACTGGGTGTAAAAATTACCGGAGCCGGATTCCCGGTTTACAAGGGCAAAGGTGCCCGTTTGCAACGCGCCCTTATCAACTTTTTCCTCGACAATGCACGCGAGGCCGGTTATCTGGAAATACAACCACCGTACGTAGTAAATCAGGCTTCGGGTTACGGCACCGGCCAGCTACCCGACAAGGAAGGACAAATGTATCATGCCAACCTGGATGATCTCTATCTGATACCTACGGCCGAAGTTCCTGTTACCAATATTTATCGCGATGTAATTTTGCAGGAAAGCGAACTCCCTATTAAAAATTGCGCCTATTCAGCCTGCTTCCGTCGCGAAGCCGGTTCGTACGGCAAGGATGTACGCGGCCTCAACCGTTTGCATCAATTCGACAAGGTAGAAATCGTCCGTATCGACACTCCGGAACACTCTTACGAATCGCTCAAAGAGATGGTCGCTTATGTGCAAACATTGGTCGACAAGCTGGAGTTGCCCTGGCGTATCCTTCGTCTCTGCGGTGGCGATATGAGTTTTACCTCAGCCATCACTTTCGACTTTGAAGTATTCTCTGCCGCACAGAAACGCTGGCTGGAGGTGAGCTCTGTATCTAACTTTGAAAACTACCAGGCCAATCGTCTGAAATGTCGCTACAAAGGAAATGACAAAAAAACACAGCTCTGCCATACACTAAACGGTAGCGCACTGGCTCTGCCACGTATTGTAGCAGCTTTGCTCGAGAACAACCAAACCGCCGATGGCATTCGCATCCCCAAGGCATTGGTTCCTTATACCGGCTTCGACATGATTTAATCGAACCGAAATAGAGATAAGAAAAGCCGTTCTTTGTACAAAGAACGGCTTTTCTTATAAATTGATACTATACTTGCATATAAAACAAATATTTATAAGCAAACAAGCTTAATTAATTCAAATCCTTATCAATTTCCACCGAATTTATATCCTTTTATCTACTTATTATTTTTACCTTTGTCAAATTAATAGCGCGCGATACACATAGACACATCATTCTCTCCTATTTCGATGAACGTCTGATTGTTGCATATTTATACTAACCAACTAGTAAAACAGCACTTTTTTAGCAATATAGTGCGTCTTTACAACTTTTGTGCCGAACATATTTTCCCGACTGATGAGATGGGAAAACACTATATAATTCTACCAAATTACAACGGCATATTTATTCTCAGCCTATTAAAAGACATAAACGCTAATGAGGGTGCATAGCATCTCATTATTTTTCTCAATTATTCACTTTTTAGGCTACAAGGCGACGGGATGTCGCCTTGTAACTACCGCCTACTAGTCGCTATTCTTCACCTCTCAAAACCAAAGAACGATCTACCGTTCAAACTTTCCGTTTATCGGATAAAATTACAAACGCTTCAGTTTTACCCCCGTTAGGGCAAGTAAGTTCTCCAACGAGGGAGCACCCATATCATCGCCGGCTTTCAAAACGAGTTTGGCACATGCTTCCGCATCTGCTCCTGCTCTGTGATGCCGGAACCGGATATCAAACATGTCACATAAACTGTTCAATTTGTAGGATGGTAGCCCTTTCCATATTTTTCTGGACAACGAAACAGAGCAGAGATAATCGCTGTGAGGAGTCGCCAGATCGTAATGGCGCAACGAAGAGCGCAACACATTCATATCGAAAGCCGCATTATGCGCTACTAAAACGGTATCTTCCAGCCAGGGGCGCAGTTCGCCCCATATCTCTTCGAAAGTATTCTCCGACTGTAGTTCGGACGGTGCAATGCCATGTACCTTCTGACACCAAGGGTTCATATAAGGAAAACAGGCGGGTTTAATAAGACGCGACATCACCTCGATTATTTCACCGCCTTCTACCCGGCAAAGACCTATCTCACAAGGAAACTGGGCATGTGCCGTTTCAAAATCTATTGCCGTAAAAGTCATTCAGTCTATAAACATTTAAGTCTTAGTCTTTCAACCACAAACATAATTATTTAAAATTTTTATTCATTTCGACTTTACATGTTTGCCACATACATCATCGAGGACCCATTGCAATTCGGGGTCAATCCCTTTTAGTTTATCGTTAAGTGTTGGAACGATTCGAACATCCGGCATAATACCTCTTCCATCAGGAGAACAACTATACGGCGTTGCTACCTCAAGCAACCCGAAAGAGAGCTTCAGTTTACTCCCGGGTAATGTAAACGAAGGCATTTCACCTGCCACACAACCGTTATAAGCACCACCCGTCTCTTCTCCCACAAAAACAGCTCGTCCCGATCCTTTCAGATTTGCCGAAATAATGGAAGAAGCCGAAAAGCTACAGCCATTAATCAGGACATAAACCTTACCTCTAAACCGATTTATTTGGGGATGTTTCTTCCAAATTGGGGGATAGTAAAAATAATAATGATCATCTTTTTTATGAGTAATCAGGCTCGTCAACGAATTATAAAGCATCCAACCGGGAGTTCCCAAAATCCGTAACGAAAATTGCGCCGGTGATTGCACCTTAAAATAGTCATCATGCCACAAACTGGTTTTGGAAGTCACCAAAGCCGGTTTGACAAAATGAAAATCAGTTTCCGTCAGATACGAATAAAGACACTGAATATCTGACAAATTGCCACCGGTATTATCGCGCAAATCAATAATGAGTGCTTTGGTTTTTTGCGAGTCAATCTTACTAAAACTATCTGCATAAAACCGTTTGTATTTTCCTCTCACAAAATCTCTGATAGTAAACACCACCACACTACTATCCGGATTTTCGTATCTAAAATTTTTACTAAACGTCTTACTCAAAGCATCATATCCCTGTATTTTTTTCATCTTTTCAAGGCCTCTTCTTTTCAATTTTTCCGTTTCGGTTGTACGCAGAGGCTTTTCCAAATTTTTCTTTGAATACAATTCAGGCTGCTTCAACCAGACCAATCGTTCATCACCTTTATAGTTTACCTTGCAAGCAACACTATCCCTCATCCCTTTTTCAAAATAAAAATACGAAGCAAATTTCTTATTGAAAACCCTGTCGTGAAAAGTGAGATTAAACCCATCAGAAGCAAATGTCGGCTCGTATTTGGCAAAAAGTTGCTGGGGTGTGATACTATCCATAGACAAAATCTCCGTCCCCGGCTTCAAGATTGAATCGGTGGCTACTTTTTGAGTAAGAAAAAGATGACGATCAAACCAACCAAGGTGAAGATGTGCCAATGGAGATGTGCCGTAACGGCAAACCTTCTCTTCCTCTTTTTTCGTCAACCGGCGTGTCGGCGGAAAGAGGCGCGTATGTCCTTGCCTGACAGAAGCCACAACCGGGCTAAGGTGAAAAAAGAAATCGCGACCAGTCATCGGAGATGTAATGGCAAGCTTCAGACTGTCAAATTTTCTGTCGAGTTCCTCTTTGCTGATGTACCGGTAAAGTGACGGATGCAATCGCTCCAGCTTGCGATGAACATAATCTACATCCGATCGCAAAGATTCCACACTTCGAACATCATTAAGATGCGAGTTATAACGAGTAACAGACGCACACCCACATAACATGCCACATACAATTAACAAAACAACAGAAATCTTCATCCTGACACTTCAAATTAAGATCATCATTTAGTTGCAACCACACAGGCAATCTTCGCCCGTTCCCGTTTACCTTTAATCGGCTGTACCGCATCAATATAAATCACATACACCCCAATGTTTGCAAGCTTTCCAGAATCAGACAGCCCGTTCCATGCCAATGTACCTTCCGCTCCCAACACTGCATTATTCGCGACCTGTCTGACACGCCGTCCCACAGCATCGTAGATGGTCACGGTTGCCAAGTAACCATTTTCCGGCATTTTATAACGAATCGGCAATGCATCATCTACCCCATCATTATCGGGAGTAAACGATTCGTTCTCAATCCAAAAATATTTGGCAGCAGATTCTCTCTCCAACGTCTGCCTGAACTGGGAATTCTTGTAGCCCGGAGTGGCATACCCGGCATCGGAAGCACATGAATGCCAATTATCCGGATTATCGCTTGCCCAATCGGGATTCACCCGCTCGAAAGAGACTCCGGCAGGATCTTGAATCATCACTTCATGTTGTTTTTCGTCATAACTCACGGAATCGATCACCGCTCCGGTTCGGTTCACCAACAGCACATTACCCGATGCATCGGAAAGCGGCACAAAATTACTCATTTCGATCCATTTGCCATCGCCTTTGCAGGTATAAAAAACGCATACTCCTTTTTGCGATGTTGTCAGCACCTGATACTCTCCGGGAAACAGCTGCTCGCCCATCATCGATATCGGGCAGGCATCATCAAGCTCTCCGCTTGGTTTTCGTCTGTTCAAAAACAAAGTATTCAGTTCAATAATCTTCTGCGATCGATTATACAGTTCCACAAAGGGAGCTCCCTCCTCTTTCGGATGAGCCAATATTTCGTTTAAAACAACATCGTTGTATTCGCAACTATCAGATACTCCAAACGAAATTACTTCATTCAACCAATCACCATTTACATCCCGCAATTCCGACGCATTCATCCGATATAAAATGCCATGCCGAGGGACAGGAGACAGCACCAGCTTCACCCATCTCCCCTGCGGAAAATCCATACTTGCCAATCGAATATCCGACAGACCTTCTACCCGATAGTGAGACATATCAGACAAATCATTCAGTATCATCGATTTATTAAACTGCAACAACAACGTATCTGGAGCAGCTAATGAGACAACAGATATGTGAGGAATTACGACATCATTGACAATTGCCACTGAAGCATTTTTTCTGCCCGGCGTTCCTCCCGATACATCGCATGATGCTATCCAATTCAAATCAGACCCACTGAAGTTATCATTATCGATGCATTCCAACGACCACCCACCCGATGCCTTGCTTTTATCTTTATACCAGTCGCTGCTATAATTTACAAACGCAATCAACGAATCTTTTTCATTGGTCAGGTAAAGCAACTGCCCGGTAGACGATAAGGGCGGAAAACGCAGCATTGTCGCTACAGAGCCAAAACCAGACAGCGTGATCATTGCCCCCGGAGCGCAAAGCAACAGATAACCCTTTGCCGGAATTTTCCCTTCCGAAATTGCATACGGTTTTGAACCGTAATACAACGTCCAACCCGAAAGTTCGATTGGAAAATCTTGCCGGTTATACAGTTCCACATACTCCTCATCGGGCAGTCCGACAGTTGGATACGGATCACACATAATCTCATTAAAAATCAGATCACCAAACGCAGTCGGATGATAAACAAATGATAAATTGCTCTTAGGTAAATGGTTTCCCTCAAGATCGGCAACACCATCAAGCGTCACCACAAACGCTTGATGATTGGGGAACGAAGAGTCAAACGAAAACTCGAGTGTATTACCGGACACTTTACGCGTAAAATTTTTCAACTCAGCAGGAACAGAGATAGAAGCTCCGGATAAGTTTATCGGTTCGGAAAATGTCACGACAAGTTTTTTATTACCTATAAGTCCATGCGATACAATAGCCGGAGGCACCGTATCGATTATTGCACTGCCTGTTACGATAAAATCGTCAAAGATATAGTTCGCGCTATTCGAGGAAGAGTAGTTGCACAAAATACCGGAATAGGTACTTTTATTGAAGGTGGCATCAGTCACCGTTCCTTCCAGTTCAAAATCGAATTCGGATGACAACTTTGAATAAAGTGACCATGTACCGGATGCATCCCGTGTTACTTTTACATTCAGTTCGGTAGCACTTCCCGCTATCGGGAGTCGTTTGGAGATACCTGCCACCAACCTTGTTTTGGTGGTTCCGGACTGCCGGTAAAGAGCCACTTCTTTGTTGGTGTTACCCACCATCACATAATAGCCATTCAAGCCGCCGGATAGATCCGCACTGTTTGAAACAAGATAAAAATTCACATAATTGCCACTGGTCAACAACAAACCGGCATTCATATAAAACTGCCAGGAAGCACTATCAATTGCTTTGGACGGAGTAGAAAGATAAGCCATTGAGGTTACCTCCGGAGCCGACAATTGCAATTGTTTTGACCCATTGACGACAAATTTATCCGTATTGCCCGACCAGGCAGGGTTACCGGTAAAATCACCGTCCATAAAATTATCGGCATACTGTCCGAACGAATAAACCGTAAGCCAAAGTAGTGAAAAAGTAATAATCTTTCGCATAAGACTCTGTTATTTGAGTAAAATAGCGTAATTTTGTACCGATTTTCGGGTTGTATAAACACAAAATGAGCCCGAAATAAAAGTACAACAAATTTTTAATTTTTCAATTTTTTAGTAGAAAAATGAAAGTAGCAATTGTCGGCACAAGCGGCGCCGTGGGACAAGAATTCCTGAAAGTGCTTGCTGAGAGAGATTTTCCGATGGACGAACTACTGTTGTTCGGCTCATCGCGCAGTGCGGGAACCTCGTACACCTTTAAGGGTAAACAGATTGTTGTCAAAGAGTTAAAACACAATGACGACTTCAAGGGTGTAAATGTTGCCTTCACATCTGCAGGTGCAGGAATCTCGAAAGAATATGCCGAAACCATCACCAAATTCGGAGCTGTGATGATTGACAATTCAAGTGCTTTCCGTATGGACAACGATGTACCATTGGTAGTTCCCGAAGTGAATGCCGCCGATGCCAAATCTCGTCCACGGAGCATTATTGCCAATCCGAACTGTTCAACCATCCAGATGGTTGTCGCGTTGAAAACCCTCAACGACATCTCCAAAATAAAACGGGTACAGGTAGCTACTTATCAGGCTGCAAGCGGTGCAGGCGCAGCCGCCATGGACGAACTCGTACAACAATCGAAAGAAGTTCTCAACAATGAGACTGTCACTGTAAAGAAATTTGTACACCAGCTAGCTTTCAACGTAATACCACATATAGACGTCTTTACCGAGAATGGGTACACAAAAGAAGAAATGAAAATGTACCACGAAACTCGGAAAATTATGCATTCTGATGCCGAAGTCAGCGCTACCTGTGTCAGAGTTCCGTCATTACGTGCTCACTCCGAAGCTATATGGGTCGAAACTGAACGTCCGATCTCCGTCGAAGAGGCTCGCGATGCATGGTCAAAAACCGAAGGTATAGTCGTACAGGACAACCCGACAGAAAAAGATTATCCCATGCCTCTTTTTGTTGCAGGCAAAGACCCGGTTTACGTGGGTCGTATCCGCAAAGACCTTTCGAATCCAAACGGAATCACTTTTTGGTGCGTTAGCGATCAGATCAAAAAAGGAGCAGCATTGAATGCCGTTCAAATTGCAGAATATCTGATAAAAGAAGGTGATCTAAAATAAGACATCCTTTTTCCCATATCCAACGCCGCCTGCTCGCAGACGGCGTTATTTGTTTTTAAAACACAAAATACATGCAGGTTGAAATTTGATTCGTATCTTTACAACCAAAGTCGGCTCCGGCTTTTCCGTATCGACCCCTCATCTTTTACCTCAATTATTTCATTAACAATGAACGCATTAATCGTATATTCGGGAGGATTGGACAGTTCAACACTCCTACATCAATACAAAGACGACATCCGTCTGGCTGTATCGTTTCATTACGGATCGAAGCACAACGACCGTGAAATTGCGTATGCCAAACTCAATTGTGAAGAGCTGGGGATCCGGCATATCGTCATCCACCTCGGATTTATGAACGACTATTTCAAAAGTGACCTGCTGCAAAACGGCGGCGAAATTCCCGAAGGACATTATGCAGCCGAGAATATGAAGAAAACCATCGTTCCTTTCCGCAACGGTATCATGCTGAGTATTGCCGTGGGTTTGGCCGAGAGCAACGACCTGGATGCTGTTCTGATCGGAAACCATTTTGGAGATCATACAATCTATCCTGACTGCCGTCGCTCCTTTATAGATGCTTTTACTACGGCTGCTAAAGAGGGAACGGAAGCAGGCATCCGCATTCTTTCGCCTTACTGCGATATTACCAAACGTGACATTGCCCTTATCGGTCAAAAGATGGGCTTGGATTATACCAAAACATATTCCTGCTACAAAGGAGGCGAAAAACATTGTGGAAAATGCGGTACCTGCGTGGAACGCAAGGAGGCTTTGACCGGATTTGACCCAACAGAATACGACGACTAATTCAAAACACGAATCGGTATGATGACAGTAGGTTTATTAGTATTGGGAATTATAGCCGGAGTGTTATCCGGCCTGTTTGGTATTGGAGGAGGCATGGTGATGGTGCCATCGCTGATCGCTTTTTTCGGGCTTTCTATTTTGGATGCCAATGCGACCTCTTTGGCGGCCATGCTTCTTCCTGTTGGCATTTTAGGCGTTATCACCTACTATAAGGCCGGATATATCAATATTCGAAACTCTTTATGGATTTCCGCAGGATTAGTTATCGGCTCCTATTTCGGAGCCGAATGCGCCGTTCTGGTCAAAGAATCCATTCTGGCAAAGTTCTACGCAGCTTTGCTGTTCTACATCGCCTTTAGCTACCTCGACATTCCTTCCTATTTCAAAAAAGAGAAGCAAATGCCGACTCCTTCCGATCCGTCGAGGCATCTCAATCTATGGGGTTTAATTGCGGTAGGAGTCGCCGCCGGAATCATAGCCGGCCTGTTTGGCAAAGGCGGAGGCATTATCATCGTTCCGGCCATGGTAAAGTTCTTCAAGTACGACGCAAAAGCTGCGGCTGCCACTTCGCTGGCTGCGTTACAACTGCCTGTTGGGCTGCCTAGTGTAATAGTATATGCCGAAAACGGACACTTAAATCTGTTGAATGCAGGACTAATAGCCGCTGGTATTGTAGCCGGAGCTTTTGTCGGTACCAAGCTAGCCGTAAAATTACCGAGTAGCATTTTCAAGAAAGTGTATGCCATCTTTTTATTGATCGTGGCTTTATACATGGCATTCAAATACGCATAAAAAAGCCCCTGCGCTTTTCAGAACAGAGGCTTCATCGTGTATGTATCCGATCTATTTTGCTGTCAGCAGGAAGTAATTCTTCTTCCCTTTTTGAATCAGCAGATAACGGCCGTTCAGCAACTGGTCGGTTGTGATTTCGGTATCAGGCAGGGTGAGCTTTTCTTTGTTAATGGCCACACCACCACCTTGTGTCATTTTACGCATTTCACCTTTTGATGGGAATACAGCACTCTTTTCGGTCAGCAAATCAATTGCCTTAATGCCATTTTGCAATTCTGCCAACGAAATTTCAAATTGAGGAACACCTTCGAATACGGCCAAGAAAGTCTCTTCATCCAGCTTTTTCAGCTGATCGGAGGTGGAGTTTCCAAACAGGATAGATGATGCATCGACCGCAGCCAGATAATCGGCCTCCGAATGTACCATTGTGGTAATTTCTTTAGCCAACGCCTTTTGCAACGGACGCAGATGCGGAGCCTGACGTTGCTCTTCTACCAATGCCCCGATCTCTTCTTTTGTCAGGAAGGTGAATATTTTGATGTATTTTTCGGCATCGGCATCGCTCACATTGAGCCAGAACTGGTAAAATTTGTAGGGAGATGTATAACGACGATCGAGCCATACGTTGCCCGACTCCGTTTTTCCAAATTTACCGCCGTCGGCTTTGGTAATCAGAGGGCAAGTCATCGCATAGGCTTCGCCACCCGTTTTACGACGAATCAACTCAGTTCCGGTAGTAATATTGCCCCACTGATCGGAACCGCCCATCTGGATCTTACAATTATAATGTTGATAGAGATACAGAAAATCATATCCCTGAACCAGTTGATAGGTGAATTCGGTAAATGACATACCGTCGGAGGTTTCGCCGCTCAGACGCTTCTTCACCGAA
Organism: Bacteroidota bacterium; assembly: GCA_017860295.1. Lineage (GTDB taxonomy): Bacteria > Bacteroidota > Bacteroidia > Bacteroidales > Paludibacteraceae > Microbacter. The sequence goes on along the minus strand of JAFNAS010000003.1, from coordinate 85,320 downwards.
TCTTTTGCCATCATATAGTTGACCGTGATGTGTTTGCCAATATCGCGAATAAACTCCAGAAAAGAAAAAGTCTTCATCCAGTCATAGTTATTCACCAGCTCGGCAGCATTGGGCGCATCCGATTCGAAATCGAGAAAACGAGCCAGTTGCGCTTTGATGCACTCCTGATTGTGACGCAAGATTTCTTCCGTCAAAAGATTTCTCTCTTGCGACTTGCCGGAAGGATCTCCGATCATTCCGGTTGCCCCCCCTATCAAAGCAATAGGTTTGTGACCGCAACGCTGGAAATGGCGTAAAATCATCACTCCAACCAAGTGACCGATATGCAAAGAGTCCGCCGTAGGATCGATTCCCAGATAACCGGCAGTCATCTCTTTTCCAAGCTGTTCTTTTGCTCCCGGCATCATATCGTGAATCATGCCCCGCCATGTCAATTCTTCTATAAAATTCATTGTATCATTTGTTTTTCGGACTGCAAAGGTCGTTTTTTTCGCCCGTAATTGCAAGAGTTTTGACGAAATAGAGAGAGGCAGATCACAATAGTACCTGCCTCTCTCTTGTATTGTTTTCATCACGCTTTCGGCGTCATTTTTTGGTAGTCTTCTGGGTCGATGCTTTTGCGACTTTCGATTCCACCACTTTTTTTACCGGAGCCTTACGAGCAACTGCCTTTTTAACTTCTTCTACCAAAGGAATTACAATATTGATAGTTCCCATTTCATTTCTGACAAAATACGGTTCTAATCCTGCATACAACTCGCCATTATCATACACCTCACACCAGCAATCATTCGTATTGTCAAACAATTTAAAAGAAAGAAAAGTAGAATCTCCCGGAAGCGAAACTTTAACTTCTTGTTTGCCAGCCTGGAATGAACTCTTCGCATCTTTACTGTTCCAATCATTAAAATTACCGGCAACAACCATGCCGGACGGATCAACATTTTCTACGGAGAAAATGATTTGCCATTTCGAACCTTTTTTACTGTAATTTACTTTCATATCAAATATAATTTAGAGATTGATAATGATACGTACACTCAGACTATCTTCAATTCTTTTTATGACCTCACAAATATAACAAAAAATCAAATTCGACGACAAATTCCTGTGTTTTTCTTGATGTCACGTTGATCTTTTATTTTTCACGGGCAACCCCTACAATAGAAATGTGAAGTAAAGAATCATTCGCAAAAATGACCCAAGCTGCCTTTTGAGAATAAACAGGACTGCTTAATTTAATTCACGTCAACACAATACCTCATTTCATTCAGCTTCATGTATTTAATACATATTCACAGTAAGATCCAACAGAACCGGCCCAAATATATACACATCTACGTTTTGCTATTAAGGCACTAATTAACAACATATTGAAATTTGCAAACTAAATTCACACTGCATTTGCTGATACAACTAATTTCTGTTATTTTTGTTAGGTAATAATTTACTACGCCGTACTAAAATAAAGTTTCTGCGTTTTTTCTAACCTCATAAACCTTGCTGCAATGATATTTGACTTAGCAATTATAGGAGGAGGGCCTGCTGGTTTTTTTGCTGCAGAATGTGCCGGAAATCAAGGGTTGAAAGTTGTCATCTTCGAAAAAGAAGATTTGGGCGGTGTATGTATCAACGAAGGGTGCATTCCCGCAAAATCGCTCCTGCACAGCATACAGGCCTACAACATTGTAAAAAACGCAGAGAAATATGGCATTGAAGTTGATAAAGATATTTCTTTTAATATGCCGTTGGCCCTAAAAAGGAAAGAAAAAATAATCAGAAACATGCAACACATCGTAAGCAGTAAATTCAACGATGACATTGCCACTCTGATTTATGGACATGCCTTTATTAAGGGACGAACAACAGATGGAAATATCACAATAAACTGCAACAACCAATCGTATCAATCACATAATCTATTAATTTGCACCGGCTCCCGCCCCGATACGCTGCAGATACCCGACATCGACAGCTCTGCTATCTGCACATACGACGCCTTGCTTAACAGTTCTGAAGTGCCGCAAAAACTGGTTATAATCGGTGGTGGACAGGTGAGTCTGGAATTGGCTCACATCTATAATTCGCTGGGAACGAAAATTATCATCCTCGAACAAAATGACGAAATATTACTGGATACAGACAATGAAATAAGCGCTATTTTGCGGGAAGAATATACAAAGCGGGGAATTGTCACATATCTTAATACCGAAATAGTAAAAATTGAAGGAAATACGGTTTATTTCAAAATCAAAGGGAGATCAATGACCGCCGAAGGGGAGAAGATCCTTTGCGATATAGGGCGGGTGCCCAATCTGGAAGGATTCGGGCTAGAGAATCTGGATGTGGAATGTTACAGAAAAGGAATCCGCATCAACAACCAGATGCAGACTTCGGAGCCCAATGTGTATGCTGCCGGAGATGTAACTGGTTTTTCCAAATCGGCACATGCCGCTTATTGCGAATCTTCGGTCGCCATAAACACGATTTTGGGAATTAAAGACCAGATGAATTTCAAAGCAGTTCCCACCTGTGTTTTTTCAAGTCCCGAAATAGCCCAAGTAGGGATCACCGAAGAAATGCTGAATCTGGCATGGCAACCCCATAAGATAATTCGGATACCGCTTACACAATCAAGCAGATACATTATTCAAGACGAAGAATTCGAGGGCTTGTGTAAGTTAATTGTCGGCGAAGACGACACCATTCTGGGCGTGCATATCATTGGTAATAACTGTACCGAATCGATTATTGCCGCCGTCATGGCTGTAGAATCGCAGATGACAATTTCAGAATGGAAAAAAATCGTTTTCCCCTATCCTACAATCGGAGAAATTATGAAGGGAGCGCTTATTTATGCTCACATTCCCTTCGAACAACATAAATATGATAGAAGTAATACACGTCAATAAGTCTTTCGACAACAATCCTGTCTTGAAAGACGTTTCCACCACATTTAAGCCAGGATTAACCAACATGATTATCGGTAAGAGCGGTTCCGGCAAAACCGTGCTGATGAAATGTATCATCGGATTATATTCCGTCGATTCCGGAAAAATTCTCCTGAACGGACAAAACCTGACCGAAATGACTTTTCTGGAAGTAAAAAAGCTCCGGCAGAAAGTGGGGATGCTTTTTCAGGGAGCAGCTCTCTTCGATTCGTCAACCGTACTCGAGAATGTTCTCTACCCATTGGAGATGTTCTCCGACATGAACAAAACGGAACAGATAGAGAGAGCTAGTTTTTGCCTCCACCGGGTAAATATCGATCCCAAGGCGTTTGGTTTGTACCCTTCCGAAATCAGTGGCGGAATGCAAAAACGGGTCGCCATTGCCAGAGCTATCTCCATGAACCCTTTGTACCTCTTCTGCGACGAACCGAATTCCGGTCTGGATCCTCAGACTTCGCTGATTATCGACCAGCTGATTCACGAAATTACGGAAGAGTTCAAGATCACAACCGTTATCAATTCACACGACATGAACTCGGTAATGGAGATTGGAGATAATATTGTTTTTATTGAAAAAGGCGAAAAATCGTGGCAGGGACACCGAAGCGAAATCTTCGATACCGGGAACAAAGCGCTTGAAGATTTTGTTTTTGCCTCCGAACTGTATAAGACGGTAAAACTATCTCACTCTTTATTAAGTCACTAGATTTATTATTGAATTTTAACAACATCAACTCTTGACAATATTTCTTTCTCGTTGTATATTTGCACTTGAAACAGATTTGTAATAATTACAATTTAGTTATAGATTCAAATATGGATGCATTAGAATTATTGATTAAACACGACATCAAACCATCCGTGCAACGATTGGCCGTGATGGAATACATGCTGACTCACTTCACACATCCAACGGTTGACGAAATTTATAGCTCATTATCACCCGCTATACCGACTCTTTCGAAAACAACAATATACAACACGCTCAGCCTTTTTGAAGAGCAAGGCGTCGTACTCTATTTAGGTATTGATAAAAAAAATGCCCGATTTGACGGGAATACCTCACACCATGCTCATTTTCGTTGTAAAAAATGTGGAAAGATTATCGACATTTTCAACCAAAAACAAGAAGACATTGTTATCGAAGGTCATCCGGAGCTTATTATCGACGAAGTTCAAACTTACTATACAGGCTATTGCAAAGCCTGCACCAACTAATAATTCAATCAACTAATTAAATTCAAAACTATTATGAAAAAGAAATTCATTTGTACCGTTTGCGGTTATGTCCATGAAGGTAACGAAGCTCCTGAAAAGTGTCCGGTTTGTAATGCTCCTGCAGCTAAATTTCAGGAAGTAGTAGAAAACAACGGGTTGACATGGGCTGACGAACACCGTCTGGGTGTGGCAAAAGGTGTAGATGCAGAGGTTCTGGATGGTCTGAAAGCACATTTCAATGGAGAATGCTCCGAAGTAGGTATGTATCTTGCTATGGCTCGTCAGGCTGATCGTGAAGGGTACCCCGAAGTTGCCGAAGCGTACAAACGTATCGCCTGGGAAGAAGCCGAACATGCTTCAAAATTTGCCGAATTGCTGGGTGAAATCGTGTGGGATACCAAAACAAACCTCAAAGCCCGCATGGAAGCCGAAAGCGGAGCTTGCGCCGACAAAAAACGTATTGCAACCAAAGCAAAAGAACTGGGTTACGATGCAATTCACGATACCGTGCACGAAATGTGTAAAGACGAAGCACGTCACGGACAAGTGTTTCAGGGCTTATATAATCGCTTTTTCAACAAATAAATATACCAAAATCTAAAGAGAATCAAAAGCAAAGGCGCTTCCTGAGAGGAGCGCCTTTATCATTTCAGGTCATATTGTAGAAAACTCGAAGCAAAAACTGATACGCACGAGAAGGAACCCAAGCCTTAGATTTTGCGAAGCCAACCTGCAATAAGTTTCCAACCTTATATCTGAATTTCGGTCGTTTACTATTGACAATCCGGTAGACGACTTTAGCAAGATGCTCGGGTTTTAGCCCATTTTGCTCTTCTTTTTCAATATTTTTAAGCGCCTTTTCAAACTGAACTCCATAGTCTTTACTATTCTGAGTCGGCTCCGACACAATACGGCTAGCCGTAAATCCGGTAGCAAAATCACCGGGTTCAATCAAGCAAACTTTAACTTTGAATGGTTTGACTTCCAGACTCAGAGCTTCGCTGTACCCTTCGACTGCAAATTTGGATGCCGAATAGTAGGCCTGAAAAGGCAATCCCATTACGCCTCCGATAGAGCTTACGTTAATAATAGTACCTCCTCCGTTTTGACGCATGTATGGTAAAACCGCAGAACAGACATGCACCGTTCCCATAAAATTGGTACGCATTTGCAGACGGATCTCGTCGACAGTGGCCAGCTCGGCGGCCCCTCCGATTCCCATGCCAGCATTATTAACCACCACATCGATATGTCCCTGTTCGGCAATCACCTTTTTAACAGCTAGTTTCACAGAATCTTGATCGGTCACATCCATTTGAAGATGTTTGACAGTTCCGGTCTCGGGCATGGCACGCCGCCCTGTTCCATAAACGATCAATCCCCGAGCCGAAAGATATTCGGCACACGCTTTACCCAAACCGGAGGTAGCCCCGGTAATCAATATCACTTTTTCCATCATATAAAATTTTAATGACTTTGTAACCTTTATCGCAGAGCCCTATTATCTACTCAGATATTTATTCACTAACGTTTTATCAATTTAAGTACCACACGAGATTGCTTATTGGAGACTGACAACAAATAAAACCCGGGGGGCATCGAACTCACTACAAATATAGCAGGGATGCCATTCAGATGCCATTCTGCCAGTTTTTGCCCCGCCTGCGAAAACAATGTTACTGAAGCAGGGACTTCTACCTTCATCAAATTATCAATTTTCAACACACTGTCGGCAAAATAAACGACTTCCTTATTTTGAACTGAAGCAACAAGATTAACATTCTCAAAATTGTCTTTATAAAGGGCATACATATCTGGAATTCCGTAACCCAATGTACTATCCGGAGTTCCAAACTGGGATGAATATTGTTTGATAAGATTGATAATCTGAACATTATTGTATAATGGCAACGATTGCCACACACACGCGACCAAGCCGGCCATAATGGGAGACGAATAAGAGGTTCCATTTCCCATAGAGACCGTATTGCCAGAGGTTGCTATGACCGCGTGATAACCAACGGCACAAACATCCGGTTTGATTCTTCCGTCGGCAGTCGGTCCGCAACCGCTAAATGCAGCATGAGCGCCGTTATAGTCAACCGCCCCCACCGTCAGGACGGAATCAGCATCGGCCGGGACTGAAACATAATGCCAGGCCTTATTTCCCTCATTACACGCTGCATTCACGACTATCATTCCTTTCCGAGCAGCCATCGTTGCAGCAATAGAAGCGCGCGAAGTTTTCCCATCAAGCGATAGATAAGCATAGTTCATTGCCGGATTATCGAATGTAGTGTATCCCAAAGAGGAATTTACCACATCCACTCCCACACTATCGGCAAATTCTAACCCGGCGACCCAATTGTCCGCTTCCACAAGATATTCCGACAGAGCATTTTCCGTGCGAATCAACCAGTAAGATGCATCGGGAGCGGTACCTACCATTTGATCGGGTTGGTTTGCCGCCATGATCGAAAGCACACTTGTACCATGGGATTCGGTATTTGAAAAAAAGGGAGCAGACGAATCGACAAAATCCCGCATACCCAGTAGCCTGTTTTGCAGACGCAAACTATCGAAAACCGAAATCTGATCTGTTTTATAAAATCCCGCATCCAATATACCGATCACCATTCCTTTCCCCCTAAATCCTGCCGCATGTAGTTTTCTCCCGTTATGCAAATCGATCTGACGATTAGCATTTCCTCCATTGTTTATCATAGAAGGCATTTCTGCCATTTTTGATGAAACGCTTGGTTCATATTCCGAAGGAATGAATGTCAATTCCACTTTTCTCACAAACGGTATCGCCCTAAAATCAGCGAGTAAAGAGGTATCGGATAAGCTCACTGTAATACCATTTAACCAGCGACTTGATGATTTCAGCGTCACACCTTTGCGCAATACGGATTGTATGTAGAATCTACTCACGGGCAAATCGGTCGAATCAATACCAATATGCTGCTTCGATCTTCGGGAAAGAGACTGGAGCGATAAATAGGAAGAAGGATTCGATAACGATCCGGAAGTTCCCCGTTTATTTGCAAACTGAATCCAACAATTATACTGCGCCGATACAGCCAGCACAAAGCCGAACAGTGGGATAAGCAACAAGAATCGTTTCATCAATACCTGTGATTGCATTAAATTACAAAGATACATTCCTTTGTGCAAAATTCCGGTAGACACCTCTAATTATCTCTTGAAACAAAAATCAACTAAATAATATTAATGGTGATACCAATATAATATACGTATGCTATTTTTGTCTAAAAAACAAGAAAAGCGACATGCGGTCGTTTCTCGGAATAAATAAAAATAAGAACCTATAAAAAAGATCATTATGAAAACAATCGTCATTGTAGGCGGTAATTTTGCAGGCATCACCGCAGCTTTGGAATTGAAGCGAAAAGGTCGCAAAGAGTTCAGGATTATTGTTATTGACCGCAGTCCGTCATTTGTTTTCAAGCCTTCGCTGATATGGGTACCCTTCAAAAGGCGCGACATCAAAAACATTACACTATCACGTACAGATATATTGTCTCGGCATGATATAGAGTTTATACTAGCCGAAGCTCATGATGTTAATCCCCACTCCCAAATAGTAAAAACATCAGTTGGAGAATTCAACTACGATCAATTAGTCATCTGCACTGGGCCAAAAGTGAATTATAACATTGCCCCGGGCGTTGCCGAATTTACCCACTACATCGGGACACCATCGGGTGCAATGAAAACACGTCAGGCGTTGGAAGAGTTCAAAAAGAATCCCGGTCCGGTCGTTATCGGAGCCACGCAAAGCGCCGGATGCATGGGTGCAGGCTATGAATTCCTTTTCAATTTCGAGAAATGGTGCCGAGAACAAAAAATCCGCGACAAGGTGGATATCCACTGGATCACTCCCGAACATTACCTCGGACACTTCGGGATGGATGGAATGACGGGCGGTCAAACCATGTTCAAGACCTTCTTCAAACTCTTCAATATGCACGTTCACACCGAAGTAGCTATCGACAAAGTGGATGAAGAAAACGTCTATCTGAACGACGGCACGGTGCTCCCTTACAAGTTCTCGATGCTGATGCCTCAGTTTATTGGCGACGATTTCGTAAGCAACAGTCAGGAACTGAAGGCGACCCTAACCGGATTCATCCCGGTAGGCAACGATTATCGTCACCCCGACTTTCCAAATATTTGGGCGGCGGGCATTGCGGTTAGCTTCCCCATTCCATGGCACGCAGGCAAAGTGCCGTTTGTAGCACCCAAGACCGGATTCCCGAGCGACATTACCGGCAAAGTGGTTGCCGAAAACATTATGCGGACATTGAAGGGAAAAGAGCTCAAACAAAAATACTGGGGCGACATTCCGGCGCTTTGTATTATGGATGCAGGCAAGAAAGAGGTGCTCATTATCGGCAACCGGCTTTTCAAACCACGCGCCATTGCCATCATGATGCCCAACCTGTTGTACGATTTCAGCAAAGTTTTTTTTGAAAAGTATTTTCTCTGGAAAACGAAAAAAGGATATGCATTCCTTCCGTAAACACAATTAAGGCACCTATCCTCTCCCGGACAGGTGCCTTACAACCTAAAAAGCTATAAAAAAATCGCAATTTATATTTTTCTGAAAGAGTTACTGTTTACCTGAGTTTATCTTTCAGTCTATCTTCAAAAGCCGACAACGCCGCTTTCGAACCTTCTCCCATAGCAATCACAATCTGCTTGAACGGCACTACCGACACATCACCGGCAGCATAAACACCCGGGATATTGGTGCGGCAATGAGCGTCCACCTCTATTTCGCCGGTCGGGCTCAATGGCAACAGATCCTTCACAATGTCGCTGTTGGCTTTCAATCCGATCTGAACAAAAATACCATCGACAACCAGCGATTCCGTTTGACCAGAACCACGGTGTTTGAACGTCAAACCGGTAACTTTTGTGCCATCACCCTCGACCGAGAGAGTCTGTGCACCGGTACTGATTTTCACGTTGCCAATGGTTTTCAACTTTTGCTGCAACACCTCGTCGCCCTTCAATTCATCGGCAAACTCGAGCAGAGTGACCTCTGTCGCAATAGCCGAAAGATCGATAGCAGCCTCAAGGCCGGAATTTCCACCGCCGATAACGACAACCTTTTTCCCTTTATAGAACGGTCCGTCGCAATGTGCACAGAACGCCACGCCCGATCCGATATACTGGCTCTCGCCCGGCACATTCAGTTTGCGCCAACTGGCACCGGTAGCAATAATCAACGCCGGAGTTTTTAAAGTCTCCTCAAGAGACGTTTTGACAATTTTTTCTCCGTTTTCAACAACGACTTCGGTTATTTTACGATTTTCCAGTATATCGACCGGATAGGCCAGAAGGTGCTCCTTCAGGTTTGCAGCCAATACGTTTCCTGTTGTTTGGGGTACGGAAATAAGATTCTCGATTCCTGCCGTTTCGGTTACCTGCCCACCCATGCGATCGGCAACAATAGCCACTTTCAATCCTTTTCGTGCCGAGTAGATGGCTGCCGACACTCCGGCTGGGCCGCCACCCGCTATCACCACGTCATAGTCAACCGCTGCGGATGACGATTCCTGCACAGACCCGACAGCCTCCTCTATTTTCGACAAAAGCTCACCCAAATTAGAGCGCCCCACATGCAACAACTCTCCGTTCAGGTAGACCGAAGGCACAGCCTGAATATTGAGCTTGTCCACTTCACTTTGATGAATGCCTCCGTCAATAATTTCGTGTTGGATTGCCGGATTTAAGATTGCCATCACATTGAGAGCCTGTACCACATCGGGACAATTCGTACAAGTCAGCGAGATATAACTCTTTAAGTGGACTTCATCTCTAAGATTCTTAATTCGCTGTTCGATCAGGGCATCGGGAAGATTTTTGCCAAGACCATCCAGATTGAGCACCGCCAACAACAACGAACTGAATTCGTGACCGTTCGGGACCGCCCTGAACACAAAAGAAGAGGGCACTCCGTTTTTCACAACAGTAAATTTCAAATCGTCGCCGGGGAGGATTTCACATTGGATTTTATCGGAGCAGGAAGCCACCTCTTCCAACAGATCGACCAGTTCATTACGCGAAGGATGCGACGAACCGACCTCTATCCGAAAAATAAAATCCGATTTCAGGTTTGCAAAAAGGGAACGAACCTGATCTTTTATGCCTTGTTCTAACATAACAGTTGAAAGTTAACGGGGAGAACCGACAAGCAGCTCTCCCCGGGAGAATATAGATAGGAGTTGTTAGATTTTCCCAACCAAATCGATGCTGGGTTTCAATGTCTGATCGCCCTGTTTCCATTTTGCAGGACAAACATCGGCGGGATGAGCAGCAACAAACTGCAAAGCCTGCAAGCGACGGAGAAGTTCGTCGGCATTACGTCCGATATTGCCCGCAACCACTTCGTAAGCTACAATTTCGCCCTGCGGATTTACCACAAAGGTTCCGCGTTCGGCCAGACCGGCCTCTTCAATCATCACATCGAATCCACGGGCCAAAACACCAGTAGGATCGGCCAACATCGGGTATTTGACCTTTTTGATGGTTGCTGATGCGTCTTGCCATGCTTTGTGAACGAAATGGGTATCGCAGGATACAGAATAAATTTCGGCACCGGCAGCCTGAAAATCGGCATATTTACCGGCAAGATCTTCCAGTTCGGTAGGACAAACGAAGGTGAAGTCGGCGGGATAGAAGAAGAAGACCGACCATTTGCCCAAGACATCTTGTTTGGTTACCTCTTTGAATCCGTCATTAACGTAAGCCTGTACTTTGAAATCTACGATTTGTTTTCCAATTTGTGACATAGTAGTAATTTTTATATGTTAGTAAAGTTTGTAATGTTATTCGTTGTTTGTTTCTGATGCAAAGTTATCACCCCAAAACCCATAAATCAAACAGATAATTTCTATACCTTCATTGATAAATTCTATATATCTTTGTAGTGGATTAGCACACGGAAGGCACAGATTAGACGGATTAGCACATTCAATTATCCACATAGAACGTTGATGATGTTTAGTTCCGGGTTATTCTGTATTATCCGTGTTTTCCGTGTGCCTGTTTATATATAAAACACAACAACCATGACATTACAACAACTGGAGTATATTCTGGCATTAGACAAGACCCGCCATTTTGTACGGGCAGCGGAAATGTGTTCGGTTACGCAACCGACCCTGAGCACCATGGTTCAGAAGCTGGAAGATGAACTGGGCTGTCTCATTTTCGACCGTTCGATGCAGCCTATCGAACCGACCGAAGCAGGCAAACAAATCCTGCAACAGGCACAAATCATCCTTTTCAACATTCGGCAACTGAAAGAAAATGTGGTATCGATGAAGGGAGGATTAACGGGGTCGCTCTCGTTAGCGATGATTCCGACGATAGCGCCTTACCTGCTGCCGAAATTCATCGCGGCATTTCGAAAAAGTTTTCCGGAGATATCGTTGCAGGTAACGGAACTGCGAACCGAAACGATTATCGAAAAACTGAATGCCGCCGAAATCGACATGGCCATTTTAGCTACGCCGCTCGACAATCCGAAGATTCTGGAGGTACCGCTCTATTATGAGAAGTTTGTGGCATACATCTCGCCCGACGACCCGATTTACTGCAAGCAAGAGCTGACTCCAAGCGATATGCCGACCGAAAACCTCTGGGTACTGGAAGAGGGACACTGCCTGCGCAATCAGGTGCTCAACTTTTGCGATCACAACGTGCACACCTCAACCATCGAAGCCGGCAGCATAGACACACTGGTAAAAATTGTAGACATCAACTGCGGTTATACCATTATTCCCGAACTGCACATCGACTTTCTGACCGAGGCACAAAAGAAGAATCTGCGCCCGATCGTTCGCCCCGAAGCAACCCGCGAAATTTCAATGATTATCCGCCACGACTACGTGCGGGAAGGACTAATGAATGCCGTAGCCGATAGCATCAAGCAGATAATCCCGGCTTATATGCTCGATGAACGGCTTAAGAAGTTTGCCATCAAATTGTAATTTCAATCGATTCTTAACATCCGTTTCTCTGTAACATATTGCCATCTTTTCATAGTTCAGAATCTTATTTTGGTCTACAAATCAAGCCCATTCGCCGATTTTATTTTTACTATCTGTTCAACACCCGTACATTTGAATCAAAAATAAAACCACACCTGACTTTCAATTTTTATTTTTCATGTTATGAAAAGATTATTCATTTTGTTAGGGCTGGTGATTACATTGCAATTATCAGCTCAAAGCCCCGACTTTCTGGGTGATTACGGCCAACAACCTAGTATTGATAATGCGGAACAAATGGGGGCTCCGGATCGTAGTTCGATGACAGGCAAAGCGTTTGACAAAAAAGGGAAAGATGCCCATCAGCCCCCCTTCTTTCAACAAGAAGAGAGAGGAGAATGTCCATCGGTTCTGTTCGACCAGTTATCAGAAAAAGATAAAGATGTTGTGGAAGGCTACATCAAAGAATTGCACAAAGCAATAGGTCAAAAAGAGAATGAGTTGTTTCTGAAAAAAGCAGAACTGCGTTATCTGATCCATATCGACAAACCAGACATCAACCAGATTGCAGGCAAACTGGATGAGATCGGCAAGCTGGAATCGGCTATTCAATTGGAAAAGATTAAATTCGAGCTAAAAGTAAAGGATCAATTTCCAACGTTAGGTGAAAACATCAGAAAAGGACCGAGATCTCAAAGACCCGAAGCCGGGGCACCGGCTTCCGCCGATCGACCGGACAAAGTACCTACAAAGAGAAAATAAAGCCACAGGTAAAAAATTATTGTGTAGTAGAATCAGAAAGGAATCAAACATTAAGATTTGGTTCCTTTTTGTTTTCACATAACCTCGGAACAAAATAAATATCTGATTTATCTTTCTCTTGATGCAATGCGAACATTAATTACTATTTCATTTCCGGATTTGCCACCGGAATTCCCCATCGTTGCAGCGTGGTGATAAAGCGCTGTTTCTCGTCGGGACTCATATTTACAAAGCGGGCGGTACGGTGATTTTTACCGTTGAGCAAAAACCACTGCGCGTCCACTTTATCGGATGGTGAAACACGCGTCGCGCTCCATGTATCGACAGCTCCGTTGATATAGATCATCCGGTTGCCCTCTTTCGCAATCCATTCGTTTGCCTTTTTCAGCAACGTACCGTCGAAATGCACCGGAATACGCTTCGGTACAATAGCTGCGTAAGGATGCGGCTGCAAGGGCAGCGCCTTGATATCATTCTTAAATGATTCGGTACGGTAACCGTAATAACCCATCTCGGTTGCTGCCTGATAATAGTGCGACAAATAACCGATGATATGCTCTTCGCTGTACGATTTAATATCACTTATCTTGAGCAGGTATTGCGTCGCCGCTAAAAGCGACGAAGACTCCGACGGGATGTCGTCGCAAGAGGTGTAGTATTGCCAGAACGCAAACGGAAATTCCAACACACTGTATTCAAATGCCTGCTCCAGCGTGACAGTAGATAATTTCAACCCTGCACCGTCGCTGTACATCTGCAACAAAGGCAAAATCTCTTTGCGGTGCTTCAGCATCCGTTTCTGAAAGGCAAACAGTTTTTGCCGGCAAACTTTTGAACCAACGGTATCCTGAAAAGTATAGAGGCGTTGGTCCTCATACTCGCGGTTGAGCGGAGCCACGTACGGGATGGAGACATCCACATCGTTCGGGTAGAAATATTTGTAAAAAATCGTCGTTGACCCTCCTTTGCTGATACCGGTACCAATCCATTTTCCGACATAGATTCTTTTGAACAGTTCGTTGATATGATGCAAATCGGCAGTCGCCTGTTCCAGATTCAGGTAATTATAATCAAGGCTATCGGGTACACTTTTCCCAAAGTAACGATGCTCTATCGACAATTGGTTCGCATCCAGCAATTTCGTCAACTCGTTTTTGTATGGCCGATCCTGATTATATCCCGAAAGATACATCACCATCGGTTTGTCAAACGCTTTGTGGGTAAGGAAGGCCCGTTGATAGAAGTAGCCCTTCTCGGGATGTTGGTGATCCAACGGCTGTTTAATCTTTAGTTCAAAGGTATCGGCTTTCCCGATTGATTTAAAAATCACATCCGGCAAGTCGTACAAAGCATTTTCGATGGTCACTTCCCGCGCCTGTACCTGCCAGCAGACACTAAAAACCAGCAACAGATTCAATACAATTCTTCTCATTATTTCTTAGTTAAATGTAACGTAAAACGAAAGCACGGACAACCCGAACGTTACCTCGTACAAAGATAAAAAAATGTACTCATGCTGCCAGCAACGGCAAAAACATAAATAAAGCTCTTCCACACAAAAGAGGTTGTCCGATGACCGAACAACCTCTCTTTCTCTATTTATTAATTAACGCTCTCTATTTTATTCCTGATCGCTGTTTTTGTACAAGCCAACGTTATCGAGCTGGAAGCTGTCGATAAATGCCAGGTGTTTAGTGATTTCGGCAGCGGCAAAACTGCTGTATATTTCAGCCGAACGGGCAAACATATCATCGCGCGAAGCATCGATAATCAGCAGGTTGCTCATCACCAGATGACCGGCAATCTCTACCAAACGGCGAGCCATGAAGTCATGATACTCGGCATTTTTGGGTTCGGTTACCTTCGCAATCGCTTTTTCGAGGCTACCGGTAAAACCAACCAAGCGATTACGCAATCCTTCGAAAGCCGGATTGATTGGCTGAGCTTCGTACTGACGCAGTTTGGCAACATAAGCACCATTGGTTACGAAACGGATAGCAGCCACTACCTGCAACTGCGACGTTCCTTCATAAATGGTAAGAATACGGGCATCGCGATAGATACGTTCACAAGCGTAATCTTTCATGAAGCCCGAACCTCCGTGAACCTGAATAGAATCGTATGCATTCTGGTTGGCATATTCACTGGCAAACATTTTTACCAGCGGAGTCATCATGTCTGCCAGTTTTTGATATTCTTTGGCATCCAGACGTTCTTCTTTGGTCAACGGACGTTCGTCGGCAATAGTGCCATACGCTTTGTAAACATCCACAAAACGGGTACATTCGTACAACAAGGCACGAGCAGCATCCACTTTGGCTTTCATGATGGCCAGCATTTCGAATACTGCGGGGAATTCGATAATGGCTTTGCCAAACTGAGTACGATCTTTCGCATAAGCCAACGCTTCGTCGTAGGCAGCCTGAGCCACACCTACCGACTGAGCACCTACGCCCAAACGAGCACCGTTCATCAGCGACATCACGTATTTGATCAACCCCATTTTGGGTTCGCCCACCATTTTGGCAGGAGTGTTGGTAAACACGAGTTCGCAGGTAGGAGATCCCTTGATACCCAGTTTATTTTCGATACGACGCACTTTCATCGAGCTGTCGAACTGGTTGTCGACAACAAAATAAGAAAGACCGCGACCATCTGATGTACCGGCTTCAGAACGGGCCAATACTAATTTAATCTGAGCATCACCGTTGGTAATGAAACGTTTCACACCATTGAGCAACCACATCTTTTTCTTTTCGTCGTAAGTAGCTTTCAGCATCACGGCCTGAAGGTCGGAACCGGCATCCGGTTCGGTCAGGTCCATCGAGCAGGTTTCACCCTGATTGATGCGGGGAAGAAACTCTTCGCGAATCTCTTTCGACGCAAATTCGTGGATAGTTTCGGCGCAGTCCTGCAAACCCCAGATGTTGGCAAAACCTGCATCGGCACGCGATACGATTTCACCGGTCATCACGTAAGGCACCATCGGGAAGTTCAAGCCTCCGTATTCGCGGGGCAAAGAGATCCCGTAAACGCCGGCCTTTTTCAACGCTTCGTGATTTTCCTGTGTTCCGCGGGCATATACCACACGGTTGTCAACTACGAGAGGACCTTCATGGTCAACATCTTCGGCATTTGGAGCGATAATATCGCCACAAATTTCACCGATGATCTCCATCACGTGGTTGTAACTATCGATAGCATCCTCAAAATCCTGAGGAGCATAGTCGAATGTATCTTTTTCACGATAGTTCTGCTCTTTGAGCGCCACTATCTTTTCCATCAACGGATGCGTCAAATGGAATTTGAGTTCGGGTTTATCTAAATAGTAATTTGCCATGGTTGTTTTTCTTTGTAGATAGTAGTGAGGAGTGGGTAGTGAGAAGCAAATCGGCTTGTCTGCATCCAATCTAATCATTACTATTTGTTTGATTTATTATTCCTTTACAATAACCGGTCAATAATTTCGAAACTATGTTTATACTATTGTATAAATTATCGTATTCAATTTGATCAATGAGATTTAAGTCTTTTGCAAGAATGATGTAGTACCGACATTCGTCCGCTGACCCCGCAGAAATATTATAAAAACGTAGCTTGTCCTTGATTCCGCGCTTTCGATATCCTTCTGCAATATTAGCCGGAATAGAAACTGCGGCTCTTCTGAATTGATTTGTCAATCCGAACAACTCTTCCTTCGGAAATTTTGAAGTGATTTTATATGCAAAAAGTACAAATTCATGCGCCTTTTGCCATACTACTAAGTCTTCAAAATTGGATGTTCTCATTTAACGACACCAATTACAAATTTCTACTAACTACCGGCTACTCACTACACGCTACTTGCTGTTCTGCTTATAATACTTAATCATTTTCGGCACTACGTCTTCCACGTTAGCAGTAATCACGTAGTCGGAAATGGCATTGATCGGAGCGTTTTCGTCATTGTTGATGGCAATGATGATGGAACTTTCCTGCATACCGGCAATGTGCTGAATCTGACCGGAAATACCACAGGCAATATACAATTTAGGGCGAACGGTAACACCGGTCTGACCGATTTGCATATCATGTTCGGCGAAACCTGCATCGACAGCTGCACGCGAAGCGCCTACTTCACCACCCAAAACCGAAGCCAGTTCTTCAAGCAATTTGAAGTTCTCTTTCGAGCCCATACCGTAACCACCGGCCACGATGATAGGAGAGGACTTCAGGTTGCTCTTCGATTTTTCCATGTGGCGTTCGATCACGCTTACCACAAAATCGGAATCGCTTACATATTTTGCCACCTCAAGATTTACGACTTCACCTTTGTAGTTAGCATCGAAAATCTCTTTTTTCATCACACCTTCGCGAACGGTAGCCATCTGTGGACGGCATTCGGGGTTGATGATGGTTGCCACGATGTTACCACCGAAAGCAGGACGGATCTGATAAAGCAGATCAGTATACGATTTACCCTCTTTTTTATCTTCGTGATCGCCGATTTCGAGCGCGGTACAGTCGGCTGTCAATCCGCTGAACAGTGCTGAAGAGACGCGGGGACCGAGGTCACGACCGATGCTGGTAGCACCCATCAGGGCGATTTGTGGTTTTTCTTCCTTGAAAAGATTGACCAACACCGAAGTGTGGGGCATCGAAGTATAAGGATAGAGGCGAACGTCGTCGGCAAGGTACAATTTGTCGACACCATATTGGAAAACCTGAGCGCCAATGCCATCCAGCTGAGAACCGATAGCAAGCGCTTCGAGTTTACATTTCAGTTTAGTTGCCAGAGAGCGAGCCTTGGTAAGCAGTTCAAGGCTTACATCGGCAACAACACCCTCTTCAATTTCGAGATAAACTATAATATTGTTCATGTTTTGCGTTTTTGTTTTGTTTATGAGACAGTTATACGACCATAAAGGTCATCTATCCCGACAATTGATTATCCGATTGTGTGGTTTGCAATAAGTTCTTTCATCAACTCATCGATTTCGCTGTCTTTACCAGCTAAGCGTTTGCTCTCTTTTGCCTGAAAAACAACATTTTCGATAGCTTTAACCTTTGTAGGAGAACCTTTGAGACCCAACCAGTTAATATCGGTTTGAATATCATTCACGCTCCATTCTGTAATGTTCAAATAGGGGCGTTTGTCAAACATGAACATGTAATCGTCGTTTTGTTCCTGACGTTCGGTCACGGTCTTCGCATGATGGTATTTCATCACTAATTTGGCATGACGCGGACGGCAGTCAGGAGCGGAACCATTGACGGTAATCAGAATTGGCAATTTACCTTCAACCACTTCCACACCACGTTCGAGACGACGTTTTACGGTAATTTTACCATCTTTTACGTCGAGAATCTCTTCTGCATAAGTAATTTGCGGCAAACCCAGCTTTTCAGCCACCTGAGGACCAACCTGAGCAGTATCGCCATCGATAGCCTGGCGACCGCAAACGATTACGTCTACTTCGGGAAGGTTTTTGATTGCACAAGAGAGCGCATAAGAAGTTGCAAGCGTATCGGAACCGGCAAAAGCGCGGTCGGTAAGGAGGTAACCGTTGTCGGCTCCACGGTAGAGGCTTTCGCGAATGATTTCGGCGGCACGTCCCGGGCCCATAGTCACAATGGTAACGGTGGAACCTTCGAAACGGTCTTTCAATCGCAAAGCTTGCTCGAGAGCATTCAAGTCTTCGGGGTTATAAATCGCAGGCAGAGCTGCACGGTTTACCGTCCCGTCGGCTTTCATGGCGTCCTTACCCACATTGCGGGTATCTGGCACTTGTTTCGCTAATACTACAATTTTTAGACTCATAAGGTTTCTGGTTTGATATATAAATTTATTGTCTCTCAACACAAAAACAGGGCCCGATCATGCTCATAAAGCGCATACAAAGGACTCTGCCGCAAACAGCCAAAACTGTCGCATCCAAAAATTTAGGGATTGCAAAAATAGCAAAAGCCCGCCGAAATGAAAAGTTTCGGCGGGCTTTTATTGTTAAAACTCTTTATTATCAATTATTATCGTGTCAATCTGTTTGTAAAATTACCCTATTCATAAAAAATGACAAACGCCATCACGATTGATTTCCAAGTGTATATCCTTCTATTCCCAGACGTGGAGAATACACTGCTCTTTGGGCTTAAACGACCGCCGTAAACCCCTCTCCATCAGCTTCAGTTCCATCTTCATATTAGCCCGGTGATTGTGAAAATCAGTCTTTGGAACCAGGTAAAAACCGAAGCGGATGTACATGTTGATTGCCGCATGAAGTCTTGTATTCGAATAGAGAACCAATTTCCGAAGCTTCATTTTCTTTGCTTTGGCAATCACGGTTTTCATCAGCATGGTGCCTATCCCAAGTCCACGACAGGACTCCTCGACAGCCATTTTACCCAACTCATAAACAAGAGGTTCCACTTTCATCAAAGCACAGGTTCCCACAATCGTATCGTTCTGCCGGGCAAAGAAAATATATCCGCCTTTCTCCAAAATAGCCTCAACCGGATTACACAGCACGTATTCATCAGTCGGTTCGACCCAAAAGTATTTTGAAATCCAGGCATAATTCAACGCCTTGAAGCAATCCTTGTATTGATCCGAATATTCGATAATTTCGATTTTTTGCATAGACAGAGATTGATGTTTGACGCAAAGATAAATGAGAAATGGGGGTAGAACGTTACAACTTGATAAAGCTTACGTTACGCATTTATTACACGACAAATGCCGGAAAAAGATAGTAGATCCTTCCGGCATTTTTGTATTGATTACGTCCATAATGATTTGATTTCCCGAATACTGCTCATTTTTTCTTTTCGTATCGATACAATTGTTGCCCCTTTTCATTGACAAAAATAACAGCAAAACTATTGCCCGAAACCGAACAGACGGTAAACCCTTCCGACGCATTGGAAAATTTCGTATCAGGACCATTAAAAGCCGGTCGGCCTAACGAACCCGAAGGACTTACAATATAATCAAACCCGTCTTTCTGAATATGTTGCGCATTGTGAATGTGTCCCGCAAAATAGAAGTCGACCTTATATTTTCGCAGCACAGGATCAAGTTGCGCTATCAATTCATCCGTGTTACCATGCTTGGTATCAACCGAATAGACAGGATGATGCCCAACTACGATTTTCCATTTCTCGTGCGATGAAGCCAACACACTGTCAATCCATTGCAACTGTTTATTCGTATCTTGTTGAGAAGCATCCGGATATTTATCCGCCTTTTTCCTATATTCCTGCACGAAAGGCGCTGTATCGATAAACACGATCCGAATAGAATTGACCGAATCGACCTGACCTGCTATCGTGTAATACCGACCCGGCATATTCCACCGACGGCTGATCTTGGTGTAATCAAGCACTGCCTGCGTATTTCCCCGGTACTCATGATTTCCCAAAATAATATACCAATCGACCAATAGCTCGGGATGGGTATAAACGCTCTCGAAATTGCTGTACCACAACGGATCGCTTGTGCTCCGAACTCCATTGTAATGAAATGTATCGCCACTGGAAATAATAAAGTTGGGATGTATTTTCTCTGCCAAATCTCCCATTGCATTGGCCACCGTTCGTTGTTGATAGTATCCGTTGCGGCCTACATCCGAGATTATGAAGAAATTATATGCCCCTTTATCGACAGAAACAGATTTTGGTATCAACTGCGCCATGGCCGAGAAACCAAACTGCAAGCTCAGAAACAATGCGAAAAGAATTCGAATTTGATTGTTCATTTTTCAAATAGTTATTTTGCTGTATTAATTTGTACCGAACGCCCCAAAACATACCGATGAAAGGGGCGATTTGTAAGTTATACCATTAATTACCAATCCACTACCATTAAAATACGGCGTCAGAGTAGTTCCTCCGGTAACAGCCGGCGATCCGCTTTTGAGATGAAAATCCCAGCTTGAATCGAACGTATAGCTCAACAAGGGGTTCGTAAAGAAGGGAAAATTGGTAAAAGTGGGATCGTTCAATCCAACTCCCGCTCCGGCTTTGTCGTGCGCTCCGTACACCACGTTTGTCACTCCCGCTTTGAACCCGGCATAAGCTGTCGCCGTGCCGTTGGCAATGTGCTGAGGCACCGTACTCGACTGGGTTCCCGATGCGTAATAATTGTAATCGATCACACTGGCAAGAGCAGGACCGGTGGTTGCACTTACACCAAAACTCGGTGCCTTAATTCCAAACATACAATTAACAATCAGATTGTTAACCACATTAACCAATGCTCCTTTTTCAGCCCAAACAGAGCCTCCCTTCGGATCGGTAGGGTCGCGCCGCCAGCCGGCATTGAGAATCGTGTTGTTGTAAGCATTGATCTTGGCCTGTGGACGTGAAGTGCTTTGGCCGGAACTCGACAGTTTGAAGGCGTTGGTATTGGGACTGTACATCAAATTGTAAGCCGCATCGACTACACAACCAGCCTTTACATTGATAGCTTCGCCTCCGGTCGACCCCACTGCATAAAACTTGTTGTAGGTAAAAATACACGATCCGCCCTGCACGTAGATCGCATCTTCGCCGGTATTGCGGAACACGGAATTGGTTACCACATATTTTCCACTTGGATTATTGGTATTGAATGCAACCATTCCTTCGCCACCAGCCGATTTGAACAGCCCAAGTACCGCCGATTGCGATGTTGTAGTGGTTATTGCACCGGTATATTCCACGATGGTATGATCTAAAACCATTTCGGAGCATGTGGTTGCACCGATAATGCCGCCCCACAGACGCCCAAAAGTATTGGCTGTGGTGCGCGAAGCCGAAGCCACAGAAAACAATACGGGATCGGCTTCCGTGCCATAACAATAGAGATTGCCTTTAACGATCAATTCTATTTTGGTATTATTAGCATCCTGTCCGGCGGTATTGATAATTACCTGCACTCCTTTTTCGATGGTGAGTGTTTTACCGGCAGGGATATTTACCTGACCGTCAACATGAATAACCGAATAGGCTGGCCATGTTCCCGAAATATCGCCCGAAACAGAAACGGTATTGGAAGGGTCAACCGTTATGGAACAGGAGTCGCTCTCGTTGGTATCTTGGGAAATCACTTTGACCTTCGAACTCCCCGGACGAATGGCGGTGACCACCCCACTACTGCTCACTTTCACAATGGAGGTATCGGTTGCACTCCATGTTGCAGACTGATTAGCGGCGTTACGAGGGAAAAAGTTTACTGAAAGTGTTTGCGTGTCGCCAGGCTTCATGGTCAACGAATTAGAAGATAGTGTCACTTCCACAACCGAAAGGTTTTCGTTCTTGGCACACCCCATCAATAACAAGAAAATACAACATACGACCATAATCGCGACAAAGGGGTGATGTTTTCTAAAACAAGTTGATTTTATGCAGAACAATAAATCTGTATGTGTCATAATCTGCGGCTATTTTTTATTATTATATGATCTTATTGTGATTTTCTATTCGAGTTTCATACGGAATCCGAGTTGGAATTGAATACCATACCGGTCTTTCCGTACCAAAGTGCCTCCGTTACATAACTCCAGACTTGCAACATCCGCGTTGGCCGGATTTGTCTGTTTCAGATAGACGATCATCGGCGAATTCAGAAGATTGGATGCCTTGATAAACGTAGATATACGATGCCCCCATTTTTTCTCGACCGAAGCATCAAGTTGAAAACTCTCTTTTTGCCACAAATCGTTGTTGTAATAATGTGATACAGTATACAATCGCTCACCATTATAGATACACATCAGTTGAGCATCGAATCCGATTTTACTCGCTTTATAGAGTAAAGCGACATTTGCTACCGAGGGCGATTGACCATAGAGGGAACGTGTTTGATCAACATTTTTGGTTTTTATCGTCGTACCATCCAAATAATTAAGCAATTTGGTGGTGGTAATGGACGATTTAGTGTAAGTATAGTTTGCTTTTACGCCGAAAGCATTGAAATACTTGATCGCATCCACCTCCACTCCATAATTGGTGGCCGTTCCGAAATTTTCGGGCATATAGAATGTGCCCTGCCCCTGAGTAGTCATTCCATACTCAATGGGATTGTTGATCTTTTTATAAAACAATCCGACCATCAATTGTTCCGACGACTTTGGGAAAAATTCATACCGAAGATCGAAATTATCGGCCGTAGTATGTTTTAGATTTGGATTGCCCTTTTCGGTATAATCTTCATTCACAATATTGTACGGTACAATTTCGAAAAAGCTCGGGCGATTGAGCGAACGGTAGTAAGATGCCCTGATGTTGTGGTTCTCCCAGGGTGAATATTTGATATGCACACCCGGCAACCAGTCGTTATATACTTGATTTCCTACATTCTGAACCCCATCGGTGGGATGTATCAGATTATATCCCTGATCGGTATGTTCAAGCCTTACTCCGGCAATCACCTTCCACTTGCCTTTTTCGTACTGAAACTGCGCATAACCCGCACCGATCTTTTCCGAAGCATTATAATTCAAGGGGTCGCCGGTTGACCCGTAAGGATTGTAAACCGTGTATTGTATCTGCGTGTAATTATTCCAATTGACCCCTTTGATCAGGTTGGTACTACCCGTTGCAGGATCATACGGAGTTAAAGTATATTCGTTGAAAAAATTACTGCGCTCTTTGTCTCTATAAAGGCCTCCCACCGACACATTCACATACTTGGTTGCCGCAATCGTTGTCTTGAGGTAAGCCGCTTTATCTTCATCACTATTGTGTTCCCAACGTTTGTCTTCATTCACGGCGGCAATCACACCTTCCACATTCGACCGTACACTGCTTCCGGTGTTGACCGTTGTGTTGTCTGGCGTTTTATTGGTTGCTTTCGAGTAGACCACATCCCAATTTGCCGACAGCACATTGCCAAACAAAAGATGCTCACCATGCAATGTGTTGCTGAAAATAGACTGTGTGTTTTGCTTAAAACGAGTCGAATACGACAAATTGTAATCTCCTGCGGAAGGATTGTATCCATACGACAAATTTATTTTCTTCTCATCGCGTACCTGCGTATTGTTCAGGTTCATGTAAGCTGAATACAACTGAATTTTATGTTGCGTCGACAGTCGAAAATCGATCTTTCCGTGTATTCCGAATCGGGTTTGCAGTTCGGAATAGTGGCGATTTCTCTCGTCTTTCAGCACCGGGAGATTGGACGCATCGCTGCTTGCTGTTTCGGACGAAAAATAGAGGCTGTTGTTTCCTCTATAATTATTTTGAAAACTTCCGGCCAAAATCACACCCAATTTCTTATCCAAAAACCTGTTGCCGATTGAAAAGCCTCCTGAAAGATTGGGCAATGCTTTTTTGCCGTTTAAATCAACCGTCGAAGTCGGGAAATCTTTCATTCGGGCACGAAAGCCCTCTCCATATTTTTCATAGGGCGATTGCTGAAGCAAATTTCCGGCATCATACGACTGAAAATTGCGGTCAAAGAAGAGAGAATTATAGCCAGTTGCCAGATTGAACGTAAGTCGGAGCTTAGAAGGGGCATCCTTCATTACCAAATTCACAGCGCCGCCAATGGCATCTCCCTCCATATCGGGCGTAATACTTTTTGTCACTTCCAGTCTGTCCAAGAGTTCGGCAGGAAAAATATCAAGCGGGACAAACCGGTTTTTATTGTCAGGACTCGGAATTTTAATCCCGTTCACCAACGTATAGTTGTAGCGTTTATCCATTCCGCGCAAAATAGCATATTGCCCATCGCCACTGTTATTGCGCTCTACCGTCACACCCGAAACACGTTGCACGACATTGGCAACGGTCATGTCGGGCGAAAGCTCAATTGCTTTGGCTCCCACCACATTCAGCACATTGCTCGACAACTGCTCGCTCTTTCGGGCGCTGTTGTCCGATGTTTTGTCGCTATGCGCTACCACTTCCACCGTTTTTAACTCCGTCGACGCACCGTCAAGTTTTATTGCAACACGTTTTTCTCCGTTTTCCACACTGATTTCTTGCTTTTGATAACCTAAATAGCTGCAAACAAGCGTACAGTTGCCCTGTATCGATTTCAACACAAAACTGCCGTCGAGGCCCGTGACTGCACCTTGATTCGTTCCTTGCACTACGATGGTGGCACCAATAATTTGTTCTCCCGTGCGAGCATCTATTACGGTACCTTTAATAATGGCTGCCGATAACGAGACACTCGACAAAAGAAATGCAATCACCAAAATATTTTTCAGCTTAGTCGGTACAACGATCACTTCACGCAACCGATTTTGGTAGAATTTAATCATTTATAATTCTGATTATTAATAAAATAAAGTATTAACAGGACAGTATAATTGCGTTTTCAAAAGTAGATGGATTATCTTTCGTTACTGTTAAGACATTATCACAGTTGTATTACAATGTAATGGGAAAAGCTAAATTGAGCATTTATAGTAAGCATAAAATTTTTATGCCCTCGCAGGAAAATCGTATCTTTGCAGTCGCAAAAATGTAACAAGACACACACCTTGTTGCTCTGATTTTCAAGACACACACATAAAATAATTTAGAGTACTCGGACAAACGCTAAAGATGTTCGTATTTCAGCTTTGTCTTTTGCTCTTTAATCTAAGAATATGGCAGAACTAAAAGAGCTTACTTCGCGCAGCGTTGATTATTCGCAATGGTATCAGGATCTGGTAATTAAAGCCGATTTGGCTGAAAATTCAGCCGTTCGCGGTTGTATGGTCATAAAACCGTATGGGTATGCCATCTGGGAAAAAATGCAGGCCGAACTCGACCGTATGTTCAAGGAAACAGGACATCAGAATGCTTATTTTCCTCTTTTGATCCCAAAATCGTTTCTCAGCAAGGAAGCCGATCATGTAGAAGGTTTTGCCAAAGAATGCGCAGTTGTAACACACTATCGACTCAAAGCAAGCCCCGACGGAAAAGGCGTGGTGGTTGATCCCGCTGCCAAGCTCGAAGAAGAACTCATTATTCGCCCTACATCCGAAACCATTATCTGGAACACCTATAAAAACTGGATTCAGTCGTACCGCGACCTGCCAATCCTTATCAACCAATGGGCCAACGTGGTTCGCTGGGAGATGCGCACCCGCCTATTTCTTCGCACGGCTGAATTCTTGTGGCAAGAAGGGCACACAGCTCATGCTACCGAAAAAGAAGCATTGGTCGAAACGCGCCAGATGCTGGACGTTTACGCCACTTTTGCCGAAAACTTCATGGCTATGCCTGTAGTGAAAGGTATCAAATCGGCCAACGAACGTTTTGCGGGAGCCGTGGAAACCTTCTGTATCGAAGCGCTGATGCAGGATGGCAAGGCGTTGCAAGCGGGAACTTCTCACTTTCTGGGTCAAAATTTTGCCAAAGCATTCGACGTGACCTTCTCGTCCAAAGAGGGAACACGTGATTATGTATGGGCAACCTCTTGGGGAGTTTCTACCCGTTTAATCGGCGGACTTATCATGTGCCATTCTGACGACAATGGGCTGGTATTGCCTCCGAAACTGGCACCCTATCAGGTTGTTATTGTCCCAATTTATCGCAATGAAGAGCAGTTAAACCAAATAGACGCTAAAGTAGCCGAACTGGCTGCCAAACTGAGAGCTTTGGGCGTAAGTGTAAAATACGATAACAGCGACAACAAAAAACCGGGCTGGAAATTTGCCGAATATGAACTGAAAGGCGTTCCTGTACGTTTAGCGCTCGGCGCCCGTGATCTGGAAAACGGAACCATTGAAGTGGCTCGTCGCGATACGTTGACCAAAGAGACATTGCCCATCGACAATATTGAACAACACATCAAAACATTGTTGGATGAAATTCAGGCAAATATTTACGCCAAAGCCGCCAATTACCGTGCTTCGGTTACCCGCGAGGTGAACAGTTATGATGAGTTTAAGGTAGAAATTGAAAAAGGAGGATTCTTACTGTGTCATTGGGATGGTACCACCGAAACCGAAGAAAGAATCAAAGCCGAAACCAAAGCCACCATCCGCTGCATTCCCTTGGAGGGAGACAAAACTCCGGGAAGTTGCATGGTAACCGGAAAGCCATCGGCGCAACGCGTAGTGTTTGCTCGCGCGTACTAAAATAAGACAACTAAATGCAACAAGAAGGAGATGCAGTCACAATTTCTTCATTGCACCCAAACATAAAGTAACCAAGACAAATCCTCAAAGACTCGCACCAACACTTTGTTTTTCAGCATCAAACGAAAAAATTGAAAAATAATTTGGGTCATCCGGTTATTTTTCCTACCTTTGCATCCGCAAAACAGAGATGGTGCCATAGCTCAGTTGGTAGAGCAAAGGACTGAAAATCCTTGTGTCCCCGGTTCGATTCCTGGTGGCACCACAAAAAGCGCAAAGGTCAATTAGACGTTTGCGCTTTTTCCTTAAAAGAGCAATTGAAATTATTGAAGAATAGTTGTATTTTTGCTTTCTCTTTCTGCGGTCCTGTAGTTCAATGGATAGAACAAAAGTTTCCTAAACTTTAGATCCGGGTTCGATTCCCGGCGGGACTACACAAATATTTATCAGTAAGTTATCTGAATTAAACCACTTTACATGTGTAGGGTGGTTTTTTATTTTACTCCACATACAGCAAATTTTTGTACATTTGCTGCAAATTGTTCACCTAAAGTTCACCTATAAATGGCTACATTCAAAGCGGAAATACGAAGCGATCAGATACGGCGCGATGGCACACGTAACGTTAGAATCCGAGTCACACACAATCGAAAGAACCGATATATATCTACACAACTCTACGTAGTCGCTTCGGATTTGACGCGTTCAGGAAAGATCAAAACTCAATCGATAATCGACACCGCAGAAAATATCATCAAAAAATATCGGAAGATTTGCAACGATCATGCTGAAGACTTAGAAAATATGACCGTTGAACAAGTGGTAAATTTAATAACAGAATATAAAGATGGTTTCAAGCTGGATTTTATACAGTATGGAAAAGACGTTGCCAATAAATTACGGCAAACAGGGCATACGGGAAATGCTGGAACCTATGAAGTTGCTGTAAATGCTGTTGCTCGATACCTTGGCAAAAACTCCGTGGATATATCTGAAATAACCGCCAAGCTACTATCCGACTTCATCAAATGGCTACAAACCATTCCTTCGGAACATACAAAAAAGATTCTTTCTCGGGCACCATCTCTGTATATTGCAAATCTAAAAGCATTACACAACATGGCAAAGGCAGAATTCAATGACGAAGAAGCAGGTATAATCAACATACCTCGATCACCTTTCAAATACATTGATATTCCTGCGATTCCCGCCAGCTCTCCGCATCCGACTACGCCCGAAGTAATTAAAGCCATGTATAATTTACCCGATGCAACCGATTGGGGTAAAATTAGGTTCAATCTTGCAAAAGACGTATTTCTACTATCATTCTTCCTTTGTGGGATGAATACAGCGGATTTATACGAATGTGATGATATTCAACACGGAAGGATTACCTATTGTCGAAAAAAAACAAAGAATAGACGTGAAGATAAGGCCAAGATTAGCATCAAAATTGAACCTGAAGCTGAATCGTTGATAAAAAAATGGCAAGATCCCACAGGACAAAGAGTATTCAGATTTTACACAATATACTCTAATCCCAACACATTCAGCACTGCTATAAAAAAAGGACTAAAACAGGTACAATCCGTACTTATCAACAATGAAATAGTTAGATTATCTGGCAAAAAAATTGAAAAGATTGATCCGAAAGAACTTGAAAAATGGGGA
The DNA here is from genome assembly GCA_017860295.1 of Bacteroidota bacterium. Lineage (GTDB taxonomy): Bacteria > Bacteroidota > Bacteroidia > Bacteroidales > Paludibacteraceae > Microbacter. The sequence goes on along the minus strand of JAFNAS010000003.1, from coordinate 56,652 downwards.
AAAAGGATATTCCAAGAATTTATTAATGGTAAAGATTTAATTCCATACACTGCAAGGCACACATGGGGAAGTATTGCAAGGAATAAAGCCGGAGTAGATAAATACGATGTTCATTTTGCGCTGAATCACGTTGACCCCGACATGAAGGCCACCGATCACTATATAGAGAAAGACTGGTCAATTATTGACAAAGCAAATAGAAAGGTAATTGACTATATCCTAAAATGAGAAAAGCGGCCTAAGCCGCCTATTCCATAAGCCTTACAAAGATAAGAAAGAGTCTGCTTCTACACAAGCTATTTTCTTATTACTAAGCAGTAAGCTGTAACAATTCGGCACCAATTTGCTTTATAACATCCAAAATTGCCCGTTCACGTTCTGGCGACAGTTTTTTAGTACCGCTAATATACGCAGCAAGCAGGCTTTGCTTCATACCCATACGCCGGGCAATAGCAGAAGCATTTAACACCGGATTTTCCATAAATATTTTATAAAGTCTGGTGCGTTCCTTTTCCTCGAAGAAACCTTCAAAGCTCAAATCTTCGTCTATATCTTCCCAACGGATGCCGAAGTCATCCGTCTTGTAGTTATTCCGCTGCTGGGTTGTAGCAGCCTTCAAACGTGGATAATCGGCAAATTTTTCGCAGGCTTCGCGCCCATCGGTGGTATGTATCCATACAGCCGTGTCTGTTGTCCAAATTTTATCTACCTGTATCATTTCCCGTTTTGATTAAAAAATTGATTCCAATGCTCGGCAATTATCTCTTGGTTTTCTTCTATTATAGCCTCTACCATTTTCAGTTCAGACGGTTTTAATCCGTTGTTTTCTATCAATACTACCGGCGATATTCCAAATTTCGCTTTTATGTTCCCTTTTATTACGTGTATGTGTATCGGTTCGTGGTCATTAGCATAGAACATAAACCTGAAACCGAAAAATATAAATATAGTGGGCATCGTCGATTCTTTATGTTTGTACCACAAAGATAGGTTATAAATTTACAACCTACAACTATTTCTCGAATTTTTTTCATACCAACAGGCAAGCAAAAAAGCCCCGGCATTACTGCAAGGGCCGTCGGTACGAATTAAATTGTCAAACGATAATTACACTACCGAACTTAGTTCTGAAGCTATACGGTGAAAACCGTTAATTATTTTTTCCCGTTGTGCCGGGCGCGGAGTTGACAATCCAGAGGCGTAATGCCCCAACTGCCGCTGATTAATTCCAGTAACTCGTGCCAGTGCCGCCCGAGTAAGAATACCATCAAAATAATGGAGAATGGCAGATATTTGCATTTCATAATCAAATTCATAATCATTATTTTTTACGAACTCAGGTAGGTCATCGCCATCCGCCAGACATCCATCCAAGTGGAACTGAAAGGCTGATTCAAATTCGCTCTTTGCTTCGTCTATGGTTTTTCCGGTTGCAAACACTGCACCTCCAATTTGTCCAGTACCAACCGCATAATTGTCTCCACTCCAACTTACCAATACTTTAATTTTTTCCATATATCCTATTTTTTACAGGGTGATTATCGCCACCCTGCTTGTTTCCAAATACTGTTCAAAATTTCCTGATCTACAGTTTCATTCGGTTTTTGATTTACCGTAACCTTTCCTGTTTTCTCAGGATGCTTGAATTGTCGATGACTTCCTCTTTGAGTATAAAGCTGCCATCCATCGGCCTCCAGCAGCTTTATAACCTCCTTAACTTTGTACTTTTTCATTGATAGTATTCCTCATCGCTTGACCTTACAAAGATAGTAAAAATACTATTATATTGTACATATCAATACCAATAATACTATTATTTTACTGTTATTTAATAATGAAAAGCCCCCTAATCTTCACAGACAGGAGGGCTTGAATAAATTAAAATCTATAAGCTATGAAACTGAATTATTTGTAACACTTAATTCTGAATAGCCACGCCCAAAATCGATGCTTGATAGCCCATTCTGACGTACAGTTAATTCGCTCCATCTGACGCGCATAAGCCGTAATAACCGATTCTTTACTGTTGACAATAGTGTCAAGCCGTGCGGACTTTTGCCGTTCAATATTGACAAGCCCGTTTAATTGTCTTGTAACGCTATAAAGGCTGTCATTCTCCGATTCAAGACCGGTTATGTACGTTTGTTTAGCTTTTACTAAACTATCGCACACAGGCAATGTATGATGGCAATTATAATATGCCGATAGCGAGTCATTAGTTTGCTTCAACTTCATATTCTTTCCTCGAACGATGGAAAGGCTGATTTGCGATGTCGCGAGTTGATTGTTTTTGAGCTTTAGAATACTATCCAGCTCTGCAATTTTCTTTTGCTGAATCGCCGTTGTCGTGCTATCCGTAACTGTTGCCTTTCGATCAGGGACAACCTTTACCGGCTTATGAAAACGTGAAATAACAACGAGAGACAAGCAAATAATAGCGATTACCATCAAGACCCACCACACCCATTTTTTTGATAGCAGTTCCATTACATTTCAGGTTTTGACAGTTGTGCAGTTCCGGCCACAGCTACACAGGCAGCTGTGACATAACACAACACTGTTATAAGCGTTGGATTTAGGTTTAATCCCATCGTCGCATTCGCTACGATTACAGCACCCGCAGAGCCACCGATTTTAATAGCCACGGTCCGGGCTTTCTTGTAGAAAGGAGGAAGCTCAGACTTCCACCTTTCTTTACCTTCGTTGAATAAGGCTTTGATCTTTTCAAACATACCTTACGAATTTGCGGATTGATCGACGGCTACCGTTGCTGCATCCTGAACCGGAGTTTCAACAATAGGCAAAGCAGATACAGCGGTAATGCGCGCATTCACATCGTCAAGCTGGTTCTGAAGATCATTTACATTTGCGTTCAATGCATCAAGAGCAGTTTCTCCATCTACCTGTACCAAGGTCTGAATAACGGCGAAATCAACACCGATAGAATCCCCAACCTGGAACAAAGCAATTGTTCCGTCATCATTTCTCTTAGCTACATACTTTCCCATGACTTTTTTGTTTTTATGAAATTGTTTTACTGTGCGTTTGACAATAATGTCTCCCGCGATTATTAAAAAAATTGCTGTAATAAGGATTAAGTAATTCATATCAATCTATATCTTCAAGTTCAATTGTTTTCCCAGCTAAATCATGTGTGCAATCAGGAAGAAATTGGATATTACCGTCTGTGATAAAAGAATGACAACGCATTGTTTTATTTTGTACAAGTACAGATGGCGTAACAGTTGGAGATTCAAAATTTCCATTAAATCCCCATACAGGCATACTTGGAGCGTTGCTTTCTTTATCATAAATAAAATGCACACAATCACATCCTGGGCAATAAAACCCAAGCTCTCCATGATAGCCACCATCTTTTGATGTAAATCGTTTAATCTTTGCCATATTATCTATTTATCAAACACTCGGGCACTCCATCCTTTGTAAAACTTCCAGTTTGTCGGCTTTTTCTGACATAACCGGTAATACTTCAGAAGTGTTTCGTACTTGTAAATCTCTATGAATTGTTTTGAGGTCATCGCTGGCCGCTGGTTGAGTTTGCAAATAGAATCACGTAGAATCTCCACGGAATCGCGCCGAACTTGTGCGGTGAGCATAATCGGCACAAATAGAAGTGTTAAAATCAACTTTTTCATGCAAGTAAACTTAGTTTTGTAATCAAATTTTCCGATACTTTTCCGGTGCGCGCTAATCCGACAATCTCTTCTGCTCGTGCTATGGCCGGAGCAATACCTTCTAATACCGATTTGTCGACCAATAGATCGGCAATGACCTGTTGTTTGACGCTATCCCCGTGAATGGGCTGCCAAAAATTACGACGGTAGAAATCAAGTATCATAGCCCGGACGTTTAAATCAGCGGCCAGTGATCGGGGGAATCCCGTTCTTTTCTTTGCCGAATCGACATACAACCAGATAACTTCATGCGGCCAGTTCTTGCGCGATATACCCGCGATTGTCTCACCACCCGCATCGCTTTTGTCGTTTACATAGCCAGATTTTCCGTACTTCTGTATATATCCTTCTGACTCCAGCACCGGATCGATTGCTTGTTCAAAATTCGCCATATTACTTTCCTTCCTTTTTAAGTCCAAATAATTTGATGAAATACCCTACTCCTTGTAGGGATAGAATGTCATAAAGCAGGCTTATTGCTATGTTGCCAGGCCACAATTGCTTCCCGTTTTTCAGTATGTTCAAGATGTAATAGAGCGTTACGATCACGGTCGACCATTTCACGCCTACTGTTGTGAATACGCTATCATGAAGATTGGTACCTGTTGCGGAAATAAAGAATATCAACCCGAAGAAATACCCAATCTGCAACACAGCATCAAATGCCTTTTTAATATTGAACTCTTTTTTGTTGACCCGAATATCCGTCACGAACCCCGTAATGAAGTTGATCGTAAATCCGGTAAACAGAATAAACAAAGCATCTTCAAGCGGCAGGAATGCGGAGACTAGGCCAGTTATCACGAAAGACACAAGCCCTTTCATGAGGTTGCAAATGTGAGTAATCAATTCGTCCATATCAGTGTGTTTGATATTTGATCCGGGGGCTTCGTTTTACTTTTTTCCCTGTTGTTCCTTCGATTGTGCGTAAATCTGCGCTTCAATTTGTTGGAGTTCTCTGTTGGCATTATTGATAACACATACAAGTTCGTAAGCTTTCGCTTTCAACTCTGTTAATTCTTCTTGTGTCATAATGATTTATTTTAGTTGTTAATAATTACCAAGTTGTCAACGCAGATCTAACCCATGTATTGGTTGCCACACAAACATAAATATACCCTGCCGTAATACGTATCTCTCCAAGCGCACCTGTATCAGAGGACGAAGCTGGTGCTGTGTTTAGAGCTGACAGCTTGAATTGAGCCGCTTTCACATTGCCGGAAACATCTAAGGTCTCAGTAGGAGAAACAACGCCTATTCCTATACAACCTCCATTTACAGGTGCCGCCGACGGATTTCCTGTTACAGTTGAGTACAAACCAGTACCAAAAAGCACGCCTCCGATATTGAGAGCATTTGCTGTGGCGGCTGGTAGTGTAATATTAGTTCCAATTATGATGTTATTAGAACCGATATGTGAGCCAGAGCTTTCATTTGCGACGTTATAACCCAGTAAAGTACAGTAAGACGCGTTTGTTGTAGACATCCCTGTATAATAACCAAGAAAATTCGAGTACTTTCCAGTTCCTATATTGTCACCAGCCCAATAACCTATGAAATTTGAATAAGAAGCATTGACTGCCCCATTGCCGGCATTCTGCCCCAAAAAATTAGAGCAACAAGCATTTGTTGCCATGTAACCAGCTGCACTTCCAAAAAAGTTTGAATTATTAGCTTCTGTTGCATTACCACCAGCATTACCTCCCAAAAAATTTGAGTTGTTTGCATTAGTAGCAGATTCTCCCGCGTAATATCCAAGAAAGTTAGAATGATCCGCTCCACTGGCTTTTCGACCTGCAAAGCCCCCAAAAAAGTTAGAATAAGATGCACTTGTTGCAGAATGGCCAGCATAACGTCCTGAAAAATTAGAATAACTTGCACCTGTAGCATAATAACCAGCATAATACCCAAAGAAATTGGAATATGTTACTCCCGTATCACCACTTCCAGCAGTTAATCCACTTGCAAAGAGTGAATATGAGTTCACAATTTGAATAGGTGATGCAGGTAGCGCAATATCTCCGCTTCCCAGTAATGACGTACTATTAATAGTTTTAATGCTTGTACCTGAAACCAAAGCAGCTTGTTTCGCAGTCCACGCAGTTCGTTCTGCGGCAGTTATATGAACTGTAGTGTTACTTGTATGGGTCGATACAATATTTGTAAGGGTATCTATCAAACCTTTCAAGACATTACCTTGATACGCAGACAATGGCACGTTGGTCAATACGCTTGTGAGGTTATCTACAATATCTGATGTGCTAACTTTAGCGGCCAGCAAAGCGGCTAAATCAGCCCCTTCAGGAACGTTCTTTGCTAAGTCTAGTAATTCAGTGAGCGTGTTGATAATACTATCAGAGTCGGCGTCTGTCAGTGCTGTTTTCCAAGTCTGAATTACAGACAATGCCGTCGTAAGATCCGTAACGGATTGCGCCAGTGTGTTATCAGATGTCTGACGTGCTGTAGCCTCATCGGTAACTAATGTTTTAGTGGCTTTCGATGAAAATACAGTAGTATCCCCACCAGATTGAGTTGCATCGGTAATTATATCGTCGGATTTAACAAGTACTGCGTCAGCAAAAGCGTCTGAATTGTCTTTATCCAGCTTGTTCTTCCCACCAAACCAGGCTTTTATTTGAAGTCGATTCATTGCTTGCTTACTGTTAAATTAATGGCTCCAGTAACAGATACATTTCCTGCCACCAAACCACTTGAATAGGTGGCCGACTGTACTCCTCGCTGTATTGCATTCGAAATCAATTCAGCAAAACCGTCTGCTAAAGCTTCCTCTGCTTGCTCCTGTGTAAGTTTTTTGCCTTTTATCAAGTCGAAAACGGCTTTAATATCCGTTTTTACCTGTGCTTTATCAATTGTACTCATACGGTTGGATTAAAAGGGGGTGTTGTAACACCTGTGAGGGTATCATGTACATGATTAACAAGCGAAATACCATCAACGCCAGCGATACAATCGCCAGAAAATGATATACGTTTATTTGTCAAGTCATAGGTAGCTGTAAAACCATCGGAACATTCGATTTTAAATGACCCGTCATTTTTAAGCCATAAAGATACCTGCTCTGTGCCTGCTGCGTTGGTAGAAAAAATTCGCTTTTCTCCAGCTGCGGCTTTACAATGGTTACGATTAAAAAAGCCTAGGACAATATGAATCGCTTTCGTCGATGTGAAGGCTTTAACTCCCTTGGTTCCTTCAACAGGTACCGAATCATCTCCCCAAGGTGCAATCTGTGGAGATTGGTGAGCATCGTAAGAAAACTTACTTTTTATATATCTCAGAGATTTATAAATGAATGTATTAGAAACTGCTATTATGTCCATTTACCCAAAAATTAAAGACGGAGTATTTCCTGTCATTGTTTGAGGCAACACACAAGTAATTGTCATGGTTTTCTCTTTTGCGTTTTCCTTATGATTTATAGAACGAACCATAAATACAGGAATCGTTTTATCTTTTAAGCGATTAATACAAATGTCAGGTGCATGGATGGTTACAAGATTACCCGGTTTTAGTTCGCTGTATGAGACTGTTTCCTTTCCATTATCATTCTCTACAACTTCCCGTTCAAGTTTGTTGCCTTGTATTGTGATTGTTACAACTATATTTTTAAGTTCATCGGCCAATACCGCCTTTGATACATCTTTAATAAGCTGAATCTCGGTACCTTGTACTTTTAATGTAGATCTTCGCGTGTCCTTTACTAAAGGATTAATAATAGGCTCCGCATCACCTGTTTTTGCTATATCCTCGCTATCACTCTCGTATAGATCCGCACGTCCTGCCACGTATATTTTGTTGTGCATTCTTTGACCGTTCACATCCAGAGAAAATTCTATACCTTCGTCAGTACCAGAATTAAAATGTGCCGCGATAGGCCCTTTTTCATCAATTTGAGTAAAGAGTAATTGTCCATCAAGAGTTGAACGCAAAACAACATTTTTAAGGGTCGCCAACTTGCCTAGATAGGCAGCTATACTTTCTTCTGGAGTTGTGGTAGCCTGCTCGTAGGTTGAATTAACGTAATCAGCTACCAAGGGATCGTATGTAACTTCAATTCCGAAAGGATTACAAAGCTGCTTGGCTAGCTCCAATAGACTTATACTACTAAAACATGTACTTTGGCCGGATGACTCGGCACCCGAGTTACCTGTTATTTCATCATTTACATTTGGGCAATCCTCAAGAATACCCGTCTTAGAATATCCAGATATGGCAAGTTCATTAGCATTTGAGTTGCTTTTGAATCGATGGCTTATAATCGTTCCTTTTAATAATGTCCTTTCTCCGTCTTCTATGGTAACAGGCAAATACTTTAAGGGCTTCCACTTTGTACCTCCCTGATAAGGAAGCGTGAATCCAAATGTATCACTTACAGAATCGTAATTAAGGGTTACATCCAAGCTCGTGAATCTTACTGCTTCGCCGTTTACAACTACTTTCATACGTAATAGATAATTTTACGACCCTTCTTAATATTCAGAATTTCCGAAAGTCCAATTTTGTTTGTTGATTTTATCTGGCTCATATTATCTTCCGAAGCACTTCCGTATAATCTGTGAGCAAGTAAAAGAAGATTTGTATCTGACGAAGGATAATAGGTTCTCTCTTGCTTTGCGCTCATCAAAACACTATACAGATAAAACTGCGTCAGTTGTACCGTAGAGTTGAGATCAAACATCAAATCATGGTCAGGTGTAAAACTTGTTGTTTCGGTTGAATAAAGCGTGCTTAAGAAAGTAGCATAATCCGATTTGAGTTTATTGAGATAAAAGGTTATCTCTACTCTTGTTTGAAGATCTCCGGTATTCTGAGTTTGCAAAGCTGTTGATATAGCAGAAATACAATTAACTCCAAGCAGATTGAAAAATAATTTTTGAAAATAGCTAAGTTTCACGGTGCCGGATACATCCGAAACCAACGAACTGAATATTCCTTCTATACAATTGATCCGACTTTTTATGTCCCCGGAAACAGTGGCCGGAAGATTTATGAGCGATCGGATATAAGTCAGATAACCGGTTGTCAATGCAGTAGCCCCGTCTATTGCATTTAGTGCGTTACTCAAAAAGCTTTTATATGTTTTTAGTTCTGAGCTTGTCTTTAAGACCGCCTCGGAAAGGGTGCCTATCTTTTTGGTCATTGAAGTCGCTTGTTCCAACTCTTTTGCATTCATTGGCGTAGATGCTCCAACCGCAAGGCTCCGGGCACTTATCAATTCTATATTTTCTTTTAGTCGGGTTTGTGCTTTTGGAAAATTAGATGATTTACTTGTAGCATTAAAATTTGTTTCTATAACGGTGATTTTTATAACCGTAGAATCAAGTCCTGAGTTATCCATTGATAAAGAAAGGGGCTGACAATGGAATTTACCGTAAAAGGGGTGTGTCACCGTCCACTCAGCAGGTATTGCTGCTTGATATTCAAACCCATTCGCTTCTTTATCGTTATCTTTTCCCACAAAAGCAAATTCAAGAGGAATAGATCTGCCTTTTGGCAATTTGCGAAGGAATAAAGAGCCAGGAATGCCAACAAAATCGTACTCTGTACCGTTGTACTCAACATTTTCTTGGTAATTTACAATGAGTTTGGGATAAAAGGTCATAGGCTTTGCTCTCTCTCTACCTCTTGCCATTTTACCTTTTCCCATGGTTATGGAAAATGCTATATTATTTAATCTATCCTGCCAACTCATTTTATTTCCATTTTGCAAGTTGTCTTTCTACATTTTTGGAAAACATTTCGCCTGTCAGTTTACCACTTATGTTTGCTGCTTTTTCTGTAAAATGTTGCGCTTTAACGTGTCTCATTTTTCCCTTTTCCACTTCATATAGTCTTATAAGATGAAGCTTTATCTTCTCGTGATGTTTTGTATTACCAAGATGAGTGAATCCAATGATTCCATATAAGAATTTTCCGTAAATCACACCGGTTGCAAATGGACCACCGCCCGATCGGATGCCCGTAGCAGTCACAGCCTTTATCAATCCTTTCTTATCTCCATATTGAACTTTTGCGCAGATCTTAACTTTATCCCAGTAGTTCTTTTTTTGCACTCGCTTACCATGAGCTTTAGAAATACGCGCTTTGGAAAGAGGAACTTGCGTATGTTTCAATTCTCCTCCTTCATCCTGCTGTTTTAATCTTTCAACCATTTCAGAAGCATTACCCAAAGGAATCATACCCACCTCAGCAGTCATCTTATTTATTTCCCAGCCTGTTGCCTTTGCAACTCCGCTATATTTTTTCCAGATACCCGGCGCACGGATGGTCATCTGAGTTTGCTTCACAGCTTCTAATAAACTGCGCTTTTTTACATCGAAAGCCAGATCATTAAGCGTTGACCTTACCGCATTTGGCAAAGCCGCCCGATGCAGGTTCTTAAGCTCAATAGCCGCCCTAGAGATACCCCGCGTATCGCACTTTATCATACATAAAGAGCTTTTATAATAGGATACATAGCCAGATAGGGATTCATTATCGAATATGCTTTTCCTGCTACCGCAGTCGTTCCGGTTATATCATAAGCACCTCCTGTTTTTTCTTCTTGTTGAACTGATCCGGCCACTAAAGCATCTACGTCTGATCCGTATGTAATGCCATGAACTTGATTATTCCATCCATATACAACTGGTTTATGTGCATGATCACACATTTCCTCAATTGTATTTGTGTGTGTGGCAGAGCCACCTGTTGCACCAACAGCATAAGAGTCTCCGGCACCGACACGCATACGATTTATTTCATTGGGAAGATTAAATGTTGTACTGCCATCGCCAGTACCGAATGTAGTTCCTATAAGAGCGAATAGATCTACATAAATAGTCCGTGAAATAGCAGCGCCATCCATGACAAGCCATCCTGTCGGTGGAGTGGCAACCGGCCAATGACCAGGTGTGCCTACAGGTTGCAAAATCATCTGCATTGCTTTAGCAAGCTGAAAGCCGTTTGTAGTATTATCCGCTACTCCGTTAGGTGTTACATCGGCCAATTTCACAAAATGCCAAAGGCTTTGAATGAAATCTCCGTAGGTTGCCTCTGTTAAGGCAGTTCCGGCAACGGATGAAGTCTCATCGACAATTACACCGAAAGGATAGTCCGTTGTAACTGCACCACCATTAGGTAAAGATGCTGTTGTTCTCATATCAAGGTTTGTAATCTACTATTAAATAGAACTTCTCTGTGATGGTTGTTGGTATCGACAGTGTCCAATTGTTAGAATCGACCACTTGAAATAAACCATTCATATTCTGCTGATTCCACGAGCTGTCGTAAAGCGTAGCAAAAACATTCAGCGTACTTTTCCCGTGATTAACCGTTAGAACATTATTTACTACATCATCGGCTGTAAACTCATAACGAGTAACTCCATATTCATAGGTTAGGATTCCATTAATTGTTTGAGCCGCAGCCGTTCCTGACATACCCTCTACAATGGAATTATAGCTTGTGTTTTTTATTACGTCCATAATGCTGAATTAATCCATTCGCCTGACATGCTCCAGGTTCCATCGGCCAATATCCAAGTCGCAAGATCGGATGTTCTTAAATAAGCTACCGTATGGAGCGGTTTAACCTCAAGAACTATATGCCGAAATTTCTTCATTTGCGCTGAAGGAATATCAATAAAAGAATCAAAACCTGAAGTACCGCAAATCCAAAATATGTTCTTTAGATTCTGTAGGGATGTCGGTATCTGCGTTTCTTGCGATTGCGTTAAATAATTAGCGATTATGCCTGAGTAGGCAGGAATCGAGATAGCTCCATGATGTACCGCTGTTGAATGGTGAGTACTAGCAGAATGTTGAATAGCGCTCAACTTATCCTTTATATCCGACCATTCGTATATTCCGCATTCAAACCCAGCTTGTGTGAGTCTGTATTCGAGATATGATTTATGCTGTCTTCCTTTTACATTAGAAGGAAATTGCTGTTTTGCATAAATTGCGGCTATTCTTTCTTCCAAGGTTGACGTACTAGATGCGTATATTCCTAAGGCTTCTTCCCACGCCGCAGCATCGTTCTCATCAAAAGCTGAATTATCAGCTATAACAGAATCCAAGATGCCAATAGTATTATTTATTGTCTGCGTTTTTTGGCCTCCTAGTCCTAATAATAGTTGTTCGAAAACACTATCTGTTGAAACAGAAAAAGCTCTTCCGGTAGGTAATAACTGCTTTTGAAGTTTTAATATGTCCGTTGTTACTTTAGACATAATTTATTGCAGATAAATAAGGAATATTCCCATTGAGAAATTGAAATGGTATAGCCAATCCGTTAACGGTTACCGATACGGAATCATAGGTATTGCCAGGCTCTAAGGCATCATCCAAAGCGACCACAATATCTTTGAAATATAATATGTCCTGTGGATTATTTACATCCCCTACACCCGCGATAAAAGGTCGTTTATCAGCAAGCATCTCACTTATCTGTGTTGTAATCGTCGTAGTTACTGTTGTAGTCTGTGTTTTTAAGTTTGTGATATTCACTACAACGGGCAGTGGTGTAACAGCTAATAGATTTATATCTGTAAAGCCTAATTGTCTGCGGCCCCGTTCATAAGTGCTCAGGGTGGTGTCTGGGTCTTGCTCGAAAACTCCTGTTTTATCAGATGACTTCCATAAAGCGTCCAAAAGAGCTTGTGTAGGAGTGCCGTATCCATCGGATGAATAACTAGCTTCTGCTTCCACATAGATAGTGCCGCTACCGGAAGCTCCCTTTGTAGAATAGGGATAAACAGCTGCAATACCAGCTACATCTAAAGCCCAATAGCAATAATCTGCGGCTGATCCGCCATTGGGTTCCAGTCGAAAAGATTTCAAGACTAAAGCTCTATATGTCTCTGTATCCTCTTCATCTGTCGGTGCTGTTATAATAGATACGACAGTAACAGATGAATCAATGCCGGTTATTGTATTGGTCAAGTAAAGAGTATCGCCAACGGCCAATGCGTAATCGGTACCTGCTTCATCACTCAAAATCGAGGCTGTTCCCGATGTACTAGATAATGCAACGTCAGCAGTAGTTGTATAGTAATAATTTGTTGATTTATTAACAACCTGAGTATTAACAGGCAAAGTGGTTCCTGATGTGCCGGTAAATGTAACCGTATATTCGCCTTGAGTAGCTGGATACGCATCTCTGCCTAGTTTAATACGTCCGAAACGTTCCAGAGTTCCACCCATGCTTTCTGAATCGGCCTGATCCGGCCATACATTTTTTTGAACATCAATAAGAGCAAGATAGAATAGTTTTAAGATACCGGCATCGGAAGAAGCCAATGCAGCCAAAACACGTTTAAGGTCGTTTTCTGAACTGATCCCGAACTGACTCTTTAAATCACTCGAAATAGATGTGTATAGTTCTGTGAGTGTCGGTGCCGTTGTCATTCTACTAAAATTTCGTCCTTAGCTTCTTGCCAAACATACTGAAAGGCTCTATTTTGGCCTTCTTGGAAGGAATCGGACAATTTTACACTGTCAACAGTCGGAATGGTTACAGATGATTCCCTTTCTGCAAAATCATCCAAATACTCTAAATCATCCGTTGCTGCTTGCTCTAATTTTATTCGTCCTGAGCTTGACAATTCCGTTTCATGCAGCATTTTTTCAAAATATGAATCGAAACGTTCCTTTTCAGGCAAAAAAAGTTCGTTAGCCCAATAATCTTCCCTTTCTTCACCTTCTACATAGTCAGCTGTTACGGCCTCTTTATTTCCTCCAAAATGAGCTAAGTAGGGTTGATTATAAACTTCAGAGGTGATAAGTACGTCTCCATTTTCGAAATAAAGATCACCTCCATTATTATTTTCTTTGATCTTTAAGTCCATTATTGCCAGAGTTGTTTCGTATTCCGTACTAATACCGGGATAGGGCTCGTTTGACCGCCTATTCTTGCCCGTCCCGTAGCATCATCAATATTGATCTGCACACTCTGCGTACTACTTGTTTCTCGTATCTGTTTTTGAGTTAAAATTGATACGTCCTTATTGACAGGCCTTGCTTCGATTGCTCCTATGCCTTCCTTTTTAAGATCGACCTTGACACTGTCGGATATTCCTTTTATTGCCCCCAAAGCCGGAGACCCTACTACCTTTATGATTTTCGAAATAAATCCAAAAATTGAAGTGATTTTGTCCCATATCCAACTAATCACACTTTTAACGACACCAAATGCTGCAGAAAAAGCCTTTGCAAATACTTTAAAAGTACCAGTGTCTTTTAGCCATCCCCATAGTTGCGATATTTTCTCAATAACCCAACTTATTGCCACCTTCACACCATTAAAAGCCTCAATAAACGGATAAATAGCCACTCGTAGCAGAACAGCAAAAGCGTTATTTGAGTTTACAATCCAGTTGGTTATTTCCTTCCAATGCTTAATCAGCATGTATATTCCAACACCTAAGGCGATGACACCTATAACAATTTCAGGAATACCGGTTGACCATAAAGCTGCTGAAAATGCAGTTGTAGCAGCCGTAGCAAGCCATTCCCAGGCTGTCACAATTCCGAGAGCCGTTGAATTGGCTAAAAGTCCTTCTGTGATAGTTCCTGTTGCTATGTACGCAACCGCCATCGCCGCTGCTGTAACATATTGCGCTGCTGCCATTGCCAAAGTAGCTACCTTTGCAGCTACCGATACGACTTTCAAAAGAGTTAAAACACCAACAAACGCCAGTACCGACGGTATAATAATATTCAAATTTCGCACTAAAAGAAGTATTGCGTTGGCAAATAGTTTCACCCAACCTACAATCTCACTTTTAAGAAGTGCTCCGTTGATTTGAAACCAATCACGAGCCTTATCCATAACCGAAGTTATTGCCGGAATCACTGACATTCCTATCGCCATCTTAACACTCGAAAATGCGGTGTTGAGTTGCATTTGAGATTTCCTAAATTTTTGAATTGCCTCTGCGCTCAACGTGGTAGTACCCATCAATTTTCGATACTCTTCTCGTGCTTTAGCTATACCAGATGATCCTTGCATTAATAAACCCGTGATCGTTCTTGCTTTTTGACCGAAAGCTTCCGTAACAAAAGCGGCACGTAGCATAGGACTCTGTATTCTTTTAACTGAATCTGCTATTAATCCAAAAGATTGATCGACTGATTTGGAGGCTTTTAATCTTGAAAGCAGATTTCGATCATTTTTAGCTAAGAATTGATACAAACTACCTGAATTTAGCTTTAGTTGACCCATTTTTGTAGAAAATCTCTCCATCCACTTCATGCCTTCATCCATAGAAATACCTTGTCCCTTGAGTGCATAGGACATCTCTTTTACTGATTGGATACTCATTCCGACTCTTCTGGCGAACATGAGTTGCTGATAGTTTGCTTCGGCAGATGCCGTTGCCATTCCAAATAGCTTTCTCGATGCCTCGTAAACCGCTCCACCCATTAGCACGGTTTTGAAATTTATCATCTTGCCGGCCAAAGAATCCACTTTATTACCCAAATTAGATGTTATATTTCCGACTTTCATAAATCCAGTGTTGGCAGATGCAGCGAACGAATCTACTTGAGCCTGCATCCGTTTGACTGGACCTGTGATTGCGTCTATCCCTGTGAATTTTATCGAGGCTGAAAACATTAGTTATGCGTTTATTTCTGATGAATAGTCTTTTGCGTCATTATACCAGTAGTATAACCCTAGAAAATCTTTATCATCCAAGTAAAGATTTGCGATTTCGGAAGGTGGGAAGCGATATGTTCGGACGACCGATTTTACGGCGACGTCAAAACATCGCCCCACCACTACATGAAAAAAACAGATACTATGCTATCCGTAATTTTTACGTCTGAAAAATCAAGTTTTCCAAGTATAGCATCGTTAACGCCGGTAAGTTTAGCGCACAAACGCCGTTGGGCTAGTAAAGCTTGCGAAGGATCATCAGCATTAATACCAGACATAACTTCCTCTCGATCTTTGGCTAAGATCCGTTGATCGAAAACAAGCTTATCTGTAACTGCTTCTGCACCGATTGGGTACTTTAGCCTTTGGGTAACCACGCCCTTATCAATTATGACAAATCCCCGACTGATCGCTTTTACGACTCTATCAAAAGATGATTTTTTACGCTCATAATCAGCTATTTCATCTTTTGTAGTACCTTTTTCTTTAGGGATAAGGCTTTCAGCGTCGTTATCCTCTAAAAAATCCCGCCATTCATTTGCAGCGGCTTCGAGTGAAATAAGTTCTTTCATTTTTTCCATGTAGTTAAATGATTAAGGGGAATTTCACCCCTTAGATTCTGAATTATGAAACAAACAAAACAAGAAAGGTCTACACCATTGCGAGTTTTCCACCTCCCTCAATTTTGAGAGGGAATGTGCTGTCAAGAGTGGCACCTTTAAGTTCACCAACAATTCTACCCGTACCAACCCAAATCGTACCATCAGCTAGTTCGAAAGTAAAGTCACATTCCAGATAACTATTTGCCATATTCTTGATACTTTGAAGTGTATCTGTACTCGACTTCCTCCATGCGATAGGCGGCGTTTCCACAGCCCATCTTTTAACTGATGTTTTGTAAATAGCCTCTCCACTTCCGGTAATGCTCTTTTGATCGCTTTCGGTTTCGAGACCTCCGTAATCAATCTGTCCATTCTCCCCGGATTTGGGATAAAGGGTAAGTGTTCCCAGTGTCGCGTGCTTAATCCCGATTTGTAAAAAATCTGCTCCTTGAAACATACTGATAGAATTTAATCACCGTAGTAGAATCCTGCTTCGGCTGTGGTTGAACAAATGCGGGCAATACCCGTTCTTTTATACCTGAAAAAAGTTTCGAAACGATCAGGATTTGACGATGAAATAGATACTGTTAAGCTATCTTTTGAAAAGTCTGCATCCGCGATGAGTCCGCGCTTTGCCAAGTCTTCAAACATGGAATGTAAAATACCTTTCCACTGTGAAGGAGAAATAGTCTCTTCCGCAGATACAACCGTACCATCCGGCACAAGCGTATGATTAACGACATGCGTTGCCTCCAAAAGCCGATATGCATAACGAATGTTCCAATCCAAGATCAGGTTACGGACATAGGCAAATTGCGGATAAACTTCATCTGTCGGATTATAGGTTGTAACTAAATCCTTTATGATTAGGTCTCCCCCAACATAATCAACAGTAGATAAACCGGCTTTTACCGCTTCATCTCGGTAGTCCCATCCATGATAATTGCCAATTCCGGTACCTAAGACAACAGCATCGGGGTAAGCTTTATCATTAACATCCAAATTGGGACTATCCTGTGCAATTGTTGCTACCAGGCGGACAACATTAGCTGCCACTTCTACAGGGGTAAGGAAACAATTCGGAGCAGGGCAATACACGTTAGTACAGTCTGACGCTCTCGTAGATACACTTACGTCTGTTACCGGATCTGTGGTGCTTTTACTAAAAAAGCTAAGAAATGGCTTAAAGACTATCGCGGCATATCTACCGGTAGGTGAATCCGGATCAGGCCTCCCGTTCACACTTTCCATTAAATCAAGCACCGTGGAATCGCTACCGTATGGATTTATCACAAGAGTATTCCACTGATTTTCAAACTTTCCCAATGCCGTTTCAACGTCATCGGCTCCGGTACCATCCGTACTTGTAAAAGCATAGGATAAACCGGCTGAAACACCATTGACGTCAACTTTAGGCGTCCCGAATATACTTGCAAGCCCTTTGCATTTACTCGTCAAAGTCACAAGCTCTGTAGAACCATCAAAGGTTACTTTTACTGGCGATCCATATACGGAACCTATAGCTGCGGCGATCTTAGCTGCAATTGCTAAAGCCGTATTACCTTTTAATACAGAAATAGCATAATACTGCCCGTCGATGTTATTCCGACCTCCTATGTAGAAATAATGCGTGCAATTTGCCGTAGATGTTCCTGATACGGTAATAGTTGCGGTAGATGCTGTCGCATTAATATCAGAGGATACTACCGGATATACGACGGTAGGTATTCCCGATACGCCACCCCCGGTCAAGGGACGTAAGATTCTCATCGCAAGATATGCCGGAGAACCAGCACCTAATTTTGCAGCCACAGCCGAAGCGGTAACCGCAGTAAAAGGATCAAGGGATAATCCCGTTTGCATATCTGTATTAGCGGGCGAAATAATTGCTATTCGTTGCGGTAAATTTGGAGTCGAATTGCTATAATCGCCCTTAGTAATTTTATAGCCTACGACAGCCGCACGCGCGCTTTCGGAAACTGCATTTGATGTACTCATATTTTTAAGAATTTACAATTTGAAATTTGTAGCCCTTTTCAGTTTCGGCTATTTTGACTACAGTGTCTAATAATGCCTCTACCTTACCGGTTTGAAGTTCCGTCGTTTCTTCCGCGATATAATGAACCTCAATAACTCCGCTAAGGATATTCTCAGCTGAATCTGTTTGTCTTGGTTGAGTTCTCACCATCTGTTGGATGTGCCGCGTACGAATAAAAGTCTTATCGGTAAAATCCAAATAAGCATAGATTGGATTTTTTAGGATATAATCAATCATTCCGGCTATTCTCGAAAGATTGTAGGCAGCTAATTTGTCGCCTCTGTCATCACTTCCAGAAACACCACTTGTGTAAATCTCTACCAGAAACTTATTGTCGTAAATTGAAGAAAAAGCGGTTGGGTCATCTTCTTTCTGGGATTCTGCCCAGACTATATTTACTTGAGGCAAATCTTCTTTGTCAATCGGCGCACTTTGCTCCATAGTGACCGATACGGATATTCCTGTTCCCGAACTCGCAGCCTCATTCAACGTATATTGATTGGCAAACTCAGCAGTTAGAACACGCCCTATTGCTTTGCGTATTAATTCAAAATTCCGTTCAGCTATTTGGCTAAGCATATTTTCCAAGCATTAAGAATATTACTCCCAAGGTGTCATCTGCAAAATTTTCTTTCACAGTGTAACTCTTTTCTACTCCAGAGAAGTCTGCAAACTTCACAATGGCATTAATTAAATACACTTCATTATTTGAATTTCGGACGGTAAAACCGGCATCTGTTAGAATCTTTTCCGATACTGTTATATGTGCCTGCTTGCTATTGACAGGTGCACCATCCGTGTCAAATGACAAGTGATGCACTAGACCCATTCCCTTTATTGTGTTCGTGACGGATTTTACAGTTATAGTTATGTCCGTCTGGAAACCACCCGAAGAAATAATACGCATTGCGTCTGTTCTGGCAGCTGACAAGATATTACCCATTATCTACCACCTCTTCGTTTGCCTCACTCTTCTGTTTGACTAATGTGATGGCTCCTGACTGAATCAAACCAGAAATGGCCGTCTCATGAAAAACAGAACTATCCACTTCTTGATCTTTCAAGTAACGGGCACCATTAATGCCCGTTACTTCATCATGTTCAATTTTATACGTTGCCATATTCTTTTTACCCAAGTACCGTTAAGCAACTAAAGTGGTCAATTGACAGAGGCACTGGCAATCCTGCACTTTTAATGTCAAAATAATGTACCGCTGTAGCCTGATCTACATAATTATTCAGGATGTATTTCCCTGAATCAATTACCTGGCTGTATTGTGGAGCAGCACTCTGATTTGATGCTGTCAATACACGAGGAACAGCTCCGAATGACAAAAATCCTTTGAATGATTTTGCAATGATGATAACCTTTTTCGGATCAAGAAATGGCGTATCTGTACCATCTGATGCTGTATACGTCTCGTTGTAACTCCACAAGTTGACAATATATGGCCCAATTGCGATGCGATTATGGAACACCGCACCACTTGTGGCATCAATTCTCGGCAGGTTATATTGGCTGGTAACTGTGGGATACAAACCAAATTTTGTTTTGTATTCATCGCTATCAAGCAAATATTCAGCTGCGGATGCGCCCATAACTACATCAAATTCCACAGCCGCAGCCCCATCCGTACGTAACTGGTCGAAGGCATCCTTCAGAGAACTGAATATTTTCGGAGTAGTTGCATCCCATTTTGTCGACAGTGTTTTTATATGAGTCGCTTTGGCCTTATAGTCAATCGAATCAGCAGCAGTTGTAGTTATCTTACCAGTTTGTAAAACCTGGGCTGATAAGAGCTCATACGAACGCTCAATTTTGTTTTTCAAGTCAAGATATTGGTCGGTAACTTCTTGCACTGCGGCTGCCACTAATGCAGAATCGGTAACTTCTCCAAAACTCCCGAAGAGATTATCATACAGATCCAGGTCTGTACTATTGAAGCCTTCGAAATAGTAAGGAGGTACAAAAGTTTTGAGTGTAGAATGTCCCGATTTATTACGATTAGCCTGTTGACCTCGCATTACATCGACAGCAATCTTTTTATAGCCTCTACGTACCTCAATTGATACCTCTTTTGTCGGGCTGACTTTATTTTCAAAAAACGAACGCAGGAAATTGGTTACCGGAAATGTTTCTTTCCAGCCCCCGATAAATTGATTTGTGTAACGCGCACGCGCGTCTTGAATAGGAATCAGTGGCATATCTTTATTTATTGATTGTCATAACCTGACATCTGATCGACACTTACCCCGATCAGTTGGGTTTCTGCAATAATTGCCTCACGGATTGCTTTGCCATTTACAATTGTATCCAACGTGTCTGTCCCATTGTTGAATATCAAACCGTCAAGATCAAACTCTCCCTGATTACAATAGCTTACTCCGGTTGCAACTTCACCAGCGGCGATAGTAATTTCTTTAGACAAAATGCCGACAGGAATTGCGCCACCTTCCGTATTGGATGAGTTATAGACACACAAGTAGCCGATAACATTAGCTGTGTTAAGCGCATTGTCTATAACTTTAGCTAAAAGAGTTCCTACAGGAAGAGTTATGGATGCGCTTCCTGTATTTTTCAATGACCCCGATAAAAATCGGTTGTTACCGATAAATAGTTTATCGGTACTGTAATTTGTAATTGATTGCGAATTTGTCTGCAATACATTTTCAATTTCTGCCATTATTGTAATTTTTTACCTGTTGTAATAGCTTCCAATTCTTTATCAAGCTCTGCCATAGCAGCTTTATTTGCCTCTGCTTTAGCATCCTTCACTTTTTGTTCATCAGCCGCTTTGGCAGCAAGCTTGGCTTGGGCTTCTGCTGTCTGTGCCAGTGTTTGCCCTTCAATTTTTTGGATTCCGATTGCCGCCAATTGCTTTTCAACAGCAGCATTGATTTTCTGGTCGAGTTCTGCCTTTGCTTTTTTCGCTTTAGCCTCCTCGTCAGGTTCGTCATCTTCGCCCGTTTTATCCGCTTTGGCTTTAGCCTTTTTATAGGCTTTTACGGCGGCCTCTTCGATGGCTTTGTAGCATTCGGGGTCTTGCTCTTTCAATTCCTCAGCTTTCATTTTTGTAAAAGGTTTATTTATTCCGGCTTTGGCCGCCGTGGCCTTTGTATCGTAACATGCTGCAACTGCTTTTGAAAATGTCTGAGAACTTGCGGCATCAATAGGAACTATTTTGGTAATTAAACCTATCTGTAGGGCTTCTGACGGAGTAAGGAAACAGTTTATTCTAGGCTTATTTTCATCGAAAATATCATCAATTCCATATCCTTTTAAGTCAATTAGCGTCGTATTATCAATAACTTTCGCCAATCTTTCTTTGAAATTGGCATTTATAATATCAAGTTGCGCCTGTTCTTCCTGAGAAACTGGTATAGGCTTTCCCTTTTCGTCTATTTGAGGGACGTAAGTAGCTCTATGAATCATTATCTGAGAAGTTTCTAAAGCCTCCCTTTCATCAAAAGCACACAACAGAAAACCACCTGTACTACAAGCCATGCCATCTATTTTTGCGATAGATCGGCATCCATTGGCCTTTAATTCATTCATTTTTGCCCACATTCCCCATGCTGCCTGTGGATCTCCGCCCGGTGTATACAGTCTAACAGTATAATTCTGATCGTCTCCCATCCATCCTAGATTCTGAATGAAAGAAGCTGCTATCTGATTATCAATCAGTGAATAAATAAGAATTTCAATCATCGTTATTTTCTTCTTTTGGTGTCGTTTGAGGAACTACAGAAACTATCAATCCCAGTTTTTCAATTAACTCTCTTTCGTTTGCGACTTGTCGCACTATCGTAGTCCAATCTCCACTATTCAATTCTTCACACGCTTGTTCGAAGGTTATCAAGTTGGCATTTAGCTTTGCCAATACGGCTTGTGCTTCCTTCAAAGGATCTATAAATGGCATTTTTGAACCTATGAAGCGGCACTTTTGAAATGCTTCTACGCTTAAGAAGTCATCTGTATTCTTAGCAATCACATAACCGGAGGCTTTAACATTACCCTTCAAAATTTCGATTTCCAACCAATAGTTGTAAAATGGTTGGTACATTTCAATTTCCACCTTGTCTCGCTCATACAGGACTTTGTGCTCCCAGTTTTTGTTTGCCCCTCGGCTTGAGCTAAAAGAACTCGTGTATTTATTCAAAGCCACCTCCGGCGGAATCCCAAGCGTGGCACATAAAAATTCGAAATTTGTACTGAAAAACTCACCAAAAGACAACTCAATCTTCCCATCAAACGGAGCTTTAAGTACAGCCCCAATCGGCATATTAATTACCTGTTTTCCAGTTGTAAGTCTTAAATTTGCTGCGGTTTGTCTCAAGAGCTCATTTGTTAGATGTTCCGTCGAAGCATCAACAGCATGACCGGCAAGGTTTTTAATCTTATTCAATGGATCTTCACCCGTTGAGTATTGAGCATGTTCAACGGAATAAGGAATTTTTGCCCTCTCTTCTGCTGATCCGACAGTGGCTTCTTTGTATCGATCCAATTTCTTTATAGTCTCCAATACTGCCGACAACAGAGGTAAACCCCGATAAAAATCGACCCGATAACTAAGGCCAAAAACTAAAAACGCTTGTAAAGTACCTGTATCCGTATATGCAGGTACTCTCTGTGTCTGCATATCATCTAAAAGAACCCAATAAGCCACTGGCTCACCATATTTATTAATCTCGACTCCGTTACTTATGAAATTGCCATTATTGGGATTAGTAGATGCAATCGGTGTTTGAACATAGAATCCGTCTATCAATCTAGCAGAAACAGATTTATTTCTGTCTTCCGATCGTCCATAATCCAAAACAACAAGGCAATCTCCACCGACAATAGCCTGTTTTTTAGCTTCAAAAACAAGTTGGTGAAATGTTATCGTTCGCGTATTGGTCGCACGTTTGCAATCCATGTATAAGTTGAAGCGGCTCTCTACTGTATTGATAAAATCGTCAAAATCCAGCCCTGTTTGCGCAAGCAACATTCTTTCCGGTTCTGCTTTGAATTTCAACCCGCTTCCAATTACCCATAGAAGAAAGTTGTTTATAACCAACTGTGCTATATCACTCTCAGTGTATGCTTGCCAACTTCTTGCAGATAAAGCTTGAAAGTCAGGTATGTAATTTTTAATCGTTCCAAGTTCACCCGGTGACTTCTCCCCGTTGTAAGGTTCGGATACTACAATAGGAGTGTTGCCATAGTATGGAAGCCCCATCTGTCGAAAAAGAGCCTGCACACGTTTTAGCTCCTTTTCCTCTTTTCGTTTTTCGTAAAAACTCAGAACTCCCATTATCTATATCTGTAATGCGTATCGGCATCTCGTAAAATGGACGTACGCCCTTGGCTCCGATTGATTAATCGTTCCCGGATCGTTCCAAACGTTTCGATTGCCTTTGTCAAGTCCGACAATGTTCTGTAATTGGTCGATATTTGGCTCTGTCCATCGTTAAACGTATAGTTTTGTACATCCCCATTCGTCGAATCTGCTAAGGCATTCTCCAAATTGTAAATAATCGTAGTCAACCGGTTGATACGTTCCTTAGTATCCGGTCCTGCTCCTTTAAGATATTCAGCGGGGTTGTCGTAAAACATTACTACTGTATTTGTAACAAAGGTATTTTAGTGACGGCTAGTCTGTTGGTAGAAAAAAATACCAGAATAGGCATAAAAAAAGCCACCCAATTTTTGAGTGGCTATAATCAAGAGGAAAATGGAATTTACATGGCGATCTCTTTTTTAAATTTGGATACAATAGACTTTACTGAATCTTCAGACATATAGTATCTCAAAGAGATCTCAGTATATGCCTGCATTCTAGGAAGCCCACTTTCAATGAGTTGACTATATTGAGAATAAACAAACATTTGATGACTTAGAGTTCTATTTATCAGACCGTTATCTTCGAGTAATTTAGCATTATCCCCGATCATTTCCGTTGCAAGTTCATACACTGTCATATCTTTGATATTTAATTGATTAACGCACAAAAATCAGCCCATGAGATAGGTTTTCCAATTGATTTAGAAACCACCTTAACAAAAATATCTCTTAACGCTAGATTATACACACGACAGTCCCAAAAGTGATTCTTGGACTGTTGTGTTTTCTTTTGCCATTGATACGCTATTTCTATCCCATTTGCACTCAAGATAGGATTCCGTTGCTCCCCCTCGTATTGCTCGAAATATTGATATGTGTATTTTCCTTCACTTGGTGTGGGATAATTCATAAATCCAGCTGGCTGGGGATAACCTTTGCTGTATTTGAGTTTCATAAGTTCGGATAGAGTATCTTTTATCTGATTAGACTGTACCAAGTATAGGTTAGGACGTTCTTTCCCTTCCTTGAAAAACGGAGTATCTGCACTCACGGGCCTCTTCTTTTCTTCACTATCACCTTTCAAGCTAACAACAATAGAAACACTTTGTTGATCCACGAATTGATACCCTAATTGGGTAAAAAATCCGGTGTCGACACCTGTAATGGCTATTTTCATCACCTCCCCATCCTGATTAGGATATTCTCTTGAGATAATTTCTTTAAATTCATCCCATACAGAATTAGGTACCCCGTGAAAGTAACTTCTTTTCTCGCGCTGTTCTTCACTCAGTCCTCTTTGAAAGGTTCCTATGCTGCCATGATCTATTGAATAGGTTGTACCGCTCACCGAATGGGCAAGAATCTCATAATCAAGCCGCGCATCTTCTTCCATACCGTTCAAATCACACGCACAAGTAAGCAGAACTATCTTTCCATTACCATCACGCACCGACAGATTGTTTGGGATTATCCCGATTTCATAATCACGAGTATTGCGAGAGATCAATAGGGCATTGACTTCCTTCTTTTTTTCTTCATAAGTTTCTCCCAATACAAGATTTTTAAAAACCTGTAATTGTCTTTCTTTTACAATACCAGCATTCGGAAAAATCTTAAGCCACTGACGCGCATGATGAGTCCAGTCGAAAAATCCAGGGGGCGAATACAAACCTGAAATATGATAGCTAAACCAATCGGGGCGACTTGCTATCCCCGTTGATACCCATTGCCCATTAGCCAACATTTCCTTTTTATGCTTTTCCGTAAAAAAATTACGGCATTCAGGGCAAACATAACCGACAGATTCTTCTATTAGATTATTGTGATCGTCTTTCTCAAAGACTACCCCGGCATGTTCTTTTTCATTTTCTAATTTAACAAACCATTCAAATCGGATAGGCTTGCCACAGCATGGGCATGGCATGAAATAATATCGTTGATCCCCGTTATAAAAAGATGGCTCTATAAGAGATGTTTGCTTGATTTCAGGTGTAGAAATAAAACAAACCTTCATCTTATCCTTGAAGGAGTTGAAACGCATTAGGAGTAAATCTGATACATCACCTGCTTGTTTTTCAGAACGTACGGCTGCTTCAAAATCATCAAAGAATCCATAACGAAATGAGTTCTGTCGTATTTTGTCTACCGCCTTGATGGATTGCGCCATCAAAGAACCACCCGGAAACTCCTTCATACTATCAGTATCTCCGGTTTTTAGATTTTTCTTTTTGATAGTATTTGGTCGGATAAGATACGCAAGTCCAGAATTTGCAATCATCTGGTCAATTTTCTTTGCCATCTGACCCTTGGAGAGTTCTTTATCAGCTGACGTAAGAATGATATTACCCGGATGGTTCTTTATGATGTAGCCAATTCCTGATTCTATAAAGTTCGTTGACTTGCCTATCTGAGCACCGCCCATGATAGTAATTATACGAGCCGGATCATCTGGAGATAATCGGTTTAATGGTTCTTTCCAATATGGGAAGCGATCTAGTGAAGCTTTTCCCGGAAAGGCAGTAACTTCAGAGGTAAGGACACGGTTTTGTTCTGCCCATTCCGATGGCTGTTCAGTAGTGATATGTGTATGAAACAAAGAAAATATGTCGTCAAGTTGTTTCATTTAATCATCGATTCGGATAAACTATTTTCGATGGCAATCTTTGCCTCAATATCTGCACGTTCACTTACTTCATTGGCAAGAATGGTAAGCTTTGCAAGTACACTGGTTAGTTTCGAATTGTCTACGGAGTTCTCATTGGCAAAATCTCTCAATAGTTGATCTACATTTTGAACAAAAGATGTTTTATAGCGGACTACTACTTCAGCAACAGCTCTTCCGACTAAATCGGTTGGAATCAAAGAGCCCTCTAACTTCTCATTGCGAAGTCTTAAAAACTTAACTTCCTCCTTTGTCTTCTTGGCCTTGAGTTTCTTAATCTCCACACCAGTTAAGACCTCCGCAAATTCTTTCGCTGCTTCATCTTCCGATTGAATCTTCTTGGTTGGTCTCTTTTTTTCTGGGTTTCCTCCTATGACCGACAATTCCGTTTCAATCTCTTTTTTGCTTTCTTCCCGAAGTTTCAAATACTCAGAATTTGTAGGGTTATCTGTATTGAATTTTCCGTTTACTAAAACAATGTCTCCCCTTTTGGCATAGCTATAAATAGCCCCTCTCGAAATCCCCAAATGTTTGGATAGCTCAACAACTGAATATATCATAAATTTCAGTTTTTGTATGCAGATGTATGCAATGTATGCAAAAATAAAAAATCGCTCAAAACTATAAAGATCGGGGTGTGCAACGCATTGCCATTGAGTCACTTAATCGTCACAGTACCTTTCCCCATGAGCATGAACATGTACCGAGATAGGTTCATATCCACATTTACTACAACGAGTCTTGCAAGCTGTTCTATTAGCATCTGATTCATATACTGCTTCAAATTCATGATTACATGCAGGAGAATGATCTACGGGTTCATTCAGGATACAATCTATAGCCCGCTTAACTGCTTGAAGCGATATATTCCTTGATTCTATAAAAGAATTACGTTCTGAGTTACTGGCAACTTCAAGCAAGGAGGCTATAGCTTCATATTTAGGGGAAAATCGTGCACGCGGTCTTCGTAGAATAGAATCACATTGTTTGGCTTTCTTATTAAAGACTCTCATAATACTGATTTTATCTCCAAATATACCACTTAATTATCAGACTAACAACACATTAAACGTTTCACATTCGTTATTGCAATTGTAATACACATCTCACAAACAAGCAAAACAAAAGCCATCATTTCAATGAGTTATCAAAGAAACAATGGCTTACAAACTATCGATTTGGTTAGCAAGATCTCACACCTCTATATCAAGAACAATCGATGAGAATCGTCAGACTTTTTCGTGATTTATGCTACTCTGTTTAATGTTGCTTTTTCGTGACATGCATTCATTATCCTTTCTTTGAATACGCAGCTTTTCCTACCAATCGCTTCCGCTGATTATCTGGCACCTGGTTTGGCTGCAACCGTTTTTCAAGTCTGGCTACTATTTCTTCATCCGTAAGGTTAGGATCAACCAAAATCTGCAAACCAGATTGAAACCCAAAACTACGGGCACAGACCATACGCTTACCAAGGTCTCGTTGTCTTAGCTTTTTCATAGTTTATATTCTTCAGATAATTCAAAATTACAATATTCCTTGATTCTATCAAAGAATTATTTCATTAGTTATTGGCAGCCTCAAGCAAGGAGGCTACAGCTTCATGTTTTTGGATAAATCATGTACGTAGCCTTTGAAAAATTGAATCGCATTGTTGGACTTCATAATGATAGATCTATCTTCAAATATACCATCTAATTACCACACTTGTTATCAGATTAAAAATAAAAAGCCGTTGCATCAATGAATTATCAAAGAAATAAAGACAAAGTAATCGTATGCGCATTACACAATGTGTCAGTTAATTAGATCAAACAAATGGTTTAAAAATGTCAGATTTTTTAACGACACAGACACTTTTTTATATCTTGACCAAAAAAAATCCTATATAAATTTTGTTATTTAATAAATACATTCTAAATTTCGCACATATTTTTTTTCATTACAACGTCAATAAATACTCATAATCAATTTAAAACTAACGCCATATACTCGTGATTACATGACTTTTTTACTAACAATAATTATTAACTTTTAATTTCACTATCATGGCTAATTTCACAGATGAAGAAATTGAATCAGTATGGAGTAAAGCTAAACCCGTCGTAGGCAAAAAAGAATCTGAATATAAACAAGATATGGCTGGAGCTTTAATTAAGCGAACCGAATATGGAAATACCGATAGCATTTATGGTTGGCAGATTGATCATAAATTTCCAGAAAGAAAGGGAGGAGATGAAAGCCCTCTGAATTTACAAGCAATGCAATGGGGCAATAATGATAAGAAAAGTGATGATTTTCCAGACTTTATGACTTCATATACTTATGATGGGATGACAAATATAAAAAAAGAGCAATCTTGGTATTTTAAAGATGAATTTATCAAGAAGCTTAAAGCTATTTATTTTGATAACAAATACTTACAAAAAATACCAATTGAAAAATAATTATTCACATGGCAAAAAATTCACCTAAAGTAACGTCTTCTAAAGTGGCAAAGACGGCAGCTAAAGTACTAGATTCTGCAACATCCAGTAAATCTACAAAGATTGTTGCTGGTAGTGTATTATCTCAAACAAAAACACCGAGTAAAGTTACATCTTCTAAGGTTGCTTCCACCGCATCCAAGATATTGAACGACAACCGATTTTCTGCAAAATCAAAATCAATTGCTGGAAGTGCACTTTCTCAAAAAAACAAGAAGTAATTATGAAATTAACCAATACATTGAATCTTAAAAGATGCCCACATTGTAACATAGCCAGCCCTAACATATATCTCCAACATCAATTTGCAACAACAGATGCAAATGACCAAAACGAAAGAATATGGTGTAATTATGTATGTTCAAATTGCGGAGGTGTAACATTAGCTAGTAAATACCGAAGTTCTGATATTGCTTTAGAAATCTTCCCTCAACCCCAGATTGTTGAAGACTGTATTCCAGAAAAAGCAAAACAATTTTTGCAACAAGCAATAGAAACAATTCATGCGCCAGCTGGATCAATAATGTTAGCTGCCAGTGCGATAGATGCGATGTTGCAAGAAAAAGGATTTGGCAAAGGAAGTCTATACACAAAAATACAGGATGCAGCAACTGACCATTTAATAACGGAAGGCATGGCTCAATGGGCACATCAAATAAGACTTGAAGCAAATGACCAACGACATGCGGATGCAGATGCTGCATTGCCAAATGAAGAGGATGCTAAACGCATTGTTGAGTTTGCTCAAGCACTTGCAGAATTCATTTATGTGCTCCCTAACAAAGTAAACCAAGGTATTGAAAAAACAAAAGAGCAAAAGCAATAACAAACAAAACGAGAATTATTTATAAAAAGGAAGTACCCGAAAATCCAAAGAGTAGGGATAATTTAATAGAATAATTATGGGAAAGTTTAAAATTGGAGATCAAGTTGCTCTCAAATCAGGCAGTCCAACTATGACAGTATCAGATATCTCGATGAATTTAAATGGAACACAAGAAACTGGATTCGTACATGTATCTTGGTATTCTGATGGTAAAGTCAATAGAGATGAATTTCATGAAGATGCTTTAGAAATTGATGAATAAAATGGGACTATCCAAAATTTTGTGTAAACGGTAAACTACAGGATTCAGGCTCAATACTTGAATCCTGTTTTTATTTTCTCAAGAAATACATATTTGACACATTATCATTCGTTCCTTTTCACTCTAAACACATCATTTCCTACGCGATACACCTCAAAATCCTCAAATGAGGCTAACCCTTTTGTGACCAAATTGCACACATCGGAGTAGGTATATAGCTTTCTTTTCCGGTCAAAGCCCACTATGTCCGAGATATTCATCTCTTTGTACTGGAAGTTATCAATCAAGTGGTTGATAGCGTCCATTAGACGATCATCAGTAAATCCGTTTGCAATTACACGCTCTGTCAGCAAATTGAAGAATGCGCTTGATTGTTTAGGAAATGCCGCTCTGAGTCGGTTGATATTCACCAACAATCCTTTCTCAGTCAGCGTATCGGAATATATGCTGATCTCATAGCTTGCTTCGCTCCCGTTCGTAGAGACCACGGGCAGCCCCTTCTTTGAGGGCTTGCATAAACTCATCGTCTGAGACTTGATGAGATCCCCTATCTTTTTGGGTTCTGTTGTCATAGTTTCCTGAAAGTATCTTTTCAAAATTTGTTGGTTTGATTATCCAGTCAAACGTCGCTGTAAATCCCCGCTGGTTATCACCCCTGAGAAAATTACTCGCTGCGGCCTTCTTGAGAGCCTCCGCAAAGGATTCTTTGCCGCGCTCTTTTATCCGCGCCGCTATAAGCTTACGGCGTTTGTCTGATAATGGCATCATAACCCTGCCAAATACCCCTTTGGTTTCAGAATTGAAAAATTCAACAAGTTTGTCGTAGTCGATTTTCTCTGCGTGCAAATCTGCGTTTGCACTAAGAGATGATTTATCATCTACCCTCTTGTTTAGTTTATGTTTATTGAAGTCAAAAGCATTTTCACTGCTTTGGGTATTACTTTGGGGTTCGGTTTGGGTATCACTTTGGGTACTGCTTTGGGTATCGTTTTGGTATAAATTATTTATACCTACTTCTAAGATCCGATACTCCGTCAGTTCTCGTTTCACCTTTCCACTTTGGTAATCTATCAATCCGGCTTTTACCAACCTGTCCCGGCTTCGCTGTAGCGTAGGTTCGCTTATTCCCAGTGAAGCACATGCAACCTGATTCCCTTCCCTGAAAGGATTCTTCCATGCAAGCGAGTTCGCTGTATCCAATAGATGAAAATACAAGGCTATCTCACTTGGACTAAAACAATTCTCTCTATGACAAGACCAAAATTGATTGATTAATTCGATGTAATTCATTACTTCAATTTTATCCACCGGTCATTTAAGGTATGACCGATTTCTATCTTACCCTCAACCTCCAGTTCATTTAATGCCGAATATATCTGAGAATAAACTTCTTTTTGGAGTTCAAGCAAAAGCACATGAGAGGGTACCTCATTGTGCTGTTTTCGATCCGACAATAATTGCCCTATAATGACAATCAGCAGATTTTTCATAGACTTGATCTTAATTGCTCTTTATCCCGGCTTCTGTAGATATGCAGTAACCGATGCATAGCGCGTAGCTCAAAGAGCGAACATTTACCATAAAAATGCATTAGGATGTCGACCTTTTCAGCATCCTGTTTTAATTCATCTTCTGTCATAACTTCCTAAATTCATATATCCATTAACCTCATTAATAAATTCCTCAAGGGAATAGCAGATCACATATTTATAGCCGAACCTTTCAACGGTTTTCTGCCATACTTTCTGAGCATCTGATTGTGTCCCCTTTCCGGCTTTCATTTCAATACAAAGGGCACCATAGGTCTCTCTTTTCTGAAAGAGGA
Organism: Bacteroidota bacterium; assembly: GCA_017860295.1. Lineage (GTDB taxonomy): Bacteria > Bacteroidota > Bacteroidia > Bacteroidales > Paludibacteraceae > Microbacter. Next base: position 25,272 of record JAFNAS010000003.1, on the reverse strand, counting down.
TCAGATCCGAAACGCCTGGCGTAACACCCTGACGTTTCAGATTTACTGCCTCTATCTTATTACGGCTTCCTCCATTGGGAACGGCAAAGAGTAAATTCCCAATATGGGAGTACTGATACTGAAACCAACGGACACAAGCCTCTTGTATTTCTGCTTCAAGATGATTCATTCTATTGACACTTGAAATTCATAACCATACGCCTTCAACTCTTCAATCCATTTATGAATAAGGGGTCGAGGTGGATTCGCGAGCAAACTATATGGAACATCAACTTGTCGGCATCTTGCTATTACTGGATACCCATAACGCCTCATATTTGCATGAAGAGTATACCTTCGCTGTTGCTTCTTGCGCGTTTGTTCTTTATCCATAATAATTTGATTTTAACCGAAAGCCTATTAAATATAGTTTTGATAAATCTCTCTGAATGATCCATTATTCCGGTGCATAAGCAGCCAAGAATTCTTCTTCGATGATATAATCTACTTGAAGGATTTTAGCCTCTTCTAATTTGATGGTAAATTCTTCTTCAGGACGTTGACTCTTGATGCGCTCTCGGAGTATCTCCATGGCATGGTCAAGATCAACCGATTTAATGACTGCATTAGCGGTATAGGTATAGGCATCCGAATTGGTGATAGTTGCCATAATTTGATAGAACTTGTCATTATCAATTGCATCATCATCATCTTCGACAACTTCCTCCTCTTTCTTGGACAGCTTGTCATCCAAGACTACATCTGTCTTGAATTCCTTCATCGAAATAACATTATAACTTCCGTTGAAGTTGAGTTCGATGTAATCTTTGATAATATCCAGTGCCACCGGAATACTAACCGCAGAGAACAAAAACTTGACCTTTTTCGCTTTCGGCCCGATCTCTGCAACTACCCAATAAATACTCGTTCCGTAATGTGCTTCAAAAGCCGCACGTTGCTGATTGGATACCTCAATCTCCGTTATCTCTTTCGCTTCGAGGTTAAACAGGAGTTCGGAGATCAGGTCTGACGTAATCACCTCTCCCTTATCACAGATCACTTCTTTTCTATCCACCGACACCACTTTCCCGGTGGACTCATCAACACATTCATCTTGCCAAGTCCGATATAAGGACTTGTTTATAAACATATCCTTGCATTTTTGCAATGCTGCCGGTGTCGAGACCGTTTTTATGATCTCATCCTTGCGTGTTTGTACTTTATCCATAATTAATCTGTTTAGATTGTTTTTACATCTGCTCTTTTGTATATTCTTCTATCCTTTTTGTTTAGATCTTTCCAGCAATCCCAACAAACAACGGGATGTCCATGCACATAGATTCCATCAGTTTTTGGATATTGGAAGTACTGTCCGCATAACGAACAACAAGATCCATCTTGAATATCTTCACTTATCTGCCCCATCTTAAATATAGTTTTGATAGATTTCTTTGAATGACTCGAAATATGCATCGTTTGGATCTGGCAAGGCAATGCCAAGTTCGCGAGATGCCCATACTTTTATTTTTTTGAGATAATCTGTGAATTGTTTAGTATCGAGTTCCGTTGTGCTTCGTACCCTACGAACCAAAGACCCAAACATTCGCTTTTCCGAATATCCAAGGAAATACTCACGGAAATACATGTGTACATCATCTTTATCGTTCCCCGTCTCCTGACAAATGCAAGCTATCCAAAGCCAATACAAGCAATTTTGATCGATGGATCTTTGTTTCTTGATCTTTGAAATTGTAACAGTAAATTTCACTTTCAGAATATCAAGGGCTTGCAAATACGCGATAACGGCATCCCTATTCTCCTCAGATTTCAGTTTGAAGGTCATTGAAAATCTTTTTATCGGTGACTTTGTCTCTGTTCTGTTCGAGAAACCGGATAAGGCCTTCAACATGATTCGTCAGTTCGGGGATATCCCTTTCAGGAACATAAGCATATTGCTCGGTGTAAGTGTTGTAGCCGTTCTTTGTAATCACGACAATGTTGTATTCAAAGTCATTGATATGATTACCGCTTTTATTCAGGCAATACGGATAAACAATATGCTGCCAATGCTCACGAAACTTTCCCGAGCTATACTTCCCTGTCATCTTAATGTCATGGACTGATAGCGGCATGAGTTCATCGATATATCCGTACAACAAAACATCGCCGTAACGAGTTGGCAAAATAGCCTCTGTCAACACCTGAGAAATTGCATCTTGGTAATATGTCGCAAACTCCTTACAAAGAGAGATTGGAAACCCGAAAGTCCGGTTATTGAAACATGCTGCTATCATACCGGCATCCCTATCGCTCCAAATCTCCATCTTATCTGATTTCTTGTTTTGAATGAGGCAATCTATCACCTCGTTAAACGCCGTTCCTCTATCTGCTGCTTCACTATCAAACGGCACCCTGTTGATCCTATCGAGCAATCTTTGATATTGCTCTTGTTCAAACTCCTCTTCCGACTTTGGAGGATCATCCGAGAAGCCCCAATACTGGCGGTATATCTCGGATGAATGGATATATCCTTCATAAGCATCCAACAGTGTAGCATAGAACTGATATTTAGGCTGCGTGCTCATATTTCTTTTCCTTATTGAGCTTCAATTTTAACTCAGCAGCTTTTCGAGCCACCAATTGTCCGGCCACGGCCTTGGAATTACCAACGTGCTTATAAGCATCTATACGGCTTATAAAATCATTAGCAGAAACTTCATCAGTAATCAGATTAATGGCTTCCTTTAGTTCTTCAATGACTTTATTATAAGCGGCACCAACTTTTTTTCGTTTCTCCAGATTGGTGATGTATGGAGCTATAACGTGCTTTTGCAAAAAGGTGTTTGCATAAGCCTTTCCGTCTTCATCTACAACAATCGGCAGTTCCATTGTCGAGGGAAGGTTACAGGTATTTTTCCCATCGTTACGATCCGTAGGGTCAAACGTAATGGTACGTTTACGACCTACCGTTTCAAGATAACCTACCAGATCAAGATCAGTGACAAGATCATCATAAGACGATCCACCAAAGAGAGGTACATACCGAATTGATTCATCATTCTTCTGTGTATCGCGGTGAGCGACAAAAATCAGATGCTTATCCATAAGCATGACCTGCTTACAAAACTGACGGAACATCCCTTTTCTTTCTCCAAAACCCTGTAAAGTCAGGGCTCCATTAAGCTTGCCCATTTTGGAATTCTTACGGATGATATAGTCTGCCATAAAGTCCAGCATCTTACCTCCGGTATCAATCACAAGACTTTCAAAAGCACTTAAATCTTCTTTGAAAACATCCTCGCAATCTTCCCAACGTTTGATCTGTACCGTTTCGGTTTGGTGCCCATAATTCACACGGTGAACACCACCATCAAAATCTAACAACAAAGGTTTTGGAGCACTCAGCGCAAGAGTCGTTTTTCCGGCACCGGCTTGTCCATAAACAAGCATTTTTAATTTTGTTTGTACGTCTAACTCGTACGGTTTTCTGATAAGTGACATATTATTTTGAATGTTATTAGTGTTATCTCAATTTTCTATTACCGGTCAGTTTCTTCAATAGCCTCAATTCTGAATAACTGTAAGAAACTTTACTATTACGCTCTCCCACTTTCGTAGGTGTTATCAGTTGGCGATTAACCCAGCTTCTTACCATGGCCTCCCCGAATTGAGCGTAGGCCTCACGCTGTGAGATAGTATCTCGAACTATGCCTAACCGTTTCAGTACATGTTCAGCACCAAGTTCAGCAGATTCAATCCTGATTTCTTTCTCTTCTAAAAGTGTCATCACGCGCCCCTCCTTATTGTTATCGTATTCCCCTTTACCTTGGTATAATACGATCTTCCGGTTTTCAGACCAAGACGCGCCATCCGCGTTCTGACCCGTTGTAAAGCCTGAATATCTCTAAGCACGAATTCTTCCTCATCACCGACTTCAAGGGCGATGGCACCAGCCTCAATCATTTTAGCATTATCAGCTCTTTCGAGTTCTTCTTTTCTTTCTTCAATCTTGTCCATTGTGATATGTTTATTTATTCGATTTCAAATTTTACGGTTTCGACCTTAGTCCTACATTCATCTCTCACCTTCATATTTCTCAAATCCAGATTGTTGATAAAGATCATCTGGACTGTCATCAAGACTAACAAGCAGATAGCGCTCACCTGACGTTTCATGGGTGACATGTCCATGCTGATATGAAACTTCATACAGAAGAACACAGCGGCGATCTCAGTTGCTTTCTGCAAATGCAATTTCTCTTTAATGTTTTTCAAATGATTTTGTACCGTAAACGTAGAGACACACAAACGGTCTGCCGTTTCTTTTGCCGAGGCACCCCACGCCGTCAACTCCATGACTTCGAGTTCTCTTGTTGATAAATTCATAAGGCAATTGATTGTTTTGTGATTTGACGTTTCCAGAAATCAAGAGACATTGTTTTAATCTCCACCTGATCTCGCATGAATGCGCTATCGGGATTTCTACGGGCGACCCAAAGTGCATCCCTCAATCTTGCACTGGCCTTTTCAAAGACCGCGACTAATTCTTTAAGTCTTTCCATTGCTTCCATCTTAATCTCCAGTGTAATGAGCTGTTCTGTAATACTCCATAGCCCCACGAATGTAGGCTTCTGATCTATAATAAGCCTCTGATTGATTATCAATAGGCGGTACGTTTTCTGCTGCCTCGTTCAACATCATTTCAGCCTGCCATTTTGTTTTTTTCTCTTTGTCTGCTATGATTTGCTTTTCAACTTTCCAAGCTCTTTGGAGTGCTAATGAGAATGTTGGAAACAGAAAATTGTTGCTTTTGAAAATTCTCCAAGCCCTTGACATAACCGCTGATTTTGAAACTGATGTTTTCATAATGATTATTTTTAGTCATTGTTTTTTGTTACATTTGCCGTTACATTTGTAACACGATGCAAAGATATAGCATTGCTATGTGTTTTTGAAATTTGCAGCGTTAAATAAACAGCATTACTACGTTATTTTATTATAAATGGAGGCTACAACCGTAAAAGACAGGCTTATTCAATTTTTAAAATACAAGCACATTTCTCAGGCAAAATTCGCTTTATCAGTTGGATTATCCGGTGGTTTTGTGAATAGTATTAGAAAAAGCATTCTCCCTAACACCTTAAGCAGAATTGCTGTGCAATATCCTGATTTAAACACAGGATGGCTAATTACTGGAGAGGGTGGTATGCTAAAAGAATTGGAAGACTCGGCTCATGCGGTGTCCGATCTCCAATTTTTAAATATTCCATTCGTCCCCATCCATGCGCAAGCCGGCTATGGCCGAGGTTATGGTGATCTTGAATATATCAAGACATTGCCAACCTTTCCTGTGATAGTAGATAAGACCTATCGAGGCAAATACAGAGTGATAGAGGTAGAAGGTGATAGCATGGACGATGGAAGTCGCAATGCTCTTTGTGATGGGGATAAGATATTATGCAGAGAGGTAAAGCCGGATGATTGGAAATCTAAGCTGAATTATAAGGACTGGTTCTTCGTCATCGTCTACAAGAACGACGGAATCGTTGTCAAGCAGATCATAGATCATGACGTGGAAAACGGCATTATCAAATGCCACCCCCTCAATCCTATCTTCGACGATTTTGAAGTGAATCTACGGGATGTGGCAGAGCTATTCAATGTGATTAAGATTGTAGAGAGAAACGCAAGAATATAATATTTAGTACCTTAACCTCAAATCAATAGGAAGATGAAAAACAAAAACTATTGGCTTTTTGGAGCAAGTATCCTTCTTTTAATAATCTCCATAGCACTCAATATCAGTAGCTTTGTACTAACTAATGAAGCAATAGTTTTAGTTTTTGTTGGAATCCTTGCCACATTCATTGTAGTAGGAAACTATGCTCAAGTTGCTGAAATTAAAAAAGAATTTCAAGATAAAATCAAAGAAATAAATGACGGAAATAAAACAGAGAGAAACAAACTTAACGCAGAACTTCAAGATAAAACCAAAGAACTTCAAGACTTAAAAAATTCAGTACTTTACAATATTGGTGAAACATATCGGACTCTTTCGTATACCTCCATCAACGAGAATTTATGCAAATCATCAGTAGGTTATGCAATAAAAGGAGTTAATGCTTATGAACAAAGCCGTGATTTTAATGAACAAAAGTACAAAGAGTCATATAGTGAGGGACTATCTCAAATGATATTGTCTATTCTAAAGGACAAAACCAATTGGGAGAAAGAAAGTGATTTCGATAATAAAAGAATAGAAGAAGTGAAACAATTTCCAGATTATATACGAGAGAAATATCAAATAATAACTCTTCTTCAAAAATATGAAGAAAAAAAAAGCAAAAACACGGAAGAAATACCTCAGGCCGATCCAAGTTAAATGTGTGTAGATAGGTAAGGAATGATCTAAAAACTAATATTACTGAGTTATGAAAACACTTGAAATTTCAGCATTGATTGGAAATAAATATATTATTCCAGGTCATATTAATGATCAGAAAATTTACAGACGAACCTTTACATATTTAGAAACCAGAAAAGAAGAAAATGCTATAACAGTTTTCTTTGATGCAAACGAAGCCAACAGGCTTAAAGATTATTTCAATCGTATAGATCAAAGTAGAAAAGGCATGGGCTCCGACAGCTATTATTTGCATTTCCCATCCGACAATTCGTGGTTTGAATCTATAATTATAGAACAAGAAGCTGATCTCGCATTCACATTCAATATATCAGGTAAGAATGAAATTATTGGCGGGTCAGCAATTGATATTTAATCTAAGATAAACAAAGACATATCACATACTTGAAAGAAATATCGAAAAAGCCAATTATGGAACCTTTGAAAAATGTCACTCTCAATAGATGACCCAAATTATTTTTGAAGTATAGACCTTATAATTAAAGATATAGATTAGGCTAACTGGATACCTTCCGAAAAGATAATTCCAGTAAAACAATCTCAATTCAGTAGATATGATTAACTTTGCAAGAAGTTGTTTGATATGGATAGTAATACTAGATATATAGCTCGTTTAATGTTTCAAAATAAGATTTATTCTTATGATGGAACAGCATTTGAGACATTCTTTACCCAAATAATGCAGCGATATAATCCAGCATTTCGCCAAGTTAAACCTCAGGGTCAGTATGGAGATAGAAAGAATGATGGATTTGATTCGACTACTGGAACTTATTATCAAGTTTATGCTCCTGAAAACATTCTAGCAAAGGAAAAAGAAACAATAGAAAAGCTTGTTACAGATTTTAATGGGCTATATTCATATTGGCAAAGTTTAACCCCAATAAATACTTTTTATTATGTTGTTAATGACAAATATAAAGGAGCTTATGCGAGTTTATATGAGGAATTACAAAAAATAAGGAATCAATACTCAGATATAACAATAGACACTTTTCTTTCAAAGAACTTAGAAGATATTTTCATGAGTTTAGATGAAGATTCCATGACTCATGTTATAGGCATTATACCTGCTCCTGACAATACTGATGTTGAATATGGCGTTATGAATGATGTTGTGAATTATTTACTTGAAGTCAAAACTAATTCACTGCAAGAAATAATCCCTGCAAATCCTGATTTTATTCAAAAAATTACTTTCAACAACCTAAGTGATAATATTGCTCATTTTTTAAATTGCTATAGAATAAATGAATATGCAATATTTGATTTTTTTGAACTAAATAGTAAGTTCGCAAAAAATGAACTTAGAAATGTATTCAATGGCTTATACAATGAGGCATTGAAAGACATCTCTGATTCAGCGGATAAGAACGATCAAGTTTTTTTATATATTTACGAGAAAGCGTATCCTAAGCATTCAATCGCCATAGATTCAGCCATATTTACTTTAATGGCTTACTATTTTGAGTATTGTGATATTTTTGAAGCACCAACAATATGATTTTACCATCCAAACATATTAGTTTATCTGAATCTTTATTAGGTTTAGGTGGGGCTGTCTTACAAATGATAACAAATCGACCTTGTTCTCTGGAATATGTGTGGCAAGAATATTCAAAGATAAACAACAACAGAGAATTATTCCCAGCATATCATAGTTTTGACAATGTTGTATTAGCAGTTGATTTATTATTTATAATTGGAGCAATAAATATTAATTCAGAGGGAGAAATATACAGAAATGAAGCTGATTAAATTAAGAGCGAACAAAGATAGTTTTCATCCTATCCCTTTTAATGAAAAAGGGATTTCTCTGATTATTGCAAAGAAGAGGACAGAAAACGATAGAAACACATATAATAGTGTTGGTAAATCTTTATCTATTGCATTAGTCCATTTTTGCCTTGCCAGCAATAAAATACCAGCTTTTGAAGAACAGCTTTTGGATTGGGAATTTTATTTAGACTTTGAAATAAATGGGATACTATATACATCTAAAAGGGCAACAGAGAAACAAGAAGTAATCTACTTAAATGACGAAGAAATGTCATTAGGCGATTTCAGAATAAAATTAGCTGAAAAAATTTTTGGCATTGTAGAATCGATCCCTTATTTGACTTTTAGGACACTTATATCCCGCTTTATACGTCCCAAAAGAAGCAGCTATGAATCATATTCAGACTTCATAAAAGAAGAAAAACCATATCCTAAATTATTGAACAATTCCTTTCTTTTAGGCCTTGATATTAACAGAATTATCAAGAAAAATAGTCTAAAAGAAGAATTTGATTCAATCAAAGATTTAGGAACTAAAATTCAGAAAGATCCTATCATGCGGTCTTTCTTCATGAAAGATGAAGCCGCTGAAAATGTAGAGATAAATATTGTTGGATTAGAACAAAAAATTAATAAGCTTCAAACAAACATAAACAATTTTGTTATTGCAGATGATTATAACTCAATAAAAAATGAAGCTGATCGCATTTCTAATTCTTTAAGGATATTACGGAATAAAGCGACCAAAATTCGTTCTGCAATTGAAAGCTTGGAAAAAAGTCTAAAAGTAAAGCCTGATATAACACAACAACAAATCGCAAGTTTCTATGCAGAAGCTCAAATTCAGTTGAGTGATATGGTTATAAAAAGGCTTGAAGAAGTTGAATCATTTAACACTAAAATATTAGATAACAGAACCATTAGCCTTCTTAATGAAAAACAATCATTTGAAAAGAAACTGGAAGAAGTAGAGATTCAAATAACCAGTTTAGGGCAACAAGAAGATGCAAAACTTCAATATCTTAATTCACATGGAGCGTTGGGAGATTATACCCAATTAACAAATCTCCTTGCTGAATATAAATTGAAACTATTGAAATTACAACAATACAAAGGATTAGTCAAAGAATATAAAACCAGACAAGAAGAGGTTAAAAAGGAATTTGCAAATGAAAATATTGCAACAGTTAAATACTTGAGTGATATAGAACCGCTTATTAAGAAGAACATCTTGATGTTCCAATCTTTTTCAGAACAACTTTATGAAGGAAAATCGTCCGGTATAACAATTAACAACAATGAAGGTATAAATACGACTCGATTTGACATAAAGGCTAAGATTGAAGACGATACAGGAGATGGTGTAAACGAGGCACGAACTTTTTGTTTTGATTGGACATTACTTAAGGCTCAATATAACCATAATGTAAAATTTATTTTTCATGACAGCAGACTGATTTCAGAAAATGATCCACGTCAAGTCGCCAAAATGTTAAAAATTGCGTACAAAGAATGTCAAGATAATAATTTCCAATATATTTTATCAGTAAATCAGTCTACTTTAGACTTAATGCGAAATGAACTAAATCATCAAGAATATAAGGAACTAATAATCGACAGTGAGGTTCTTGAATTAAACGACATTTCTGATGAAAATAAATTATTAGGCATTCAAATAGATTTGAATTATACAAAAGAGTAAGATAAATCCTTGAAGTTTCAATAAAAGATTTTTATCTTACTGCCTTTAAAGAAGCATTTATAATATTACTAATCCAACAAATTGATAGCCTCTTGTTTCATCTCCTCATCAATGTAATCAAGAACCTTTAGCGACATCATACAATTATAATTATTTGCCGCAAGAAAGCGATCTTAACTTACAACCCAGACGGGACACACGATTTAGAACTAACAGAGGAAAAATATTGAGGTAGAAAAATAAGCGAAATTAAGAATTCCATTCTTCACTTTCAATGCCCAACGCCTACATTTTAATCATAAAGTGTAGGCTTTTTTTTTAAAACAGCAGTCTTTTATGGGCTTAATTAGTTTTTATTTGATAATATTTCACACCTTCAAATCAAAACGAAACATCGATAAATAAAGGATTTCATGTGATTACTAAAAATGCGAATATCATCCGACATAAAATAAAATACATTTTTTTTCTTACATATATTTTTAATGCCAAATATTTAGTATACTTTTACCCTTGCATTGAAATGCTATTCAACGCGACCCTTCCTAAGCCAAAATCCACAGAGAAATTTACGCATAACGTCGAACAAAATGCATTCGATTGAGATTGTTGTGAAATTTAACTCTATAAAATAACATGCCTATGGAAAAGAACGTCCTATTTTTTTGTATTGGTCTCTTATGTGTCTGCTTTCTAACTCAATGCAAGAAAGACAATACACTTACAGATATTACATTGTACAACCAACCCACATCGGTTATCAAGCAATACATTAAAGGCAAGTGGATTCTACATTACGATATTGGCGGAATAAATGGAAAGACAAGACACAACTATGTAAATTCATATATGGAATTCAGATTTGGTTCTATTGATTCTATCATTAAGAATATCAATAGCACTATCGAAATTAAATCTCCAATTAATTGGTTCAAAGCTCAAGATATATTTACTAATAGCTCAATATATCTTATGGGATACAGCCTTTATAAGACTGGAGCATCTTCTAGTTATAGAGTAAGTGAAATTAAAAATGACACATTAATAATTGCGGAGCCGGTAGCTGATGGCTACGGATATATGCTTACAAGATATTAATCTATTAAAATTTTAAAGATATGCTACACATACAATACAATACAAGAATTTGTCTAACAACGTTGTTTAGTGTCCTGTTTTGCGCATTAGTATTTTCTCAAAATGGAGACACTATTGCAATACAAAGAAATGGTTCCTCTCACAAAATAAATTTTATACAATTTCAGCTCAAACAGAAATCTGATAGACACATAAGCAACGGCAAGCAATTTTTATTAAAAACTCTGCATGCTAAATCTGACGATAATTTACAATTAATAAAATCAGACGCAGACCAAGATGGTCATACTCATCAACGCTATCAACAATTCTACAAAGGGATTAAAGTTGAAGGTGGCGAATATCTCACCCACAGTAAAGACGAGTATATTTATACCATAAATGGTCATTTTGCAGACATCACTATTTCAAGCACCACTCCACAAATTGATTCAATAACGGCTCTTGCATTTGCGACAAAAGCACTGAATGCAAAAAAATATAATTGGTCAACCAAAGCAGATAAATATTATCCGAAAGCGTTTTTGGTTATTTGCAAAGAGCCCACAAAAGAGAGCTTTCATTTAGCATGGAAATTTACTTTAATAGCATCAGAACCTATGCTAGCTGAAGATATTTATGTTGATGCAAACACTGGTAATATCATCAACAGAATATCCTTAATACAAGACAACAATATACAAGGAACTGCAACAACCAAATACTCAGGAGACCAAACCATAACAGCAGATAGTTTTTCTAGCGGATATAGGTTAAGAGAAACTCAGAACAACGTAAATATACAAACACAAAGCTTCAACCATAACCAATACCCCACAAATACATCAATTGCCTCCGATTTTGTAAATAATAATTCAAATTGGACAAGTAGTAGCTGGACGAACTTCACTAATGACCGACCTGCCTTAGATGCACATTGGGGAGCTGAACAAGTTTACAGCTATTGGCATACTGTTTTTGGCAGAAATAGCATCGACAACAATGGACTTACAATTAAAAGTTATGTACATCTTGGAACTGGTTATGATAACGCGTTTTGGTATTCTCCAACCTTATCTATGTACTATGGAGATGGAAGTATTTTATTCAAACCTCTCACAGCCTTAGATGTCTGCGCGCATGAATTTGGACATGGAATTTGTCAATACACAGCAAACCTAGCCTACCAAGGCGAGTCCGGCGCATTAAACGAAGGGTTTAGTGATATTTGGGGAGCCTGCGTCGAGTATTGGGCTGCGCCCAATAAACAAACATGGTTAATCGGAGAAGATATCACTCTAAATCAAACAGCTCTTCGCTCACTAAGCAATCCAAAACAATTCGCGCAACCTGACACATACGGAGGCACTTATTGGTATTCACAAAATGGATGTTCTCCTAGCTTAGATAATGATTATTGTGGAGTTCACGCAAACAGTGGAGTTCTTAACAAATGGTTCTATTTATTATCGCAAGGCGGTAGTGGAACTAACGATAAGGGGAATTCTTACAGTGTAACCGGAATTGGCATTAATGATGCGCAAATAATTGCATATAGGGCTGAGAGAGATTATCTTTTCTCTTCAGCAACATATCAAGATGCATATAATGCAACAATACAAGCGGCTGCTGATGCTTTCGGTTCTAATTCCACACAATTATCTTCTGTTATATCTGCTTGGTACGCTGTAGGTGTTACAGGATCTTCATACATCGTATCTGCATCAATTAATGGTGATGATATGGTTAGTCCCGGATCCACTCATACTTATACATGTTCTCCATCTAATTCTAATTATACATATGAATGGTATATTGATGAAAATAACACCAGCCGCGACACACAATTTATCAATGGCAACACCAACACGATTACCTTTAATGGGGACGGAATATTTGATCTTTACTGTAACATTTATGCAGGTTCAGGTCTTATGTTAGGTTCTGGGTTTATTGAAATACTTTGTTCTTCTGGCTATTATAATGTTAGCAATACCATTACAGGAACTTTAACTGTGCAATTAAAAAATACGGCCCCCACAATTGAAAATCAAACTGTTAGCTACGAATTAAGTAGCCTTCAGAACTCATCTACCAAACAACAAGGATCTTTTGATCAAGGCGGAACAAATTTGAACGTAAGCGCTATGCCCAAAGGAGTGTATGCAATCAAAATTAAAATTAAAGCAGGAGTTGAAGAGATACACAAAGTCATTTTGAAATAAGTTGTTATTTCAAAATTCACAAGATAAACGCCAAACGATTAATTCTCGTTTGGCGTTTTAATTTTTATAGCTCGGCATTCAAATTACATTACTACCTTTGAAGAATATTTGGAACGGATTTAAAAACTTCCTTCCATGTAGAAATTATACTTTAGAGAAGCACAATTAAGGCAACCAATCAAAAGTCATAAATCGCACATTTGTTCACCAATAGTTCACCCATAAAACTCACAAGTACAAGTATGTGATTATATGCGTGTATTTTATAAACATACGCAAAACAGTTTCCTAAACTTTAGATCCGGGTTCGATTCCCGGCGGGACTACCACTAAAGCCCCCAGCTTTACTGTTTTGTGTAATCCGAAGACGAATCAGTCAATGACTTACCCGCAATAAAAGGCACAAACTGCTCAGAAATTGATCGTATCTTCGGAGTGTCATTACTCCACTGCATCTTCTTCCATCCCCGTTTCTTTCCTTTGAAAATACTCCGAAGGGGTCATTCCGACAAACTGCCGGAAGTTACGCAAAGCAGTAACCCGCGAGCGAAATCCGACAAAAAAGAAAGCCTCCTGAAAATTATCCGATTGTCCGGATTCAATCTGTTGCAGGAAATCATCAATACGCAACCGTCCGACATAATGCGTATAATTTTCATATCCGTTTTCGCGCATAGCCTGCGAAAGAGTTGTTCGGTTGGTGAAAAGTTCGGAAGCTAATGTATTAAGAGAGAGATCCGGATTTCGCCAGGCACGGCTTTTTCTCATATACGCATCCAATCGCTCAATCAGGATGGCATTTCGTTGCTCGATAGCACATTTTTCCAACAAAGCCTCTTCGTCCTCTTCCACAGCCACCTCCATCTGTGTTTGTTTCTCTTCAGCTACACTCTTCTCCACCGATTTTCCTATCAATCTATCAAAAAGCTCCATATAAACGATATAGAGACTGCATCCGACACTGATATAATAATAGACTATATTGAATACCGGGTGGTTAAACATCACCACCAGAATATATGCAAGAATATTGATAAATAAAACAAGAATATATTTCCTTATCCAGACATGATCGGCATTACGATAAAGTGTCGTTCGGTGCATAAATAAAACGACAAAGATGGGGCTGAATACCAGCAGGGCGAGCAAGAGACGAAACCAAACCTCAAACCGATCGGCATGTGCAAACATCTCTAAAAGCGAATTATAGGATGTATACTGCACGCCCGCCCACAACGAGACAAGGTAAACACACAGCAAAAACAACCAACCGGAATAGAGTTTCACGATCCTCCAGAGATTTAGCCAACCGGGAGCAATAACCTCTATCGGATACATAACGTAACATATGACCATAAAAATTGCCTGCAACAACAATTTTGCAGAAACTACTATTTCAGGCACATCGCCATTACACAGTGCAATAAACCGGGTAATGTAATTATACACGGAGAAGGAGACAATAACAGCCAGAATAATACGGGAGCGTTCTCCCGCCTTACAACGGGCAAACAGCAACAGAGATGCCAGCAAGCACACCAATGCGCCGGCAAAGACTGTAGCTATATATAAATGCTGCATTACAGGTAACAATTAAATATGATCAACGAAGGAGTATACTATTTTGCATCTGCCATACGTATCCTCAAATGCCAAATAACAAGAGATGCCCGGCAAAAAAATCTAATTTACAAATATACGAATTTAAGGAATTATAATATCAAATTTTAATTAAGCTTCTGCTAAATTACCCGCAAAGGAATCAGTACCTTCCTGTCGTTTCACACTCATTACGTTTCAACTAAAAGGCAAACACAAAAAACAATCGACAGATGCAAGCAAATTAAACAGACAAAGTCCCGTTTGGAATAGCATACCGCCATCGGCGCACAAACAAAATCGATTACAAACGATCGCTTGCCGCACAAGAATAACAATTGAAAATCAGAATAATACAATAGTAAAAAATAAATTCTGTAAATATGGTACAACAGGTTTGTAAATATGAAACACGCATGAGTCTGTTTTTTCATACATTTGCATATTAAATTTTAAGTGTGTTGTCACTCCCTTGTTGTACAGTCTAAATTTTCACAGACTACCCAAACACTTATTATCAGCATTTTTCGGCACAAAGAGTCAGCATAATTATAACGAATCATCGATCAATTGCCTGTGTAGAGCAAAGTCCTTTATTGCCCAAATATTTATTGCATGAAAAAACATTACCTTGTATTCTTATGTATTGCATCGAGTCTTTGTGTAATGTCGTGCAGTAAAACAAATGAAGGATCCGTTACGGCAAACCCGTTCGACACTACCAGCGAAAGCAGTAATAATGTGCGGGATAAAATTGTTGTTATCAGCGATCTTCACCTTGGAAACGACCTGACGTACTCTGAAAACATAAAACATCTGAAGCGGCTACAGCAGTTTCTCAACGAAGTTCGTTCATCGAACACGATCAGGGAGATGGTTATTGCCGGCGATATGTTTGACGAATGGTATATTCCGACGCGCGCAGACACTTATAGCGGCGGCTCGCAGGCCTCTTTTATCAAAAAAACCGTAGCCGCCAATAAGAGTATTTTTGACGTACTGAACGGCATTATTCAGGATAAAAAAATCAAGCTCACTTATATTCCCGGAAATCACGACATGGGAATCACGCCTGAAAATGTCAATATTGCCATACCGGGAGTGAATCAGGCCCGCGATGGAAGTGACAAGTACGGTATCGGAACCTATCACCCCGATGGTTATGATCAGATTGCTATCGAGCATGGTCATCGCTACGATTTCTTCTGTGCGCTTACTCCGATGGCAAATGAGGCCGATGCTCCGGGCGCGACGCTGGCCCCTGGTTATTTCTTCGCCCGCATAGCAGCCAATTCATTTACCGACCCGACTACACAGGCTGCCGCGACAAAAGTGCCTGTGGTAGTGCTCAACAATCCGGGCGATGCCGAGCAGTATAGCAAATACATCTATTACACACTATGGAAGACTGTAATGGAAGGAGTAATTTACGTAAAAGATAATTTCAGCGACCCCATTATAAAGACAAATATAGGCAACTACACAAAAACGTATGCTATTAATGACATTCTTCCCTACAACAGCGTCGACGGCAGTATTCGGATGAATCTCTATAATGGATTGTTTACGCAAACCAACTGGAATGAGAGGGAGAAATACAACAACGTAATGGTGATGACGGATATCAACAAAGCAATAGTGGGTAGTCTGAAAACGCAATATATTGATGATCAGGCAAGCACTCAGTATTTTCGCAATCCGCTTTCTAACGTTCGTATTGTAGTTTTTGGGCATACACACATCCCGATGATCAAGTCATATACAAATCTCGATGGAGCTCCCTGTATTTATGCTAATTCCGGCACCTGGGAAGATCAGAAAACCCGGGATAAGAATGCGGTGACAGAACAGGATACCCTTAAAATGCATTTTGTGATGATTGCACCCGTCAAATCGAACACAAAAAAATTACAGGTTGCATTGTTCCAATACCGTTATGGGAAACATTCACAAGTCGATAGTAAAGAGATAGAT
Organism: Bacteroidota bacterium; assembly: GCA_017860295.1. GTDB lineage: Bacteria > Bacteroidota > Bacteroidia > Bacteroidales > Paludibacteraceae > Microbacter. The sequence goes on along the minus strand of JAFNAS010000003.1, from coordinate 8,514 downwards.
CTATAATACTTTTTAACAAAAGGGCATCCGCCGTGATACTCCTTGTATGATCGAATAGCATCGCTACGGATATAGCAAACATTTTCAGGTAAAGAAATCATCTTCGGAAAAAGACAGACAGACTCACGCTCCGAAGAGTACTCCCGTTCATTGTGAAATGAACTTGCCAGCATAATCCAATGTGACACAAGCCAGATAATCAACGGCACTGATAGTCAGTTGCATAGAAAAACAAAATCTAAAGAGAAAAATAGAGCTTATTTCATATTGGCCGACAACTATTTCACGAGCCAATAATATTAATGTTAGTAGAAACCCTTGCCTAATAAAGAGAAAAAATAAAGAGTTTTTTACAAGCTATGCAATTTTGTCGCTGGCAAAGAGAAAAAACGCCCCTGCATCTTCCGATATAGGGGCGTTCGTTATTTATCTTTAACCCGAATTACTTCTTGCCTTTTGCTGCCGTTTTTTTCACTGTTTTAGCAGGAGCTTTGGTTACTGCAGGTTTAGCAGGCTCTTCTACTTTGACCGGTTCTTTGTATGGTTTCACATTGAGAAGTTCTACTTCAAAAATCAGCGTTGCATACGGAGGAATTACACCACCACCGGCACCCTGCTCTCCATAACCTAATGTGTAGGGCACAAAGAATTTATACTTGGATCCGATCGACATTAATTGAACACCTTCCGTCCAACCTTTAATGACCCGGTTCAGAGGAAATGTCACCGGTTCTTTACGATCAATCGAACTATCGAACTTTGTTCCGTCGATCAATGTGCCGACATAGTGAACAACAACGGTATCCACCGCTTTAGGTTTGATTCCGTTACCATCTTTCAAAATAATGTACTGCAAACCACTGGCGGTTGTTTGTACTCCCTCTTTCTTTTTGTTGTCTTCCAGAAATTTTTCACCGGCAGCTTTCTTTAAAGCAGCATCTTTTGCCTGAGCCACCATCATATACGAACGAAAATAGGTACTGGCAAAATCTTTCGACATTAACGCCGAATCACCCTTCAGAGCTACAGAAAACGCATTGATTAACAAGTCGACATTACATTTTCCACCCGGAATACTTTTGATATTTTTCGAAAAATCCGTCCCCAAACTCAGCCCAAGAGCATAACTCATAGAATCGATGTTGTTATTAAAAACTTTTTCCTGAGAAACCGCTTTAGCTTCTGCCTTTTTTGGATTCTTCGCTTCGGCGGTTGCAAAAACCATTGCGACAACCGCAACCATTAAAAACGTTCTTTTCATTTGTAAATTTTTGAATTTTAAACTATTTGACAAAACAATATTTATTGTATCTATAAATTTACCTTTTCTATTCCCGACTATCACTATAACCATACAATCGATTGTCCTGAATATATTTCCATACAATTTCGGGAACAAACCGACGCATATTATGCCCGTTCGCCACCGACTCTCGTACAAAAGTCGACGAGATTTCGACCAAAGGAGCCGGTAAAAGTTTAACTGAAGACAACTCAACCGGAATGTCAATATCAAAACCCGATCGAGGATAAATCCAAATGGAAAACTCATCAAGAATTTTCCGATACTCTTTCCATTTATGAAAAACCTGCCAGTTATCCGCCCCAATCAGCAACGAAAATTCGCGATCAGGATACGATTCACGCAGAGCGGTGAGCGTTCGTATCGAGTAGGTTGGCAACGGCATGTTCAGTTCAAAATCGGAAGCAAACAACCGTCTATCATCGTCTACCACAAGGCAAGTCATTTCGTACCTGATCTTACTATCGACAGCTACATCAGGTTCTTTCAACGGATTTAGAGGACTCACCATCAACCATACTTCTTCCACCTCTGTAAACTCGCATAAATAGTTAGCCAGCACCAGATGCCCCAGATGTATCGGATTAAAAGTTCCTGAAAAAACAGCCGTTTTGATCATGAGTTACGCCCACCGCATTTATTTAGATACCGTAATAAAACCTTCTATCAGGAAGTTTTCCGCCAACCGTTTTCGGATCGAAATGAAAGAAAATCTGAAGATACTTAGAAACACGCGAAGCATTATCAGACATCTTCAAATAGCACACATTACACTTGGGTATACTTCGGAGAGCAATATCTTTAGTCGGTAAAATATTCGCTTCCACAGCTACATCAGCCGCTCTGGAAACATTCTGTCGCAACCATTGCACTGCTAACTGATAACGATTGGAAACAGAGTCAACCATAGCATGATTTTTTTCGATCAATGATTTTCGGACAACAAACGCCGTCATAGCAAAAAGCAAGGTACTATCCGATTTCTCCAATTCTTCACTCAGGCTAATAACGCTTTTAACCGATGGATTCTTCATACACACCATTGTAGCGAAGGGTTCGGGCAACAATGCGGTTTTAATTTTGCCCATAACCACAGCTTGAGCCAAATCGGGATGGGTTCCTATCTTATAATCAATCTGTAGTTCCTTGTTACGAAAACCATATTTAGCAGCTAATAATGTAAACAAAACATCAGGAGTTGTGCCCTGCCCGGAAACAGAAACCAGTTTATTTTTCAAATCTTTGAACCGGATTATAGAATCGGACGAAACAACACTGACAGAACCTTGCACCGGACAGGCAATCATGCAATAGCCCACGCCCTTATTATACAAAATCGCGGCAACAGTAGTAGGCAACACCGCAAAATCAACTTTACCCTGAATCATTTTTGCCTGCAAATCAGAAATTTCATCAAATATCTCAACCCTGATTTTTTGACCCTTCACAACCGGTTCTTTATCCAACCACTGAGAGACGCTGATAGCAGACGGGCCTTTCAACACACCGACAATCAGACTGCTGTCGGTTTTACCCTGACAAGCTACCAGCAGAACCAAGCAGAACAAAAAAATGATTTTCTTCATAAACTGTTATTTAAAAACAATTCGGCATTGTACAATGAATCTATTTTACCCACATCAATCATGTGCAGATTTGAAGGGACAAATCCCTTTATCTCGGTTTGTGATGCAATTGCCAGATAAAAATCAATTATTGAAAATTTTCCATTCCAACCTGCCATCAGATCAAAAATTTGAGGTGATAAGACATGAATACCGGAAAATGCCAGTCGGCGACACAATGAAATATCCAATGCTTCAAAAGGCGATTTCACCTCTCCTGTTTTGACATTTGTCCATCCATTCAACCGTAAATCGTCATCAAAAAGAAGATAACGAGCCGTATCCCGTTCGCTTACCACCACCGTTGCCACACCCTGATGCTCGAGATGATAACGATAAAGTTTCTCAAAATCGATGTTAGAAAGAATGTCAACATTATGAACTAGAAAAGGTTTTCCGTCATCAAAAAACCAGGACGCTTTTTTGATGCCGCCTCCCGTTTCCAGCAAAGCCTCTCGTTCGTCCGAAATTACAATACGTATGCCAAAATTATCGTTTTTCTCGAGAAAAGCGATAATTTGATCCGCAAAATGGTGCACATTAATAATAATTTCGTCAAACCCATTCGCAATCAACTTGCGCAAAACATGCTCCAACAAAGGTTTTCCGTCGATGGGGACCAACGCCTTCGGCATCGTATCTGTCATCGGTTTGAGGCGAGTACCCAGGCCCGCTGCAAAAACAAGCGCCTTCATCGGTCAGATAGTTCTTTCTATATTTTGTTCACGGTGAAACAACGACACCTTCACATCAAATTTTTTGGCAATATGCTCGGCCAGATGCTGAGCACAATATACCGAACGATGTTGCCCTCCGGTGCATCCGAACGAAAACATAAGGTGCGAAAATTTCCGTTCGATATAACGTTGCACATGGGCATCGGCCAGAGGGTAGATATGATCGAGAAAATTAACCACACCACCATCCTCTTCCAGAAAATCGATTACCTCTTTGTCCAGTCCTGTAAAATGCTTGTAATGTTCATATTTACCGGGGTTATTGATAGCTCGGCAATCAAAGACATATCCTCCTCCGTTACCCGACATATCGTCGGGAATACCTTTTTTATAAGCAAAACTATAAATCGACACCTCCAATTTGCGGGTTCCGCTCAAATCGGAAAACTGTTTCATGTGCGTCAACTGCCGCAATACCTCACTCAGATAGGGATATTCGGACACCTCGCCATCGGCCAATATGCGGCGTAAATTGTCGATTGCAAAAGGAACGCTTTGCATAAAATGAGGTTTCTTTTCAAAGTATCCTCTAAAGCCATACGCTCCGAGCACCTGCATTGTACGAAAAATCACAAAATGCCGTAGTTGTGCTCTGAAATTTTCCTCGTCAACCGAAATCAGTTTTCGTAGAGCATCCAGATAAACTTGCAAGAGCTCTTCCCGTAGTTCGTCGGAATATTGTGCTTTGGCCTGCCATAGAAATGAAGCCACATCATAGTAAACAGGCCCTTTTCGGCCACCCTGAAAATCGATAAAATAGGGTTCTCCATCTACAACCATCACGTTTCGCGACTGAAAATCGCGGTACAAAAACGTTGTTGTCTGATCGCAAAGTAACGCCGTTGCCATTTTTTCGAAATCGTCTTCCAACCGACTTTCATTAAACTCCAATCCGGTAGCTTTCAGAAAACAATATTTGAAATAGTTCAAATCCCACAATATCATCCGTTTATCAAACTCTGGCTGGGGATAGCAATGTGAAAAATCAAGTCCTTGTGCGCCCAGAACCTGAAATTCGGGAAGTTTTGCAATCACTTTATGAAGTAATGCTTTTTCCGCATCATCAAAACGACCACAACTCCGCCCCTTGGCAATAGCATTAAAAAGCAGATTATCGCCCAAATCTTTCTGCAAATAGCAGTGAAAATCTTCAGAATGAGCCAACACTTCCGGCACCGGCAGTCCTTTGGAAAGAAAATGAGTATCCAGCATCCAAAAAGCTTTGTTTTCTTCAATTGAAGTCCCCAGCACCCCTATCAACACCTGTTTTTTGCCCGTCAGTCTAAAATAACGACGGTTACTGCCCGATGACGGCAATTCATATACATCTTCCAACGCCTCCCTGGTGGTCTGCGTAAAGAGAGATTTCAAGGTTTCCATTTCGTTAAATTTATCCTACAAAAATAAACAAAAAGCTTGGATGTTCAACGGAGAAAAATAACGCCGATTTTGGATGAGAATAGGAACGAACCTATCAAAAAAGATCGCAACAACACGCTTATCCTGCCACTTTCACTGAAAACCAATTTGTTAATAACTTTTAGAGCGCAAAAAAGCAGAGATTTCAGCAAATTACCGTAACTTTGCACTGAAAACAAAAGTGTGTAAATGAAGGGCTATAATCAGGATTTTATCTTCGACGAAGAATCGCAAGAGGTGGTGCGTCGCTATGAACAGGCGATACAAAACCGTACGGTGGGTTATTTCGATGTGGAAGAGTTGGAAGTTATTATTGATTACTATCTCAACTGCGGACAACCGAAAGAGTCCTCCAAAGCTATTGATTTGGGTATCAGCCTACATCCGGGAAGCACGGCTTTGCAAGCCAAACGGGCAAAGGTATATCTGGCTTCGGGCGAGGTTCGCAAGGCATTCCAGATCCTTGAACGCACGCATTCTTCCAACGACCCGGAAACCGAGTTGATGAAAGGGGAAGCTTTGTTGCGCCTCAACCACGAATCGGAGGCTCACCTTGTTTTTTCCAGCTTGGCAGATAATACGCAGTCTGACATAGCCAACCTCTGCCTCGACATTGCACATGTTTATATTTCCAACGGATACTACAAAAGAGCATTAATCTATCTTGAAAAAGGACTGACAGAAGACCCGAAGGATATCGATCTGTTGCAGGACGCGGCGTTTTGTTACGAACAAACAGACAAGCCCGACACCGCCATTGAGTATTACAACCGGATTATCGATATTGATGCCTATTCCGTCGAATCATGGTTCAATTTGGGATTGGTCTATTTCAACCGGGAAAATTACCAGCAAGCACTTGATGCATTCGATTTTGTCACCGTTATTGACGATGATGATTTTGGCGGCTGGTTGCAAAAAGGGAACACTCTTTTCCATCTCAACCGTTTTAAAGAATCGCTCGAATGTTATCGTCATTGCGAAACAAAAGTTGCATATCCAGATATTTTACAGGTATTTATGGGCGAATGCTATGAAAAACTGGACGATTATACCAACGCAAAGAACTGTTACGAACGAGCATTGGAAATAAATCCGCAGAATTCCGATGCATGGTCGGGAATGGGAATTTGCAGTCTCGAACTTGAAGTTCCCGAAGATAGTATCCGGTACCTGCTCAAGTCGTTAGAATTCGATGCCGAAAATTTCGAAACATGGGTATATCTGGCGGAAGCTTACATTAACACCAACCGGGTAAAAGAGGCAGAAAAAGCCTATAAAAAATCGCTCAAACTGGAACAACAACAGCCCGACACATGGGTGGCACTTGGCAACATTTACATCGACATGGCGCTCTACCAATCGGCTCTGGATTGTTATTTGGAAGCGTACAAGCAAGACAGCGCGTTGGAAAACATCAACTTGTTCCTTTCCATTGCTTACTATAAACTCAGCGATTTCGAAAAAACCATTCCGCTGCTTCACAAGGCACTGGATCTGAACCCCGAGGCCTCATCCATATTTTTGGATATTTGTCCGGAAGCAAAAGAGTTACTACACAAGCATTAAAATCACAAACAAACTATTCATTTACCGTGCCGGAAATACCTCCAAAGGGCAATCAGGCACTTAACAAACAAAGATTTCGTTATTCATGGGAATTACCGAGCGTATTGCCGCCATAGCCGTATCAATCATCAGTGCAAGTGCATATCCGGGCATTTTTGTTTTAATGATGCTCGAAAGCATGTTCTTCCCGGTTCCGAGTGAAGCGGTAATGCCTTTTGCCGGGTTTCTCATTGTCGACGGCACGCTAACCTGGACAAGCATTATACTCTTTGCTACCCTCGGAAGCCTGACAGGGTCAGTTATCTCTTATGCCATAGGATATTACGGCGGAAAAACATTCATCATCAAATTTGGTAAGTTTTTTCTACTCAAAGAAAAACACCTTGAATTGTCAGAGCGTTTTTTTACCCGTCACGGGCAAATCACTATTTTTATTTCCCGTTTTATTCCTGTGGTTCGTCACTTTATCAGCATTCCCGCCGGTGCCGGAAAAATGAACTTTATCAAATTTTGCATTTATACCCTACTGGGAGCCGGTATCTGGAATGCATTTCTCACTTTTCTCGGATACAAGCTGAAACAAAACTGGGACAGCGTGATGCATTACAGTCATTACATCGACGCCGGCGTACTCGTTGTGCTGGTCATTGCACTCGGGTACTATATTTATAAAATATATAAAAACGTCACCAACAAGTCGGAAGATTAATCCGATAAATCAAGCATGAAATCGTATCGCAAAGAACTCTGGTTTGAAGCAACACAGCGGCGTCAGTTTATCAACATCACGCCACAGGTGGAGATTTGCTTGCGCGAAAGCGGAATAAAAGAGGGCTTGGTGTTGGTAAATGCCATGCATATTACCGCCAGTGTTTTCATCAACGATGACGAGAGCGGATTGCATCACGACATGGAAGTCTGGCTTGAGAAGCTGGCTCCTGAAAAGCCCTATAGCCAATACCGTCACAACGGATTTGAAGATAATGCCGACGCTCACCTCAAACGCCAGATAATGGGACGCGAAGTGGTGGTTGCCATTACCAAAGGACAACTCGACTTCGGACCATGGGAGCAAATTTTTTACGGTGAATTTGACGGCATGCGAAGAAAACGCGTTCTGGTAAAAATCATCGGAGAGTAAAACTGACATAAATGAAGTTTATTTCGATCGTCCGTCTTTTTGTTATCGTCGGCAGTTGCATGTTGGTATTCTTTTTCACCTCTTGCAGGCAACAACCCCAAATACCGGCCAACATTCCGATTCCCGATCAAGAAAAAGAAAACCTCATCACGCTTAACAAAGCGATCGTCAACAACGAAACCCGACAAATAGAGCAATACATCGCAAAAAAACGACTAAAACTAACCAAAGACAGTCTCGGCTTCTGGTGCTCCGGTTTTCTGAAAGAGCGGAAATCTATTGCCAAATCGCAACCGATCGTGACCTACCAATATTCCATTGCACTACTCGAGGGCAAGTTTTGTTATTCCAACCTCAACTCTCCCCGCCGGACAACTATCCGACTAGGCAAAGGTGAAAGCTTTACCGGCCTTGATATGGCACTGCGTAAAATGAATATCGGAGAGCAAGCTGATTTTATTTTTCCCTCCATTCTGGGTTATGGAGTAAGTGGCGACGGACACCGTATCCCCCCCTATTCTCCTTTAATTTGCACCGTAAAACTACTTAACTGCACGGGGAACCAGTAGATAGATTTTATTTAGTACAGACGATTTCAATTTATATTTTCTGATAGTAACGCATGAGTGTCCACTAAAAAAGGACACGATTAGAAATTAAACAAATTCGGTTCACGAGAACCATAGAGATCATTGACATCATTGATATTCTTTTTGTCGA